>NZ_CP154825.1:0-606294 GCF_041897805.1 Actinokineospora auranticolor
GTGTCTGACTACAAGCCGGACTACCAGTCGGACCACCAGTTGAACCTGGGTGTGGTCTGGGAACAGGTCGTGCGCGAGCTGTCCGCCGGGACCCTGTCGCCGTCCCAGCGCGCGTGGATGCGGATGACCCGCCCCATCGGCCTGCTGGACGGCACCGCTCTGCTGTCCGCGCCGAGCGACTTCGCCAAGGAGGCGATCGAGCGGGCGCTGCGCGAGCCGATCACCGCCGCGCTCTCCCGCAGGCTGGGCCGCGTGGTGTCACTGGCGGTCAAGGTCGACGCCGCGCCGACGGCCCCGCCGCCCCCGGCCCCGCAGGTCCCCTCGACGCCGCTGCCGACCATCCCGAACCTGCCGCCGCTGCCGCAGGCCCCGCCGGGGCCCGTCGCCGAGCAGCCGCCGGTCGCCGGTCTCGACGGCGACACGATCACCATCCCGGCCGCCGACATCGCCGCGGTCGACCAGGCCCACCTGGGCGTGGAGCCCGGGGTGGAGGACGACGAGACCGAGGTCGACGAAGAGGGCGACGCGCTGGCCACGGTGCACGAGATCTGGCCGACCTTCAACGGCCAGCAGCCCGCGAGCGGTCAGCCGTTCACCGCGCCCGCCCAGCCGCAGACCTCGAAGACCCGGCTCAACGAGAAGTACACCTTCGACACGTTCGTCATCGGCGCGTCGAACCGGTTCGCCCACGCCGCGTCGGTCGCGGTGGCCGAGGCGCCTGCCCGGGCGTACAACCCGCTGTTCATCTGGGGCGAGTCCGGTCTGGGCAAGACCCACCTGCTGCACGCGGTCGGCCACTACGCGCAACGCCTCTTCCCGGGCATGCGCGTGCGGTACGTGTCGACCGAGGAGTTCACCAACGACTTCATCAACTCGCTGCGCGACGACCGCAAGGTGGCGTTCCAGCGCCGCTACCGCGACATCGACGTGCTGCTGGTGGACGACATCCAGTTCCTGGAGGGCAAGGAAGGCACCCAGGAGGAGTTCTTCCACACCTTCAACACCCTGCACAACGCGAACAAGCAGATCGTGGTCTCCTCCGACCGGCCGCCCAAGCGGCTGGAGACGCTGGAGGACCGGCTGCGCACCCGGTTCGAGTGGGGTCTGATCACCGACATCCAGCCGCCCGAGCTGGAGACGCGCATCGCCATCCTGCGCAAGAAGGCCGCGCAGGACCGGTTGGCGGCGCCCGCGGAGGTGTTGGAGTTCATCGCCACCCGGGTGGAGGCCAACATCCGGGAGCTGGAGGGGGCGCTGATCCGGGTCACCGCGTTCGCCTCGCTCAACCGCCAGCCGGTGGACGTGGCGCTGGCCGAGATCGTGCTGCGGGACCTGATCGGCGACTCGCACGCCCCGGAGATCACCGTCCCGACGATCATGGCGGTGACCGCGGAGTTCTTCGCCGTCAGCATCGACGACCTGTGCGGCCCCGGCAAGACGAAAGCGCTTGCCCAGGCCCGGCAGATCTCCATGTACCTGTGCCGCGAGCTGACCGACCTGTCGCTGCCCAAGATCGGGCAGACCTTCGGCGGCCGCGACCACACCACGGTCATGCACGCGGACAAGAAGATCCGCAAGGAGATGGCCGAGCGGCGGCGCATCTACGACCAGGTGCAGGAGCTCACCTCCCGCATCAAGCAGCGCGCCCGAGCCTGACCCCGCAAGCGAACCGACGGCGGCCCCCAGGGGCCGCCGTTTTCGCGCGCGCCCACCCCGGGGTGAACCCCCGCCGGATCCACACCCGCCCACCTTCTTATTGGCGCGGTGGACAGCCGTCCCCAACGCCAGAAAAGTCCGCGACCGGCCGTCCGGCAGGGTAGGTCCCACCCGGCCGTCCCGGATCCGCACGAAGCCCCAGCGGGCACCTGACGAAGTCGCGGACCCCGATCCTGGCACCGACAGCCGCCGACCGGTGCCGGTGCGCGCCCGTTCCCGCAGGCTGTCAGACTTCCTGACGCGCCGCACCCGCCCGGTGACCCGAGGGTGCCCCGCCCCCGCACCCCTCGCGCCGACCCCCGGTCGCACTGTTTATTGGCGCGGTGGACAGCTCCCCACACCCCCAGAAAAGTTCGCGCGCGCCGCGCGGCGCCGGTGTCCCCGGCCGCCCCCGCGCCACCGGGGGCTGTCCCCAGCCGGTACCCACCCACCGCCGACCGCCCCGCGCGAGGTTTTTCGGGGGTGTGGACGGCCGCTCCACACCCGGAAAAATCCCTGGCCGCGCCGCAAATCGCGTGGTCTCCGTCACCGCAACGGGCGAATCGAGCTGTGCACAACCCTGTGGGTGGCCGTACACACCCCTGGGGGCTGGTCGGCCCACATCTGGGGATCGCGCTGTGGACAACTCAGGCCAACTGTGGACGGATCCAGCCTGTGCACAAACCATCCACGGATCGCCCGATCTGTCCACCGGACCCACCCCCCGGTTACCCACAGCAGGGCAGACGGTCCCACCAGCGAAAACAGGCGTTGTCCACACAACCCACAGCCCCTATTACTACTGCTGTCTTTGTTCTTCCAGAAGAAGAAAAAAGAACAGAAACAGGGGACGGCCAAAGTTGGGGACAGCCGGCCCCAGCCACCCCAGGGGACGCCCCGACCCCGACCCGCCCCGGATGACGGGGAGCCGGATCACGCTCTACGGTTGGGCCCTACAGCGTGGACAGCTCGACGGCCCGGCCTGGCACGACTCGGTGTCAGCACGGGGGTCGGGCCTGGAAAGGACTCCCATGAAGATCCGCGTCGAGCGCGACGGCCTCGCCGACGCCGTCGCCTGGGTCGCGCGCAGCCTCCCGTCCCGCCCACCGGTTCCCGTCCTCGGCGGGGTGCTGCTGGACGCGGGGTCGACAGAGGGCACCGATCGCCTGACCGTCTCCGGGTTCGACTACGAGGTCTCGGCAACCGTCGACGTCCCCGCGACAGTCGCCGACAGCGGCCGGACCCTGGTGTCCGGCAGGCTCCTCGCCGACATCACCAAGTCGCTGCCCGCCCAACCGGTGGAGATCTCCGTCGACGGCGCCCGCGTCGCGATCACCTGCGGCAGCGCGAAGTTCAGCCTGCCGACCATGCCCGTCGAGGACTACCCGGCCCTGCCCGCGATGCCGCAGCACGCGGGCGAGCTCGCCGGTGAGGTCTTCGGCCAGGCGGTCAGCCAGGTCGCCGTCGCCGCGGGCAAGGACGACACCCTCCCGATGCTCACCGGCGTCCGGGTCGAGATCAACGGCGACAAGCTCACGCTCGTCGCGACCGACCGCTTCCGCCTCGCCATGCGCGAGTTCGACTGGAAGCCGTCCGGCGACGTCGAGGACGCCGCCGTCCTGGTCCCGGCCCGCACCCTCGCCGACGCGGCGAAGGCGCTCGGCAGCTCCGGCCGCACGGTCGAGCTCGCGCTCTCGCCCACCGACGGCCTGCTCGGCTTGTCCGGTTCCGGCAGGCGCACGACCAGCCGGCTGCTCGACGCCGAGTTCCCCCGCTACCGCCAGCTGCTGCCGTCGGAGCAGACCTCCAACGCCGTCATCGGCGTGTCCGGTCTGGTCGAGGCGATCAAGCGCGTGTCCCTGGTCGCCGAGCGCGGCACCCAGGTCCGGCTCGAGTTCGCCGACGGCACGCTGCGCCTCTCGGCGGGTGGCGACGACGAGGGCAGCGCCGAGGAAGAGCTGCCGGTCGAGTTCACCGGCGACCCGGTGACCATCGCGTTCAACCCCGGCTACCTCCAGGACGGCCTCGCCGCGCTGCACTGCGACCGCGCCGAGCTGTCGTTCACCACGCCCAACCGCCCCGCGCTGATCAAGCCGGTCGGCGAGGACGGCGTCATCCCCGGCTACCTCTACCTGCTCATGCCGGTCCGCCTCCCCGGCTGACCGGACCACCGCGACGGAGGGGACAACAACCGTGCAGCTCGGACTCGTCGGCCTGGGCAAGATGGGCTTCAACATGCGCGAGCGGTTGCGCTCGGCGGGCCACGACGTGGTCGGCTACGACCGCAACCCCGACGTCAGCGACAGCTCGTCGCTGGCCGACCTGGTCGCCAAGCTCGAAGCGCCGCGCACGGTGTGGGTCATGGTGCCCGCGGGCGAGGCCACCCGGGCGACCGTCGCCGAGCTCGGCGACCTGCTGTCCGAGGGTGACCTGGTCATCGACGGCGGCAACTCCCGCTACACCGACGACAAGGTCAACGCCGAGCTGCTGTCCGGCAAGGGCGTCGGCTACCTCGACTGCGGCGTCTCCGGCGGCGTGTGGGGCAAGGACAACGGCTACGGCCTGATGGTCGGCGGCGACGCCGAACTGGTCGAGCGCGCCCTGCCGATCTTCGACGCGCTGCGCCCGGAGGGTCCGCGCGAGGAGGGCTTCGCGCACGCGGGCAAGGTCGGCGCGGGCCACTACGCGAAGATGGTCCACAACGGCATCGAGTACGGCCTGATGCAGGCCTACGCCGAGGGCTACGAGCTGCTCGCCGCGGCCGACGAGGTCACCGACGTGACGGCCGTGCTCAAGGCGTGGACCCGTGGCACCGTCGTCCGGTCGTGGCTGCTCGACCTGCTGGTCCGCGCGCTGGAGGACGACCCGAAGCTGGACGAGATCACCGGCTACGTGGAGGACTCGGGCGAGGGTCGGTGGACCGTCGAGGAGGCGATCAACCACTCGGTGCCCGCCCCGGTCATCTCGGCCGCGCTGTTCGCCCGCTTCGCCTCCCGCCAGGACGACTCGCCGGCGATGAAGGCCGTCGCGGCGCTGCGCAACCAGTTCGGTGGACACGCGGTGCACAAGGCGGGCCCCACTTCGGGAACCGGCGACGTGAGCTAGTGCACGTAAGACACCTGCAGGTCACCGACTTCCGCTCCTGGGCGCACGCGGACCTGGAGCTGGAGCCGGGGCCCGCGGTGCTGGTCGGCGCGAACGGCCAGGGCAAGACCAACCTGGTCGAGGCGATCGGGTACGTGGCGACCCTCGGTTCGCACCGGGTCGCCGCGGACCAGCCCCTGGTCCGACTCGGGTGCGCGCGGGCGATCATCCGCACGGCCGTGGTCAACGACGGCCGCGAGCTGACCGTCGAACTGGAGATCACGCCGGGCAAGGCCAACCGCGCCCGGGTCAACCGCGGCCCGGTCCCGCGGCCCCGCGACGTGCTGGGCATCCTGCGCACGGTGTTGTTCGCGCCGGAGGACCTGGCGCTCGTGCGCGGCGACCCGGGTGAGCGCCGCCGGTTCCTGGACGACCTGCTGGTGTTGCGCGCACCCCGCTACGCCGGGGTCCGCGCCGACTACGACCGGGTGCTGCGCCAGCGCAACGCCCTGCTCAAGAGCGCCGCGACCAACCGCCGCGCGCGCCGCGCCGACCCGGACGCCGTCGCCACCCTCGACGTGTGGGACAACCACCTGGCCACGCACGGCGCCCAGCTGCTCGCGGCCCGCCTCGACCTGGTCGCCGACCTGGCGCCCAGGGTCGCCGCCGCTTATGCCGGGGTGGCACCCGAGTCACGCCCGGCGCGGGTGGCGTACCGCTCGCAGATCGAGGACACACTGCCCCTTGGATACGGGAAGCCGGACGGGGAACGTGCCGATGTCGAGGTCGTCGCGGACGCCCTGCTCGCCCGCATGGCGCTGCGCCGCGACGCCGAGCTCGAACGCGGGGTGAGCCTGGTCGGCCCGCAGCGCGACGAGCTCGACCTGGTCCTCGGCGAAGCGCCCGCCAAGGGGTACGCCAGCCACGGCGAGTCGTGGTCGTTCGCGCTGGCCCTGCGGCTGGCGTCGTACGAGCTGCTCAAGGACGAGGGGAGTGAGCCGGTCCTGGTGCTGGACGACGTGTTCGCCGAACTCGACCGCAGGCGGCGGCAGCGGCTCGCCGATGTGGCGGTCGGTGCCGAGCAGGTGCTGGTGACCGCCGCGGTCGCCGAGGACGTGCCCGACGAGCTGGCCGGTGTCCGCTACGCCGTGGGTGACGGAGAGGTCAGCCGTGTCTGACGACCTGTTCGGCGGCGAACTGCTGCCACCACCCCGCGTGACCGCCCCGCGCCGGAAGAACCGCACATCTGGGGATAACCCTGTGGATAGTGTGGATAACACCGTCACTGTGCGGCCATCCGGGGGAACCGGGGCGCGCGAAAGCCAAGATCAGTCCACACCCGGGGGTGGAAAACCCGCCGATCTATCCACAGGGGTGACGGAGGGTGACGCGGGCACGGGCGACTCGGCCTCGCCGCGGGGCTCAGATATTGCCAGAGCCGCCCTGGCCGCCGCCCGGCAGGCCGCCCAGTCCGGCCCCGGCGCCCGCAAGAAGCGCGTTGTTCCACGTGGAACCGCGGGCGGCACCTCCCGGGCCCGCAGGCGCTGGTCCGGCCCGGGCGCCGACGAACGCGACCCGCAGCCGTTCGGCAGGCTCGCCTCGCGAATCGCGGTCGACCGCGGTTGGCAGCGCAACCTCTCCGGCGGGCAGGTCTTCAGCCGCTGGGCGACACTGGTCGGCGCGGACGTCGCCGAGCACGCCAAGCCGGTGGCGATCAAGGACGGCGAACTCACCGTCCAGGCGGATTCCACCGCTTGGGCGACCCAGTTGCGGTTGCTCCAGCGCCAACTGCTGGTCAAGATCGCCGCTGGGGTGGGGCGCGACGTCGTCCGCAGGCTCAAGGTGCTCGGCCCGGCCGCACCCAGCTGGCGCTACGGCCCGCGGCACGTCCCAGGCCGCGGACCACGGGACACCTACGGCTGAACCTCGCGGGTCGAGATCGAGGGACCGGCGGTGGGACTCGCGCCGGTTCACAAAATTGGCTCTGGGAGCAAGCCAGGGGTGTCCTTGGCACGATTCTGCGCGACCGCACCAGTAGTATGTAGGGGAGTGGTGTGCGCGGGTCTGCCCCGACGCGCGGGACCGCACACCGCCGCAGTCGTTCCGACGCGTGAGGAGACACCGGGCACGTGGCAGAAGACAATCAGGAGAAGGCGTACGGCGCCGGTTCCATCGGCGTGCTGAAGGGCCTGGAGGCCGTCCGGCTCCGCCCGGGTATGTACATCGGCTCCACCGGCGAGCGCGGTCTGCACCACCTGATCTGGGAAATCGTGGACAACTCCGTCGACGAGGCGATGGCGGGGCACGCCACCAAGGTCGACGTCACCCTGCTCGCCGACGGCGGCGTCCGCGTGGACGACGACGGCCGCGGCATCCCGGTCGAGGAACACCCGGAGGAGAAGCGGTCCGCGCTCGAGGTCGTGATGACCGTGCTGCACGCGGGCGGCAAGTTCGACAGCGACAGCTACGCCGTCTCCGGTGGTCTGCACGGTGTCGGCATCTCCGTGGTCAACGCGCTGTCCACCCGGCTGGAGGCCGTGGTCAAGCGCGACAACCACGTGTGGCGGCAGACCTACCGCGACTCCGAGCCGGTCGCCCCGGTCGAGCGCGGCGAGGAGACCCGCGAGCTGGGCACCTCCATCAGCTTCTGGCCGGACCCGGCGATCTTCGAGACCACCACGTTCAACGCCGAGACCGTGGCCCGGCGCCTGCAGGAGATGGCCTTCCTGAACAAGGGCCTGACCATCGTGCTGCGCGACGAGCGGGTCTCCGAGGACGAGGCCGCCGCCGACGTCGACGGCCAGGCCGCCCGCGTCAAGGAGCGCACCTACCACTACCCGGGTGGGCTCGAGGACTTCGTCAAGCACATCAACCACAGCCGCGAGGCCATCCACAAGAAGGTCATCGCCTTCGAGGCCAAGGGCACCGGTGTCGAGGTCGAGGTCGCGATGCAGTGGAACACCGGCTACAGCGAGTCGGTGTACACCTTCGCCAACACGATCAACACCCCCGAGGGCGGCACCCACGAGGAGGGCTTCCGCGCCGCGCTGACCCGGGTGGTCAACGTCTACGCGCGCGAGAAGAAGCTGCTCAAGGAGAAGGACGCCAACCTCAGCGGCGACGACGTGCGCGAGGGCTTGGCCGCGATCGTGTCGATCAAGCTGGCCGAGCCGCAGTTCGAGGGCCAGACCAAGCAGAAGCTCGGCAACACCGAGGCCAAGACGTTCGTGCAGCAGACCTGCAACGAGTGGCTGGCGGACTGGTTCGAGCGCAACCCGGCCGACGCGAAGACGATCGTCACCAAGGCGGTGTCCTCGGCGCAGGCCCGGATGGCCGCCCGCAAGGCCCGCGAGCTGGTCCGGCGCAAGGGCGCGCTCGACATCGGCGGCCTGCCCGGCAAGCTCAAGGACTGCCGGTCGACCAACCCCGAGGAGTGCGAGCTCTACATCGTCGAGGGCGACTCCGCGGGCGGCTCGGCGAAGGAAGGGCGGGACTCGCTGTACCAGGCGATCCTGCCGATCCGCGGCAAGATCATCAACGTGGAGAAGGCCCGGCTGGACCGGGTGCTGAAGAACACCGAGGTGCAGAGCCTGATCACCGCGCTGGGCACGGGGATCCAGGAGGACTTCGACGTCGCCAAGCTGCGGTACCACAAGATCGTGCTGATGGCCGACGCCGACGTCGACGGCCAGCACATCCGCACGCTGCTGCTGACGCTGCTGTTCCGGTTCATGCGCGGGCTCATCGAGCACGGCCACGTGTACCTGGCGCAGCCGCCGCTGTACAAGATCAAGTGGCAGCGCGTCGACCCCGAGTACGCCTACTCCGACCGCGAGCGCGACGGCCTGATGGAAGCGGGCATCGCCGCGGGCAAGAAGGTCAACAAGGACGACGGCATCCAGCGGTACAAGGGTCTCGGCGAGATGAACGCCGAGGAGCTGTGGGAGACCACCATGGACCCGGCCAACCGCACCCTGCGCCGCGTCACCCTCGACGACGCCGCCCAGGCCGACGAGCTGTTCAGCGTGCTGATGGGTGAGGACGTCGAGGCCCGCCGCTCGTTCATCACCCGCAACGCCAAGGACGTCCGCTTCCTCGACGTCTGAGCCCCGCGGCGCTCGGCCGCCCCCGACACCGCCCCGCCGCAAAGCTTGGAAAGGACCCTCGGTCGTGACCGAAACCCTGCCGCCGCCTGGTGATCGCATCGAGCCAGTCGACATCCAGCAGGAGATGCAGAACTCCTACATCGACTACGCGATGAGCGTCATCGTCAGCCGCGCCCTCCCGGACGTGCGCGACGGCCTCAAGCCCGTCCACCGGCGCGTGCTGTACTCGATGTTCGACACGGGCCTGCGTCCCGACCGCAGCTACGTCAAGTGCTCCCGAGTCGTCGGCGACGTCATGGGCAACTACCACCCCCACGGCGACTCGTCGATCTACGACACCCTGGTCCGCCTCGCCCAGCCGTGGTCCATGCGCTACCCGCTGGTCGACGGCCAGGGCAACTTCGGCAGCCCGGGCAACGACCCGGCCGCCGCCATGCGTTACTGTATTGATGCAGAAACCCGTGTGCGCCTGCAGGACGGGTCGAGTGTGCGCATCGGCGACATCGTCCCGGACGCGGCGCCGAACTCGGACAACCCGATCGACCTGAAGGTCCTCGACCGCAACGGCGACCCGGTCCGCGCGGACCGGCTGTTCCACTCCGGTGAGCACCCGACGCTGCGCCTCACCACGCGCGAGGGCTTCGAACTGACCGGCACGCACAACCACCCGGTCCTGTGCCTGGTGTCGGTGCTCGGCGTGCCGACCCTGTTGTGGAAGCTGCTGGAGGAGATCCAGCCCGACGACCGCGTCGTCATGCAGCGCATGCCTGCTGACGAGGGCAGCGTCCCGCCTGCCGAGGACTACGCCGCAGCCATCCTGGCAGGCGCGTTCGTCAGCGAGGGGTTTGTCTCGGCGCGACGCGCCGGGTTCAACAACCTGGACAAGTCGTACTTCGACCAGGTCGTCGACGCGTACGACGTGGTAGTCGGTGGACGGCGGTACCTCAGCTCGCGGATCATCGCGTCCGGCTCGCTCCTGCACGAACTCGACGTGCAGGACCTGAGTGCCTTGATGTCGAGTCCGCTCGCCGAGTTGGCCGGACACCGCAGTGCGGCCAAGCGGGTGCCGGAGTTCGTCTGGAACTCCGGCATGTTCGTGAAGCGAGCATTCCTCAGCTCACTGTTCACCGGTGACGGCTCCTGCTCCGCGCTGCCGCGAAACACCGTCCAGATCTCGTACTCCACCCGGAGCGCGCGGCTGGCGCGTGAGGTCCAGCAGTTGCTGCTGGAGTTCGGCGTGGTCAGCAAGCTCGTCAACTACGACAGCGGCGAGATCAAGGTCGTCATCACGAACCGCCGCGATGCGCGGTTGTTCGCGAACAACCTCGGCTTCCTCCAGGTCAAGCAGGAGAAGCTGGTCGCCATCCTCGACGCGCTCCCGACCGAGAGCCGGTCGATGTCGAGCGACCACGTGCCTTTCGTCGGCGACTACATCCGCGCGAACGGTGCCGGTCGGTGGACCGAACGCGACTGGCTGCGTCAGCACAACGTCGACCGCGTCGAGCGGTGGGAGACCAACCGGGACGAGATCGTCCGGCACATCACCGAGCCCGGCGTGCTCGACGTGGTCGAGCCGCTGGTCGACGGTCGGTTCTACTACGCCAGGGTCGCCTCGATCGTCGACGCGGGTGTTCGGCCGGTGTACAGCCTCCGGGTCGACACCGACGACCACGCGTTCATCACCGACGGGTTCGTCAGCCACAACACCGAGTCGCGGTTGACGCCGCTGGCGATGGAGATGTTGCGCGACATCGGCGAGGACACCGTCGACTTCGCGCCCAACTACGACGGGAAGACCGAAGAGCCGAAGGTTCTGCCGGCGCGGATTCCGAACCTGCTGGTCAACGGTGGTAGCGGTATCGCGGTCGGGATGGCGACGAACATCCCGCCGCACAACCTGCGCGAGGTGGCCGACGGGGTCATCTGGGCGTTGGAGAACCCCGAGGCCGATGACGACGAGCTGCTGGCGGCGCTGCTGCTGCGGATCAAGGGGCCGGACTTCCCGACCAAGGCGCTGATCCTGGGGACCAGCGGCATCGAGGACGCCTACCGCACCGGTCGCGGTTCGGTGCGGATGCGGGCGGTCGTCGAGGTGGAGGAGGACGCCAAGGGGCGGACCATCCTCGTGGTCACCGAGCTGCCGTACCAGGTCAACCCGGACAACCTGATCGAGAACATGGCGCAGCTGGTGCGCGACGGGAAGCTCACCGGCATCTCCGAGATCGCCGACGAGTCCAACTCGCGCAGCGGCATGCGGATCGTGATCGGGCTCAAGCGCGACGCGGTGGCCAAGGTCGTGCTGAACAACCTGTACAAGCACACCCAGCTGCAGCACAACTTCGGCGTCAACATGCTCGCCCTGGTCGACCAGGTGCCGCGCACGCTGCGGCTCGACCAGATCGTGCGGCACTACGTCAACCACCAGATCGAGGTCATCGTCCGGCGCACCCGCTACCGGCTGCGCAAGGCCCAGGAGCGCGCGCACATCCTGCGCGGGTACGCCAAGGCCCTGGACATGCTCGACGAGGTCATCGCGCTGATCCGCCGGTCGCCGTCGGCCGACGAGGCGCGGACCGGGTTGATGTCGCTGCTCGAGGTCGACGAGATCCAGGCGACCGCGATCCTCGAACTCCAGCTGCGCCGCCTGGCCGCGCTGGAGCGGCAGCGCATCATCGACGAGCTGGCCGAGATCGAGCGCTACATCGCCGAGCTGCAGGCGATCCTGGACAGCCCGGCGCAGCAGCGCGAGATCGTGCGCGACGAGCTGAAGGAGATCGTCGACAAGCACGGCGACGACCGGCGCACCCGGATCATCCCGTTCGACGGGGAGGTGTCGGTCGAGGACCTGATCGCGGTCGAGGACGTCGTCGTCACGATCACCCGCACCGGGTACGCCAAGCGCACCAAGACCGACCTGTACCGGGCGCAGAAGCGCGGCGGCAAGGGCGTGCAGGGCGCGGTGCTGAAGCAGGACGACATCGTCGTGCACTTCTTCGTGTGCTCGACGCACGACTGGATGCTGTTCTTCACCAACAAGGGCCGCGTCTACCGGGCGAAGGCCTACGAGCTGCCGGAGGCCAACCGCGCGGCGCGCGGTCAGCACGTGGCGAACCTGCTGGCGTTCCAGCCGGACGAGGAGATCGCCCAGGTCATCCAGATCAAGGACTACCAGGCGGCGCCGTACCTGGTGCTGGCGACCCGTGACGGTTTGGTGAAGAAGTCGAAGCTGGCCGACTTCGACAGCAACCGCGCGGGCGGCCTCATCGGTATCAACCTGCGTGAGGACGACGAACTCGTCGGCGCCGTGCTGTGCTCGGCCGACGACGACCTGCTGCTGGTGTCCGCGGGCGGCCAGTCCATCCGCTTCCACGCCAGCGACGACGCGCTGCGGCCGATGGGCCGGGCGACGTCGGGTGTGCAGGGCATGCGCTTCAACGACGGCGACGAGCTGCTGACCATCGGCGTGGTGAAGGACGGCACGTTCGTTTTGGTCGCCACCGACGGTGGGTACGCCAAGCGCACCCCGATCGAGGACTACTCGGTCCAGGGTCGGGGCGGCAAGGGCGTGCTCACCATCCAGCACGACAGCAGGCGTGGCAGGCTGGTAGGCGCGGTCATCGTCGAGTTGGAGGACCAGCTGTACGCCATCACCTCGGCGGGCGGCGTCATCCGCACCACCGTCGAGGAGGTGCGCAAGGCCGGGCGGCAGACCAAGGGGGTCAGGTTGATGAACCTCGGTGAGGGGACCACCCTGGTGGCCATCGCCCGCAGCGCCGAGGAGGCCGCCGAAGCCGAGGTCGAGGCGGCTGAAGCCGAGGGCACCGAAGGCGACGTCGAAGGCACCGCACCGACGGCCGAGCAGGCCGAGTAAGCGACGAAGGACCTAGGGGAAACCGCTCGTGACACCACCCGAGAAGCCGGACACCGCCGGAACCGAACCCGAGCGCACGTCGGTCATCACGACGAGCAAGGACGCGCCGGCCGAGCAGCAGAAGCCGGAACCGGCGGGCGACGGCGACGCGGAGGGCGGTGCCCCCCAGGAGAACGAGACGACGCCACCACCGTGGCAGCGGGTCACCCCGGAGGAGGAGGTCGAGGTCGCCGACCTCGGCTTCCCCACCGAGGAACCCGACGCGGACGTCACCCAGGCGCTGCCGCACCCGGGCAAGCCCCAGGTCCCGCCCCCGTTCCCGGCGGGCGACGACGCGACCATCGCGGTCGACCGCTCCGTGGTCACCGGCGCGGCGGCCCCCCGCCTGTTCGGGGCCGACCCGACGGTCGGCGTCGGCACCCCCCGCCCCGCGGTGAACCTGGACGCCGCCACCCGCGGCGCAGGCGCGGCCACCCAGGCCCCGCCGAGCGCGCTGCGCAGGCCCGGCCGCGGCCCCCGGCGCGCCAACCTGCAGATCAAGCGCTTCGACCCGTGGTCGGTGCTGAAGCTGTCGCTGGTGCTGGGCGTGGCCCTGTTCTTCGTGTGGCTGGTCGCCGTCGGCGCCCTCTACGCCGTCCTCGACGGCATGGGCGTGTGGGACAAGGTGAACGGCATTTCCAGCGAACTGCTCAACAACGCCGAGGGCAACAACGGACCCCTGATCAGCGCAGGCCGCGTCTTCGGCATCGCGGCCATCATCGGCGCGATCAACATCGTGCTGTTCAGCGCCCTGGCCACCGTCGGGGCCTTCGTCTACAACGTGTCGGCGGACCTCGCAGGCGGACTCGAGGTCACCCTCGCCGAACGCGAGTAGGGGATACCGATTTGGGGACGCGCGGGGACGTACGGTAGCCTTCACGCGTTCCCACAGGGGCCTATAGCTCAGGCGGTTAGAGCGCTTCACTGATAATGAAGAGGTCGGAGGTTCAAGTCCTCCTAGGCCCACGGCCTCGGCCGATCTGTGTTCGCGGAAAGCGCGAACCGGGTCGGCCGTTGTTGTTTCTGGGGGGGGCGACCCCCCAGACCCCCACGGTGCGGTGGGCGCGTAAGGCGCGGAGCTTGCGTAGCGCCTGGAGCGGACTGGCGGGGAGCGCCCGGAACCAGCGGGGGCGCGTAGGACGCGGGGCTTGCGTAGCGCCTGGAGTTGGGTGGCGGGGCGCCGGAACCGGTGAGAGCGGGTAAGGCGCGAAGCCTCCGTAGCGCCTGGAGCGGGGCGGCGGGCGCCGGAACCGGCGGGGCATGTAGGGCGCGGGCCTGCGTAGTGCCTGAAGCGGGGCGGCGGGGCTGACGTGGGTGGGATGTGTGTCCACCCTGAGTGCTTCCGGTAGGTCTTCTTCGTCGCGTGCTGTCTCTTGCTGCTGCCGTTGTGGGCTTCCTGGTTGGTCTCTGCCTTGCTCTGCTCGTGGCCTCGCCATGGCCGCGGTCCGGCCTCGCTTGTTGCTTCTCTCCATCCCTTCTCCCTTCCTCCTGGGGTGTCTCGGGTTCCTGGTTCGTTCGGGGGTCTCGAGGTTTTGTTGATCTTGGTTTTTTGTTGGCGGGGAGGGGTTTCGGGTGGGTGTGGGGGGTGCGGGATGTCGGGGGTGGGAGCGGGGGCGGGGTGAGGTGTGGCAGACTGGCGGCACGCCGGGCCGGGGGTGGATCGGCCGGTGGAAGTGGTGTTTCCGTGCCCAAAAGGGAGGCATTGATCGTGAAGAAGCTGCTCGCGCTCGCCGCTGTTGCTGGTGGTGTCCTCCTGGTCGTCAAGCGGAAGAGCTCGGCGAAGGCGGAAGCCGCCCTGTGGCGCGAGGCCACCGCGCCCGCGAACAACGGCGCCAAGAAGGCGTAGGCGAGAACGTCGCACTCCGGCACGGCGGACGTCGTGTCGTTGGGGGGACGTAGCTCAATTGGCAGAGCACTGCCTTTGCAAGGCAGGGGTTAGGGGTTCGATTCCCCTCGTCTCCACGGCCTCGGCCGACCTGTGTCAACGGAGAGCGTTGACCGGGTCGGCCGTTGTTGTTTCTGGGGGGCGACCCCCCAGACCCCCACGGTGCGGTGGGTGGCGGAACCAGCGGGGGCGCGTAGGGCGCGGAGCTTGCGTAGCGGCTGGAGCGGGGCGGCGGGCGCCGGAACCGGCGGGGGCGCGTAGGGCGCGGAGCTTGCGTAGCGGCTGGAGCGGGGCGGCGGGCGCCGGAACCGGCGGGGGCGCGTAGGGCGCGGAGCTTGCGTAGCGGCTGGAGCGGGGCGGCGGGCGCCGGAACCGGCGGGGGCGCGTAGGGCGCGGAGCTTGCGTAGCGGCTGGAGCGGGGCGGCGGGCGCCGGAACCGGCGGGGCATGTAGGGCGCGGAGCTTGCGTAGCGGCTGAAGTGGGGCGGCGGGCGCCGGAACCAGCGAGGGGTGACCGGGGTTACCTGGCGTGGTGGGGCGGCCTGGATGGGGGTTGACTGGGGGCGTCCATCCCGGAACGAAGGCTGGAGGCTTGATGACCGAGCGCAAGGCGACGACGGTGTGGAGCGGGGACGTTGCGCGGGGGTCGGGTGAGGTCAGCCTCGACACGTCCGGCGCGGCCCGGTTCACGGTGTCGTTCCCGTCGCGGGCGCAGGAGGCCAACGGGCAGACCTCGCCGGAGGAGTTGATCGCGGCGGCGCACTCGTCCTGCTACTCGATGCAGTTCTCGGCCCTGCTCGGGGCCAACGGGACGCCGCCCGAGTCGATCGAGACGTCGGCGGTGGTGAGCTTCGGGAAGAAGGGCGACGGGTTCGCCATCCTCGGGATCGCGCTGACCGCGCGGGCCACCGTGCCCGGTATCGACGGGGACAAGTTCGCCGAGATCGCGGAGACGGCGAAGAAGGTGTGCCCGGTGTCGGCCGCCCTGACCGGTACCGAGATCACCCTTGACGCCACCTTGGCCTAGCGCGCGTCGCCGGTTGGGGCGCGGCGGTCGCTGCCCCGCCCCAACCGGCGCGGGTCAGGTCGTCACGCTCTCGCGCTCAGGCGCGTCGGTGTGCCGGGTCCGACCGATGATCTCGTCCACGGCCCACTTGCCCGGGCCGAGGAACACGACCAGCAGGAACGACCAGCAGAACAGCGCGGGGACCTCGCCGCCGTTCTGGTTGGGCAGCAGGCTGACCTGCTGGTGCACCACGAAGTAGGCGTAGGCCATCGAGCCGGAGCAGATCAGGGCCGCGACCCGGGTGCCGAGGCCGATCAACACGAGCACGCCGCCGACGAGCTGGATTACCGCGGCCCACCAGCCGGGCCACTCGGCGAACGCGGGGGCCTTGCCGTAGGCACCGCCGAACACACCGAAGAGGGTGGCGGCGCCGTGCACGGCGAACAGGAAACCGATGACGATCCGGAAGAGGGCGAGTACGTGCGCCCTCCCGCGATGGAGCAGGTCCATGCCTGGCTCTCTTTCCTTCGGAACAACAGGGTAGTCATCCATCCGTGGCCGAGGCCACACAGTGAGTAATGCGCGGCGGCCCGATCCGGTTCAACGAGTGGTCGAGACCACACTTCGTGTGATCTGGTTGACTTGGCCCGCTATGAGACGAGCCGTGATCCTCGCCGCGCCCCTGCTCACCATCGCGGCGTGCACCGCGGACCCCGCCGCACCACCGGCGGGCACCTCCGCGCCACCCCCAGCCGCCCAGACGACCTCGCCCGCGTCCGCGGGTCCCGCCGCCGCGCCACCACCGCCCGAACCGGTCGCCGACGGGCCGTGCCCCTACCTGGAGAGCTCGGTGGTGGCCGACGCCAACGGGCAGCGGGTCACCAAGGTGCGCACGTCGGCGGACAAGCCGCACCCCGCCTGCTTCTTCTACCGGCCCGACGGCAGCGTGCAGCTCACCGTGCAGATCTACAGCGGTGACCCGGCGATCGCCAAGGCCGTGGTCGACGAGGCCGCGCCGATCGCCACCTCGAACCCGGCCTCGTCGCCCGCCGGGTGGAAGGGCGGGTCGCTGTCCACCGACCAGGGCGCGGTCTACGCCGTGGGCAAGGCGGGGACCGCGGTCGTGGTGTCGACCAACCAGCACCAGACGATCAAGGCCCGGCGGGTCAGCGAGATCGTCATCGGGAAGCTCGGGCTGTAGGCGCGCCGAAGCGGGCCGCACCACGTGGGTGCGACCCGCCCGGGGTGCGCGTCAGTTCTTCTCGGAGCTGATCGGCTGGCTCGGCTTGGCCTGCCCGTTGCGCTCGGCGCCGTTGGACTCCGCGTCCGCCACCGGCGGCTTGGGCGCGCTGGGCTGCGGCTGCGGCTGCGGCGCGGGCCGCTGCGGCGCGGGCTTGCTGCGCAGCGCCACGGCCGCCGCCCCGACGCCGAGCAGCGCCAGCAGCCACGGCCACTTGCGGCGGCGCTTCGCCGACGGGTCCTTGGCGGCCTCCCTGGCCGCCGCCTTGGCCGCCCGCACCTGCGCCTCGAGCTCCTTGCGGTACTGCACGACCTGCGGCTTGAGGTCCTTCTTGAGCTGCTTGACCTGCGCGCGCACCGGCCCGGACGCCTGCCGCGCCCGCTTGGCCGCGCCGGAGCGCTTGGCCTGCTTGCGGGCCTGCTTGGCGGCCTTGGCCAGGTCCTTGCGGGTGTGCTTGGCCGTCTTCGCCAGGCGCTTGCGGGCCCGGCGGGTGCCCGCCGCGACCTCGTCGCGCGCCACCTGCGCCGTCTCCGCGATGGCCTCGGCGACCTGCTGCGGGGCGACGCCCTTGGCGGCGAGCTTCTGCTCGGCGACGTGCGCCGCTTCCGCACCCGCCTGTCCAGCACGAACCGCACCCTGGCGCACCGCGCGCCAGCCGGTGCCGACGGCCTTGCCCACCGTCTCTCCGGCCCGGGTCATGGCCTCACCTCGTCCATCGATGCTAAGGAACACTGCCGACCCCTCAATCGTGCCCCTTCCGGAGCGATCTCGCCGAAGATGGCACGATGGAGCGGTGGCTGAAAGCAACGAATCCTTCGTCGGGAAGAACGTGACCGCCACCCTGCACACGTCGCTGGGTGACATCAAGATCAACCTGCTCCCCGACTACGCGCCGAAGACGGTCGCGAACTTCGTGGGCCTCGCAGAGGGCACGAAGCAGTACACCACCGAGAACGCCCAGGGCGGCAAGACCGGCCCCTTCTACGACGGCTCGGTGTTCCACCGGGTCATCGAGGGCTTCATGATCCAGGGCGGCGACCCGACCGGCACCGGTCGCGGTGGCCCCGGCTACCAGTTCGAGGACGAGGTCAACAACGACCTGCGCTTCAACAAGCCGTACCTGCTGGCGATGGCGAACGCCGGGCCCGGCACCAACGGCTCGCAGTTCTTCGTGACCGTCGGCGCCACCGACTGGCTCAACGGCAAGCACACCATCTTCGGTGAGGTCGCCGACCAGCAGTCGCGCGACGTCGTCAACACCATCGGTTCCACCCCCACCCAGCCGGGCGACCGGCCGGTGACCGAAGTTGTGATCACCAAGGTCTCCATCGGGCGTTGAGTGACGCACCCCCCGGAGCACCCTGAACACACCACGCAGGCGGGTCCGCCCGCCTGCGTGCGTCACCCGGACCGGCCGACCGGGTTGCGCTGCGTCCGGTGCGAACGCCCGGCGTGCCCGGACTGCCTGGTCGACGCGGCCGTCGGGTTCCAGTGCGTCGACTGCGTGCGCGAGGGCAACCGCGGTGTGCGGCGGGCCACGACGGCCGCGGGCGGTGAACCGGTCGCCAAGCCGGTCGCGTCGTACGCGCTGATCGCGGTCAACGTCGCGATGTACGTGCTGACCGCCGTGCTGGCGGGCAACCCGCTGCACAACGAGCAGTCGACGTTCTTCCACCAGCTGTCCGGCTTCCCCCCGTCGATGGCCGACGGCGAGTGGTGGCGGTTGCTGACCAGCGGGTTCCTGCACTTCGGGCCGGTGCACCTGGCGGGCAACATGGTGTCGCTGCTGGTCCTGGCGATGATCGAGACCAGGCTGGGGCGCGGCCCGTTCCTGCTCATCTACTTCCTGTCGCTGCTCGGCGGCAGCGCGGCGGCGTACGCGTTCCAGTCACCGCTGTCGGAGGGCGCGGGCGCCTCGGGGGCCATCTACGGCCTGCTCGGCGCGCTGATCGTGCTCGTGCTGCGGGAGAAGTGGGACTTCCACGCGTTGATGAACGTGGTGGGCCTGCTCGCGGTGAACCTGGCGATCAGCATCTCGGTCGTGGAGATCTCGCTGGCCGCGCACCTGGGCGGCCTGGCCGCGGGCGCGGCGGTGGCCTTCGGTCTGGTGGTGGCGCCGAGGGAGAAGCGGCGGCAGTGGCACGCGGTGACCGTGGTGGTGGTGGTTGTGGCCATCGTCGGGTTGCTGGTCGTCCGCACGCCCCAGGTCGTCGACGCCGTGCCGCTCTGCCTGCCGCCGACCGCGGACGGGTTCTCCTGCTACCGGTACGGCTAGGTCCGCAGCCGGACGAGGGCCTCGACCACGTCCTCCGGTTCGGCGCCGAGGTCGAGCCTGCCCAGCAGCACCAGCGCCGGGTCGGCGTCGATCTCCACCGCGCTGGACTCGCGACCGAGCCTGCGGGTGCGGACCAGCCGCACGTTGACCTCACCCCAGCGCCAGGTCCGGCTGCCGGTCAGCCCGCGCACGGTTAACCCGTTCGAGTCGGCGGCCAGGCGGGGCCGCGCGAAGGTGCCGAACAGCGCGAGCGCGGCCAGCAGCAGCGCGGCGACCACAGACAGCACGGTGCCCCGGGGGTCGCCGAGCAGCACCGCCACCACTGCGAAAACCGCCGTGAGCAGCCAGGCGAGGGTCACGACCCGGGTCTCGGGTGCCCACTGGTGGGAGTTGTCCTCAGGCGTCACGGCGATTCATCCACAGAAGTTATCCACAATGGGGATGACTTACATCCATGTGGTTCAGTGACGGTGCGCTGAATGGAGTAGCTGCGAGCCCACTCACGAATGACAGCGGATCGGGTTAACGCCACCGCATCGTCATCAGCAGACCGGAGATCATCAGCGCGAACCCGATGGCGAAGTTCCAGTTGCCGAGGTCGGTCATGAATGGGATTTTCTCCCCGGCGATGTAGTTGACGACCAACCAGGCCAGGCCGATCACCATGACGCCGAGCATCACGACGACGTAGATCGGGTGTGAAGGCCCGGCGGGCTTGACCTTCACGGGCGTGCGGCGGTCGGCCGGTGCGGTGTACACGGCCTTCTTGCGGACCTTGGACTTCGGCATGCTGTCCTCGCCTGACGTGATGCGTTGGGTGCGGTCGTGCTGGCATGGGCGCAACTCCCGCCGATGCAACACGTTAACGTAGCTGAGCGGCGCGGCGAACCACCAGTCGCCAACGACGCGGAATCCGTGCGCGCCGGAGAGGAGTCCGCGTGACCACGCTCGACACCGGCGGCCACACGCCGGACGGGCTCGTCGGCCCCGAAGAGCCGCCCAAGCGGGCGGACACGGCACGCACGGTGGTGCGCGGGATCGGCGAGCTGCTGATCACCGCGGGCCTGGTCGTGCTGCTCTTCGTGGTCTACGAGGTCTACGTGACCGACATCGTCTCCGCGGGCAAGCAGCGCGACGCCACGACGGCGCTGGACAACACCTGGGGTCAACCCGACACCGTCGCCGAACCCGAACGAGTGGAACGGTTCACCGACCTGGGTGAAGGCACGGGCTTCGCCAAGATGCACATCCCGGCCTTCGGCCTCGACTACGGGTTCACCGTCATCGAGGGCACCACCGAGAAGTCCCTCGAGATCGGCCCCGGCCACTACCGCGGCACCGCGTACCCGGGCGAGCCGGGCAACTTCGCCGTCGCGGGCCACCGGGTCGGCAAGGGCGCGCCGTTCAACGACATCGACCTGCTCAACTCGTGCGACGCCATCCTGGTCGAGACGCACTACAGCTGGTTCGTCTACCGGGTGCTGCCCAAGAGCGAGGAGGTGGTGGGGTGGGCGACCGGGAAGGGGACCGACCCGCGCTGCCAGGGCGTGGCGCCGCTGGGCGGCCCGTACGAGGGTCTGGTGGGCCAGCAGATCGTCCGACCCAGCCAGGGTGAGGTGATCGCCCCCATCCCCGGCAAGGTCGGCGCCGAGTCGAGCGTGGGGGAGCGCGCGACGCTGATGACCCTGACGACCTGCCACCCCCGCTTCTCCGACCGCCAGCGGCTCATCGTGCACGCGGTCATGGTCAAGCAGTGGGCCAAGGACCCCGCCAAGCCTGGCGAGACGCCCCCGGAGCTCAAGGAGACGAGCTGATGTACGCGTGGATCTGGCGGCACCTGCCGGGGCCCTTGGTGGTGCGGATCTTGACGGCCGTGGTCCTGGTGGCCGGGGTGGTCGCCCTGCTCATGTTCGTGGTGTTCCCGTGGGTGGAGCCGAAACTGCCGTTCAACCAGGTCACGACCGAGTAGGCGACATCTCGACCGTCGTGTTTGTTCCACGTGGAACCAAACCTCGACGGTCCCTCACTTTCACTTCGGCCAACCCGATCGGGTGGTCACCACCGCAGTGCGGCGAACAGCGTTTCGCATTAAGGCGAATTGCTCGCGCCTACACAGACTGCAGCCGACGGGGCGGTCGGGTGAAGGGGTTGTTCGGCGAGTGCTCGGCAAACCCGGCGATGTCGGCGATCTCGCGGTCCGTGAGCCCTTTTGCCCGCAGGGCGGCGCCGATGCTGGCCACGAGTTCGGGCGTCTCAGGAGCCAAGCGATCGCTAGCGGGCTCGTTGGTCTTCCAGCCGCGGGCGTTCATGGCCTTGTAGAAGGTGGTCCGTTCGGTAGCTGTCACCAGCTCGAGGGCGTATGCCCGCTCGAAGAGCGCTTGCATGGACACCCCCCACACACACTTGAGATCCCGCAGACGTCCGAGGGTGACTGGCCGAAGTTCGGCCTTGATCACGTGAGCGGGCATCAGGAGTTCGGCGGCGAACTGGTTCGCTTCCCGCTCGGGGTCATCGGTGGCCAGGCCGTTGTGCAGTACCAGATGTCCGAGTTCATGGGCGAGAGTGAGGCGCTTGCGGTCGACGGGGATGGTGCTGTTGATCAGGAGTACCGGATGGTCGTTGATCCACTGGGACAGCCCGTCGATGCGGTGGGTGCCGAAGTTCTCCTCGAGAATCACACAGCCTGCTGCCTCTAGCCACCGGGTCAGGTTGCGGATGGGGCCGACCGGCAGGCGCCACTGGGCGCGCACCATCAGCGCTGCCTCGGCAGGTGAGGTATCGATCGGGTCGAATGTGGGGACGCTCTGCTCCGCCCGCATCGACACCTCCTCGAACAGCAACGACAGGTGAAGACGGTGCACGTTGAGCTTCGCCTCCAGCCTGCGCCACAACGATGCCTTGGTGGTCTTCTGTCGTCGCATGTGCGCATCCACGGCCAACGCACCTCGAACAGCGTGATCACGGGTGAGGAATCGCGCGGAGACCTCCAGGATCGCGGCCAGCTTCTCGAGAACGGCCTCATCCGGCATTCGCTGGTCGTTCTCGTAGCGTGAGAGGGCCGCCTGGGTCAGGCCTGCCTGAACGCAGAGTTCGTCTTGCGTGAGTCCGCGGGCACGGCGAAGCGTCTCCAGCACATCGCCGATACCGCTCATGTCCCCTGTTCCTCGTCCGTCTCCGCGATCACGCTGTAGAGGTCGATCTGCGGCAGCGACGGGTCGACCGGAGTCCATGCGATCGCTGTGCCGCCTGCCTCGCCCGCGCCGCCGTTGACCTCGACCGCCCAGATCGCGTCCGCGCCGAGACCGTCACGCAGGGAGATGAGTGCGCTGCCGATCTCGCGCAACTCGGGATCCCAGCGGTATCCGAACCCGAGGCGGACCTCCTCCATACCTGCCAAGGTGTCCGACTGCGCCCAGAATGCCAGTGCGGCCGTAGTCGGGAACGAGCGGATGCGGTCATGTGCGCTGTGACGCTTCACCCGGGCGCGGTACTTCATCCCGACCACGATCTCGCGGAGCACTCCTTCGTCCGCCATGGTCACCGAGTCGATGTCGACGAAGCCTCGGCGCAGATGGGACCACAAGCGGTCGTGCAGCCAGTTGGCCAACCCCCGCTCGCCATGGTCCGCCACCCACGACGGAAACGTCTCGCGGTAGAGCGTCAGATCCACCTTCGTGGCCTTCGTGGCATCAACCAGGCCGCCGACAACCTTGTCACCGAGATCGTCGAGGACCGCCTCGGCCGAAGGGTATGAAAACATGACAGAAAATATACCACCCTAAATGGAAAGGGCGCGAGGGGAGAGAGGCGGACGGGTAGGTTGTGGGCCATGCGCGTCCTGGTGGTCGACAACTACGACAGCTTCGTCTACAACCTGGTCCAGTACCTGGCCCAGCTCGGTGTCGAGTGCACCGTCTGGCGCAACGACGCGCCGGAGTTGGCGGGAGCGGAGGCGTTGGCGGGGTTCGACGCCGTGTTGGTCAGCCCCGGGCCCAGCACTCCGGAGCGGGCCGGGTTCAGCGTCGACGTGGTTCGGCGGTGTGCCGATGCGCGGCTGCCGCTGCTGGGGGTTTGCCTGGGGCACCAGGCCATCGGGGTGGCTTGGGGGGCGACGGTGGATCGCGCGCCCGAATTGCTGCACGGGAAGACCAGCCGGGTTTTCCACAGCGGGGGTGGGGTGCTGGCCGGGTTGCCGGATCCGTTCACCGCGACCCGCTACCACTCGTTGAGCATTGTTCCGGAGACTATTCCGGAGGGGGATTTCGAGGTCACCGGGCGGACCGAGAGCGGGATCGTCATGGGGATGCGGCACCGGGAGCTGCCGATCGAGGGGGTGCAGTTCCACCCCGAGTCGGTGTTGACCGAGGGTGGGCACCGGATGTTGGCGAACTGGTTGGGGCAGGCCGGGTTCCGGGTGCCGAAGTCCCGGGTGGACGAGCTGGAGCGGACCATGCGCGAGTTGACCAAGGCGCTCGCGTAGCGGACCGGAGACGGGACCGGAGCGGAACCGTTCGGAGAATGGAAAGGGCCCTCCCGAAACCGGGAGGGCCCTTTTCCGCGCGGTGCCTAGTTGCGCGGGAAAGACGTCGGGATGGTCGGCACGCCGCCACCGCCGCCGCGTTTGCCGATGGTGATGCTGAGCGTCTCGTCCTTGTCGATCTTCTCGCCGGGCTGCTTGTCCTGCTCCTCGATGCGACCGGGTTCGTCGCGGGGGTCCTCTAGGGGCTTCTCGGTGATGTCGAAGCGGCCGTTCCAGCCCATCTGGGACAGGATGCCCTGGGCCTCGGCCCGGGACCTGCCGACCAGGTTCGGCATCTGCAGGCCGTCCTTGTCGCCCTTCGACACGCTCAGGGTGATCACCGTGCCCTTGCGCGCCTTGCCGCTCTTCGGCGTCTGGTCGACGACCTGGTCCTTCGGCTGGTCGGACGACACGTCCTTGCGCTGAGGGGTGAAGCCCGCGGTCTGCAGGTTCTGCGCGGCGGTGGCGTAGTCCTGGCCGACCAGGTTCGGCACGTCCACCGCGTCCGGGCCCTTGCCGATGGCAAGTTTGATGGTGGTCCCCGGCGCGACCTGCTGGCCGCCCGACGGGTTGGTGCCGACGACCTTGCCGATCAGCTTCTCGTCGTCGGTCGCTTCCTGGTCGACCTCGGGGGCGACCGCCAGCTTCGCGTCCTGCAGCGCCTTCACCGCGTCCTGCTGGGACTTGCCCACCACGTCCGGCACCGGCACCTTGCCCGGGGCCGTGCCGACCTTCAGCGTGATCCGGTCGCCCTTGTGCACGTCCGAGTTGGCCGCCGGGTCGGTGCTGACGACCTTGCCGATCTGGTCCGGGGCGCACGCGCTCGGCTGGCCGTCGACCTGCTCGCACACCACCGGCTCGCGCTGGACCTGCAGGCCCATGTTGCTCAGCTTGGTGTCCGCCTCGCTGGCCGTGAGGGTGCTGACGTTCGGCAGCTTGAACGCCTCGTTGCCGGTCGGCTTCTCGTCCTTGCCGTTCATCAGGATGAACAGCACCGCGACCAGGGCGAACACCACCAGCGCGGCCAGCACGACCAGCCAGGTCTTGCGGCGCTTGCGCTTGCGGTCCTCTTCGTCCTGGTCGTAGCGGTCGTAGCTGTCGTACTCGTCGGCCACGACCTCCGGGCGGTGCCTGCCGCGGACCTCGGTGGGCCGACCCTGGCCCATGACCGTGGTGCGGTCCTCGTCGGTCATCACCATCGGCGCGGCGGGCCGCTGGCCGGAGAGCACCCGCACGATGTCGGTGCGCATCTCGGCCGCCGACTGGTAGCGGTTGGGCGCGCCCTTGGACATCGCCTTGAGCACGATCGCGTCGAGCTGCGGGCTGACCCGCGGGTTCAGCGCCGACGGCGGCTTCGGGTCCTCCCGCACGTGCTGGTAGGCCACGGCGACCGGGGAGTCACCGGTGAACGGCGGTTCGCCGGTGAGCAGTTCGAACAGCACGCAGCCGGTGGCGTAGACGTCGCTGCGGGCGTCCACCGCCTCGCCGCGGGCCTGCTCCGGCGACAGGTACTGGGCGGTCCCTATCACCGCCGCGGTCTGGGTGACCGCGACCTGGCCGTCGGCGACCGCGCGGGCGATGCCGAAGTCCATCACCTTCACCGCGCCGGAGCGGGTGATCATCACGTTCGCGGGCTTGACGTCGCGGTGCACGATGCCGTGCCGGTGGCTGAAGTCCAGCGCGGCGCAGACGTCGGCCATGATCTCCATCGCCCGCTGGCCGGGCAGCGGCCCCTCGGACTTGACGATGTCGCGCAGCGTCCGCCCGTCGACGTACTCCATGACGATGTAGGGCAGCGGGCCGCCGTCGACGCGGGTCTCGCCGGTGTCGTACACGGCCACGATCGCCGGGTGGTTGAGCGCGGCGGCGTTCTGCGCCTCGCGGCGGAAGCGCTCCAGGAACTGCGGGTCGCGGGCCAAGTCCTGGCGGAGCACCTTCACGGCGACCTCGCGCGAGAGCCGGACGTCGCGGCCGCGGTGGACCTCGGACATGCCGCCGTAGCCGATCGTCTCGCCGATCTCGTAGCGGTTGGAGAGCAGTCGCGGTGTGGTCATCGGTGCGTTGTCCCGCTCCTAGTCAAGTCCTGTCCCATCGTGCCTGCTGTCCTGGCGCGGACTGGCAGGGTCCTGCGGCGGTTCCGGTGGGCGCTCATCCGGGCGGTCCGTTCTGCGCGGGCCTGCACCGGACCGTGATGTCGGTGCCCGGTTTCACCCGGCCGTTCGGTGAGACTCCCACGACCGGGCAGTTCGCGGGGTCCCCCGGCGGAATACCCATGTCGGTTACCACGAACGGCTCGAGCCCCATCCGGGTCAGGTCCGCCTCGACGTCGGCGGCGGGCCGCTCCAGGAAGAACTTCTCCGGCACGCTGACCAGGTCACCACCCGGGTCGACGTCGCCGGGGCGGGTGGTTCGGGTGGTGGTCGGCGCGGCAGACCCCGCGCCGGGCAGTTCGGGCTCCTCGTCGGAACCCGTGCTCGGCGTCGGCTTGCTCTGCCCGGTGGGCCGGGAGCCCGCGGGCCCGGCCGGGCCCTTGCCATCGTCGGAGCCGAACACCGCGGTCAGCGCGAAGGCCAGCCCCGCGATCAGCAGGACGACCAGCACCGCGATGGCCAGCCACAGCCCACCCCGGCCCTGGCGGTGCGGCGGTCGCGGCATGCCCATGGGGAACGGGCCGGAGCCCGGCGGGTGGCCGGGCGGCGGGACCGGCAGCAGCCCGGGGTGGGTCCCGGTGGCGGTCAGGTGCTGCTGCGGGTGCGGGACCGCCATGGCCAGCCCGGACGGGGCGGGCAGCGGTCGGCCCGCGCGCACCGCCGCCGCGGCCGCGGCGAACTCGCCGCCGTTGCCGTAGCGGTGCCTCGGGTCCTTGACCAGCGTGGTCTCGATGAGCGCGCGGGCGCCCGGCGGCACGTCCGGCGGCAGCGGCGGCGGCAGGTCGCGGATGTGCATCATCGCGACCGTCACCGCGTTCTCCGACAGGAACGGCCTGCGCCCGGCCAGGCACTCGTAGCCGACCACGGCGAGGGAGTACACGTCACTGGACGGTTCGGCCTCATGCCCCAGAGCCTGCTCCGGGGCGATGTAGTGCGCCGTGCCCATGACCATCCCGGATCGGGTGACGGGCGCGGCGTCGGCGGCCTTGGCGATGCCGAAGTCGGTCAACTTCACCACCCCGGCGGGGGTGATCAGGATGTTGCCGGGCTTGACGTCGCGGTGCACGTACCCGCGTTCGTGCGCGGCCTGCAGCGCGTGCCCGGCCTGCTCCAGGATGTCGAGGGTGCGCTCGGCGGAGATCCGGCCCTCCTTGGCCAGGATCGCGGCGAGCGGATCGCCCTCGACCAGTTCCATGACCAGGTAGGCGGTGTCCTGCGGGCCGTCGACGATGGCCGCGGTCTCGCCGTAGTCGTGCACCGCGGCGATGCCCGGGTGGTTGATCGACGCGGTGGTCCTGGCCTCGGTGCGGAAGCGGTGCAGGAACTCCGCGTCCCCGCACAGCTCCGGCTTGAGCACCTTGACCGCGACCAGCCGGTCGAGCCGGGTGTCGGCGGCCTCCCACACCTCGCCCATGCCGCCGACCGCGATCCGGCGGGCGAGCCGGTAGCGGTCGGCGAGGAGCTGGCCGGAGGTGAGCATGGCTCAGGCACCGCCCAGCGCGGCGTTCATGGTGGCCCGGCCGATGGCCGCGGACAGCTTGCCGCCGGTGGCGGCCACGTCCTGGCTCTCCACCACGACGGCCACCGCGACCTTCGGGTCCTCGGCCGGGGCGAAGGCCACGTACCAGGCGAACGGCGGGGTGTTCTTCGGGTCGAGGCCCGCCTCGGCGGTACCGGTCTTGGACGCGATGGTCAGCCCGTCGCGCTTGCCCTCGCCACCGGTCTTCGACTCGGAGGTGATCATCATGTCGCGCAGCTGCGTCGCGGTGTCGCGGGACATGGCCCGGCCGAGGCTGTCCTCGTCCAGGTGCGAGATCTCCGAGAGGTCCGGCGCCAGGATCGACTTCACCAGCTGCGGCTTCATCCGCTCACCGCCGTTGGCGATGGCGGCCACGATCTGCGCGTTCTGCAGCGGCGTCAGCCGCACGTCGCGTTGGCCGATGCCGGTCTGGAACAGCGCGTTGCGGTCCACCACGTCCATGCAGGACGCGCGGGGACCGATGCAGGACTGCTCCACGCTCATCGGGATGGTGAGGTCTTCCTCACCGAGGCCGAACTTGGCCGCCTGGTCGCGCAGCTTGTCGTTGCCCAGTTCGCTGGCGAGCTGGGCGAAAGCGGTGTTGCAGGACAGCGACAGCGCCGTCTCCATGGTGACGCCGTTGGGGGCGCCCGCGCAGAAGCCGCGGTTGTAGTTGCGCAGCTCCGAGCCGCCGACGGCGATCTTGTCGGCGGAGGTGACCTGGGTGTCCTTGTTCTTGCCGTCGGCCAGCGCGGCGGCGGCCACGACCAGCTTGAACGTGGAGCCCGGCGCGTAGGTCTCGGAGATCGCCCGGTTGAGCATGGGCTTGCGCTTGTCGTTGTTGAAGGTCTGCCAGGCCTGCTCCTGCGCCTCCGGGTCGTGCGCGGAGAGGCCGTTGGTGTCGTAGGACGGCGTGCTGACCATGGCCAGGATCTCGCCGGTCTTCGGGTTCAGCGCCACGACCGAACCCGCGTAGCCCGCCTTCTCCATCGCCGCGTAGGCCGCGGTCTGTGCAGCCGGGTTGATCGTCAGCTCGATGTTGCCGCCGCGCGGGTCCCGGCCGGTGATCAGGTCGGAGAGCCTGCGCACGAACAGCCGGTCGTCGGAGCCGTTGAGGATCTCGTCCTCGGCGCGCTCCAGGCCGCCCGCGCCGTAGCGGATCGAGTAGTAGCCGGTGACCGGTGCCCAGGTGGGCGCGTTGTTGTAGACGCGCAGGAAGCGCAGCCGGTCGTTGGTGGGGTTGACCGTGGCCACGACCTGCATCTGGTTGTTCTTGTCCCGGACCAGGATCTTGCCGCGCTCGCGGGAGTACTCCTCGTAGAGCACCCGCCGGTTGCGCGGGTCGGTGCGGTACTCGTCGGCCTTGATGATCTGGATGTAGGTGGCGTTGGCCAGCAGCAGGATGATCATGGCGAGCATGGCGAGGCCGACCCGGCGCAGGGGCGTGTTCATGTC
Organism: Actinokineospora auranticolor; assembly: GCF_041897805.1. Taxonomy (GTDB): domain Bacteria; phylum Actinomycetota; class Actinomycetes; order Mycobacteriales; family Pseudonocardiaceae; genus Actinokineospora; species Actinokineospora auranticolor. The sequence goes on from NZ_CP154825.1 coordinate 28,844, forward strand.
GGCCGCTCCACCATGACCGTGTGCGCCTCGGCGATCGGGGCCTGCTGGGCGGGCCGCGGCCGGTTGCCGGTCTGCGGCCTGCGCGCGGCGTCGGAGATGCGCAGCAGGAGGGCGACCAGGACGTAGTTGGCCAGCAGCGAGGAACCCCCGTACGACAGGAACGGCGCGGTGATGCCGGTCATCGGGATCAGCTTGGTGACACCGCCGACGACCACGAACACCTGCATGATCAGCGCGAAGGACAGGCCGCCGCCGAGCAGCTTGCCGAAGGTGTCGCGCACGGCCAGCGCGCTGCGCATGCCGCGCAGCGCCAGCACGGTGTAGACCATCAGCAGCGCGGCCAGGCCGATGAAGCCGAGCTCCTCGCCGATCGCCGCGGCGATGAAGTCGGTGTTGGACAGCGGAACCAGGTCCGGGCGGCCCGCGCCGAGCCCGGTACCCGCGACGCCGCCGGTGCCGAGGCCGAACAGCGCCTGCGCGATCTGGTAGCCGCCGCCCTGGGCGCCGTAGGTGGCCAGCGGGTCGAACCAGTTGGCCACGCGCTGCTGCACGTGGGTGAACAGGTGGTAGGCGATGACCGCCCCGCCGATGAACAGCCCCACGCCCAGCACGACCCACACACCGCGCTCGGTCGCCACGTAGAGCATCACCAGGATGGTGGCGTAGAACAGCAGCGAGGTGCCCAGGTCCTTCTGGAAGACCAACACGCCCAGCGAGACCGCCCAGGCGAACACGATCGGACCCAGGTCGCGGGCGCGCGGCAGGTCGACGCCGAGCAGCCGCCTGCCCGCGGTCATGAACAGGTCGCGTTTGGACACCAGGAACGCGGCGAAGAACACCAGCAGCAGGATCTTGGCGAACTCGCCCGGTTGCAGCGAGAGCGGACCCACCTTCAGCCAGATCTTGGCGCCGTTGATGGTCGGGGCGATGAAGCTGGGCAGGAACGCGGGCAGCGCCAGCAGGAACAGCCCGGCGAAGCCGAAGGTGTAGTTGTACTTGGTGAGCGTGCGGTGGTCCTTGATCACGATCAGCACGGCCAGGAACAGCAGCAACGCGACCGCGGTCCACATGATCTGCCGGGGCACGTCGTTGCTGATCTCGTGGCCCGCGCGCAGGTCCTTCTCCGCCTGGGCGAGGTCGATCCGGTAGATGAAGACCAGACCGATGCCGTTGAGCAGCGCCACGCACGGCAGGATCAGCGGGTCCGCGTACGGCGCGAACCGGCGGACCGCGACGTGCGCGATGGTGAACAGCCCGAGGAACGCCAGCCCGTACCAGACGATCCGGAACGTGAGCTGCTGCTCCTGGTTGGCTTCGACGAGCATCAGCGCGGCGGAGACCACGAACGCGGCGAAGCCGAGCAGGACCAGCTCGGTGCCCCGACGCGTGGGCGCCGCCTTGTCACCGCCCGCGCTGTTCTGCCCGGTCGCCGGGCCAACCGCGCCTTGGACCGGAGATGCCATCAGCCGCCGCCCTCGTCCTCGGCGCGTGGGTTGCGGCAGTTGACCCCGGGCTGCGGCTGGTCGCGCACCGTGGAGGTGGCGGAGCCGGTCGTCGCGGGGGGTGTCGTGGTCGCGACGGTGGTGGTGGCCACCTCGGTGCCCCCGGGCACGGGGGTCGTGGTCGTCACCGGGACCGTCGTCGTGGTCGTCGTCTGCTCACCCGGGTTGGGCACCGGGTTCTGCCGGGCCACCAGATCGGCGCAGTCGGGCAGGCCGAAGCGGCTGCGCAGCTCCTGGACGAACTCGCGCGCGTCGGCCGGGTTGCTGAACGTGTTGCTGCCCGTGCGGACCTCGTTCTTGCCGAACTGCTCGAGGTCGTCGACGTAGTAGCGGTCGCAGCCGGAGGTCCGCGGGTCGCAGGAGCCCTCCATCTGGCTGTTGAGCGACAGGCCGAGCACGCTGCCGCGCACGCCCTGGAAGATCGCGATCTCGCCGTCGCGGCCCTCGCCGACGAAGTACTGGTTGTCCACCCAGATCCGGGCCGCCACCACACCGGCCACCAGCAGCACCAGCAGTAGCAGCAGCCCGATGAGCAGCCGCATGCGCTTGCGCCGCTTGACCCTCGGGTCCGGCGGCGGGGGCTGCTCGACCTTGCGCGGCTCGGGCCGCGGCGTGGTCATCGCGCTGGCCCGCGAGGCGGGGGAGTCCGGCGGCGGGGTCTCGTCGGAGCCGTTGCCCGCCGCGCCGCCGATGATCGGGTAGTTGTCGCCGTAGTCGATGTCGACGACGTCGGCGATGATCACCGTCACGTTGTCCGGACCACCGCCGCGCAGCGCCAGCTCGATCATCCGGTCCGCGCACTCCTGCGGGTCCGGGATCTGCACCGCCTCGCTGAGCGTCTCGTGGCTGACCGGGCCGGACAGCCCGTCCGAGCACAGCAGGTACCGGTCGCCCGGCCGCGCCTCCCGGATGGTCAGGCTCGGTTCCACCTCGTGCCCGGTCAGCGCCTTGAGCAGCAGCGACCGCTGCGGGTGGGTGGCCGCCTCGTCCTCGGTGATGCGACCTTCGTCGATCAGCGACTGGACGAAGGTGTCGTCGTGGGTGATCTGCGAGAACTGCCCGTTGCGGCGCAGGTAGACCCGCGAGTCGCCGACGTGCACCAAGCCGATCCGGTTCCCCGCGAACAGGATCGCCGACAGGGTGGTGCCCATGCCGTCGAGTTCGGGGTCGCTGGCCACGAGCTCGGCGATGGCGCCGTTGCCCGCGAGCGTGGCCTCGCGCAGCTGGCCGAGCAGGTCGTCGCCGGGCTCGTCGTCGTCCAGCGGCGCGAGCGCGGCGATCACCACCTTGCTCGCCACCTCACCGGCGACGTGGCCGCCCATGCCGTCGGCGAGGGAGAGCAGGCGCGGTCCCGCGTACACGGAGTCCTGGTTGTTGGAACGCACCAGGCCCCGGTCGCTGCGGGCCGCGTAACGAAGCACAAGGGTCATGAGCGCAGCTCGATCACCGTCTTGCCGATACGGATCGGGACACCTAGTGGCACCCGGAGGGGTTGGGTGACCTTAGCCCGGTCCAGGTAGGTGCCGTTCGTCGAGCCCAGATCTTCGACGTACCAGTCCGTGCCGCGCAGCGAGAGCCGCGCGTGCCGGGTGGAGGCGTAGTCGTCGTCGAGCACCAGCGTCGAGTCGTCCGCGCGGCCCATCAGGATGGGCCTGCCGTCCAGGGAGATCCTGGTCCCGGCCAGGGCGCCGTGGGTCACCACGAGCTGCCGGGGGACCTTCCCGCCGCGGGTCTTGCCCGGCGTCTTGCGGAAGCCCGGGACCGCGACCCGCAGACCGGACGCGGCGTAGAGGTCCGAGCGGACCACCCGCAGGGCCGCCAGCACGAACAACCAGAGCAGGGCGAGGAAGCCCGCTCTGGTCAGCTGCATCACCAACTCAGGCACTTGTTGTGACCGCTCCTGCTTCTCACGGTGTCCAACTCGACATGAGGACTGCCCAGGGCGTACGCCCCCGGACAGCCCTCAGGACGTCTGGTCGACCTCGTACGTTGCCTCGCCTGCCCGCGCATGGTGGGGACCGCGCGTTCGGTGTGTCTTGGAGCTTCCCCGACCCGAGGACACCCGAGAGGAGGAGCCCCGATCAGCCCTGGGTGCGGAACACCAGCGACGAGTGGCCGATCCGCACGACGTCGCCGTCGGCCAGCTGCCAGGTCTGCACCGGCGTGCCGTTGACGGTCGTGCCGTTGGTCGAGCCGAGGTCGGCCAGGGTCGCGCTCTGCCCGTCCCAGGTGATCTCCAGGTGGCGGCGGGAGACACCGGTGTCCGGCAGCCGGAAGTCCGCGTCCTGGCCGCGGCCGACCACGTTGCCGCCCTGCTTGAGCGAGTAGTTGCGGTTGGAGCCGTCGTCGAGCTGCAGGCTCGCGGAGAGCTGGCGGGGGCCGGTCTGCACCGCGGGCGGGGCGTAGCCCTGCTGCTGGCCGTACGGGTCCTGCCCGTAACCGCCCTGCTGCTGGCCGTAACCCTGGTCATAGCCACCACCCTGGTGCTGGCCGTAGCCCTGCTGCTGCTGGCCGTAACCCTGGTCGTAGCCGCCCTGCTGCTGGCCATAGCCCTGGTCGTAGCCACCACCCTGGTGCTGGCCGTAGCCCTGCTGCTGCTGGCCGTAGCCCTGCTGCTGGTCGTAGCCACCCTGCTGCTGGCCGTAACCCTGGTCATAGCCGCCCTGCTGCTGCTGGCCGTAACCCTGGTCGTAACCACCGTGCTGCGGTGGCTGCTGGCCGTAGCCCTGCTGACCGTAGTTGGGATCGTTGCCGTACTGGCCCTGGCCGTACCCGTACTGCTGCTGTCCGTACGGGTCGCCATCAGGCGCCTGGCCGTAGCCGGGAGGCTGGCTCATGGATCGGTCTCCTGCGTTGCGGGGTTGTGCCTGCCGTTTAGCCGCCGGTCGGCCCCCGCCGCCGGCTTGCGGCTGGGCCTTCACGTCGGGGTCGACGGACGAGCGGGTTCGGAACTGTCCGGTGTGCAGCGCGTCGGAACGCTCGAGGGAGACTACGACGTCGCCATAGGTGTCCCAACCGTGCTCGGCGAGATGTTCGGAAACGCAGTCGGCGAGCAGTGCCTTCATGCGGTCCTCGTCACCCGCGAAGTTCTGGTGGTCAGCCGGGCCCAGGGCCACCACGTAGTGGTTGGGCGCCAGCAGCCTCCCCCCGGCCAGTTCGCGGACGTTGTCCTCGCCTTCGCGCTGCAGTGCCTGCGCCACTTCCTGCGGCACCACGTTGCCACCGAACACACGCGCGAAGGAGTTGCCCACGACCTCCTCCAGCTTGCGGTTCAGCCGCTGTCCGATGCCCATGAGCCCTCCTTCCCGTCCGTGCTCCTGGACCGATCGTATCCGGGCGCGCCGTGCAGGACACGGGTATGTGCGAACCGGGTTTTCGACCGTGCTAGAGTTCTCCACGTCGCCAAGACAGGGACACCAACCACTCGGGCGAGTGGCGGAATGGCAGACGCGCACGGTTCAGGTCCGTGTGTCCGAAAGGACGTGGGGGTTCAACTCCCCCCTCGCCCACGGCCTCGGCCGACCCATGTTCGCGGAAAGCGCGAACCGGGTCGGCCGTTGTTGTTTCTGGGGGCCGAGCCCCCAGACCCCCACGGTGCGATCGGTGGCGGACCCAGCGTGGGAGCACGAGGATCGTGCCGAGTGGTCAGGCATCTGGTGCCGAGTGGTCAGGCATCTGGTGCCGAGTGGTTGGGCATTGGTTGTGCCGCATGGAGTAGATCAGTGGTAGATCGCCTGGCTCGGGACCGGGAGGGCGCGGGTTCGATTCCCGCCTCCATGGCCGGTATCCGCATCGGTCGCGAACCGGTGGAGCAGGTGGGGAGCCATGATGGACCGGTCACGCGCGGCTGAACCGCCGGAGGAGTCCGGTTACGCGGTGGGGCGGCTGTGGGACGCGCTGCACTCGGCGGCCACGCTCGGGAACGCCGCGGCGCGCGCCAGGGCGGCGGCCAAGGTCGAGCGGTGGCGGTCCGTGCTCGACGGCATGGCGTCCGGTGGGCTGGCGATCGGCTCCCGGACCCCGGTGGCCGATACCCCGGTCTGGGCCACCCTCGAAGTGGTCACCGGTGGCTTCGCGACCGGCCACCTCCTGGCCGACCAGCCGCTGGACTCGGCTGAGTGGGCCCGGTTGGACGCGCTGCCCCCCGGACCCGGGCGGACGGACCGGGAACGGCTCAACCTGCACTACCTCACCGACGAGGGCCAGGCCGAGCTGCTGGCGGCGCTGGCCGAGGAGCGGTACCGGATCGACCTGCCCGAGCACGCCGCCCTCGCGGTCGTTGCGCTACTGGTCGAGCGGCACCGCCCCGAGCAGGCGCTCGACCTCGTCACCGCGCTTCGTCCGCTGATGGACCGCCTCCGCTTCACCCCGGTGTTCACCGACCGTCCCATCGGGGCCGGTGAGTCGGTGCACCTGGTGCGGGTGGGCGAGGTGGCGGAAGCGCTGCGGGACCGGAGCGTGCCGGGGCAGTTGGTCGCCATGCGGGAGACCCTGTCCGTGTGGAACCCGCTCTACGACGACCTGATTGCGCTCTGGGCGGACACGGTCGAAGGAGATCTTCCCCACCTCGTCGACGGGGCGGTCGTCGGCGGACAGCCCGCAGGGCACTTCCTGGACGGGTGGGCCGCTCGCCGCACCCGGTGGTTGGACCGCTACCTCGCCGCCGAGCGCGCGGCCGCCACGCCGAGCAGGCACCGGCACGCGAAGAGCACTTTCACCTGGCTGCGCCGGGCCCTGGAGGACGGTGGCGCGGACGGCTCCGGTCTGACCGGACGTGACATCGGTCGCATTCGGCGGGCGCTGGCCGGTGCCGTCACCCGGTACGGCGCCCCGGGCAGTGACACCCACACCGCGTCGCGCGCGTCCCAGGCCGAGGAGATCGCCCGGCCCACGCACGCCCAGGTGGCGTGGGCCGTGGCCAAACGCCTCGACCGGTACCCCGCCGACGGCGGCCTGCCGGACCTGGACCCGGTTGTCGCCGACGTCACTCCCGCCGAGCACCCGGAGCTCGGCGCGGACGCCCCCGTGCCGCCGTCCGTGCGCACGCGGGTCCTGCGCGCGCTGGAGGCGCCGGTCGACGAGCTGGTCGCCCACGGCGTGATCACCTCCAGCGAGGTGCTGGCCTCGGTGCTGCCGCAGGTGTCCGCGCGGTACGTGTCCGGGAGCATCGACGACCCGGTGGTCGCGGGCCTGCACGCGCGCACCTACACGGCGTTCCGGCGCAGGCGCGGCGTGTTGCTGCTCAACCTGGAGAGCCAGGTGGGATTCCACGAGCTGCCCTGGGTTGGACCGATGCAGGACTTCCGGACCTCGGGCAGGTCGGGGCGGCCCGCGGGCCAGGCGCTGCGCCGGGCCGTGCTGCTGGCGCTGCGCTCGTTCCCGGCGCAGATCCTGCCGAACCCGCTGGTGCGGGAGATCGGCGCGCTGGCGCGGGCCGCAGACGTGCGGCTGCCGCTGGTGGAGGAGTTGGCGGCGGACATCTTCATGGACGAGTTCACCGACAAGTGGGAGCGGGCGGCGCGGATCGCGAGCCGGGTCCTGGAGGGCACCCTCTACGCCCGCTACTACGACCTGCCACGGCCGTCGGACTGGCCCGTCGAGCAGCCGAGGGTGACGCTGTGGGAGCGGACGCGGGGGCGGGCCTCGAACTCCTTCGGCGAACTGTGCCGCGCCCGCGCCGTCGAGGCGGGGAAGAAGCGCGGGTGGAGCGTGGCGGGCAACGGCGCCGTGCTGGAGCAGAGCCAGATCCTCACGACGCACAACCTCGCGGTGCTCGCCGCGGAGCTCGACCTGCTGCCCGTGCTCCGCGACCAGGCCCCCGACCTGGTCGACCGGATCCTCGCCGAGCTGCTGCGGGGCTGGGATCGCCTACCGCAGGAACACCACCCGCGGCTGACCACGATCAAGAACATCGCCTATTCGTGGCGGCAGGCGGTCTACTTCCTCAGTTTGTGCGACGACGAACGGCAGGCGGTGGTCGTCGCCGATCTCCGCGCGGCCACCGCGAGTGGTCGCCGCGCCGCGTTGCGCCCGGTCGTGGACGGACTGGCCACTGTGCTCGACGGTGGTCGGTTCACCGCGGAGGGACTCACCGCCGATGGCCGGGGCAAGCGCCTGCTGGGCTGGTCACTGGGCCCGCACTGGCTCGTCGAGATGCTCGATTCCGCGCGCTGACCTTGGGATCCTCAAGACCTCGACGACCCATTGCACCCATAGCCCTTTCCCCGCGTTATGCGGGAATTCGGCGTAGTCATTCCTGCTCATCACACGGATGGGTATGCGCTGGGCCGGGTGGGGAACTTCCGGTCGCGGATGTGCGTTGAGGAAGCACGGGGGGACTGTGGGTGAGGGGCGCTCAGTACCGGTTGTCGTTGAGTCACCCGGACGGCCGCACAGCCGGGCCGAAGTCTGATTACCGGTCGTCGACCGGTCACCGACCGCTCGGCGCCGCCGGTCGCACGGGAGGGTTTGGACTCTCTTGGACCGTTGTGCCCGCCTGGTACTCAGTTGAAGTACCAATCGACACCTCGAAGATACGGCGCGCTCCCGACGCGGCGGCCTCGCGGTGGAAGAGAAGGGCGGAGTTCGTGACCGGCATCCCAGGGCGCACAGCGGTAAGCGAGAGTCTCAAGGCGCTGCCTGCGCAGCTCACGCCGCCGGTCGAACTGCCCGCGGGGGTGCACGAGCTGGCGGTCGCCGCGGCGGACGCGCTGGGCTGGGCGGGCACGGTGCTGCCCGAGATGACGCTGCACGGGCGGCGCGTGTGCCTGGTGGCCGACCTCAAGGCCGACGTGCACGCCGAGCGGATCTGCCTCGGTCAGGAGCCGGTGACCGACCGGGCCAGTGTGTCCACCTGGGCCTGGCCCGAGCTGAACGGCCGGGTGCCGGAGCCCGCGGTGCGCATCGTCGGCGCCATCTCGGTGGCCCGGCACTGGCGCACCGGCCTGGCCAACGCCGTGCCGTTCCTGCGCTACGGCGACGCCGCGGTGGTCCTGCCGACCTCCGCCGTGCTGACCCACGACTACCTGGCCAACTGCCTGCCCCGGGCCCGCGCCTACGGCGTCGCGGTGCTCAGCGCCGAACCGGACGCGGCCGTCGAGCTGGACCTGCCGGGCCGCCAGGACCGGGCTTTCCCCGAGGTGGACGCGCTTTACCGCTGGGTGAGCGAACTGGCCTACGACCAGATCCTCGACACCACCACCGTCGGCTCCTGACCGGGCACATGCGACTGGTCATCGCGGGCGGGCACGGCAAGATCGCGCTGCTGCTCACCGAGCTCGCCGCCGGGCGCGGTGACGCGGTCGTCGGCGTCGTGCGCAATCCCGACCACGTCGAGGATGTGCGCGCGGCGGGTGGTGACGCGGTGGTGCTCGACCTCGAGGAAGCCGACGCCGAGCAGGTCGCGGCGGTGCTCGCCGGTGCGGACGCGGTGGTCTTCGCCGCGGGAGCCGGGCCGGGCAGCGGGGCCGCGCGCAAGGACACCGTCGACCGCGCGGCGGCGGTGCTGGTGGCCGACGCGGCGGTGGTCGCCGGGGTGCGCCGGCTGGTGCAGGTCAGCGGGATGGGCCTCGACCGGGTGGTCGAGGACGACGTGTTCGCTGCCTACCTCCGCGCGAAAGACGCGGCGGAGCGGGATTTGCGCGACCGCGACCCCGAGAGTCTCGAGTGGACGATCGTCCGACCCGGACGGCTCAGCGACGACCACCCGACCGGACGCGTCCTGGTGGGTGACTCCGTCCCCTACGGCGTGGTCCCCAGGGCGGACGTCGCCGCGGTGCTCCTCGCGGTTCTCGACGAGCCCGCGACGATCGGCCGCACGCTCGAACTCATCGGTGGCGACACCCCGGTTCAGGCCGCGATCTCGCCGAGAACCCTGTCGCAGTAAGGGTTCCGGAACCGGCCCTCGGGGTCCACTTCGGACCGGATCCGGGTGAAGTCGGCGAACCTCGGATACCGGGCGCGCAACGCCTCCGCGTCGAGCGTGTGCATCTTCCCCCAGTGCGGTCGCCCGCCCACTGCTCCGACGACCGACTCGAACAGGTCGAAGTACGCGCGGTACGGCATCCCCCGGTACTGGTGGATGGCGATGTAGGCGGAGTCGCGGTCGTGCGCGGTGGAGAGCCAGATGTCGTCGCGGGCGGCGACCCGGACCTCCACCGGGAACATCACCGGGTCGGCCAGTGCGGGCACCCGGGCGCGCAGTTCGGCGAGCACCACACCGAGCGATTCGCGCGGGATCGCGTACTCGGACTCGACGAACCGCACCCGCCTGCTGGTCACGAAAACCCGGTGCGACACATCGCTGTAGGAACGGGGCGACAACACCGACGCGGAGATCCTGTTCAACGGCCGAACCAAATTCGGCACCGTGCGGCCGATCCGGCACATCGCGCCGAACGCGCCGTTCTCCAGGACCTCGTACTCGAAGAATCGGCGGACCCGGCCGAGCGGTGCGGGAATCGCCCCTTCCGGGGCGCGGTTGTTGCGCTTGGTCAACGCCTTGGCGCCGTAGGGGAACCAGTAGAACTCGAAGTGGTCGTTTTCCGCGCAGTTCCGGTCGAGTTCGGCGAGCACCCGGTCCAGCGGTTCCGGGCGTTCCTCGGCCAGCAGCACGAAGGCCGGTTCGGTGCGCAGCGTCACGGTGCTGATCACCCCCAGCGCGCCGAGGCCGACCCGGGCAGCGGCGAACAGCTCCGGTCGCTCGGTGGCCGAGCACCGGACGAGCGAGCCGTCGGCCAGCACCAGTTCCATGGCGCTGATCTGGGTGGCGATGCCGCCGAGCCGGGCGCCCGTGCCGTGGGTGCCGGTGGAGATGGCGCCGGAGATGGTCTGCGCGTCGATGTCGCCGAGGTTGGCCATCGCCCGGCCGCGCCGGTCGAGTTCGGTGTTGAGCGCGGCGAGCGTGGTGCCCGCGCGGACGGTGACCTCGCCGGTTCCGGCGTCGGCCGCGGCGATCCCCGTCCACCCCGACAGGTCGAGCGCCACCCCGTGCGCCGCGCCGACCGCGGTGAACGAGTGGCCGCTGCCCCTGGCCCGCACCGGCAGTCCGCGCGCGCCCGCGTCGGTGACCGCCGCGGCGATCTCCTCGGGGCCGCGCGGGGTGCGCACCTCGACCGCCGTCGCGGTCTCGGTACCCGCCCAGTTCTGCCAGGTCCTACGGGGTGCGACTGCCATGGGGGCCTCCTTGCCGGAACCTTAGGTGAATGGAATTCACATCTCAACACCCGTGCCGTACCGTGGTGGGGTGCTGCCGCCCCGTGATCGACTCGACCTGGCGACCAAGGACCTCGACCCGCCGGTGGCCGTGGTCGACCTCGACGCCTTCGACCGCAACGCGGCGGACCTCGTGCGCCGCGCGGCGGGCAGACCGATCCGGGTCGCGAGCAAGTCGGTGCGCTGCCGCCGGTTGGTCGAGCGCGTGCTGCGCCGGGACGGCTTCGAAGGGGTCATGAGCTACGCCCTGCCGGAAGCGTTGTGGCTGACCAGGACCTGGGCGGGTACCGATCTCGCGGACACCGACATCCTGGTCGCCTACCCGACCGCCGACCACTCGGCGCTGCGCGCGCTGGCCGCCGACGACAACGCGCGGCGGCTGGTCTCGCTCGTCGTGGACTCGGTCGAGCACCTCGACCTCGTCGACGCCGCGCTCGGCGCCGACCACCCGGAGATCCGGGTGTGCCTGGAACTCGACGTGTCGTGGCGGCCGGTCCTCGGCAACTCCCGCGTGCACATCGGCGCGCGCCGGTCGCCGGTGTTCACCGCGCGGCAGGCGTCCCGCCTCGCCGAGGTGATCGCCGCGCGCCCGGGCTTCCGGCTCGTCGGCCTGATGGGGTACGAGGGCCAGATCGCGGGCATGGGTGACAACCCGGCGAACCCGGTGCTGGGCGCGGTTCTGCGCTGGGTGCAACGGGGATCGGCACGGGAGTTGGTGCGCAGGCGCGCCGCCGCGGTGCGCGCGGTGTCGACGCGCGCACCGCTGGAGTTCGTCAACGGTGGCGGCACCGGCAGCATCGAGGTGACCGGTGCGGACCCATCGGTCACCGAGATCGCCGCCGGTTCGGGGTTGATCGGCCCCGCGCTGTTCGACCGCTACACGCGGTTCCACCCGGAGCCCGCCGTGCTGTTCGCCGTCCCCGTGGTGCGCAAGCCCGCGCGGGGCGTGGCGACCCTGTTCGGCGGCGGCTACATCGCCTCGGGTCCCGCGGGCCGCGACCGGTTGCCCCAGCCCCACCTACCGGAAGGCCTGGCGCTGCTGGGGATGGAGGGCGCGGGCGAGGTGCAGACCCCGGTGACCGGACCGGCCGCGGCCGAGCTCCGCGTCGGCGACCGGGTCTGGTTCCGGCACGCCAAGGCGGGTGAGCCTGCCGAGCGGTTCACCGAGTACCACCTCGTCGAGGGGGACCGGGTGGTCGACGTGGCCCCCACCTACCGCGGTGAGGGCCACACCTTCGGCTAGCTCGGCGAGGTCTGCACGCGCGCGGCCTCCATCTGGCCGGACAGGTAGCCGCGCACCACCATCTTCGCCTCGGCGATCACCGTCTCCTCGGGGAACAGCTTGCGCCGGAAGGCCAGGTTCAGGATGCCGTCGGCGATCTCGTTGGCCACCGCCACCGGCAACCGGATCTCCTCGAAGGCGATGTCGAAGCGCTCGGCCAGGAACGAGGCCAGCTTCTCCGCGATGACGGTGTTGTTGTCCCGCTCGCCGTCGATCAGCCGCAGGTCGACCACGTCGCCGAAGCGGATCCGGCTGAACCCGGCCACCTCGCGGTACATCCGCACGTAGCTGTCGAAGATCAGGTCGGCGCCGTCCCACCAGTTCGCCAGGTGCGCCTCGTCGAGCCTGCGGCTGATCTCGGTCATGAACTGGTCGAGGTTGCGCTGGGTCAGCGCCTGCACGACCGCGCGCTTGTCCGGGAAGAACTGGTACAGGGAGCCAACCGCGACCCCGGCCCGCTCGGCGATGAGCGTCGTGGTGACGCCGTCGTAGCCGAGTTCGTCGACCAGCTCCGCGCAGGCCTCAAGCATCCGCTGCACCCGCTTGGCGCTGCGCTGCTGCACGGGCTGACGGCGGAGTGGGGTAGGGCTGGCCACAGCGTCTCCTCCTGGTCGCTGACGTTTCATCTTGCTCGTCCAACGACTGAAAGAGACGCACGAAGCGGTCCGAGGGCCACTTCGCGGAAGGATTTTCACAGATTACCTCGCGGTAACCGGGGAGTGGTGCCGCGGACCGGTGCCGGTCGGGGACTGGCGAGAAGCACATCAACACCGGCCCGCGGAGTCTTGGCAGGTCAACCGGTTCCCGGCCGGTCGACCTGAGGTCGACGGCCCGGGTTCCGCGAACGTCCGGGGGAACGGCGGAACCCGGGCCGCCTGCTCTAGCGGGCCCCCGCGATGAGGCGCCGCGACTTCCGGGACCCCGACTCGGCGCGGCCCTCACGGCCGCGGCGCGGGGTGTGTTGCGGGGCGAGGCCCCCGGCGACGAGGTGTTCGTAGGCGGCCCGCCACACCGAGCACGGCGCCTTCTGCTGCCGCCACCGGCTGGAGCACACCGGGCAGTTGCCCCGGTCGTCCGGCTCGTGCGCGGCGAGCATGGCCCGCCAGCCCTCGGTCAGTCGGGGGAGTTCCGACCGCGCTACCGACAGCAGCGACGGGGCGTCCGCCCGGTTGGCCAGTTCGGTGAGCATGTCCAGTCGTTCCCACACGGCACTGCGCAGGACCTGGCCGAGTATCTCGTCCACCTCAACGTCACCGTTACCTTTCCGCCTGCTCGGCGGCTTCTTGGAGCGCGTTGCGCAGTTGGACCAGTTGCCCGGCCGTCAGCACCGCCGTCTCCCCGGGTGGCCCGACCAGGACCACCTTGTTCTTCTCCACGAGCACGGTGAGGCACCGGTCGCGGTTGATCACGTCACCGCAGGCGATCCGCCAGACCCGGCGTTCGCCGACCGCGCCGTGCAGCCCGTCGCGCAGGCCGGTGTGGAAGTCCCCCCGCAGGTCGCGGGGCTCGGAGCGCGGGTCACTGCTCGTGGTTGGCCGGGGCACGGACCGCGTCGCCACCGGGCTCGGGGCCGACCGAAGCAGTTCCACGTTCTCGGTTTCCCTCCGTGCTCGTACGCTTACCACGAACTACATTGATGCGTGAGGAACGGGATTGGAGCGTCACAGCGCCGATCGGCGGCCGTTTCACGGTGAGCGGTCAGGGAAGTTCGGTCGGACCGATCAGGTTCGCCGAACGACCCTTCTCGCCTCCTGTGAAGTGCGCTTACTCTGCGTTTGACGCCCGGCAGACGGTGAGGGGGCGGAATGAACTCCATCGGATCTGGGAGTTCTCCCATTTCTTCGGACACGTGGGAGGAACCCGAGATGCGGGCCGCGCTCGCCGCGCGGGAGGTCAGTTCCGTGTATCGGCTGCTCCGCCGCACTGGCGTGTCGCAGCGCCAGATCGCGGCGATGACCGGCCAGTCGCAGTCCGAGGTGTCGGAGATCCTCAAGGGACGTCAGGTCATGGCCTATGACGTCCTGGCCAGGATCGCCGACGGGCTGGGTGTCCCAAGGGGATACATGGGTCTCGCCTACGACGAGGTCACCGCTGTTCGGGTGGCGGTGACGCGCGAGGCGTCACAGCCTGAGGAGAGCGAAGAGGTGAAGCGTCGGGAGTTCCTGGCACACGCGGCCGCCGTCACGGTGGGCGCGAACGTGCTCGGCAGCAACTCCGGGTCGTGGGTCGCCAACCCTGTCCAGACCCCCGCGCCCGGTCGGATCGGCATGACCGACGTGCGCCAGGTGGAAGCCGCGACCAGAGCGCTGCGGTCGCTGGACTACCAGTACGGCGGCGGCTTCTGCCGCGACGCCGTGGTCGCGCAACTGTCCTGGGGCCAACAGATGCTCGGCGCGTCCGGGCCGGAGCACGTCAAGCAACGCCTGCACGTCGCCCTCGCCGACCTGCACAACCTCGCCGGGTGGACCTCGTTCGACATCGGCCTGACCGATTCCGCGCGCAACCACTTCGGCAAGGCGCTGGAGCTGGCGAAGGCGGGCAAGAGCGAGCCGCTGGTCGCGAACATCCTCTACCGGATGGGCCGCGTCTACCTGCACAAGGAGTCGCCGGACGACGCGCTCAAGATGTTCCAGCTCGGTCAGATCGCCGCCCAGGAGTCCGGTTCCGAGCTGGCCGTCGCGGTCATCTGCGCGAACCAGGCGTGGGCGTACGCGCTGATGGGGCACAAGGAGCAGACCATGAAGCTCATCGGCCGCACCCGCGACGAGTTCGCCCGCGCGGACCACACCAAGGCCGAGGACTGGGTCAAGTTCTTCAACGAGACCGACGTCTACGCGATGATCGGCACCGTGCACACGGTCCTGGCCCAGACCACGGACCCGACGCACACCAAGTTCGCCATCCCCGCGCTGACCAAGGCCATCGACTCCTACGACGACGAGTTCGCCCGCAGCCGGGCGTTCAACCTCAGCGCGCTGGCCACCAACCACATGCTGGAGGGCGACATCGACCACGCCGCCCGGATCGGCCGCGCCGCGGTCGAGATGGCCGAGACGCTGAAGTCGACCCGGGTCAAGGACCGGCTCAAGCCCCTGCTCGTCGAGGCGACCAAGCGGCGCAACAACGCCGACGCGCGCGACCTGGCCGAGCAGATAACCAATCTCAGCGTGGCCTGACCGGGCGCCCCCGGTGGCCGTCACGGGCAAGGGGCACGCGATGGCCACCGAGGGGTTGTTCACCAGGGCGAACCTGCGCACGGCGCTGGCCGCGGTCGGCGCCGTGATCGGTGTCGACCCGGCAGGCGCGCGGCTGCTGCGCTTCACCAACAACGCCGTGTTCCTCATGGCCCGCGCGCCGGTCGTGGTGCGCATCGTCGGTTCGGTCGCGCTGCGGCACCGGGTGGACAAGGTGGTCCGGGTCGCCCGGTGGTTCGCCGAGAACGACGTGCCCGCCGTGCGGCTGACCAGCGGCGTCGCGCAGCCGGTCTTCGTCGGTGACTACGCGGCGACCGTGTGGGACGCCATCCCGGAGTTCGACACCCCGCCCCGCGCCGCCGACCTGGCCCGGCTGCTGGGGCTGGTGCACTCGCTGCCCCCGCCGCTGCTGCCCGAGTGGAACCCGCTCGACGACGTCCGCAGGCGCTTGGGCGAGGCGGAGGGCCTCGACGGCGAGGAGCTGGCCTTCCTGCGGGCCAAGTGCGACGAGGTCGACCAGCGGTTGGCCGGTCTGGAGTTCGCCCTGCCCCGCGGCCTGGTGCACGGCGACGCGCACCTGGGCAACCTGATCCCGGCGGCGGGGGGCCCGGTGCTGTGCGACTTCGACTCCAGCTGCCTGGGCCCGCCGGAGTGGGACCTGACGCCGCTGGCCGTGGGGGTCAGCCGGTTCGGCGAACCGGCTGACCGCTACCGCGAGCTGGCCGACGGCTACGGCTTCGACGTCACCCGATGGGCTGGCTTCGCGGTGCTGCGGGAGGTCCGCGAGCTGAAGCTGATCACCAGTGTGCTGCCGATCATGAACAGCAGCCCGGAGGTCCGACCTGAGCTGCTCAGACGCCTCCGGGACTTCCGGGTGGGCAACACCTCGGCGCGCTGGTCGCGTTACCGCTAGCCGGTGGTTTTCCCACTTATGGCGGTATCGCCGCGGGTAACGGACTGCGCATTGTGAACGACGCCAGTTGCACCGGGACGTCGGACTGCGCCTTTGCGGTCCGTGCCCCGGCCCGAACTACCTTCCGTGACGAGGTGGCCAGTGACCGGTTTCCCGCGCATCGCGCTCCGGCTCAGTGGGCGTGCGCGCCGTGCCGTGACGACCGCGGACATCCTGGACCGGGCTGTGGACAACCAGTTGCCCGCGCTCGACCGCCTGCCCGCCGACGCCCGCCGCCGGGCGGCCGACCACCTCGCCGAGCTGGCCCTGCTGGCCGAGGCCTACCGGCAGTACGCCCGCGGGCGGATCACCAAGCGTGAGCTGCACCGCCGCGGCCGACAGGCCACGGCCCGGCTGACCGAACTCCGGCTCACGCGACTGGCCGCCGCGCACCTCACCGAGCGGGACTGACCGTTCACCGTTGGCCCGTTCGGGTTACCCCGGCCGCTGTTCCGGTTGTCCGCGCAAACCCCTCGCACGACGAACGGCACCCCGCTGCGACGAACGCGTGCCGGTGTCCGGTGCCTGTGGATAACCCGCCAGAATTGTCCACAGCTGTGGACAACTCGGTTCTCCCGCTGGTTGGGACCGGCTCCCGGCGGCACCCGGTGTGCTAGGGGCGGGCTCAGCTGACCGGGGCGCGGGTGAGGATCACGGCGAAGCCGAAGGCCAGGCCCATGATCGACAGCTCGATGCCCGCCAGGGTGACCAGCGCGGTGGTGCGCAGCGCCGCGATGGCGGGCATCAGCCGCCAGCGGATCGTGCCGCCGACCACGGCCAGCGCACCGAGGCAGCCTGTCTTGAGCAGCAGCAGCAGGCCGTAACCGGTGGTGAACAGGCCCGACCAGAGCGAGTGCGTCGGGTTGACCAGCAGCTCGACGATCCCGTTGAACAGCCCGGTCACCGCGACCACGACCAGGCAGACCGTGGCGAGCTTCGAGAACCGGGGGATCGCCTGGGCCAGCAGCGTGCGGTTCGCCGCGAGCAGCACCACGAGCGCGCCGAGGCCGCCCGTCCAGGCCGCCGAGCCGAGCACGTGCAGCTCCATGGAGATCATCGTGAAGTCGTGCCAGCGCCAGTTCGTCGCGTGCCCGGTGACCGGCAGCGGCAGCAGCGCGAACAGCGCCACCGCCGCGCGCAGTTCGGCGGGCACCGACTCGCCCACCCGCACCGACCACAGCGACAGCGCGAAGCTGAGCAGGGCGAACACCGCGACGAACAGCAGCGCCTTGCCCGCGCCGACCGTGCGGATGTAGTCCAGGACCGCGCCCGCCGACACGTTGTCGCCGGGGCGCAGTTCCGCGGTTTGCAGCACGAGCGCGACCAGGGCCGTCACGGCCCACACCAGCGCGCTCGACATCGCCACCCGCCGCGCGCCCGCCAGCACCGGCTCGGCGAGCTTGGGCCGGTCGAAGCCGACCAGCAGGGGCAGCAGGCAGAGCCCGACCGTGACGACCGCCGCCATGTCCAGCAGCACCCGCACGACCGGCAGACCGACCCGGACCACCGCCCCCGGCTCGGGCAGGCCCGGCACCGGCTGGACCGTCACGATCGCCAGGCCGATGAGCACACCGACCAGCGAGGAGACGACCAGCAGCGCCGCGGGCCCGCCGCGGGTGGGGGAGGTGGTCCGGGTCCCGGTCACGGCGCGGAGCCGCCGACCCGGACGGCGAGCAGGATGCCCGCGCCGAGCAGCACGACCGCGCCGACGATCCACACCCACACGGGCAGGCCGCCGTCGTCACCGCCACCCGTCTGACCTGCCGCCGTCGCGGTCGCGTCGGCGGGCGCCGGGGTGCCGTTGCCCGCGGTGGTCAGCGTGAACTTCAGCTCGCCGCTCACCGAGTGGCCGTCGGCGGACAGGATCCGGTAGCCGACCCGGTACTCGCCCGCCGGGCCCAGCGGCCGGACGGGCACGGAGACGACGTTGCTGCGCACCGCCGCCTTGCCGTCCTGCCACTGACCCTTGCCGTCCGGGCCGAGCACCACGATCGAGTTGAGGTTCGCACCCGCCTGCACCGGCTGGTCGAACGTCAGCTCGACGGTGCCGGGTCCGGCGTCGACCACGGCCTTGTCCGCGGGGTTGCTGGAGATCAACTGGTTGTGCGCCAGCGCGGGACCCGCCAGACCGACGAGGGCCAGCAGCGAGACCGCCAGCGCGGCGGTGAGACGGGCGACGGAGCGCATGCGCTTACCGACCCGCCTTCGAGGCGGCGACCGCCTTGCGCGCGCGCAGCGTGGCGCCCGCGCCGAGGCCGAGGCCCAGCGCGCCGACGACCAGGCCCGCGCCACCCAGCCAGCGGGCGGTGCTGTCCGACGACGCCGCGGCCGGGGCGGCGGCGGCGGGCTTGTCGTTGCTCGTCTGCGCGGCCGGGGCGGTCGCGGCGCCGTGGTCGTCGGCGCCCTCCTTGCTCAGCTTGATGACCGGCGCCGGGTGCTCCGGCTCCTCCGCGCCCTCGGCGACCGGCGGGGCGTCCCACTTGACGACCTTGCCGTTCTCGTAGGTCTGGGTCGCGGGGAGCACCAGCTGGTCGGTCTCGGGCATGGCGCCACCGGAAACGGCGAACTCGAGGAACTCGCCGGGGGCGATGCGGGTGCCGGGGGCGGCGGTCCAGGTGATCGTGCTGACCGCCTCGGTGATCTCCGCGCCGTGCGACGTGATCGGCTTGGCGAGCTTGCCCTTGACGACCGCGGCGGTCCAGCCCGGGATGGGGGTGGTGCGCAGCGAGGCGATCGGGTGGTCCGCCGGGAAGCTGACCTCGAGCTTGGTGGTGCCCGCGGTGGCGTCCTCGTTGGGCACCCGGAAGGTGATCTTGGTGTAGCCGCCCTGCACGGCGGGCTCGCCGATGACCTTGGCGGTGACGTGGGCGGACGCGACACCGGTGCCGAGCAGGACGGCCGCGCCGGTGGCGGCGAACAGCGCGCAGGCGCGCGCGGCGATGCGAGAGGTAGACATGGGGAGTTCTCCTGAGGAACGCGGGTTTGACCGGGTTGGGAGACCCGGTTGGAGGCGTGGTTTCAGGAGGTCAGGGGTGGTCCGCGGCGGGCGCAGACCTCGCGCAGCACGACGGCCAGCAGGTGGCCCGCGTGCTCGCCGACCCGTGCGGGGGTCGGGCGCGTCGTAGTGGGGGCGGGGGCGTCGGCCAGTGGTCGGATGAGCCCGGTGAACACCCGGCCCAGCGCGGCCAGCGCGGTGTCCGCGCCGGTCAGCAGCAGCGCGCTGACGACGGTGGCCACGACGTGCGTGGCGAGCATCAGCAGGCCGTTGACCGTGGCGGTGCCGTGCGCGTGGTCGTGCCCGGACGGCGGCAGGACGTCGGTGAGCAGCACGTGCAGGCCGTACTGGCTGGCCCCGAGCAGGGCCAGCGTGGTGAGCAGGCCGTGCCGCCGGTCGGCGATGGCGGTGCCCGCCCAGCCGACCAGCGCGGTGAGCGCGAGGGTGACCGCGGTGTCCGGTACCCCGCCGCCCGCCATGCCGTGCGCCGACACCGCCAGCGCCGCGGTGGTCCCGCCGAGCAGGACTCCCCGCAGCACGCGCTGGGCGCGGCGGGGGGTCACTCGTCCGGGGGGCACAGCCCCATAGCGTAGGTCCCGGTGTCCAGTGGCCTCGACCACAGTCCGCCTGGAAGCACCTGATCAGACGCGGGCGGATCAGCCGCCGTCGACGCCCAGTGCCGCCAGCAGGCGTTCCTCCACCCGGTCCAACTCCGCCGACACGGCCCGGTGCGCGGCCCGCCTGCGCGGGGTCGGCATGCGCTCGGCGGCGCGCACCGCGGCGGCCAGCTTGCGCAGTGTGGACTCCGCCCCGTCGGCGAACGCGCGGTCGTCCGGTGTCGCCTCCGCCCGGCCGCGCAGCTCGGTCAGACCGGTGGCCGCGCCCGCGATCCGGGCGTGCAGCGCGCCGCCCCGGCCGCTGTAGTCGCCGAGGTCGTCCACCGCGACGCCGAGCCTGCGCGCCCGGTGCCGGTCCCACCGGTCGCGCACCACCGCCGCGGTCTTGACCAGGTAGGGCGTGACCACCGGGAGCACGGCCGGGGCGAGGACCTTCGCCACCGCCACGGCGTTCTTCGCCTTGCTCGGGGTGAATCGCGGCGACTCCGCCGCCTTCTTCCGCGCCATGGGGAAAACCTACTTGCGGTGATCGGCGCGGGCACGGTGACCACGCCCATCCGGGCCCGATGCGGCATTTGGGCCATACCGCGCCAGGATTGTCGCCGAACGCAATTAAGCTGCGGTGTGTGACTACAACGGTGCTCCTCGACGCCGGCGTGGTGAGCCGCTGCAGGCGTCGTGTGCACCTGGAGCACGACCAGGCCATGCGCGACGCCCCGCGCGGCGCCCCCGACCCCACCGCCGAGCTGCGCAAGGCCGACGCGGCCGCGCACCGGCGGGCCATCGCCGACCGGCTGGCCACCCGCTTCGGCGACCAGTGGTACGAGGTGCCGGTGGGGCCCGAGCGGCGCGCGAGCGAGCGCGAGGCGGACACCCTCGCGGCGATGGCGGCGGGCGCGGGCTACATCTGGGCCGCCCAGCTGCCCCGCGACGTGGACGCGGGCAGGCGCGGCACGATCGACCTGCTGGTCCGCACGACCGCCGGGTACGTGCCGGTGCTGGTCGTGCGGCACAAGGTCACCGACCCGGGTTCGGGCGCGCGCACCGCGCCGCTGACCGACCTGGCCGTCGTGGGCGGCACCCCGGACCAGACCCGCAAGATCCGGCCCCAGCCGCGCGACCAGCTGCGGCTCGCGCACGCCCGCAGGCTGCTGCAGGCCGCCGGGTACGCCGACGAGCGCACCTCCCTCGCGGGGGTCGTCGGCATGGACGGCGACGTCGTCGTCTGGCACGACCTGGAGGCCCCGACCTGGCCGGGCGGGCGCACCGCGCTGGCCGAGTACGACTCCCGCTTCGCCGACCGGGTCGCGGTCGCCACGGCCGCCGCGACGGGCGCGCCCGCGCTGGCCGAGCCGTCCCGGGTCGTCGAGTGCCGCGGCTGCCCGTGGTGGCCGGTGTGCGAGGACGCGCTGGTGCGCGCGCGGGACGTGAGCCTGGTCGTGCGCGGCGAGGACGCGGGCATGCTGCGCGCGGCGGGCGTCACCACGGTCGACGACCTGGCGCTGGTGGACCCGGACGAGCTGGACGTGCCGCTGCTGGTCGGCATGCCCGCGGCGGACGCCGTCGGGCTGGCCCGCGCGTGGCTGGCCGACCTGGCGGTGGTGCGGCGCAGCGAGCACGTCGAGGTGCCGCGCGCGGACGTCGAGGTGGACGTCGACATGGAGAGCTTCGGCGACGCGGGCGCGTACCTGTGGGGCGTGCTGCTCTCCGGCGTCGACATCGGCGAGCCGCGCGGCTACCGGGCGTTCGCCACCTGGGACCCGCTGCCCACCGATGACGAGGCCCGCTCCTTCGCCGAGTTCTGGGGCTGGCTCAGCGGGGTCCGGCGCGCGGCGGCCGAGCGCGGACTGACCTTCCGCGCTTACTGCTACAACGAGCTCGCCGAGAACCGCTGGCTGCTGGCGTCGGTGAAGCGCTTCGGCGAGCACCCCGGCATCCCGCGCAGGCGCGAGGTGCTCCAGTTCATCGAGTCCGACCAGTGGGTCGACCTGTTCGGCAGCGTCCGCGACCACTTCCTGTGCTCGCACGGCAAGGGGCTCAAGACGATCGCCCCGGTCGCCGGGTTCTCCTGGCGCGACCCGGAGGCGGGCGGCGAGAACTCCATGCGCTGGTACCGCGACGCGGTCGGCATGGACGGCGGCGTGCCGGACGAGCGGCAGCGCAAGCGGTTGCTGGAGTACAACGAGGACGATGTGCTCGCCACGGCCGCGCTGCGCCGGTGGATGACTTCCCCTGCGGTCAACGAGATCCCGTACGTCGGGGATCTCTGACCACTCGCACGCGTAGCCCGACTCGCATACGGTGGCACGCGAAGCGTTCCACCGCCGCAGTTGGGAGCAAGTGCATGCCGCAGAAGGTCCGGGGCGTCGTCGCCCGCGCCAAGGGGCAGCCGGTCAGCGTCGAGACGATCGTGGTGCCCGACCCGGGGCCCGGCGAGGCCGTGGTGCGGGTGCGGACCTGCGGGGTGTGCCACACCGACCTGCACTACCGCGAGGGCGGCATCAACGACGAGTTCCCGTTCCTGCTCGGCCACGAGGCCGCGGGTGTCGTGGAATCGGTGGGGGAGGGCGTCACCGACGTGGCGCCCGGCGACTTCGTGATCCTGAACTGGCGCGCGGTGTGCGGCACGTGCCGGGCGTGCCTGAAGGGCAAGCCCTGGTACTGCTTCAACACCCACAACGCGGCGCAGCCGATGACTCTCGAGGACGGCACGAAGTTGTCGCCCGCACTGGGGATCGGGGCGTTCGCGGAGAAGACGCTCGTACACAGTGGACAGTGCACGAAGGTCGATCCCTCGGCGTCGCCGACCGCCGTGGGCCTGCTGGGGTGCGGTGTGATGGCGGGGATCGGCGCGGCGATCAACACCGGTGCGGTGAGCCGGGGCGACAGCGTGGCGGTGATCGGGTGCGGCGGTGTCGGCGACGCGGCCATCGCGGGCGCGCGGCTGGCGGGCGCGACGACGATCATCGGTGTGGACGTCGACGACCGGAAACTGGAGTGGGCCAAGGGGATCGGCGCCACGCACACGGTGAACGCGAAGTCGGGCGACCCGGTCGAGGCCATCCGCGAGCTGACCGGCGGCTTCGGCGCGGACGTGGTGATCGACGCCGTGGGGCGCCCGGAGACGTGGAAGCAGGCCTTCTACGCGCGCGACCTCGCGGGCACGGTCGTGCTGGTGGGCGTGCCGACCCCGGACATGCGGGTCGAGATGCCGCTCATCGACTTCTTCGCGCGCGGTGGCTCGCTGAAGTCCAGCTGGTACGGCGACTGCCTGCCGTCGCGCGACTTCCCGTACCTGGTCGACCTGTACCGGCAGGGCAGGCTCGACCTCGACGCCTTCGTCTCCGAGACGATCTCGCTGGACCAGGTCGAGGAGTCCTTCACCCGCATGCACCACGGCGACGTCCTGCGCTCGGTGGTGGTCTTCTGATGGCGGCCCGCGTGGACCACGTCGTCACCTCGGGCACCTTCAGCCTCGACGGCGGCACCTGGGACGTGGACAACAACGTGTGGCTCGTCGGTGACGACCAGGAGGTCATCATCATCGACGCGGCCCACGACCCCGACGAGATCCTCGCCGCCGCCGACGGACGACGGGTCGTGGCCATCGTGTGCACGCACGCCCACGACGACCACATCAACGCGGCAGCGGACCTCGCCACCGCCACCGACGCCCTGGTCTACCTCCACCCCGCCGACGAGCCCCTCTGGCGGCAGGTCTACCCGGACGCCGACTACCAGCCCCTGCACGACGGCCACGAGTTCGAGGTGGCGGGCACCTTCCTCCAGGTGATCCACACCCCGGGCCACGCCCCCGGCGCGGTCTGCCTGTACGCCCCCCAGCTGAACGCCCTGTTCAGCGGCGACACCCTGTTCGCGGGCGGCCCCGGCGCCACCGGCCGCTCCTTCAGCGACTTCCCCACCATCATCGACTCGATCCGAGACCGCCTCCTGACCCTCCCCGCGGACACGGTCGTGCACACCGGCCACGGCGACGCCACCTCGATCGGCGCCGAATCCCCCCACCTCGACGACTGGATCAAGCGCGGCCACTGACCCCGCCCGGGCGGGCCGCGAGCCCTCAGTCCACGCCTTCGCGCCCGCCCGGCCCGGTCTCGTACTCCCCGCCCGGTCCTCCAGGTCGATGCCCTGACGCCGCCGCCCGCCCGGCCCTTGTCTCCCACTCCCGCCCCGGCAGTTGTCCACAGGCTTGATCATCTTCTCCGCGAACTGTCCGCCCCGCCCGGTAGAATGGTCATCGGGGGCCGGCGGCATGCCGAAGATCATCACCGTGCCTGGCACACCTCCCGGCCGTGCTGCTCGAAGCAGGCGCACCCAAGCCTCGCCGACCGGCTTCCGGTATGGCCTGGTCGTTTCCGGCCGACCCCCGGTGCGCCCCAGCGTCGATCAACAGCCCGCACCTCACGGACGGAGCCACTTGCGCTGGGCAATTCAGCCCGGCCAGCGGGTCAGCCGCCACCCGACCGCCGCGCCCACCCCGATCGCCGCAGGCACCACGTGCGCGACCTCGCGCGGATCTCGACCTCCAGCCGGTCGCCCGCCAGACCGGTCCGAGCACCCTCGCCCCGGTTGTCCACAGACTTGATCGTCTTCGCCCGGTTCTGTCGGTGCGCACCGGTAAGCCGGATTCCGGGGGCCGGAGGCATCAGCCAGCCCCGCCCGGGCTCAGCTCCCGTTGACCATCGCGGCCAGCTTCGTCGTGGTGTTCCAGTTGCGGCCGGTCAGCGCGACCCCCCACTTCCGCTCCACGAACTGCGTCAGGTTCGGCGCTTCCGAAACCCCGTCCGGGCACCACTGGTAGATCACCCCGTCGCCCACCCGGATGCGCCCGGGGTCCAGTGCCGCCGGGTCGTGCGCCGCCACCACCTCCGGCGGCGGCATCTCCGACAGGAACGCCGCCACCATCTTCGACCCGTTGTCCGCGATGTCCCGGAACGGGTGCCCCGCCAACACCCCGTCCAGCTCCGCCCCCGTGCGGATCACGCACCGCGTGTCGAGGCCGAAGCGGATGGACAGCTCCGTCTCCATCCGCTCCCGCACCTCCTTGGCGGACTCGTCGGTCGTGAACACCGCGTTCCCGCTCTGCAGCAGGGTCCGCACGTCCTCGTACTCCATCTCGACCAGCATGTCGCGCAGGTCGGCCATGGGGAGCTTGCTGCGCCCGCCGACGTTCACGGCGCGCAGCAGGGCGGCGTAGGTGATCACCGGGCGCCCAGGCCGAAGGTCAGCCCGGTCAGCTCCTCGCTGGTGTCCCACAGCCGCTTGGCCAGTTCGCGGTCCCGCGCGGCCTCCAGCGGCTCCACCACCGTCGGGTGGCCCTTCTGCTCGCGGCGCCCGTCCGGTCCGATGAACTGGCCGCTCTCGGCGTTCGGCGAGGTCGCGGCGAACAGCTGGGGGAGCGCGCCCATGGTCACGTCCTGGGCCATGAACCGGGTCGACACCTTCAGCGCCAGCTTGGCCACGCCGGTCGGGCCGTTGGACTGCAGGTTGGTCGCCGAGTAGCCGGGGTGCGCCAGGATGCTCGCGACGGCGATCCCGTTGGCCCGCAGGCGGCGGTGCAGCTCCAGGCCGAAGACGACGTTGGCCAGCTTCGACTGCGCGTAGTAGCCCGCCCGCGAGTACTTGTGCTCGCCGTGCAGGTCGTCGAAGTGGATGCGGCCCCGCCGGTGCAGGAACGAGCTGACGGTGACCACGCGCGGGTCGGGCGCCTCTTTGAGCACGTCGAGCAGCCGGGCGGTCAGCGCGAAGTGGCCGAGGTGGTTGACCGCGAACTGCGACTCGAAGCCCTGCGCGCTCAGGGTGCGCGGCGGCATCATCACGCCCGCGTTGTTGACCAGCGCGTCCAGCTCGCGGATGCCCGCCGCGAACACCTCGACGGTGTCCAGGTCGGCCAGGTCGAGCAGGCGGGACTCGACGCTCGCCTCGGCGTGCTCGGCCGTGATCCGCTCGACCGCGTCGCGGCCCTTCTCGGGGTCGCGCGCGGTCAGGATGACGTGGCCGCCGTGCGCGGCCAGCTGCTTCGCGGTTTCGAACCCGAGACCGCTGTTACCGCCGGTCACCACGTACGTCCGGCCGGTGAGGTCGGGGATGTCGGCGGCGGTCCAACCGGGGGACGCCGCCCCCGGATCAGCCGCTGGTGTCTCACTCATGCGCACAGCCTGCCCTACCGCCGTCCCCCACACCGGGCGTGGCGTGCGTTACCACTGATCTCTGGATCACACGGCTTCTCCCGCCCTATCGTCGTCCGTGTGGAACTCCGTCACCTCGGCGAGTCCGGACTGGTGGTCAGTGCGGTCGGCCTGGGCTGCAACAACCTCGGCAGGCCGGGCACGGCCGCCGAGTCGCTGGCGGGTTCCCGCGACCTGGTCGGTTCCGCCCTGGACGCGGGCGTGTCGATGTTCGACGTCGCCGACGTGTACGGGGCGCCGCGCGGGCGCAGCGAGGAGCTGCTGGGCCAGGCCTTGGCGGGCAGGCGCGACCGGGCGGTGATCGCCACCAAGTTCGGCCTCGACATGCAGGGCAGCAACGGCCCCGACTTCGGCGCCCGCGGTTCCCGCCGCTACCTGCGGCTGGCCGCCGAGGCGTCGCTGCGCAGGCTCGGCACCGACTGGATCGACCTGTACCAGCTGCACCGCCCCGACCCGGGCACCCCGCTGGTGGAGACCCTGTCCGCCCTCGACGACCTGGTGCGCGACGGCCTGGTCCGCTACGCCGGGGTGTGCAACCTGGCCGCCTGGCAGATCGCCGACGTCGCCTGGACGACCCGCACCGAGAAGGTCGAGCCGATGGTGTCGGTGCAGGCCCACTACTCGCTGCTGGACCGGGAGGTGGAGCGCGAGGTGCTGCCCGCCGCGGCCCGGTTCTCGATGAGCGTGCTGCCGTACTTCCCGCTGGCCAACGGGCTGCTGACCGGCAAGTACGCGCGCGCCGCCGCGCCGCCGGAGGGCAGCAGGCTCGCGGGCAGGCAGCGGATGCTCGCCGACGCGCCGTGGGACCGGATCGAGAAGCTGCGCGCCCTCGCCGACGAGCGCGGCATCAGCATGACCACGCTGGCCATCGGTTGGCTGGCCGCCCAGCCCGCGGTGGGTTCGGTGATCGCCGGGGCCACCACGGCCGACCAGATCCGGGAGAACGCGAAAGCCGCCGCCTGGCGGCCGACGGCGGAGGACCTGGTGGCCATCGACGAGATCTGCCCGCCCAGGCGCCGCTGAGCTGAACGAGCGTTAACCTCAACCCCGGCACACCGCTCGGGTGAGAGGACACGGACATGCAGATCGTCGGCACCGCAGCCATCGTGACCGGAGGCGCGTCCGGTCTTGGCGGCGCGACCGCCCGCGCCTTGGCCGACAAGGGCGCCGCGGTCTACGCCGTCGACCTGCCGTCGGCCGTCGAGCGCGCCCCCGAGGTCGAGGGGGTCACCTACCTGGAGGCGGACGTCACCGACCCCGAGCAGGTCGAGGCGGCGGTCGCCGAGGCCGCGGGCACGCGGCACCCGCTGCGCACGGTGGTGAACTGCGCGGGCATCGGCCCGTCGGCGCGGATCCTGTCGAAGAGGGGGCCGCACGACCTCGGGCTGTTCCGCAAGGTCGTCGAGGTCAACCTGATCGGCACGTTCAACGTCGTGACCATCGCAGCCGCGGCCATCGCGAAGACCGAGCACCTCGACCACGGCCAGCGCGGCGTGATCATCAACACCGCCTCGATCGCGGCCTTCGACGGGCAGATCGGCCAGGTCGCCTACGCGGCGTCGAAGGGCGGCGTGGTCGGGCTGACCCTGCCCGCGGCGCGGGACCTGTCCAGCTCGGGGATCCGGGTCGTGACGATCGCGCCGGGCATCATCGACACCCCGATGCTGGCCACCGTCAGCGACGAGTTCCGGGCGGGCCTGGCCGAGGGCGTGCCGTTCCCGAAGCGGCTGGGGCTGCCGGAGGAGTACGCGAAGCTGGCGCTGTCGATCGTCGACCAGGACTACCTGAACGGCGAGGTCATCCGACTCGACGGCGCGCTGCGGATGGCGCCTCGGTAGGCGACCGCTTGATCTTGCGGGAGCGGACGCCTCCGGCCCCCCGGCATCAATTCTACCGAGTGGGGCCGACAGTGCGCGGAGATGATGATCAAGCCTGTGGACAACCCGAGCGGTCAGCGGCCGACGGCGTAGCCCTGCATGCCGCGGGCGTTGGCCGCTGCCCTGAGCAGGCCGTCCCGGGTGGCGACGGCGGAGAGGCGGCCCAGGGACCACGGACCGACGTCGACCAGGGCGTGGCCGCGGGCTCGTAGGTCGTCGAGGGTCTGGTCGCCCAGCCTGGACTCGACGTGGGCTTCGCCGGGGGTGAAACCCCTGGGGTAGAAGGAACTGGGGACCGCGTTCGAGTGCCAGGCGGGGGCGTCGATGGCGGCTTGGAGGTTCAGGCCGCCGACCGTGTGGGCCAGCCAGAAGCAGAGTTGCCACTGGTCCTGGCTGTCCCCGCCCGGGGTGCCGAAGGCCATCGTCGGCCTGCCTTCGTGGAGGGCCAGGCTGGGGGTGAGGGTGATCCGGGGGCGTTTGCCGGGGCGCAGGGTGTTCGGCAGGTCCTCCTCCAGCCAGAACATCTGCGCTCGGGTGCCCAGGCAGAAACCCAGGTCCGGGATGGTTGGCGACGACTGCAACCAGCCGCCCGACGGGGTGGCCGAGATGAGGTTTCCCCAGCGGTCGACGACGTCGAGGTGGCAGGTGTCGCCGCGGGTTGTGCCGTCCGGGCGGACCGTGGGTTCGCCGATCGCGCCGGGGGAGTCGACCTGGACCGGTGGGCCGCTGAGGAATCCGGGCAGGCGGGGGTGCCTGCCGTCGGGGGCGCCCGGTCGCAGGTCGAACGACGCCGCGTCGCCGATCAGGCGGGCGCGGTCCGCCGCGTATTCCCGCGACAGCAGGGCTTTCAGCGGTACCTCGTCGTCGCCGTACCAGGCCTCGCGGTCGGCGAACGCGAGTTTGGTGGCCTCCAGGGCGTGGTGCACGGTGTCGGCCGTGGGTATTCCATCCACATAGGACAGCGGAGCGCCGTCCAGCAGCCGCAGTTGTTGCAGCAGAACCGGTCCTTGCGTCCACGCGCCGCACTTGGCCAGCGTCCAGTCGCCGAAGTCGGCGGTGATCGCGTCCTCGTAGGTCGCCGACCAGGTCGCGAGGTCTTCGCCGGTGAGGACTCCCGGGTGGTCGCGGCCGGAGTCGTCGCGGAAGGGCAGGCGGCAGAAGCGGTCCACGGACTCGGCGACGAAACCCTGCGACCACGCCCGGCGGGCCGCGTCGATCTCCGCCTCGCGGGACGGGCCCTTGGCGGCGGCGAGCAGGCGTGCCCAGGTGTCGGCCAGGGTCGGGTTGGCGAAGCGGGCGCCGGTCGCGCCGAACCACAGGGCGCCCGAGGTGGGCCAGTGGTCGGTGAACAGGGCGCGGACGGTGTCGACAACCTCCGGGACCCGGGGCAGCAGTGGGAAACCGTTGCGGGCGTAGCCGATGGCGTAGGCCAGTACGTCGTGGAGGCGCTTGGTGCCGTGGTCGCGCAGCAGGGTCAGCCAGCCGTCCCAGGCGCCGGGGACGGTCGCGGCCAGCAGGCCGCTGCCGGGGACCAGGGTGAGGCCGAGGTCGCGGTAGTGCGCGGTGGTCGCGGCCCTCGGTGCGACGCCTTGGCCGCAGAGGACCGTGGGGGTCGGGTCCGCGGCGGTCGTGAACACCGCCGGGACCTCGCCGCCCGGGCCGTTGAGGTGGGGTTCGACAACCTGGAGCACGAAGCCCGCCGCAACGGCCGCGTCGAACGCGTTGCCGCCGTCCTCCAGGACCGCCATACCCGCGCCGGAGGCGAGCCAGTGGGTGGAGGCGACCATGCCGTGGGTGCCCACGAGCTCGGGGCGGGTGGTGAACACGTCGCCAACCTAGCGGCGTTCCGGGGGTGTGGATAACCTCCGTTCGCGTTGTGTTGACGGCCTGTCACCACCCGTCATTCGAACATCCGTGCACACTGTGGACAAGGGCTGTGGATAACCTGGTTGGCCTGTGTGCAAACCGGTGAGCGGTTTTAGCTGTAGATCAACTGGAGAACCAGCCTATAAGTCATTCAGCTGCTTGTACTCCCGTTTGAGACTGCCGTTCACAACGTCCACATGTGTGTACAACATCTGTCCACGGGTGTGGATAACTCGCCTCAGGCGGTCGCTTCGGCGAGCTGGGGAGCCCGCCGCGACGACCGGGTCAGCACGACGAACAGCACCAGCACCGCCGCGACCACCCCCGACAGCAGGAACAGCGACAGCCGCAGCGAGTCCGTGTAGCCGGGACCGGCCAGCGTGCCGTCGGTGCCCGCCGCGATGATCGACCCGACCACCGCGATGGCGATCGTCTCGAACGCCAGCCGCGACGTGCCGAACATGCCCGACGCCGTGCCCGCCCGACCGGGACCCGCGCTGGCCAGCGCCATGTTGTCCACCAACCCCGTGGACAGGCCCATGCCCGCGCCGATCGCCAGCAGCGGTCCGGCCAGGGACAGCGGGGTGCTCCCCGGGTTGATCGTGGTCAGCCACAGCGTGCCGACGCCGACCAGGCCGAGCGCGACCCGCAGCACCCAGGGCGTCGACGTGCGGCGCGCGATCGCGCTCGCGGCGAACGGCAGCACCAGGATCGGGGCGGTGAGCAGGATCAGCGTCCCGCCCGCGCCCTGCGCGGACTGGCCGACCACCGCGGTCAGGTAGTTCGGGAAGTACACCAGCAGCGGGACCATCACCATCACGAACGTCGCCGCCGCGGTCGCCGCGGCCAGGAATCCCGGCGAGCGCAGCAGCACGAAGTCGAACATCGGGTTCGCCACGCGCCGCTCCACCAGCACGAACACCACGAGCAGCAGCACCCCGGCGAGGAAGCCGACCAGCACCAGCGGGTGCGCCCAGCCCAGCGCGGGCCCCTCGACGAAACCGGCGATGACCAGCAGCAGACCGGCGGTGAAGGTGACCGTCCCCGGCCAGTCCACCCCCGCGGCCTCGGGGTTGCGCGACTCGGGCAGCACCGGGACGAGCAGCAGCGCGCCGACGCCGACCGCGGCGGGCAGCCAGAACACCGCCTGCCAGCCCATCGCCCCCATCAGCAGGCTCGACAGCGACGGCCCGAACGCCAGCCCGAAGCCGATGCTGGTGCCGAACAGGCTGAACGCGCGGGCCCGGGCCGGTCCCTCGAACGCGCTGGCCAGGATCGCGATGGCGCTGGTGGCCGCGGCCGACGCGCCGATGCCGGAGAGCCCGCGCAGCACGTCGAGCACCAGCAGGTTCGGCGCGACGGCACTGAGCAGGCCGCCCGCGGCGAAGATCGCGGTGCCGTAGGCGAACACGCGGCGCCTGCCGAGGATGTCGGCGAGGCCGCCCGCGGCGAGCATGAAGCCCGCGAAGGTCGTGTTGTAGGCGTTGACCACCCACTGCACCGCCGCGAGGTCGCCGTGCAGCGCCACGCGGATCTCGGGCAGCGCGATGGAGGCGCCGGTGAGGGTGATCGGGAACATCAGGACGGCGAGCAGCACCGTCACCAGGACCAAGACCTGGTTGGGTCCGGTGTCGCCGGGCTGGTTGGTACGCACGGTCTCACTTTCGTAGGATGGCGAACATCATGGAAGAAGGCACCCCAGACCGCCCTAGGTACCGATCGGAAACCGACCAGGTCGGCGCGGCGCAGCAGCTCATGGGTGTGCTGTGCCCCACACGCGACGTGCTCGGCCGGATCGGCGACAAGTGGACGGTGCTGGTCGTCACCGCGCTGGACTGCGACGGCACGCTCCGCTTCACGAAGCTGCGGGCCCGCGTCGGCGACATCAGCCAGAAGGTGCTGACCCAGGCGCTGCGGAACCTCGAACGCGACGGGCTCGTCGCGCGGCGCGTCCACCCCACGGTGCCGGTGACCGTCGAGTACTCGCTGACCGACCTCGGCCAGAGCCTGGCTCAGGTCGCCAGGGTCATCGGCGACTGGTCGTGCAGGCACATCGACGAGATCGTCGCGGCCCGCGCTGCCTATGACACGCGCGTGGGAGATGGCCCCGCAGGGCGTTAAATAGATCTCCCCGAAGTGGGGGTGGCGGCGTCGTAGAGGCTCATGCCCTGCTTGGCGCCGACACTCTTGCCGAGGAAGAAGGCACCGACGGCGATGCCGAGCACCACCAGGATCGCCAGGACGATGCCGAGGACGAGCTTACCGCGCCCGGGTTTGTCGTCGGCGGTCACGAACACGTCCTGCTGCCAGGAGCTGCCGCCGCCCATGTCGGGCACGGGGTCGTCGGCCTGCCACCACGGCGGCGCGCTCTCCACGTGCGGCTGCTGGTGCGCCCACGGGTTGGCCTGGCGCTGCGGCTGCTGCTGCGCGGTGTAGCCGCTGGTCGCGGCGCGCATCTGCTGGCCGGTGACGACCTGCGTGCGCTCGGCCTGCTCCGGGTTGCGGGCGATCTGCTGGGTCTGGGTGCCGCGCACGACCTGGGTGCGGTCCGGCGACTCCTCGGTCGGCCGCACGGCCTGCGTCCGGTCGGCCAGCTCGGCGGGCTTGGGGGTGTCCGCGGTGATCGGCGGGATGATGTTCGTCGCCTCGACCGCCGGGGTGTCGTCCTTCCAGCGGAACGCGGGCGGAAACGGCCCGTCCGGCTTCTTCTCCGCGGCGGGCTCCGCCTTCGGCGGCTGGATGACCGGCTGGACCACGGTCGGCTGGACGACCGGCTGCGGCGCGGACACCTGCGGCGGCACCGGCTGCGGCTGGGACGGCTGCTGGACCGGGGGCAGGGTGGGCGGCGTCGTCGGCTGGGTCACCGCGACCGGCTGGGGCGCGAGGAGCGGCGGCGTGCCGGGGGCGCCACCGGCGGCCTTGGCCAGCACGGCGTCGCGCCGGACCCGGTAGTCGTCGGAGGAGAGTCTCCCCGCGGCCAGGTCGGCGTCCAGTTGCCTTAACTCTTCCTGCCAGGTCATCGCCGAGCCTCTCACCCCGTCAAAGGTCGTACGGCCGCACCCGGCGGCGCGCGGTGGAGAAGACCGCCCGTGCCTTCACTCTGCGTGTGTACCCTACCCCGGCTCGCCGCCGTCGAACCGATCCGGGTTCCGCGCCGGGGCCTGGGTAAACACCCGTCGACGCTCAGCCCGCGGGCAGGGTGAGCAGGGTCCGCGCGAGCAGCGAGTCGAAGTACGGGCGCAGCGCCGCGTCCGCCCCGGCACCGGACGCGGTCAGCACCACGGTCCACCGCCCCGACCGGTAGACGGCCCGGAAGTTCTGGGTCGCGCCCTGGACCGATCCCACGACCCGGACGTCCTTCCGCTCGACCGCCTCGGGCGCGGCGGCCCACCCCGTCGAGGTGGCCTGCCGGAGCGCGTCCTCGACGTGGTCGGTGTCGAGCGCGTTGAAGGTGACCGTGCGGGTGCCGTGCGACGAGGACGCGTTGACCAGGGTGCCGCTCGTGTTGGCGGGGACGATCCCCAGCTGGGAGCCCAGGGACGCGGGGATGACCGCGGGCCGGGAGACGACGGTGCCGGGCAGCGCGGGCAGGGTGCGGGCCAACTGCTCGGCCGGGGACTCGACCACCTGCGGCGCGGGCGGCGCGGCCTGCGCCTCGGGTTCCGACGGGGACAGCAACCACCACGCCCCGGCCCCGAGGGCGGCGACCAGGCCCATGGCGACGAGCTTGTGGAATAGCGGATAGGGCGGGTCGACGGCGAATAAGGCCTCACCGTCGACGTACCGGGCTCGCTCCGGGTCGTGCAGGCTCCGCGGCTCGTCCTCGACCACCCGGGGGGAGAACACCGGCGAGTCCCCCGCGATCTGCCGCGTCGGGCCCGCGGCCTCGGCCAGCGCGTCGTCGCGCAGCTTGCGGTGCCTGCCCGCGTCGAGGTCGCCGGTCGCCAACCGGTCGTCGAGGTCCCGAAGGGTGTCCTGCCACGACATGTCGTCTCTCCCGTCCTGCCCGTGGGCCCCATCCTGGCGCAAGGTCACACTGCGGGGTGGCCGAAGGACTCTACAGTGGTGCCATGACGCTGTTCAGGCGGGACAAGAGCCGCATCGTCGAACCGGACCAGGCCCTCCCCGGCCGCCCCGACCCCCTACGGGTCTCCCCGTCCCACGCCGTGTACCCCGACCGGCAGATCGTCCCACCGTTCCCCGACGGCACCCGCACCGCGGTCTTCGCGATGGGCTGCTTCTGGGGCCCGGAGCGCGTGTTCTGGAAGGTGCCGGGCGTCTACAGCACGGCGGTCGGGTACGTGGGCGGGTACACGCCGAACCCGACGTACGAGGAGGTGTGCTCGGGGCTGACGGGGCACACCGAGGCCGTGCTGGTGGTGTTCGACCCGGCGGTGGTCGGCTACGCGGACCTGCTCAAGATCTTCTGGGAGGGCCACGACCCGACCCAGGGCCTGCGCCAGGGCAACGACACGGGCAGCCAGTACCGCTCGGCGGTGTACTACGCCGACGACGAGCAGCAGGCCGCCATCGAGTCCACCCTGGCCGCGTACCAGCGGGAAATCGCCCGCGCGGGCTACGGGAAGATCACCACCGAGGTCGCCCCGGCAGGCACGTTCTACTACGCCGAGGACTACCACCAGCAATACCTGAGCGACGCCAAGAACCCCCACGGCTACTGCGGCATGGGCGGCACCGGCGTCAGCTGCCCCATCGGCCTCGGGGTCCGCGAGGACTAGTCGGTTCGCTTGGGGTGGCCCGTACCCGCATGGGTCACCCACACGACGCGGCGGTCGGGTTCTGGGCAGTACCAGATCCGGCCACCCGCGGTGACCTCGTATTGCCACTGGTCCAGGGTGTTGCCCGCGAACTCGCGAGTGCCCAGGCCGCCGCGCAGGCGGTGCTGCCGTGCCGGGTTCTCGGGTGTCGTGGGGCGCTCCGTGAGGACGATCCACGCTTCCCACGTGTTCGCCCGGGCTGCCTGGCAGAGCTGTTCCCAGCCTTTCGCCGCTTCGCTGGTGGCGAACCTGGCTTCCCAGCCGCCCGGGCGTTGGGGTGGGGCGACGCGGTCGCCGCGCTTGGCAGGCACCGGTCAGTCGTCCACCGGTGCGGGGACCTCGCCGAAGTCGTCGCCGAGGGGGCCGGTGAGTGTGGCGCGCAGTTCGGGGTCGGCGTGGATGGCCGCCGTGCTGCGCCACTCGGTGACCGCCTGTTCGAGGACGGACCAGTGGCCCAGTTCGGCGGAGGCTTGGAAGGCGCGGACGAAGTCGTGCGCGAACCGGAGCTGGTCCTCGCGCGGGAGCACGTCAGCCCAGGGGAACTCTTCGAGCAGCGCCACGGTCACGATGTCCGGTGGCAGGTGCGCCAAGACACTGCGCAGCGCCCGCGCCGCGGTCACCGAACCGGCGGACGCGGAGCGCGAGCTGTCTTCGCGGACAAGCAGCAGTGCCGCTCCGTCCCGGCGGCGGACGAGCACCTCGCCCTGGTCGGCGAGTGCCGCGACGCCCTTGGGATCGCGTTGCAGCTCACTCCACTGCACTTCGGTGGCCATGCGGCAATTCTGAACTTTTTCAGAAATCTTCGCAAGTGCGGGTCGCGGACCGGGCGCACCCGGTCCGCCTGGAGCTGCCCGGTCGGCTAGCAGTAGCCGAGCTGGGTCAGGGTGTCGGCGATGATCTCGCTCGGGTGGTACTTCTCCCTACTACGCCGAGGACTGCCACCAGCAATACCTGAGCGACGCCAAAAACCCCCACGGCTACTGCGGCATGGGCGGCACCGGCGTCAGCTGCCCCATCGGCCTCGGCAACCGTGAGGGTTAGTCACTTCCCGTAGTGGAACCGACAGGCGGCGATCCGGATTTCGTCGCCCGCCACCTTGTAGACGAGCCGGTGCTCATCTGTGATCCGTCGGGACCAGTAGCCCTGGAAGCCGTGTTTCAAGGGCTCTGGTTTGCCGATGCCCTCGTTGCCGTTCCGGCTGATGTCCTTGATCAGGTCGTTGATCCGCTTGAGGACCTTGCGGTCCTCGGCCTGCCAGAAGACGTAGTCCTCCCAGGCGAGTTGGTCCCAGGTGTACTTCATTCCACCAAGTCGTGCTGTGCTCCGCCGCCGGACTCCAGTCGCTCGATCGCCGTGATCAGCCGTCGCGCGTTCTCCGGGCTGCGCAGCAGGTAGGCCGTCTCCTTCAACGACTGGTAGTCGTCGAGTGAAACGATCACGACCGGTTCATGGCCCGCGCGCGTGATCACGACCTCCTCGCGGTCGTTGACCACGGAATCGAGTGTCTCGGCGTATTTGGCGCGAGACTCGGAGTAGCTCATGGTCTTCACAGTCACCCTCCCTTCGACGTACAAGATAATGTACGTTCGTCTCATCGAAGAGGCAAGGGGGTGCCTCAGTCCATTGGCAGCCCAGGCGAGGCTGTGCGCGGATGTCCGACGAAAGGGTGGGTGTGTCGATCCGCAGTGGTGAGGTGTGGCGGCTGGTCCGCGGGGACGAGCTGGTCGGGGAGATCGTCGTCGACGAGGCCGACTTCCCCTGGGTGTACGGCCACTTCCGGCCGCAGCCGCCGTTTGCCGAGATCAAGCCGCTGTTCGACGAGGAGTTGGCGCTCGTCGAGGAGGACGTGGCGGAGCGCGTGCCCGAGTGGGAGCAGGTCTACGACCGCATCACCAGCGCGCTGACCCTGGTGTCCCCGAACGGCCCCGTCGCCGAGTTCCTGCTCCACGTCCAGGGCGACGACGCCTGGTTCCGCTGGATCGACTAGCAGTAGCCGAGCTGGGTCAGGGTGTCGGCGATGATCTCGCTCGGGTGGTACTTCTCCATCAGCGAGGCGCCGCGGCGGCTCGGGTAGTCCGCGAGGAACTCGCGGAGGGTGTCGCCGCGCATCTCGGTGAGGACGATGTTCTGGCCGATGCCCACGTGGCGCTCGGTGCGGTGGCGGTGGATCGCGCACGGCGTACCCAGGTAGCCGCACTCCTCCTGCAGCCCTCCCGAGTCCGTGACCACGTACTCCGCGCGCGCGATCAGCGGCAGGAACTTCAGGTACCGCTGCTTCGGCCGGAGCTGGAACTGCTCGTCGAACAGCCCGTGCAGGTCGAGCCGCTCGATCTTCTCGCGTTCCGGGGCACCCGCCATGTAGAGCACCGGCAGCTTGCGGCTCTCCTCGCGCAGGATCTCCAGGGCCTCGCGGTACTTCTCCGGCCGCGACAGCAACTCGAAGCGGTGCAGCGTGGCCAGGCCGAAGCGCTCCGGCAGGCCCTCCATGACCGGCTGGCCGATCGCCAGCCGCATGGCGTCGATGGCGGTGTTGGCCTCGGTGTCGACGACCACGCCGCGGGCGCCGCGCAGGTTCTCGACCTCGCGCGGGGTCGGGGCGAAGTGGATGTCGACCAGCTTGGCCGCGATCTTGCGGTTGAGCTCCTCGGGCAGCGGGCTGAGCAGGCTGCCCGACCGGGTGCCCGCCTCCACGTGCGCGACGCGCGCGCCGAGCACGCGCTTGCCGATCAGCGCGCCGTACGGGGTGGTGAACGTGTCGCCGTGCACCATGACCAGCGGCGGGCGGCCGTCCGCCGCGAGGATCGCCTTGAGCTCCGAGCGCCGGGTCCACGCCGACTTCGCCACGGCCGCGGCCCAGCCCGGCACCTGCGCCGGGGTCTCCAGGTTGTGCGCCCGCTCGCGCGGCACCAGCCACACGTCCGGCTCCGGCAGCCGCAGGTCGGACAGCACGTCGGCGACCTCGTCCACGTGCTGGGCGGTGAACCAGATCTTCGGTTCCGTGCCCCGCTCGGCGATCGCGTGGAAGACCGGCGCGATCTTGATCAGCTCGGCGGTGGTGCCCACGATGAAGGAGATCAACGGTCGCCTCTTCTGCTCGGGATCGGCGATGCCGCCAGTCACGCCTCGGAGACGGATACGGCCGGTCAAACCTATCACCCGGCCCGACCGCCCCGGCGCCGCGCCCGGACGCCGGATATGTCCTTCAATGTCCACTTTGTACCCGGCAGTTCACGGGCGACCGGCGTGACCAGGCATGATGACACGCATGGGTGAACGGGCGCGGGCACGGGCCGCGGTGGCGTTGGGGCGGTGGGTCGAACCCCGCGAGGTGTTCGCGCAGGGCAAGGCGCTGCGGGAGAAGGTCGGCCACGCCGAGCACCGCACCGCGCACCTGGCCACCGACCGGCCGACGGTCCCCGACTACGTCGACGCCAGCAGCCGCGGCCGCGTCCCCGACCTCGTCCCGCTGCGCGTCGGCCGCATGCTCGCCTCGCCTTTCGCGTTCTTCCGCGGCAGCGCGGGCCTGATGGCCGCCGACCTGGCCGGGTCGCCGAACAACGGGCTGGAGGCGCAGCTGTGCGGCGACGCGCACGCCGCCAACTTCGGCCTCTACGGCACGCCCGACGGCCAGATCGTCATGGACATCAACGACTTCGACGAGACCGTCCCCGGCCCGTGGGAGTGGGACCTCAAGCGCCTGACCACCAGCGTCGTGCT
This sequence comes from Actinokineospora auranticolor, assembly GCF_041897805.1. Lineage (GTDB taxonomy): Bacteria > Actinomycetota > Actinomycetes > Mycobacteriales > Pseudonocardiaceae > Actinokineospora > Actinokineospora auranticolor. The sequence continues at coordinate 67,046 of NZ_CP154825.1, forward strand.
GGCCGGGCGCGAGGGCGGGGTGTCGGAGAAGGGGTGCCGCGAGGCCGCGGAGGACGTGGTCAAGTCCTACCGCCGCACCCTCGACCACCTGGCGGACCAGCCGTTCCTCGACTCGTGGGGCGCCCTCGGCGACGAGTCGGTGCTGACGAAGGTCTCCGCCCAGGCCCTCTTCGACGACTTCGCCAAGGCGGCCAAGAAGGCGCGGAAGAACACGAGCGCGCGGGTCGCCGCCAAGTGGACCCAGCGCGACGAGGACGAGAAGTGGCGGTTCGTCACCGACCCGCCGGTGCTGACCTCGGTGACCGACCAGGTCGCCGACGCGGTGGTCGACGCCCTCCCCGCCTACGTCGACACCCTCCGCGAGTCCCGGCGAAACCTGATCATGCGCTACAGCGTCTCCGACGTGGCCTTCCGCGTGGTCGGCACGGGCAGCGTCGGCCTGCGCAACTACCTGGTCCTGCTGCACGGCAACGGCGACGAGGCCTTGGTCCTGCAGGTCAAGGAGGCCCAGCAGTCGGCGCTGGCCCCCCACCTCGGCCACGGCCCCGCCAAGCACGAGGGCAAGCGCATCGTCCACGGCGCCCGGCTGGTGCAGGCCGAGACGGACATCCTCCTGGGCTGGACCACGGTCGAGGGGCGGCACTACATCGTCCGCCAGTTCCGAAACCGCAAAGGCGAGATCGACCCCACCACCCTCGAACGCGACCACCTCGATGACTACGGCCGCTTCGCGGGAGCCCTGCTCGCCCGGGCCCACACCCGCTCCGTCGACCCCCGCCTCCTCTCCGGCTACTGCGGCGAAGACCTCGACGAACCCTTCGCCGACTACGCGGTGGCCTACGCCGACCAGACCGAACGCGACCACGAAGCCCTGGCCGCCGCCGTCAAGTCCGGCCGCCTCCCGGCCTTGATCGAGGACTGACCCGCCGCCACGTGCTCGACGCCTTCTGATTCCACCCTTTCGAGGGACAGGAGATATCCACAGGCAAGATCGAACCCGCCCATTTCACCTGGTCAAACCGGTAAAATGGGCCTGGGGGACGCCCCCTGGGTGGGTGGGCCATGTGTTGGGGCGGTCAAGGCGGAGCAGTGGGTCGGGGGACATCGGGGTCGGGGCAAGGGTGGGGTTGGGACCAGACGGCCGAGGAACGGTGAGCGGTTCCAGCTTGCTTGTTTCCCAAGCAGTCCAGGCGTCTTGGCGGCCTCGTTGACCGGCGGACGGCCGAGCGGCTACGGGGAGCTGTGATCGGCGCGGTTGGTCTGGGAGCGGCGGGCCTGGTGTTCCGGTTCCAGCTTGTTCTTCGCTCACGAGGTCGGTCCGGCCTGGCGGCATCGCCGACGGATGGGTGTGCTGTTCGGTGCTGTTCCAGCATGTTCCCTCGTCGCGCGGCTTTCCGCTCCGGCGGAGTCGCCGACCGGCGGGTGCGTTGTTGGTCCAGTCCTGCCGCCGCTGGGAGCGGCGAGCTTGGGATCGGGGATCAGCGCGCTCGGGAAGCAGTAGGCGGTTAGTAGCGGGGACGGGCGTTCCGGTTCCAGGTCGTTCCCTCCTCGTGCACGGTCGGTCTGCCCCGAAGGCGCGGTCGACGGATGGGTGCGTTGGGCGCGCGAGTTGGGAGGGGACTGGCACGCTCGGAAAGCAGCTGGTCGGGGTGGTGAGGGAACGGCGAGTCAGGTGTTCGGTGCCAGCTTCTAGTCGCCTCGGCAGCGGACGCGCGCGGTGGGATCGGCGGTCGGGAAGCACGGAGGGGCTGGCGGGCTGGGTATTCCGGTTCTGGTCCGCGGGTGCGCTGGCCGGGCTCGGGGCGGTGGTAAGTGGGAGGTGGTCCGGTCGGAGCAGTGGCTGTGACAGTCTCCTCCCGTGGCCACTGACCACCGGAAACGAACAGGTGCGCACTACACACCCCAGGAGTTGGCGGGGTTCCTCGCTGATCGTGCGTTGCGTGGGCTCTCCGGGCCGCTGCGGGTTCTCGACCCGGCTTGTGGTGATGGGGAGCTGCTCGTTGCCGTGGCCAAGGCCCATCCCGACGCTGTCCTGACCGGTCTCGACCTCGACGGCCAAGCCGTGGCGGCGGCCCGGGAGCGGCTGCCCGGGGCCGACATCCGCCAGGCCGACTTCATCGAGGCGGACGAGTCGCTGCCGCATGCCTCCTTCGACCTGGTCATCACCAACCCGCCCTACGTGCGGACGCAGGTGCTCGGTGCGGCGGCCGCGGCACGGTTGGCGGCGCGGTTCGGGTTGAAGGGGCGGATCGACCTCACCCACCCCTTCGTCGCGATGGCGCCCGATCTCCTGCGGCCCGGTGGTGTGCTCGCGCTCCTCTGCTCCAACCGCTTCCTCACCACCCGCGCGGGGGTCAATGTTCGGGGATTGCTCTCCGAGCGGTTGGCTGTTCGCGAGGTGTTCGACCTCGGTGACACGCGGTTGTTCGAGGCCGCCGTGTTGCCCGCCATCGTGGTGGCGGTGAAGGGGGCGCAGGGGGTGGCGCGGTTCGCGAGTGCTTACGAGGTTCCGCAAGAGGCTCCCGAAGGTGATCTCTACGCCGCGCTCACCGGTCAAGACGACACTGTGGTCCGCTTCGGGGCGCGCACCTTCGCCGTCTCCGTCGGCACGCTGGCCCGTGGCGCCCCTGAGCAGCCGTGGCGCCTCACGAACCCGGACCGGGACCGCCGCCACGCGCACGTCAGGAGTCGGACGTGGCGCACTCTCGGTGAGCTTGCCCGGATCCGGGTCGGCATCAAGACCACCGCCGACCCCGTCTTCATCGGCGACCGCTGGGACACCCTCCCGCCTGAGCACTCACCCGAGCCCGAGCTGCTCCGCCCCCTGCTCACCCACCACGACGTGCGCGCCTGGCTCCCGCCCCGACCGCCGCGGACGCAGGTGCTCTACCCCTACCTCGACCTTCCCACCCGCACGGTCGTCGACCTCTCCGCCCACCCCCGCGCCGCCGCCTACCTCGGGTTGCACCGGGCCCGCCTGGAGGGCAGGCGCTACCTGCGCGCGGCCGGGCGGGAGTGGTTCGAGATCTGGGTGCCGCAGCGGCCGTCGATGTGGCGGGAGCCGAAGATCGTGTTCCCGGACATCAGCCCCGAGCCGCGGTTCACCGTCGACCGCAGCGGGGCCGTGGTCAACGGGGACTGCTACTGGATCAGCGTCCCCGAGCTGGTCGCCCCTGGCGTGACCTGCGACGACCTGGCCAACCTCGTCGTCGGCGTGGCCAACTCCGCCTTCGGGGCCCGCTTCTACGACGAGGTCTGCGGCAACCGCCTCTACGCGGGGCGCAGGCGGTGGATTACCCAGTACGTCGGGCTCCTGCCGCTGCCCGACCCCACCACCGCCGCCGCGCGGGAGGTCATCGAGGCGGTCGGGTCGCTCACCGCCGGTGACCACGGGCAGTTGCCGCGGCTCGAACGGGCTGTGCGGGCGGCGTTCGGGGAGCTCTAGCCTGGGCCGGTGGAACCGACCTTCTTCGCCGAGCCCGGCGCGTTGCGGGCGTGGTTCGACGCGAACCACGCGACCGCGGCCGAGCTGTGGGTCGGGTTCCGCCGCAAGCGCACCGGGCTGCCGAGCGTCAGCTGGTCGGAGGCCGTGGACCAGGCGCTGTGCTTCGGGTGGATCGACGGGGTGCGCAAGGGGGTCGACGACACCGCGTACATGATCCGGTTCACCCGGCGGAAGACCGGCAGCATCTGGAGTTCGGTGAACATCGCCAAGGTCGCCGACCTGACCGCGCGCGGGTTGATGCTGCCGGAGGGGTTGGCCGCGTTCGAGGCGCGGCGGGTCGACCGGTCGGAGGTGTACTCGCACGAGCAGGCCGTAGTGGCGTTCACCGACGAGCAGGAAGCCGAGTTCCGCGCCCACCCCGACGCTTGGGCGTTCTTCGAGCGGCAGCCGCCGGGCTACCGCAAGACGGCCACCTGGCGGGTGATCAGCGCGAAGCGGGACGACACCCGGCGGCGCAGGCTGGCCACGCTGATCGAGGCGAGCGCGGCCGGTCTCCGGATCGAGTGACCCCTGATCAGGTGAGTGGTTTGAGCACGCCCTCGTAGCTCGGCGACGTGTCCTGGCTGATCTCCTTGGCGATCCGGGAGATCTCGCTGCGCGCGTTGAAGTAGCCGCGGATGGTGCCCATCCACCGCTCCGAGGACCCGCCCGCCTCGCCCTCGGCGCTGTCGCCGGTCTCCGCGATCAGCGTCCACGGCCTGCGGACCGCCCACCTGGCCGGGAAGAACAGGCCGAGCAGGACCAGGAGCACGATTAACCAGCCCGGCACGACCACGTCCACGGGCATCCACGACACCAGCGCCACGATCAGCACGGTGATCAGCACGAGCATCACCACACCCGGCACGTAGCCCGCGGCGACGTCGTGCTCGAAGTCGTCCTCGGTCGCTGGGGTACGCCACTCGAGCGTGCCCTGCACGGTCCACAGACGGCCGTTCACGTCGCGTACCTGACGCGTCATCTCCTGCCCTCCGGCGCGGTGGCACACACCCTGGCGCTGACAACACCGAGAGACAACGTTACCGCCTCACTGCTGCGCCCAACGGGTGAAATGCCCGACCTGCTGACGGGGTCGATTCTCGCACCGGTCGAGTGACTTGATCAACTACCTGCGGCGGTGACCGCCGTTGATGTTGACCGTGCCACGCTGCCCGTCGTCCCACCCGCGCGCGTTGTGCGAGCGCGTGGTCGCCTTCCGCGTAGTGGTCACCTTGGTCTGTTGCGCCGAGTTGACCCTCGTGGTCACCGTGGTCTCGGTGTACACGTAGTAGTTGTTGTACAGCTCCCACTGCTTGTCCGTGTAGGAGCTTGTCGAGATCACGGGCAGGGACTCGTCGTACTGGCCGTAGCCGTAGTAGCCCGCGTCGTTGTAGCTGGGGTCGTAGTACCCGGCGTCGTTGTAGCTCGGGTCGTACATGCCGTCGTCGTAGGTGTTTTCGCGCTGTAGGCCTGAGGGCTGCCGCGGCGGTTGTTGTTGCTGCTGGTGCTGCTGCTGCTGCGTCAGCGGCTTCGTGTTCCCGGCCGGGGGCTGCTGCACCTGGTTCTGCTGCGTAGTGGTGCGCGGCGCGCCCACAACCTGGCTCGCGGCGGCCTGCGTAGGCGGCGGCTGCTGCTTCTGTGTGGCGGGCTTCTGCGCCTCCGCGGCGGGAGGCGGCGTCGCGGGCGTGGCGACGTTGTTGCCGCCCGGCGCGGGCTGGGTGGTCGACTGCGGCGGACCCTCGGCCTGCGGCCGCGTGGGCCGCGTCGACGACCCGCTCGGCGGCGCCACGCCACCCGCCGCGGACGGGTCGGGACCGAGCACCAACTCGGTCGGACCCGTGCCCTCGAAGTCGCTGTACGCCACCGAGTCGCCGCCGGTACCCCACGGCACCACGGCCAACCCGAACACACCGACGGCGGCCGCCGACGTCGCCGCCAAGGTCACCTGGACCTTCGCGCTCGACAACAGGCCCTTCACCGCGCCGAGACCCGCCGCCGACCCCGAGGTCGCCACGTTGATCTGCTGCCACAGCGCCACCCCGGCCACCGGGGCCGCCAGGTAGGCCGCGTGCGCACGCAGACCCGAGCACACGTCCTGCAGCTCCGCCTGCATCGACGTGCACTCCGGGCACACCGACAGGTGCGCCCGCACCTTGCGCCGCTCCGTGCCCTTGATGCTGCCCGCCGTGTAGGCGCCCAGCTTCTCCAACACCGAACGGCACCCGGTCGACCCGCGGTCCACGGTCAGGTGCGCCTGCAGGTAGGCCGCGCGCAGACCCTGCCGGGCCCGCCGCGCCAACGCCGCCGTCGCGTTCGGGCTCAACCCGAAGTTGCCCGCCACCACCGCGGGCCGCTCACCCTCGACCTCGACCTTCCACAGCACACTGCGCCACCGCTCCGGCAGGCTGGTGAACGCCCGCGTGATGAGGGTCCGCTCGGTCGACTGACCGGTGTTGTCCGGCCCCGCCCCCACCCGGTGGCTCAACTCCTCGTCGCTGACCGGGACGTCGCGCTTGCGCGCGTTCCACTCCCAGGCCACCCGACGGGTCACGATCAGCAGGTAGCCGCGGACGTTGTCCACCGGCCCCGCGCCCCGGCGCACCGCCTGCAACACGCGGAAGAACGCCTCCGCGGCCAGGTCCTCCGCCTCTGCCCGGTCGTTGACCAGGCCCATGGCCAACCGACGCACCGCGTCGGAGTGCCGGGAGAACAGCTCGCCGAACGCGGCGTCCTCGCCCGAACGCAGGCGCTGCAACAGCGCGAGGTCTTCGCAGGCGGCAGCCGACGCATCGGCGTCGTCGGCGTCCCGACGCCCGCCCGCAGCAGGCCGGTGAGTCCCGGTCATCCGGCCCGGTACCTCCTCCTGGCCGTCGTGACAGTGTTGAACAAGATGCCACACGGCGTTGTCTTACGGTCCATAAACGTGAATAACGTTAAGAGGACCCCGGCACCTGTACTAGACCGTCTAGAGGCCTGCGGTTGGCCCATCGGCAGCCCTTCGGAGTAGGAGAGACGCGGGAGCAGACCCTACTGCGCAGCCCCCCGGAGGCCTAGGCTATAGTTCACGACGCACCGGGAAACCGGAGCAAGCGGATGTAGCGCAGTTGGTAGCGCATCACCTTGCCAAGGTGAGGGTCGCGAGTTCGAGTCTCGTCATCCGCTCGGGCGATGGGCGACCCATGCTTGCGGAGAGCGCAAGCCGGGTCGCCCTTCATCATGTTGGGGGGCCGAGCCCCCCAAACCCCCCACGGTGCGAGCTTCTTGCGTGGGCAGGTGGGGAGCGGTGGGTGGTGACCAGCGACCGGGACCAGCGGCCGGAACGGACGGGTTGGCGTTGGTACTTCCGGAACGGATGGGTTGGGGCTGGCGCCTCCGGATCGGACGGGTTGGCGTTGGTGCTCCCGGATCGGATGGGATCGCGGGGGGTCTTCGGGGTGGCTGCCCGTTGCTGAAGGTTGGCTTGGCCGGTTAGGCGAACGTTTCCTCGACCATGAACCCCACAGGATCGGTTGATCTTGTGGGGTTGTTGTGTCTTGAGGGTTTGGCTTGTGGTTGTTCGATCATCTTCGGGTTCGCGGGTTCTCCGTGTGGGTCTTTGTCGGCTGGGCGCTGATTGGGCGGGCGTGTGGGCTTCGGGGTGGCCGGTTAGACGGAGGGGGCCTCGGGTTTTGCTGGGGAAGATCAGGGGGTCCTAGTTTTTCGGGGGTGGTTTGGGGGGTGTTGATGACTACTATCTGCCGACTTGTGGTTCCGTTGCTTAGTGGGCTGGTGGTGTGAAGATTTCTTGCGGGTTGGTGGGATTGGGTGGTTGGGGGGCGAGATGGGGTTACTTTGGGTGATTGGTAAAAGTGGGAATTTGTGGTTGGGGAGTGGGGTGTTGTTCTTCTACGGGTGTAGATTTATGTGATGGATTTGGTTGTGGTGTGGGGAGATCTTGTGGTTTGTAGTGGGGGTGGGGGGGTTGATCATTGGGTTTGGGGGGTGTTGAGGGGTGGGGTGTTGGTTCTTGGGGTGGGGGTGGTGATTGCGGTGGGTGATTTTTGGGTGCTGCGGGTGTGAATGAGGGTGGGGGTGGGGGGTGATTGCAAGTGGTGCGTGCAATGTGTTACAGAGATTGTGGGGGGTTGGGAATGGGTGGGAGGGATTTCTTGGGGTGGTTGGGTGGGTGCGGGGAGTGAGGGGGAGTAAGAGGGGGTGGGGGAGAGGGAGTGAGGGGTAAGGGGTAAGAGGTAAGGGGGTGGGAATAGTGGAGGTGGGAATGACAAAGGGGGGTGGGTGGGGGAGAATGAGGGGGTGCCGGAGTTGCCTGAGGTGGAGGCCCTTGCTCATCACTTGCGTGAGCACGCTGTGGGGCGGGTTGTGGCGCGGGTTGATGTGGCGTCGTTGAGTGTGTTGAAGACGGCCAGTCCGCCGTGGACCGCGTTGCACGGGCGGGAGGTGACCGGGGTTGGGCGGTTCGGCAAGTACCTCGACCTTGATGTTGGGGGGATTCACCTGGTCACGCACTTGGCGCGGGCCGGGTGGTTGAGGTGGGCGGACAGCATGTCGGCGGTGCCGCCCAAGCCGGGGAAGGGGCCGTTGGCGCTGCGGGTGCATCTCGGGGCGCCTGGGGAGGGCCCTGGGTTTGATCTTACTGAGGCCGGTACGAAAAAGGGGTTGGCGGTTTGGATCACTGAGGATCCGATGCTTATTGAGCAGATCGCCACTCTTGGGCCTGATGCGCTTGCGTTGACGCGGGATGAATTCGGGGCGTTGTTGGGTGGGCGTACCGAGCGGTTGAAGACCTTGTTGACCAGTCAGCGGGTGATCGCGGGGATTGGGAACGCTTACTCGGACGAGATCATGCATGTGGCTCGGTTGTCGCCGTATGCGGCGCCGGGGCGGCTGGATGAGGAGTCGGTTGATCGGCTGTACGAAGCGGTGCGGTCGGTGTTGGGGGATGCGGTGGAGCGGTCTGTGGGGCAGGCGGCTGCGCGGTTGAAGGGGGAGAAGAGGTCGGGGTTGCGGGTGCACGCGCGGACCGGCTTGCCGTGTCCGGTTTGTGGGGACACGGTGCGGGAGGTGTCGCTCGCCGACAAGTCGTTCCAGTACTGCGCGACGTGCCAGACCGGGGGGAAGCCGCTGGCGGATCGGCGGATGTCGAGGCTGCTCAAGTGACGGAGCGGGTACCTTGGGGCGGTCTTGTCACACCTGCTGGTGAAACGGGAGCATTGCCAAGGTGAGTTGGTTGACCGAGCGAGCGGTGGTGGGGATCCTCGCCACGCTTGTTGTGCTCGGGTTGTTCGCGGTGTTGTGTCGGCCGCGGAAGTCGGCGTCGGTGCACGATGCCGTGCTGGACACGGTCAAGCGGCTGTCGAGGGCCGCGCCGGAGTTGCGCAACGGGTTGACCGAGCAAGCCGCTGACCAGGCGACCACCGAGTTGCGGCAGATGCTCAAGTGCGTGGCTGTTGGCATCTCGGATGCGCAGGGGCGGCTGTTGTCGTGGGATGGCGCGGCCAACGAGCACTACGACGACCTGGCCGAGTCGATCGTCGACTCGGTTCGGCACGGGCACCGGGCGCACATCCAGCACGAGAACCTGCAGTGCAGGCGGCGGGGTAGTTGTCCGATGCGCACCGCGGTGATCGTGCCGCTGATCATCGACGGGCAGGTCGAGGGCGCGCTGGTCGTGGTCGGTGGGGTGGACGGCAAGCGGTTGCTGCGGGCCACCGACGAGGTGGCGCACTTCCTGTGCATCCAGCTCGAGCTGGCCAAGCTCGACGAGTCGAAGCAGCAGCTGGCGCGGGCGGAGACGCGGGCCCTGCGGGCGCAGATCTCGCCGCACTTCATCTACAACACGCTCAACACGATCTCGTCGTTGATCCGCACGGACCCCGAGCAGTCGCGTGAGCTGCTGCAGGACTTCGCCGCCTTCACGCGGTACTCGTTCCGCACGTCCGGGTTGTTCGCGACGTTGGCCGACGAGCTGAGCAACATCGACCGGTACCTGACCATCGAGTGCGCGCGGTACGGCGAGCGGCTCAGCGTGCGGTTGCGGATCGCACCCGAGGTGCAGTCGGTGGTGGTGCCGTTCCTGGTGTTGCAGCCGCTGGTGGAGAACGCGGTGCGGCACGGGATCGCGAAGAAGCCCGGTGGGGGCACGGTCAGCGTGTTCGCGCACGACAACGGCAACGAGGCTTTGATCACCGTCGAGGACGACGGTGTGGGGATGGACGCCGATCGGCTGTTCGAGGACCTGCGGGACGCGCACAAGACCGGGTCGCACGTCGGTGTCGGCAACATCAACCACCGGATGCGGCAGGTCTTCGGCGACGACTACGCGTTGATGGTCGAGACCGCTCCCGGGGCGGGCATGAAGATCACGCTGCGGGTGCCCAAGTACTTCCCCGGGGTGCGCCCCGACCTGCCCGACTTCTCCGTCGACGACGTCGAGGAGGACGAGGAAGTGGTGGGCGGTCCCACCGGGCCGAAGAGCGCGGCCTAGCGCGGGGCGCCAGTGCGCTCCGCGGCGCAACGCCGCTGATCAGGCGGTGCGAACACACGCCGTTCTCAGGCCCGCGCACGTAGTGTTGCGCGTTATGAGCGTGACCGAGAAGCTGGCGTCCCGACTGCCCCGCATCGGCGACCGCGGCGACCGCGCGCCGGTGGTTGCGGTGGTCAAGCTGCACGGCCTGATCACCCCGACGCCGTCGCCGGTGGCCCGGGGCGCGATCAACCTCAACACCGTGGAGTCGGCGTTGACCAGGGCCTTCGACCACGACCGGCTGGTCGCGGTGGCGCTGGCGATCAACTCCCCGGGCGGCGCGCCGACCCAGTCCTCGCTGGTCGCCGAGCGGATCCGCGAGCTGGCCGCGAAGAAGAGCGTGCCGGTGCTGGCCTTCTGCGAGGACGTCGCGGCCTCCGGCGGCTACCTGCTGGCCTGCGCGGGCGACGAGATCCACGCGCACCCGTCGTCGCTGGTCGGGTCGATCGGCGTGGTCTCCTCCGGGTTCGGCCTGGCCGGGCTGCTGGAGCGCTTCGGCGTGGAGCGGCGCGTGCACACCGCGGGCACCCGCAAGGTCCGGCTCGACCCGTTCCAGCCGGAGAAGCCCGAGGACGTGGCCTGGCTGTCCACCCAGCTCGACGAGCTGCACGAGCAGTTCGCCGACTGGGTGCGCGAGCGCCGCGGCGACAAGCTCAAGGGCGGTGCCGAGGACCTGTTCTCCGGCGAGATCTGGACCGGCGCCAAGGCGCACGAGCTCGGCCTCGTCGACGGCCTGGGCAGCCTGCGCTCGGTGGTGGGCGAGCGGTACCCGGACGCGGAGATCGCCGTCGCCGAGCCGCGCCGCCCGCTGCTGGCCCGACTCGGCCTCGGCGGCCCGCCCGGGTTCGCCATGTCCACATCGGACAAGCTGTTCGCGCTGCTGGAGGCGGCGGAGAACCGGGCGGCCTGGTCGCGCTTCGGGCTCTAGCGGCCAGCGCGATCCCGGCACGTGGGGCGACCGGGGGTGCGCCGGGGGTGAGCGCCCTGTCACAATCGCGCGGTATACGTCACCCTGTGGTGGGTGTCCGGCCGACCCACAACCGTCGGCAGGCGCGCACCCGCACCGCCCCGACCGATCGGCAAAGATTGCGCCAACCGTGAGTACAGCGAACAACACCCCTGGCCTCGTCGTCCTCGCCGTCGACGACGAGAAGGCCGGTATGGACGTGCTCGTCGAACGGCTCAACGGCAACCGGCACGTGCGCCGGGTCCTCACCGCGTTCGACGCGACCGAGGCGCTGCTGCAGCTCTCCGGTGACGACCCCGAGTTGGCGGGCCGCAAGGACCAGGGCCTGTCGGTGGTCGACGCGGTGTTCGCCGACCTGGACATGCCCGGGCTCACCGGCATGGAGCTGGCCAAGGTGCTGGCCGGGTTCAAACCCGCGCCGGTGCTGGTCTTCGTCACCGCGCACAGCCACGAGGCGGTGGCCGCCTTCGAGCTCGGCGCGGTCGACTACCTGCTCAAACCGGCCGAGCAGCCGCGGATGGACAAGGCCGTGGAGCGGGTGCTGGCCAAGATCCACCAGAACGGCGGCGGCACCCAGGCGTCGGTGCCCGAGCAGCGCGACGACGAGGTCATCCCGGTCGAACTCGCGGGTACCACCAAGCTGGTCTCGCGGGCCTCGGTGCGCTGGGTCGAGGCGCAGGGCGACTACGCCCGGCTCTACACCTCCGACGGTTCGCACCTGGTGCGCATCCCGCTCGCGCAGCTGGAGGAGCGCTGGGAGAAGGCCGGGTTCGTGCGCATCCACCGCTCCTACCTGGTGCCGATCTCACTGATCACCGAGCTGCGCATGGGCGGCTCCGGCTACTCCGTGGTCATCGGGCACGAGGAGAAGGTGCTGCCGGTCAGCAGGCGGCACACCCGCGAGCTCAAGGACCGGCTGGTGCGGGGCGGCGGGGCGTGACGAAGAACCCGGCGGGCGCGCCCGGGGACCTCCCGCAGTCGAGGCCGCGCCGCAAGAAGGTGATCCTCGCCGACTCGCGGGCACCGGTCACCGTCCTGCGCACGGTGGTCGAGCTGGAGGAGCAGACGAGCTGGGCCGAGGAGGTCGTGCGCTCGTTCATCCGGATCCAGTTCTGGACCTCGGTGCGGTTGGCGCTGGTGATCGGGGTGGCGTTCGGCGCCCTGCCGCTGGTGTTCTACCTGGTGCCCGACATGTCCGATGTGCGGGTGGCGGGTGTTTCGCTGCCGTGGTTGCTGCTGGGAGTCCTGCCGTTCCCCCTGTTGTTCGGCGTCGGCTATTGGTACAACGTGCTAGCCGAGGGCCACGAACGCGACTTCGTCGACATGGTCGAGAAGTAACGGGCCACCCGTTGTACGAGTGGGATCGGGCGAGTTGGAACTGAACCTGTGGGCCGTCGCGGCGATCCTGCTCGTCGGCCTGGCCACGTTCTCCCTCGGCTTCCGCAGCTCCCGGCAGGCCAGCACCACGCAGGACTTCCTGGTCGCGCGGCGCACGGTCCGGTCGCGGCGCAACGCGGCGGCGGTCTCCGGTGAGTACCTGTCCGCGGCGTCGTTCCTCGGTGTCGCGGGCCTGGTCTTCAAGGACGGCGCCGACGCGCTCTGGTACCCGATCGGTTTCACCGGCGGCTACCTCGCGCTGATGCTGTTCGTGGCCGCACCGCTGCGCCGCTCCGGCGCGTACACGCTGCCCGACTTCTGCGAGGCGCGGCTGGGCTCGCCCGGGTTGCGCCAGCTGTCGACGGCGTTCGTGGTGTTCATCGGCATCCTGTACCTGGTGCCGCAGTTCCAGGGCGCCGGGCTGACGGTGCACCAGATCCTGCCGTCGGTGCCGAGTTGGGTGGGCGCGGCGCTGGTCGCGGTGCTGGTGATCGTCAACGTGTTCGGCGGCGGCATGCGCGCGGTGACGGTCGTGCAGGCCTTCCAGTACTGGTTGAAGCTGTTCGCCATCGCCGCGCCGACGTTCGTGCTGTGCGTGATCTTCGTCGGGCAGGGCGGGGTCGCCGGGGTGGACCGGGCGGTCGGGCTGTCTGAGCCGCTGCCGCCGCGGTTCCCCGCCGACGCGACCGTGACCGTCGAGACCGATGTGCAGCTCCGCACGGAAGAAGGGCTGCTGCTGCGCGCGCGCGGCTGGGTGGACGGCGCGCCGGTCGACAGCATCGTGTACTGGGGCAAGGGGGTGCACGCCGTCGAAGAGGGCACCGAGCTGTGGTTCACCGCCGGGTCGCCGACGCCGGTCGTGGACCGCGCGCCGACGGACAACGCGAGCTGGCTGCGGCCGGTGAACGGGTCCGACGACCTGTTCACCACGTACTCGCTGATCATCGCGCTGTTCCTGGGCACGATGGGCCTGCCGCACGTGCTGGTCCGCTTCTACACCAACCCCGATGGGCGCGCGGCCCGCCGCACGACCCTGCACGTCCTGCTGCTGCTGGGGTTGTTCTACATCTTCCCCGTGCTGATCGGCGCCCTGTCCCGGATCTACGTGCCGGAGCTGCTGGTCAGCGGGCGCACGGACGCGGCGGTGCTGGCGCTGCCGATGAAGATCGCGCCGAACCTGACCGGGGAGATCCTGGGCGCGATCACGGCGGCGGGCGCGTTCGCGGCGTTCCTGTCGACGTCGTCGGGTCTGGTCGTGAGCGTCGCCGGGGTGTTGTCGACAGACGTGCTCAAAGGGCGGATCCGGGATTTCCGCTTCGGCGCGGCGTTGGCGGGCAGCGTGCCGTTGGCGTTGGCCTTGGTGCTGCGGCCCGGTGACATCTCGCTGACCGTGGGCCTGTCGTTCGCCCTGGCCGCGTCGACGTTCTGCCCGGTGCTGCTGCTGGGCATCTGGTGGCGCAAGATCACCTGGGTCGGCGCGGTGGCGGGGATGCTGGTCGGCGGCGTGCTGGTGCTGGTGTCACTGGTAATCACGACGGTCAGCGGGTACACGGGCAACTGGGCACCGGAGTTCCTCCAGCAGCCCGCCTTGGTGACGGTGCCCGTGGCGTTCCTCGTTGTTGTTGTGACGAGCAAAGCCACCCAGGGCCGCATCCCGCCGGACACCAACCGGATCCGCATGCGCATGCACGCCCCGGACCGCCTCGGCTTCATCCGCGACCGCGACATCGCCCGCTTCGGCACCGCCGAGGAGCGCACCCGGTTGGCGAACGGTCGCCACCGGCGCTAGCGGGCGGCGGTCGCGGGGCGTTCGGCCCGGGCGGCCTCCGGCGCGCCTTGGACGCGGATCACGCGCAGCAGCCGAACCGACGAGGGTTCGATCGGGGCCAACAGGGTGGTCAGCCGGGTGACGACGCGGGCGGTGAGCACCGCGACGGCCGCGGCGGCGAGGTCGGTGGCCGCGGACAGCAGCACACCGTCGGCCTGGGCCTGCACGGAATCGCGGAAGCGCCAGGCGATGGTCACCGCGCACAGCACGCCCGCGCCCGCCCAGGTGATCCACCACGACTTCAGCAGCGCCGACGGCCGCGGGCGCTGCTCGGCGGAGCGGCGCAGCACCGCGTGCTCCAACTCGGCCAGGACGGCACCGGGCACGACCAGGTTGACGCCGGGGATGAGCAGCCCGGGCAGCAGGTGCCAGTCCGGCCGCGCGGGCAGGTACCCGGCGGACTCGGTGGCCACCCGGCGCGCGGACCCGATCCACCACAGGCAGGTGGCCGCGGCGATCAACCCACCGGCCAGGGACAACACCGAGCCGGTGACGACCAGGCTGTCCGAGATCTGCACGGCGTCCCGCGACAACGCGCCGGTGCGGCTGGCCAGCAGCAGCCCGTACCGCCAGATCTCCGCACCCGCCGCGATCCCGGCGACGACCGCCACCACCCACAGCGCGGACACGGCCAACCGGGCCCGGCTCCGCACCCGCTCGACCGGCGGTTCTGCGGGCCCACCCGCGACCGAGGTCGGCCTGCGCCACGCGAGCGCCGGGAAACCCCAGCGCGGCGGTGTGCGGTAGGCGGGCGGACCGAGGTAGGGCAGCCGGAAACCGTGCGCCGGGGTCGGATCCGCCCCCGGCGGCGGGGTCGCCACCCACTCGAACCGCTGGCCCGGGTACACGGTCAGATGACCTGCGGGTCCGCGCCACCCTCGGCGACCACCTGGTGCCCGAGCGCGTCCCACGACTGCATGCCGCCGTCGACGTTGGTCGCGTCCCACCCGTTGGCGTTGAGGTACTGGGTCACCCGCGCGGAGCGCCCCCCGGACCGGCAGATGACATAGAGGTGCGCGTCCGGCGGCAGGTCGTCCAACCGCTCCGCCAACTCACCCATCGGGATGTGCAACGCCCCCGGCGCGTGCCCCGCGTTCCACTCGTCCGGTTCGCGCACGTCGAGCAGGGTCGCCCCGTTCGGCAGGTCGGGCACGGTCACGGTGGGCACGCTGTTGGGCATCACGCGTCGATGCTGCCACGAACCCCCGTAGCGCGCGGGTGAAGGGGCCGCACCCGGCGGCCACCCGGACGGCGACCTCGGCGGCGACTCGCCAAGTGCGTCGGTGCGCGGCCAAGGCGCTGGGGCACGCACCGCGCGGCCGGGGAGTACCACACCAAGGTGTTTACTCCGGGTGTCCCACTCCCAATACTTAACAAGTATTGGGAGGTTTCCTATATTGCCCGGCGTGGTCATGCGAGAGTAATCGCAATGCTCATTCTTGAGATGTCGATCACACCCGCTTGGTCGCTACCCGATAGAAGCCCCCGTCTATAGGCTCCTTTTTGGCGCAACTGGGGGCGCGTGAAAAGCATGTGCGAGGCTGGCGGTCGCCAGCCCTGCAGTCTTTCTGTGCCTAACCCTGTTTCGTTGCTTTGTCAACCTAAAATTGGGGACGGTAATGGCAAAGTTCAACCCTGTTAGGTATTTCATGATCGCGGCGGCGGCGGTGGGTCTGACCATCGGAACCGCAACGGCGGCGTCGGCCTCGCTCTACATTTGCGACCCGGGCGAGGTGTGCCTCTACGAGGGGTCGTACCAGGGTGGAGGCGGCGCGTTCACGACCCAGACCGCCCTCACTCCGTACACCTCCTACCAGTTCTTGAACAGCTCGGGTCTCTACGTGCCGGGCAACATCAATGACCGGGTCGGTTCCGCGTACAACAACGGAACGACCGGTGGGTACGACAAGGTCGAACTGTTCCGCGACACGAACTACACCGGTGGCCTGGTCGCGAGGTTCGCCCCGGGGCTGTGGCGGAACAACCTGCCGACCTTCCAGGACGCGGGTGTCAGTTCGCACAACTGGGCGAAGTAGTTTCAAGTCGCCATGGTAAGGTCAATGCATTTGTGAGCTTTGGTTCTGCGTTTGCAAGGTCGGCAAGGTCGCAGTGGTGAACGTGCGTGGAGTGCGGCAACCCGGGTTGTCGCACTCCACGTCCCTGGGATGACGTGCAACTGTTCTGGAGGAATCGTGCGGCGGGCGGTCTTGGCACTATCGACGTGCCTTCTTGTGGTTTCCGGTTGCAGCGGCACCGACGGCAGTGCCACGAACCAGGGCAACCTTGGGCCGGAGCCCGCGCTCGGGCCGGGCGCTGATATCAATGACAAGCAGTTCCTGGACCTCCCGCTGGACTTCTACCAGCCGACGCGCGAACAGAACGACCTCATTGTCAAGGCGCAGTTGGTGTTGGTCAACAAGTGCATGGCGCGGTTCGGGTTCGAACCGATCCCGTCGACCACCGAGGACACGCCGCGGATGACGGATGCCCGCTACGGGATCAACGTCGCGGCCGAAGTGCAGCAGTACGGCTACCACCGGGTACCCGAACAGGTCCACAAATCCTCGGGTGGGAAGAAACCGTCCGAGGCGGAGCAGAACATCCTGACCGGTCGGGGGCAATCGGTCCACAACGGGGTCCCGGTGCCTCCTGGTGGTTGCCTCGCCGAGGCCCGGTCGACGATGTCCGGCGTCAAAACCGATGCCGAATCGTATGATGAGAACGTCGCGATCGGGCTCAAGGGCGAGTCCATGGACCGGCTGCGCTCGGACTCCCGAGTGCGTGCGGCCTATGCCAAGTGGACCGAGTGCATGAAACAGTCGGGATTTGATTACCGCGACCCCTGGGCCGCCAACAACGACAGCCAGTGGACCGGCGAATCGGCGAACAAGGAAGAGGTTCGAACGGCGCTCGCCGACCTCGCGTGCCGCAGGCAGGCCGATGTGAACAACGTGAGCTACGCGGTCGACACCGCTTACCAGAAGCAGAGCATCGAGAAGAACGCCGAAGTGCTGCGCGCACAGCGTGCCCTGCTGGAGAACGTCCTGCGCAAGGCAGGCGAGATAGTCGGTGGATAGGGCGATGACGCCGCGCGTGACCGGGACTGGTGGATGACTAGCGTGAACTCAAGACGACGCCGCTTGCTCGCGGTGATCGCCGTCGGCGCGGCGGCAAGTCTCCTCGTGGTCGGCTTCTTCGCGGGTCGGTGGTTCAAATCGCCCGCGCAGGCCGCCCTGGAGGTGGCCCCACCGCCTGAAACGGAACTCACCGCGCCGATCGAGTACCGGGTTCTCCAGGCGACCATCGTCACCCGCGGTGAGGTCGGTGCCAGCGTGGAACTGGGTTTCACCCCGATGAGCGGTGGCGCGACCGCCGCGCAGCCGGTCGTGACCGGTGTGCGGGTGAAGCCCGGTGAGGAGATCGGTGCCGGGCAGGTCGTGATGGAGGTTTCCGGCAGACCGGTCCTCACGTTGCCGGGCGTTGTCCCGGCCTACCGGGACTTGCGGCCGGGCAGTCGGGGCAAGGACGTGGCCCAGCTCAACTCCGCGTTGGTCGGTCTCGGATTCGGACCCACCTCGGCGGGCGAACTGTTCGGGCCGGAGACGAAATCCGCCGTGCAACGGCTTTACGACTCCATCGGGTACCCACCTGCCACAACGGGAGAGTCGGACCAACTGGCGGTCAAGGCGGCCGAGAAGAACGTCACCGCCCTGGAAGACGCCCTCGCCGACCTGCAGGTCGCGGAACCCGGACCGGATGCCGACGGGCTCCAGAAGAAGATCTCGCGCGCCAAGCGGGACCTCAGCGGCGCGCGGTCCGAACTGGCCGAACTCCGCGCCAAGAGCGGGGCCATGCTCCCGCTGTCTGAGTTCCTCTTCGTGCCCAACTACCCGGCGCGGGTGCTGGCCGTACCTTCCCTGGCCGGGGGACCCACCGAGCAGGGTGGAGGGGGCGAGCCGGGCAAGGCGCAAACCGCGGGACTGCGGATCTCCGCGGGCGAGCTCACCGTCACCGCGAAGATCAACTCGTCCGACGGCAGGCGCATCGGTGTCGACCAGCCGGTCGAGGTGTTCTCCGAGGTGCTCGGGAAGTCGTTCACCGGCAAAGTCCTGTCCGTCGGGGAGTTGACCCCCGATGCCGGAGTCCCCCCTTACTACCCGGTGGTGGTGAGACCGGACTCCCCGCTGGAGAGCAAGCTCTCCGGGCAGAACGTGCGCCTGACCTTCACCGGGGCGCCCACACCCGCCAAGGTGTTCGTCGTCCCGATCTCGGCGCTGTTCTCCAAGGCGGACGGCAGCGTCAACATCGTGCGACGTCTGCCGGACGGTCGCCGGGACACGATCGCGGTCACCCCGGGGACGAACGCGAACGGCCTGGTCTCGGTCGAGGCGCTGTCGGCGAAGCTCAACGAGGGGGACCGGGTGCTGATCTCGTCGGCGAACCTGTCCGACACCACCGGACCCCCGCGGTGACCCGGCCCGGCGCGGTCCAGGTTGCCGCGCAGCCGGTGATGGCGCTGCGCGGGTGCGGCCTCACGTACCCGGGTGAGACACCCGTGCACGCTGTCCGCCCTGTCGACCTCGTCATCAACCAGGGCGACCACGTCGCGATCATCGGACCGTCGGGGTCGGGCAAGTCGACTCTGCTGAACATCCTGGGACTGCTGGACCGCCCGACCGAGGGAACCTACGAGCTGACCGGTATAGCCACCGGTGAGCTCTCCGATGTCGCGCGCGCCGGGCTCCGCTCACGGAAGCTGGGTTTCGTCTTCCAGGCGTTCCACCTCATCGCGCACCGCACCGCCGAGGAGAACGTGATGCTGGGACTGCTCTACGGCGGCACCCCTCGACGACTGCGGCGCGGCATCGCTCGCGAAGCGCTGGCGCGGGTGGGGCTCAGCCACCGCGTGGACGCGGTTCCCGCGCGGATGTCCGGTGGCGAGCGCCAGCGGGTGGCGATCGCCCGCGCGCTGGCGGTCCGCCCAGCCCTCCTGCTCTGCGACGAACCGACTGGGAACCTGGATTCGGCCAACGCGGGAGCTGTCCTCAGCCTGGTCGGTGACCTGAACGCCGATGGCATGACGATCGTCACCGTCACGCACGACACGGCGGTCGCCCGGCGGGCCGGTCGCACACTGACCATGCGGGACGGGCACCTGACGGAGTCGGGTCGCCCGCAGGACACGTGGTTGGGAACGGGACATGGGATTCCGTCGTAGCACGCGTGGCGATCGACCACCCACCTTCACCTTTGCCGACCTCCTCGATGAAGCGATCTCCGGAATAGTGCAGCGGCCGAGCAGAACCGCGCTGACCGCGTTGGGCATCGTGCTCGGCGTGGGCACCCTGGTGGCGGTGCTCGGCTTGACGACCACGACGGCGAACCAGATCTCCCAGCGGTTCAACGTGCTGTCGGCGACCGAGGTGCTGGTCAAGGCCCCGGAGGACACCGGAGGCGACGATGGCGCGGGCAGCTCCCGCAGCCTGCTCCCCGAGGACGCCGACGACCGCGCCATGGGCATCCTCGGTGTCGTGAACGCCGGGACGTTCCGGACCGTTCCCGCCGACTTCGTCGGCAAGATCAGCAACACCTCGGTCGACCCCGGGGGCTACCAGGACATCGATGTCGTCGCCGCGACCGCGGGCTTCTTCGACGCCGTGCACCCCACCGAGGTCCAGGGGCGGGTGTTCGACCGGGGGATGCAGGAGCGCGCGGATCGGGTGGTCGTGCTCGGGGTCAATGCGGCTCGTCGACTCGGGATCTCGAACCTCGATCGCGGGCCCGCGATCTTGCTCGGCGGGGTGCCCGCCACCGTCATCGGGATCCTCGGTGACACCGAGCGCAGACCCGAGGTGCTGTCCGCCATCCTGATCCCGATGAGCACGGCGGGCGACCTGTGGCCGACACCCGCCGGTGTGGCGGCCAACGAGCAGATGCTGGTCGACACCAAGATGGGCGCGGCTCCCGTCGTGGCGCGCCAGGTCGCGTTCGCGCTCCGCCCGGACAACCCCTCCGCGCTGAGCGTCACCGCGCCCCCCGACCCGCACGCCCTGCACGACAACGTCGCGGGTGACCTGGGCCAACTCTTCATGATCCTCGCGCTGGTGTGCCTCGTCATCGGTGGGCTCGGCATCGCGAACACGATGCTGGTGTCGGTGCTGGAGCGCACCCCCGAAGTCGGGCTGCGGCGGGCGCTCGGTGCGCACCGCAAGCACATAGCCCTGCAATTCCTCACGGAGAGCGGGATCGTGGGCACGATCGGTGGACTCATCGGCGCTTCGGTCGGCGCCGTGACCGTCACCGTCGTGTCCGTCACCCAGGGTTGGACGCCGGTGATCCAGCCCTGGGCGTTCCTCCCGGCACCGGTTGTGGGAACCCTGATCGGGCTGGCTGCGGGCACGTACCCCGCATTGCGGGCTACCCGCATCGAACCCGTCGAAGCGTTCCGCCGCTAAGCGACCTGGAGCCGTTTGAGACCTCGGATGACGAACTCCGGGCGGCGTTTCGGCGCGGTGGTCAGGTGGAGGTCGGGGAGGTGGGTGGTGAGGGCGCGGAGGGTGGCGGCGACCTCGACGCGGGCCAGCGGCGCGCCGACGCAGTAGTGGATGCCCGCGCCGAAGCCGAGGTGGTTGTTGGGGGTCCGGGTGATGTCGAGGGTGTCGGGGTTCGGGAAGACCTCGGGGTCCCGCGCGGCGGCGCCGAGGAGGGCGGCGATCTTGGTGCCGGGTCGGACGACCGTCCCCGCGATCTCGACCTCGGTGGTGGCGGTCCGCTCGAACAGCTGGAGTGGTGCGTCGTAGCGGACCAGTTCCTCCACGGCGGTGGGGAGCAGATCCGGGTTGGCCACCAAGAGGTCCCACTGGTCGCGGTTGCGCATCAGGGCCAACACGCCGTTGGCGATGACGTTCACGGTCGCCTCGTGGCCCGCCATCAGCAGCAGCACGCAGGTGGCGACCAGTTCGTCCCCGGTGAGCCGGTCCGAGCCGTCGCGGACGGCGACCAGGTCGCTGATCAGGTCGACGCCCGGCTCGGCCGCTCGGCGCGTCGCCAGGTCCTGGAGGTACTCGGTGAACTCGGCGGACGCCTGCTCGGCCGCCACCGCCTGGGCGAGCGGCAGGTCGTACTCGTACATCTTCACGATCGCGTTCGACCAGGGGCGCAGCTGCTGGCGATCCGCCTGGGGAACCCCCAGCAGTTCCCCGATCACCTCGACCGGCAGCGGTCCCGCGACCATGCCCAGCAGGTCGGCCGAGCCGTCCGCCGCGATCCGGTCGGCCAGCCCGCGCACCACCGTGTCCGCCAGTGCCTCCACTCGGGACCGCAACCGTTCCGTGTGGCCCCGGCCGAACGCCGCCGACACCAGCCTGCGGAGGCGGGTGTGCTTCGGGGGTTCGTTCTCCAGCAGGGAATCCCGGTGCAGCTGGTTGAACGCGGGGAACACCAGGCCGCGGTCCGTCCAGACGCGACCCAGCCCGCGGTCGCGCAGGACCGCCGAGCAGGCCGCGTGGGAGACCGCCACCGGGAGGCCCAACTCCTCGTGCCAGTGCACCTCGCCCGCCGCCCGCATGGCCGCGAAGGTCGGGTACGGGTCGGCGATGAACCCCGGGTCCGCTGGGTTGAACGTCACCGGCCCATTGTGCGGCCGCGGGCGCACCCGTGTCGGGTGGTCGGACCCCGTTGGGTAGCGTCCACCGCATCGCTCACCGTTATCCACGAGGAGTCCGCGCGATGTCCAGGCGATCCGCCGTGAAGAACGCCCGCACGCCCAAGGCACCGGACGCGTCGGGCATCGGCCCCCGCCAGCCCTGCCCCTGCGGGTCGGGCAAGCGCTACAAGGCCTGCCACGGTGCCGAGGGCGGCGCCGTCGACATCCCCGTGGCGCGGCCGTTCGAGGGGCTGGCCGCGGAGTGCGAGCTGATCGCGCTGCGCGAGTTCGTGCCGTCCGGTACCGCGGTGCTGCCGCTGGTCGGGGCCGAGCGCGAGGTCGTGCTGGGCACCGTGCTGCCGATGGCCGCCGCCGCGCTGGTGCGCGCAGACGGGGTCGCCTACGTCGGCCTGCAGGTGCAGACCCGCTCCAGCGACGTCAGCCGCGACTTGGCCCGCGCGGTCCGCTGGGTGCTCACCGCCAAGCCGGGTGACGTGCTCGGCGTCGTGGGACCGGACACCGACCCCGGCGACCAGCCCGAGCGGCTGCAGGACCTGGTCGACGTCGACGCCGCCATCGAGGCCGTCGTGCACGCCGACTTCGGCTGGTGGATGCCCGAGGGCAGCGAGCCGACCGGCGAGGTCGCGGTATCGCTCGAACGGGCGAACAGCGCCATCCTGCCCACCGAGCGCATCGGCCCCGCCGCCTACTGGGTGGACGCGGGCGAGCGCGCCCACCTGCGCTGGGTCCGCCCGGAGCCGGAGGAGGAGCTGCTCGCCGCCCTGGCCCGCCTGCACGCCCGCGGCGAGCTGCTGCTCGGCGAGGGCTCCCGGTACGCCGGTTCCTTCCGCGCGCACGGCCTGCTCGTGCCGGTGTGGGACCTCGACCGCGAGTCGCACGCCCGCGAGTGGACCGCGGCCGTCGAGCAGCTCGGCACCCGCCTGGCGGCCGCCCTGGCCTCGCTGGCCGACGAGCCGCTGACCTCCGACGAGCGCCGGGCCCGCGACGGCCTGCTGGGCAGGCAGATCACCATCCGATGATCCTGCACATCCGGCCCGCGGCGGACTGGCCCGCGGCCGAGGTGCGCCCGGACGGGCCCGGTTTCGTGCACTGCGCCGACCCGGGCACCGTGCACATGCCCGCCAACCGGCTCTTCGCGGGTCGCACCGACCTGCTCCTGCTGGAGATCGACACCGCCCGGCTCGGGGTCCCGGTGCGCTGGGAGCCCGGTGACCCGCCGATCCCGGACGGTCCGTGGTTCCCGCACGTCTACGGGCCCATCCCGGCGGCGGCGGTGGTCGCGGTGCACGCGTTCCCGCCGCGCGCGGACGGCACGTTCACCCTGCCGGATTCGGTCGCGCACCGTTAGTCGCAAATACGATCAGGGGTGGCTCACCCAGGTGAGCCACCCCTGATTTCGCGTTATGGGGCTAGAGCGCGCCACCCGCGGCGCGCGGGGCCAGCGGGTCGTCGGAACCGCCGTCGCCGACGCTCTCGCGGGCCAGGTAGTTCTCCACGTCGAAGAGGTTGCCGTCGGCGCGCTTGACGATGTTGAGCAGCGTGGTCATGGCGGCGACCTCCTCGACCTGCTCCTTGAGGAACCACTGCATGAACTGCTCGCCCTTGTAATCGTCCTCGTCGCGCGCGGCCTTGGCCAGCGCGATGATCTCGTCGGTGACCGCGCGTTCCTGCTGCAGCGCCAACGTGATCAGCTCGGCCGGTTCGGCGAACTCGTTGCGCACCTCGTCCACCCCCGGCACGGTGACCTGGTGGCCCGTGTCGAGCATGTACTGGGTGATCATCAGGGCGTGGTTGCGCTCTTCCAGCGCCTGCCGGTAGAAGTGCTTGGCCAGCCTGGGGAAATCCTGCCCGTCGAACCACACCGCGAGCGCGATGTACTGCTGCGACGCCGTGAACTCGTTGCGCACCTGCGCTTGCAGAAGCTTGTGGAACTTGGAGGTCATGGTTCGAACCTACCCCGGAATAGCGCTTTTGACGCGTTTAATCACCCGGGTGGCAGGCTATTTCGATCACGTTAGGCAAGCCTTGGAATTGCTTTTTCAGGATAGGCGTGCCTAACCACAAGGATAGGCATTCCTAACTTCGGCGGTCGAGTTCACCGCATCGGGTAAGTCTTCCACGCTGCGCATCCGCCCGCGAGGTGGAAGGATCGGCCGGTCAGTTCTGCTGAGGAGGTACGTGGCGATATGGAGTCCGACTGGCGTTGGCCCGCGGCGGCCGCGAGCGCGCTGCTCGTGGTGTTCGGGACGCTCGCGTTCCTCACGCTCCGGTGGCTGCTCGCCTGACCCCTAGAGCGCTGCCCGGTGCACGGGGCAGGACATGCACCGCGGCCCGCCG
This sequence comes from Actinokineospora auranticolor, assembly GCF_041897805.1. Classification (GTDB taxonomy): domain Bacteria; phylum Actinomycetota; class Actinomycetes; order Mycobacteriales; family Pseudonocardiaceae; genus Actinokineospora; species Actinokineospora auranticolor. Next base: position 91,228 of record NZ_CP154825.1, read on the forward strand.
CGACCCGTGCCCAGCTCCGAACCGCTGATCCGCAGCACCTCGATCCCCGCGTCCTCCAGGCGCGCGTTCGTCTCCACGTTGCGCTCGTAGGCCACGACCACGCCCGGCGCCACGGCCAGGGTGTTGTTGCCGTCGTCCCACTGCTCGCGCTCGGCGGTCACCGGGTCGAGGCCGGTGTCGATGACCCGCAGCCGGTCGATGCCCATCGCGGTCGCCGCCGCGTCGAGGAACGGCTCCGGCCCGTCCACCCGCACGCCGCCCGCGCCGTCGGGCCGCAGCGAGTAGGCGCGCAGCGTGTCGCGCACCGCCGGGTACATGACCACGGCGTCGCGGTCGACCATCGTGCACACGGTGTCCAGGTGCATGGTGGCCCGGTCCTGGGCGATCGGCACGGCCAGCACGGTGTGCGCCAGGCCGTCGCGGAAGGCCGAGCGGGCCAGCGACTCGGCGCCCGCGGGCGTGGTGCGCTCGCCGACCCCGATGGCGATCACGCCGGGGGCCAGCAGCAGCACGTCGCCGCCCTCGACGGGGGCCGAGTGCGCGCCGTACGCGCGGCCCGCCGTGCGGAACCGCGGGTGGTAGGCGTAGATCAGGTCCAGCAGCGCGGTCTCCCTGGCCCGCGCGGGCATGGCCAGCGAGGCGATGGCCACCCGGTCGCCGATCCAGACCGACGAGTCGCGGGTGAACAGCAGGTTCGGCAGCGGGTCGACCACGAAGTCGTGCGGGTGGTGCATCTTGCGCACCAGCGACGCGCCCTCGGCGGCGGGCAGTTCCTCGAAGGTCATGCCGCTCATCAGCACGTCGGCTAGACCCTTGGCGTCCACAGTGGACAGGTAGGCGCTGAGCGCGTCGGCCAGCTCGGTGCCCAGCCTGCGCCGGTCGACGGCGGTGGCCGCGGCGGCGGCGTGCGCCCGCTCGTCGGCCAGCGCCACGACCAGGCTGTCCGACAGCAGCATCACCTCGACCCCGCGCCCGGTCAGCACCTCGCCGAAAGCGTCGTGCTCATCCTGTGCGCGGTCGACCCACGGGATGCTGTCGAACAGCAGTTGGTCGTTGTTGCGCGGGGTGAGACGCTTGAGCTCGTTGCCGGGCCGGTGCAGCAACACCGTGCGCAGCGGTCCGACTTCGCTGTCCACCCGGGGTGCGGGCAGGTCGGCATCGGGGACGTCCGGGATGTGGTCGCTCACGGGGTCGAGGGTAGCCAGTGAATTCGCAAACCGCCGCCTGCGCGCGGGTGAAACGGCGAAGAAAGCCGCAGATCGCCGTGCTTGCTGCCGGTTTGTTAAGCAAAGGATGGATTGCATGCGTGGTTTGTTGCGTAGAAGAGTGGTTCGAGTTGGACTTGTTGTCGCGGTGGTGGCCCTGGCGGTGGGGTTGTGGGCTTTCGAACCGTGGCGCCTGTTCACCCGGAGCACGGTGGACGAGGCGTTGCCCGATGCGTTCCAGCCGCCCGCGACCAGCGCACCCGCAACCTCCTCCTCGACGGCAACCACGGCAACCACGACGACCACGACCGTGCCGACGGGTCCCCGGGTGCTCGCCGAGGGTTCCTTCGTCAGCCAGGAACACCCGACGAGTGGCGTGGCCCGGGTGCTCGAATAGGGCGGCGCCCGCGTCCTGCGCTTGGAGGGCTTCTCCACCTCCGACGGCCCGGACGTGCACGTGTGGCTGGCGGAGACCCCCGCGGGCGCCGGCTGGCACGCCTACGACGACGCCCGCACGGTCCCACTGGGCGAGTTGAAGGCCACCGACGGCAACCAGAACTACCCCATCCCGGCCGGTGCGGACCTCAAGGGCCTGCGCAGCGTCGTCATATGGTGCGACCGGTTCAACGTCGCCTTCGGCTCCGCCCCGCTGGAGCTCTAGCGGGGGAGGCGGGGGCCCTTGGTGAGCAGGGGCGCGAAGAGGTCGCCGTGGTCGTCGATGCGGTCCAGGACGTCGTCGGCGGTGAAGGTCAGGTCGGCCGGTTTGCGGCAGCGCTCGACTTCGGGCCAGGTCAGGGGGGTGGAGACCGTGGGGAGGGGGCGGGCGCGCAGGGAGTACGGGGCGACGGTGGTCTTGTGCGGGTTGTTCTGGCTCCAGTCGATGAAGACCTTGCGGGGGCGCAGGTTCTTCGCCATCCGGGAGACGACCAGCTCCGGCATCTCCCGCTCCAGCCGCTCGGCGAGGGCCTTGGCGTACTCCGACGGGCGGGTGGTCGACGTCGTGGTGATCGCGGTGTAGAGCTGCATTCCCTTGGAACCACTGGTTTTCGCGATGGCCTCGAAGCCGTCCTCGGCCAGGAGGTCGCGCAGGCGGCGGGCCACCGCGCAGCACTCGACGACGGTGGCGGGTGGGCCCGGGTCGAGGTCGAACACCAGGCGGTCCGGTGGTTGCTTGCCGCCGCGCGGTCCGATCGTCCACTGTGGAACGTGCAGTTCCAGGCCCGCCAGGTTGGCCGCCCACACCAGGGACGGCAGGTCGCCCAACAGCGCGAAGTCCAGGCTCTCCGCGCCCGTCGAGCTGCCCGGGGTCTCGATGGTGACGGTGCGGATCCAGTCCGGGGCGTGCCGGGCGGCGTTCTTCTCGAAGAAGCCCGGCGCGGCCACGCCGTCGGGGAAGCGGCGGAAGGTGACGGGGCGGTCGAGCAGGTGCGGGGTGAGCACGGGGGCCGCGCGGCTGTAGTAGTTGATCACGTCGGCCTTGCTGAAGCCGTCGTCCGGGTAGAGGAGCTTGTCCAGGTTGGTCAGCTTCAACCGCCTGCCGTCGACGTCGACGAGCACGTCCTCAGCCATCGCCGGTCCACCTCTCCACGTCCGACGGTGCCTTGTCGACCCGCAGCCCGCGCCAGGAGGGCGCGCGCAGCCTGCCGTCGGCCGACCAGGCCAGGAACACCACCTCGCCGACCAGCGTCGGCCGCACCCAGTGCGCGACCCGGGCGCGGTCGGTGGGAACCTCGTTGTGGAACGGCGAAGTCTTGCGCCCCAGGCGGTGCAGCTTGGTCGTCAACAGGCGTAGCGCTTCGTCGGTGAACCCGGTGCCGACGTGGCCGAGGTAGCGCAGCCCCGCCGCGGACGGCTGGCCGACCAGCAACGACCCGAACGCCTCGCTGCGCTTGCCCTCCCCGGGCGTCCACCCGCCGACCACCACCTCCAGCGTGCGGATGTTGGGGATCTTGAGCCAGTCCGCGCCGCGCCTGCCCGGCAGGTAGCGCGACGCCAGCCGCTTGGCGACCACCCCCTCCAGCTCCTGGTCGCGGGAGGTCTCCAGCACCGCGGGGCCCTCGCCGGGGTAGCTGGGTGAGGTGTTCCAGTGCGGGCCGCGGATGCCCAGGCCCACCAGCAGTTCCCGGCGCTGCGCGTAGGTCAGGTCAAGGCACGGGCGGCCGTCGAGGTGCAGGACGTCGAACACGACGTAGGTCACCGGGTACTCGGCGGCCAGCTTGCGGGTCAGCCGCTCGTGGTCGACGTGGATGCGCTTCTGCAGCGCGGGGAACGACGGCTTGCCGTCGACGAACGCCACCACCTCGCCGTCGAGCCAGACCTGCGTGCTGCCCAGCTCCTCGCCCAGCGCGCGCAGCTCGGGGTAGCTGTCGGTGATGTTGTTCCCCTTGCGGGAGAACAACTGGATGCGTCCACCTGCCACGCGGGCCAGCGCGCGGACACCGTCCCATTTGAACTCGTACGCCCAGTCGTCGTCGTTCTCCGGTCGCGGCAACTGGCCGGGTACCGCGAGCATCGGCTCGAACGCGGTGGGCAGCGGCACCCAGTCGTCGCGCTGCGGCGGGTCGGAGCGGCGGACCATCCAGTCCTTGTCCGAGCGGCCCGAGCGGAAGAACGTGTACTTGCCGCGCACGCGCTCGCCGGTGAAGACCACCGCCACCTCGCGGTCGCTCCACTTCACCGTTTCGTAGGTGCCCCGGTCCCAGATGAACATGCGACCGCCGCCGTACTCGCCCTTCGGGATCTCGCCCTCGAAGGTCGCGTACTCCATGGGGTGGTCCTCGGTGTGCACGGCGAGCCGGATGTCGCCGGGTTCGGTCGGCAGCCCTTTCGGCACGGCCCAGCTCACCAGCACGCCGTCGCGCTCCAGGCGCACGTCCCAGTGCAGCCTGCTGGCGTGGTGCTCCTGGATGACGAAGGTGTCGTCGTCGCCCCGCGGGAGCGCGTCACCGGCGGGCACGGGCTCGGGGGTGCGCCCCGCGTCCCGCTTGCGTCGGTACTCGCCCAGCCCGGCCATGGCCCCTTGCTACCCGGACCGACGGCCTCCCGCCAGCCTAAACTCTTGAAACACTGTTACGTAACGATGTAATATTTCTGGCATGATCACCCTCACCGATCCCAGCCGCTACCTCGCGGGCGCGGTCCTGCTCACCATCGTCGGCATCGAGTTCGGCGGCTGGTTCCTCATGCGCGTGGCCCGGGGGCAGCAGAAGCTCACGCCGTTCCAGCAGAAGTTCGCCCGCGCGGGGCACGCGCACGCCGGCGTCCTGGTCACCCTCGGCCTCGTCTGCCTGCTCTTAGCCGACGCGGCCGGGCTCGACGGCGCGATCGGGTGGGCCGCGCGGCTCGGCGTGCCCGTCGCGGCGGCGCTCATCTCCGCCGGGTTCTTCTTCTCGTCGATGGGGCGCGGCGAGGTGACCAGGCCGAACCGGCTGATCGCGTTGATCTGGCTCGGCGCGGTGTCGCTGGCCGTCGGGGTGGTGTCGATCGGGGTGGGGCTACTGGCCGGTGGCCACTAGGACGACCGTGTTCTCGACCAGGTAGGCCGTGGTCTGCCAGCCCTGGGAGGAGAACATGGCGTCGAGGGACTTGCCGGTTCGGTAGGGGCCCGCGGGGAGGTGGCCCCGGAGACCTTCGACGACGGCGGGAGTTTCCGTGCCTTGGACATCCCCGTCGGTGATCGTCGTCTGGGGGAGGGTGACGATCGCGTCGATCCAGTACGTGGACGGTCCGGGGACGCGGTCGTCGCCCAGGGTGCCGGACATCCACACGGCTTTTGTGGCCCCGGCCAGCGCCGGGAAGCGCTTGACGAGCGGGTCGAGGTCGGTGCGGAGTTCGCCGGTGCCCGACTTCCGGGGTGCGGGAGGTGCGCTGTCGCAGGCGGTCGCGAGCAGCAGGAGCGCGACGGCGGCGATCCGGGTCACGGCAGCCATGAGACCTTCCCGCGCAGCAGGGAGTAGCCGACGAAGGCGATGAAGTCGAGCAGGGTGTGCGCGATGACCAGCGGCCACAACCGGTTGGTGCGCTGCCACACCCGGCCGAAGACCAGGCCCATGACGACGTTCCCGAGGAAGCCGCCGAAGCCCTGGTAGAGGTGGTACGAACCGCGCAGGACGGCGGCGAAGACGAGCGAGCCGTTCTCCTTGAGGCCGAGGTGGCGCAGGCGGGTGATCAGGTAGCCGACCACCAGGACCTCCTCGGCCCAGGCGTTGCCCGCCGCGAGGAGCGTCAGCGCGACGGGGCGCCACCACGAGTCGTCCAGGGTCGACGGGGCGACCGCGAGGTTGAGCCCCATGGCGTGCGCGACCAGGTAGAACGCCAGACCGGGCAGGCCGATCAGGGCGGCCAGGCCGACACCACCCGCCGAGTCCCGGCCCTTGCGGGTGCCGTCGAGGCCGATCGCGGGCAGGCGGGTGCCCGCGCGGTAGAGCAGGTACAGGCCCAACGCGCCCCACGCGGTCAGCCGGACCACGCCGAGCAGCTGCTTGAGCAGGTCGATCAGCCCGATGTCGGCCTGCGGCACGTTGATCGCGACCGACTGCTGGTCCAGCGCCACCGGCTGCAGCAGCGCGTCCACAAGGGACAGCAGGCTGCTCAGCCCGGACAGGCCGAGGGTGACGGCGAAGACGATGAGCAGCTCGATCCGCACCAGCCGCCGCTGCTCGGGATCGGTGATCAGGTCGTCGCCGGGTCGCTCCGGCGCGAGCCACGCCCGCAGGTTCGCCACCAGCGGGAAGCTACCCGGTGCGGCGCGCCGCCAGGAACGGGCAACCCACCAGGCGGCGCAGCTCGGCGCTGAGCTCACCCGGCGTGCGCACCGGGCGGGAGAAGGCCAGCCGCACGTCGTGGTCGGCGTCGATGGCCTCGACCCGCAGCCGCAGGCCGAACCGGTCCAGGCCGAGCGGGCGGACGTGGCCGCCGCGCAGGTCCTCGGGGAGGTGGCGGACCAGGGCGCCGACGACGTCGGTGTGCGAGAGCTCCAGGTGGCGGAGCCAGCCCGCCTCGAAGGTGGCGAACGGGTCGGGCTCGGCCTCGGCGAAGGCGGCCAGCGACACCGAGTGCGACCCCTCGGCGTCGGCGAGGACGAGGGAGGCGGGGACCAGGCGCAGCAGCGTGGCACCGTGGCCGACGTCGAGCAGCCGCGGGTCGGGGCGGTCGTCGGCGACCAGGACGGCCTGCTCGCGCGCCTCGTCGTCGCTGAGCGCGCGGAGCCAGCCGGTGATCCAGAGCAGGCCGCGGATGGGCTCGCGCAACGGGACGGGAGCGGCGTCGGCCAACTCGACCATCGTCGCCACCTCCCCCCGCGGTGCCTGCCACGCGGTCGCGACCAGGTGGTGGTCGGCGGGCAGCAGGACGCTCACGGAGCCGTCGCAGTGCACGTGGTGCAGCAGTGGGGAAACCCGATCGGCCGACTCGGCCTCGGCCACCTCGGCGGCGGGGACGAGCGTCGCCCGGCCACCCAACGTGGCCATCGTCCGAGCCCGCTCGGCCGGGTGCGGGGCCGGGGGACGCGGCGCGTCCGTTCTGGTCACGTCCACCTCCTGTGGTTAGGTCACCCTAACTTGCGGTTGGCCCCGAAGGGAAGCGGAGATTCGCTGTTCCCACCGATCGGTTGGCACGCCCGGCTTCCCGCAGGCGGGCATCACCCGGGCCGAACGAGCCTAGCGCCGGGTTTGGGCCCCGTGCGTGGGTAGCCGGATATTCCAGCAGTTGAGACAGGGAAAGGCTGATTGCAACATGCGGTCGGTGATCGGTCGGGCCGCGCGGGGCGGACAACCGAAAGTCACGATCAGGATGCACTGCGCATGCGAACCGGGCAAGCAGCGGCCCATCGCGGTCGGTGCTTTGCCTTGAGCGGCGGGCAATGCGGAGTTGTCGGTGTTGGCCCGCTTGTTGCCGCGGGGTTGCCGTGGGAAGTGCGGCTCCCGGCTCCCGGCTCTGCAACGCCCGAACCCGCGAGGACGCCCGAACCCGCGAGGACGCCCGAACCCGCGAGGACGCCCGAACCCGCGAGGACGCCCGAACCCGCGAGGACGCCCGAACCCGCGAGGACGCCCGAACCCGCGAGGACGCCCGAACCCGCGAGGACGCCCGAACCCGCGAGGACGCCCGAACCCGCGAGGACGCCCGAACCCGCGAGGACGCCCGAACCCGCGAGGACGCCCGAACCCGCGAGGACGCCCGAACCCCACGAGGGCAGCCCCCGCCCTTCCTCTGGGGGACGGCCCTGTTCCAGTCTATCGGCGGCGGGGCGGGGGAAACGGGTTGGCGATTCGCTGTGGATGGGTGTGGGGGATGTGGATAAGTCGTGGTTGGAGAAAGCCCAGGTGGGGAGGGGGTTGGGGGATGAGGGGGCTGGGGGTGTGGATGGAAAGCACTCGATCGGGGAGGTTGCCGGGCGGTCTGTGGGGGTGGCGCGGGTTGCTGTGCGTAGGGGAGAGCAGGGCTGCGGGGAGTGCGGCGGGATGTGAGGACCAGGCGGTCGGGGGTGAGGGGTTGGTGGGGTGGAGGGGAGCGGGCGGGGACTGGTTGAGGTTGCGATGGTTCGTGGGTTTGGTGGGGCTGGGTGGTGCGGTGGGATGTGGAGACGAGGCGGCTGTGGGGGGGCGAGGGTGGGGTGAGGGCGGGGTGCCGGCGGCGTCTTCCGCCATGCCAACCCGCGAGGTGGTGGCGGAGGGCGGGGAGGGGCTGAGGGCGGAGCCTGTCCTGGTGGGGTTTGGGCTGGCTGGGGGTGTGGGGGTGGGTTGGCTGAGTGGGTGTCGTGGGGTGGGTGGTGGCTAGGCTGCGCTGGCGTCGGCGGATGGAGGGGTGATGGGGAAGGCCAGCCAGCGGGAGGCGGCGGTGGTTGAGGCGCCGGTTGACGGGGTGGCGGTTGCCGACCCGGCTACGCGGCGGGCGCTGTCGGGGTTGCGGATGCCGTTGATCGGGTTGCCGTTGGCCGGTGTGGTGTTGGGGGTGCCCTCGGTGTGGCTCGCGATGGTGGGCGCGGGGTGGATCGGGGTTGTGGTGCTTGGGGTTTGCGCGGCGGCGTTCCTGTTCACCGCCGTGCTCGCGTTGCAGGTCACCGGGTTGTGGATCGGGCCCGCGGGGCGCCTGCTCCGCGCTCAGCCGTGGCGGGTGGCTTCGGTGAAGGTGTTTCGGCCGCGGCGGGGGGTGTTGCCGAAGGCGCGGTTGTTGGTGCGGGCCGAGGGGGAGGAGCCGGTGCATCTCCTGGCGCCGTTGTTGCCTTGGGCGGCGCAGCAGGTTTTGGCGCGGACGGGGAAGATCTGGCTGGTCGGGCCCGATGCGCAGGGGTGGGTGGCGATTCGGTCCGCCGGGCTCGTGCTGCCGCTGGGGCAGGCACGGGTCAGCCCGGCCGGGTTCACCGACGAGGTCGAGATCGACGTGGCGCAGACCGCGCCGGTGCGCATCCCGCTGGCTAGTGGGGACGCGGTTCTCTCCCGGGTCATCTCGGCGCCGCGGAAGCGGTCGCGGACGGACCTGGTGACGCCGATCCTGCTGCTCGTCTTCGCGGGCATCGTGCTGGTCGACCTGCTCAACCGGGGGATCAAGGCCGACCAGGTCGGGTTGGCGGTCGGCGTTTTCGCGGGCACGCTGGCCATCGTCGGACTGCTGGCCTGGCGCGTGCGGCGGCTGCGGTTCTGGCTCCAGGTCGACCGGCACCTCGCCGACGGCCCGTGGACGTCGGTGCCCGTCGAACTCCCCGACCTCACCGAGGCCCGCCGCGAGACGGTGGCCGGGCGGGCGACGCTGCCCGGCGGGCGCGAGGTCTCGGTGACGCTGCCGCGGGCCGGGCACGCCCTCCGCGCGAACATCACCGAGACCGGCACCCTGTGGACCGCGGGCACCCCGGCCGCCGGAAAGCGAGCGGTCGTCGGTATTCCGGGATACCCGTTCGTCGCCCTCGCGAACTTCGGCGAATGACCATCCAACAGGCGGAAATCAGACATCGATTCCCGCCCGGGTAATTCGATTCAGCCGACCGTGCGGCGGACGGTTTCCTCGGTCTCGGCGACACCCGCGCGGATGCCTTCGAGTTGGTCGGTCAGATCGGTGATCAGGTTGCCGTCGACCGCCGGGTAGTCGGCGGTGGTGGCCGACAGTTCGACCACGCGGACCACCAGACCCTCCAGGCCGATCGTGCCGGACTCCAACTGCGCCATCAGCCGCTCGTACGCGGCGGTGAGCCGCTCGTGCACGGCCAACTGCGAGCGCACCGACTCCAGCGACCGGTCCAGTTCCGCGCGCACCCCGCTGCCCGCCTGCTTGCGGGCCTTGAGCAGCCTGCGCTCGTCGGCGGCCAGCGCGGCCGGGTCGAGGCGGGCGATGGCCCGGCCCGTGGTGACCGCGCGGCTGGCCAGCCGGTTGAGCCCGCGCACCGTGTCGTCGATGCCGCCCGCCATGCCGTTGACCTGGTCGGCCAGCGGACCCGCGGCCAGCGACCCGGCGATCGAGGCGAAGTCCTCCTGCGCGCCCGCGGCCCGCAGCAGCCACTGCGCCTCCGGGGTGTCCGCCTCGATCTCGATCACCCGCGGCTCGGGTACCTCCTCCACGCGCGACGACCAGCCCGCCACGGCCGCGCGGGCGGCCAGGACGACCACCCCGACACCGAGGGTGGCCGCGACCGGTAAGTGGATGGCCCAGGCCACCCCCGTGGCGCTGGCTGCCAGCAACAGACCCCACGGGTCCGCCAGTTCTCTCGCGTAGCTCATGCCCATCTCTCGCCAAGCGGTGGGTGATGACGACGAATGATCCTAGGCGCACGACCCGATGCATTGGTCGGCACCAATACCGGGTTGTTGCCTTTCCGACACCCGGTACCACCTCCCGCCATTCTTGTTGGTGAATCCCTGGCTTTTCGCGTGAATCAGAAGTTGGAGATGACGGCGGTGAATACTTGATCGATCGTGTCCGGCTTGGACGAGTCGTACGCGGCCGCGTCGGTCGCCTCGGCGATGCGGCGCAGCACCGACAGGTCGGCATCACCACCGTAGGCGATGGTGAACAGCCGCACCGCGTCGTTGCCGCCTTCCGTCCGCAACCGGCCCAGCAGGTCGTCGAGCACGATGCCGTTCGAGTCCTCGTTCTTGCCGTCGGTGAGCACCACGACCGCGTTGATCGCCTTCGGGTCCAGGTTGGCCTTCAGGTACTCGTGCGCGGCCAGGGCGGTGTCGTACAGGCCCGTGCCCGAGGTCGGCACCAGTCCCTCCAGCCGCCCGCGTAACTGCTCGCGGTTGGTCGACATGGGACCGGTGGGCACCAGTTGCAGGTAGTCCTTCTCGCCGTCCAGGCGGGTGGAGAACATCCACAGGCCGACCTTGTCCGTGTCCGCGAACTGGCTCAGCGAGTTGATCGCGGCCTGCTTGGCCAGGTCCAGCCGGGTCTTGCCGGTGCCCGGCACATCGCTGCTCATCGAGCCGGACACGTCGACCACCAGCAGCACGTTCGCCTGCTTGCGCAGCTGCCCCCACGACGTGAGCAGCTTGTCCAGCACCGGCGGCGCGGGCGGGGTCAGCGCGTTGAGCCGCACATCGGGCAGCACGCCGTTGTCCCGGTTGACCTCGCCGTCGGCCTTGCCGTCGAAGGAGCGGAAACCCTCGTTGGCGAAGCGCTTCTGCTGGTCGGCGCCGCGCAGGTAGGCCAGGAAGTCGGCGGCCACCTGCTTGCGGGTGTCATCGGCCCAGGCGAGCACGGTGAACGGGTGGTCGGAGACCAGGGTGCCGTCGCTGGGGTAGATCGCGGCCAGCGGCACCTTCGGCTTGCCGTGCTGGCCGCGCGTCGCCGGGTTGCCCGTCGGGTTGCCCTGGTTGTACGCGACCAGGGAGTTCTCCTCCACGGCCACCGCGGAGATGTACGACAGCGCCGCGCCCCGGTCGTCGGCGCGCTGGAGGTTGCTGAGGAAGGTGAGCGTCGTGTCGCCGTAGTGCACGATCGACTGCTCCACCCCGCGCACGAACGCCTGCACGTCCGGCTGGTTCAGCACGTTCTCGGTGAGGTCCGACGACGTGCCCGTGGCCGCGAAGTACGCGCCGATCGTGGCGTTGAGGCCCGAGGTGGACAGGTTCGGGTTGGTCTTGCCCAGCCGGAAGGCGCCCCACTCCGGGTGCCCGTACTTGGCCCAGCCCGCCGGGTCGCCCGCCAGCGCCACCAGGTCGCGCCAGCCCAGCGGCTTGTCCGGCCAGCCGAGCGCCTCGGCCATCGGCCGCGGCATGGCGATCACCAGCGGCGCGGTGACGATCGACTCCGGCTTGGCGTCGGTGACCACGCCCGACCGGTCCGCCTTGATCAGCCGCTGGCGCAGCAGCGTGACCCACCCCGACGCGGCGGGCGTCCACACGTCCGGGCGCGGCCCGTCGACCGCCTCGTTCCAGCCCTGGGCCAGCGCCTGCATCGCCGCGCCGGAGCTCTTGGCCTGCACCAGCACGTCCACGCAGCGCCCGGCCACCGTGCGGCCGCTGTAGTCGGCCGCGAGCTGCTGCAGCAGCCCCGCCTTCTCCGGCGAGGCCGCCACCCGCAGCTGCACCGAGTCGCCCGCGCACTTGGTCGGCTCGGCCGCCGTCTCGTCCGAGGTCGAGGTGAGCAGGCGCAGACCGACGATGAGCCCGATCGCGAGCGCGACGGCTACGACGAACGAGATCACCTTGCGTCTGCTCGACCCAGCGCTGGTCATCCGGCCTCCCCTGGTAGACCGCCATTATGGGGTCAGCGCGGGGTGCGGGGCCGGGAGTTGTCCACAGGCTAGCCCGTCAGGCCCAATCGGGTCCCCGCTTGCTCCACGACCAGGCGTAGCGCGGGTCCTCGCTGTCCGCGGCGGCCTCGCCGAGGTCGAGCGGGCGGAAGGTGTCGACCATGACTGCGGTCTCGTCGAAGAAGTCCGCGCCGATCGATGCCTCCGCCGCGCCCGGCTGCGGGCCGTGGGTGAAGCCGGAGGGGTGCAGCGACAGCGAGCCGATGCCGATGCCGGAGCCCTTGCGCGCCTCGTAGTTGCCGCCGACGTAGAACATCAGCTCGTCGGAGTCGACGTTGGCGTGGTTGTACGGCACCGGGATCGCGTCGGGGTGGTAGTCGACCTTGCGCGGCATGAACGAGCACACCACGAAGTTCGGGCCCTCGAAGGTCTGGTGCACGGGCGGCGGCTGGTGGACCCGGCCGGTGATCGGCTCGAAGTCGCTGATGTGGAACGCCCACGGGTACAGGCATCCGTCCCAGCCGACCACGTCGAACGGGTGGTTCGCGTAGGTGAACCTGGTCAGGCCCGCGCGGTGGCGGACCAGCACGTCGACGTCCTCGCCGTCGACCAGCAGCGGCGCGGTCGGCCCGCGCTGGTCGCGTTCGCAGTAGGGGGAGTGCTCCAGGAACTGGCCTTTGGTCGACAGGTAGCGCTTCGGTGGGCCGATGTGGCCTGCGGCCTCGACGATGAAGAGGCGGACCTCGCTGTCGGGCACCACGCGGTAGGTGGTCGACGTGGGAATGACCAGGTAGTCGCCGTCCGCGACGCGTAGTGCGCCGTAGACCGTCTCGACCGTTGCGGAGCCGCCTTGCACGTAGAACAGCTCGTCGCCGACCGCGTTGCGGTAGAGCGGGCTCGGCGCGGTCGCCACTACGAACCCGATGACCACGTCCGCGTTGCCGAACAGCGTCCGCCGACCGGTGACCGCGTTGGTGTCGGCGGCGAACTTCAGGTCCTGGCTGCGGAAGTGCCGGGGCTTGAGCGGGTGGTTGGGCACCAGCGGGCCGCGGAAGTCCTCGACGACCTCGGCGTTGACGATCGCCGTCGGCAGGTGCCGGTGGTAGAGCAGCGCGGAGTCCGAGGAGAAGCCCTCCACGCCCATCAGCTCTTCTGCGTAGAGCTTGCCCTCGGGGGACCGGAACTGGGTGTGCCTCTTGCGGGGGATCTCCCCGACGCTGCGGTAGTGCGGCATTGCTCCTCCGAGATCCGAGCGAGGTGTACCGAAATTCTGTCCGGAAAGCGGACATCTTTGTTCAGTTGGCGGTACGCTACTAGCGTGTCAGCCGTGTCAAGCGCAGCTCCCCTCCCAGCGCCCGGTCCGCGAGGCATTCCGCCGCTGTTCGCGCGGCTTGTCGACGACGCAGCACTGTTCCCCCCGGGCAACGCGCCCATGCCCGACGCGGTGCGCATGCACCTCGAAGGGCGCGAGGGCGAGCACGCGGGCGTGATGGGTCTGTTCCTGTGCCAGGCCTCCCGACTCCCCGAGCTGATCACCGAACTGGTGAAGGCGAAACCCACCAAACCGGTGGCGTTGTCACTGGTGATCGACACCGGGCTGGGCGGGGTGCCCAAGGCGCTGTCGATCGTCGAGTCGCGAGCCGAGTTGCTCGCGCTGCGGATGGTCGAGATGCCCGCCCCCTCCGACGTCGACGACGTGTGGCTGGAGCGGGTCAGCGAGTTCGTGCCGGAGGACGTCATCCGGGTGGTCGAGCCGCGCCGCGGCGGCCAGGAGTGGCTCGCGGGCATCCGCCGGGTCGTCGACCACGGCAGCTGGCCCAAGATCCGCTGCGGTGGGCTGAGCCGCGAGGCCTTCCCCAGCGTGGCCGAGGTCGCCGACTTCCTGGCGGTGATCAGCTCCGGGGAGGCGTCGTTCAAGGCCACCGCGGGCCTGCACAACGCCGTCCGGCACACCGACCACGAGACCGGGTTCGAGCACCACGGGTTCCTGAACCTGCTGGTCGCCACCGCCCGGCTGCTCGCGGGCGGCGACGTGCGCGGCGCGCTGGCCGAGACCGACGGCGCCGTGCTGGCCGAGGAGGCCAAGGGCCTGTCCGACCAGGCCGCGCACGCGGTGCGCGCGGTGTTCGGCTCGTACGGGTCGTGCTCGCTGAGCGAGCCGGTCGAGGACCTGGAAGGGCTGGGCCTGCTGTGAGCTGGATCGACGACCCCGAGTTCGCCGCCGACCGGCCGTTCGGCCCGCAGACGCTGCCCTACGGCGTCGTGGAGACCGCGGACGGGCCCGCCGTCGCCGTGCGCGTCGGCGACCACGCGCTGCCGCTGCGCCCGATCGCCGACGAGTTCACCGCCGAGCTGGCGGAGCTGGTGTCGGCGGACTCCCTCGACCCGCTGCTCGCCGCCGGGCGGTCCGCCTGGTCGGCACTGCGCGCGCGGCTGGGTGAGCTGGTGAACGCGACGGCGGCGCCGGAAGGTGCAGTCCTGCTGCCGTTGGCGGAGACCCGCACGCGGTTGGCCTTTACCGTCGGCGACTACGTCGACTTCTACTCCTCGCGCAACCACGCGGAGAACGTCGGCCGCATCTTCCGCCCCGACGGCGACGCGCTGTTCCCGAACTGGAGCCACCTGCCGGTGGGCTACCACGGCCGCTCGGGGACCATCGTGGTCTCGGGGACGGACGTGGTCCGCCCGCACGGCCAGCGCAAGGGCGACGACGCCCCGGTGTTCGGCCCGAGCGTCCGGCTGGACATCGAGGCGGAGATCGGCTTCGTCTGCGGCGGCCCGGTCGCCCGGCGGGTGCCGACCTCGGCGGCGGCGGAGCACATCTTCGGCGTGGCCGTCGTCAACGACTGGTCGGCGCGCGACATCCAGGCGTGGGAGTACGTGCCGCTCGGCCCGAACCTGGGCAAGTCGTTCGCCACGTCGATCGGCGCGTGGATCACCCCGCTGGAGGCCTTCACCGCGGCGCGTGTGCCGGTGCCGGACCCGGGCCACCCCCGGCTGCCGTACCTGGTCGAGGACGCCGACTGGGGCCTCGACATCCACCTGCGGGTGGAGTGGAACGGCACGGTCGTGTCCCGGCCCGAGTTCGCGGACATGGCGTTCTCGTGCGCGCAACAACTGGCCCACATGACCGTCAACGGCGCCACCGTCCGCCCCGGGGACCTGTTCGCCTCCGGCACCGTCTCCGGCGCGGAGAAGCACCAGCGCGGCTCCTTCCTGGAGCTGAGCTGGGGCGGCAAGGAACCGCTCAAGCTGGACGACGGCACCGAGCGCACCTTCCTGGTGGACGGTGACACGGTGTCGATCACCGCCACCGCCCCCGGCCCGGACGGATCGGTCATCGGCCTGTCCGAGGTCGTCGGCACCATCGTGGCGGCGGAGGACTGACGTGCCAGGCATCCGGTCGACGGGTCCGGTCACCCGCCAGACGAGCTCCCCGGTCGCGAAGGAGAGCTCGCTGACCCTCGACCGCGGCCTGGCACTCCTGCAGGCGGTGGCCGACTCGGACACCGAGGCCCCGACCATAAGCGACCTCGCGACTGCGATCGGCGCCAGCCGGGCCGCGGTCTACCGGTTGCTCGTGCCGTTGCAGGCCCGCGGCCTGGTGCGCCGGGAGGGCTCCAAGGTCCGGCTCGGGCTCGGGCTGCTGCAATTGGCCGCGAAGGTGGCGCCCCAGCTCCGCGTGGCCGCCCTGCCCGCCCTGCGCGAGCTGGCCGAGTCCGTGGGCGCGACGGCGCACCTGACCGTCGCGGACGGGGACGAGGCCCAGGCCATCGCGGTGGTGGAGCCGTCGTGGACCACCTACCACGTGGCCTACCGGGTGGGGACCAGGCACTCGCTGTTCAAGGGCGCGGCGGGCAAGGCGATCACGCTGCGGCCCGGCGACCAGGGCTGGATCGGGTCGGTCGGCGAACTCCAGCCGGGCGCCTACGGGATCGCGGCCCCCGTGCGCGGGGTGACCGACCTGCGGGCGAGCGTGGGCGTGGTGACGTTCGAACCGCTGGACGGGACCGTGGTCGGCCCGCGGGTCGTGCAGGCCGCCGCCGCCATCGCCGAAGCACTGCGCTGACCTGGTGCGCCTTGGTCGGACCGACCAAGGCGCACCAGGTCAGGCCCGGCGGGTGGGGTCGGCGAGCAGGCCGTTGAGGTACGTGGCCCAGGCGTGGGCGCTCGGTCGGTGCGCCGGGCGGTCCGCCAAGGCCCTCGTCAGCATGTCGAGTCCAGCGGCGTCGAGGACTCCCGCAGCGGCCACCGGGTCTCGCTTCGTCGAGGTCAGCACGCCGGGCGTCAGGGTGCGCAGCACGAAGAGTCCGAGTTTGTAGAGATCGGTGGCCTGGCTGAGCCCGTCGTGGTGTTCGGGTGGGTCCCAGTCGGGGCTGTCGATCTGGCGGGTGGTGGCTGTCGAGCCGGTGGGGCGCATCTCGTCGCCGCCCGTGAACATGACCATGGGCCGGGCGCTGAGCCGGTACAGGGCGTCACGGTGGTTGATGTCGCCGACTACGATGCCGAGGACGTGCAGGAAGTCCAGGGCGTCCGCGAAGTCCGCGCACACCAGCAGCCGCTGCGTCGCCGTCGGCAGGACGCGGCCGATCCGGGCGGGTTCGACGAAGAGGTACTGCACCTCGCGCGGGGCCTTCTTGCGGTTCCCCGACGGCAGCGTGATGTCGTCGAAGTAGGAGTCGGGGATTCGCGGTACCACGACTCCGACGGTGTCGACTCCGCGTCGGACGACGCGCACCGGCCACGTGGTGATCCGGTCGAGCCAAGCCCGTGACGGCTGGTCGAGTTCGGCCCTTAGGGCCACGAGGTCCGCGGCGGAGTCCGGAACCCGGCGGTGGTGCTTGAACACCAGGCCGCCGGGTACGTCGGGGAGTCCGTAGTCGGGCAGTGCGTAGACGATGGCCTGACCGCCTCGCCCGAGCACGGGGCCGAGCCGCCCGAGTTGGTCGATGTGGACCGCGGTGTCCCCGCCTGGGCTCGGCACGTGCTCGGCGCTCCTCGGTGCGATCAGGTGTGGGCACCCATCCTGGACCGGTGGTCGCTGTGGCGGGCCCAGATGACCAGCAGGACCGCTGTCGCCAGGGCGCCGAGGACGAGCATCGGGCCGCCCAGGTGCAGGCCCCAGGGCATGCCCGGGTCCGCGGTGGGGGCGAAGTCGTTGTCGGTGGCCGCGTCCCGGGTGATGGCCCAGTACTCGCGCCAGCCGCCGACGGTGATGAAGGGGAGGGCGTAGACGGTGGTCAGCCAGGCTGCTACCAGGGAACGTCCGAGTTGGACGAAGCCGGTGAGCACCGCCAAGCCGACCACCGACACCGCGAGGACGAACACCGATACCCGCGTGTCCAGTTGCGCCACGGCCTCGCCGAGGTCGGCGTCGGGTAGGTGCTTGCGTCGGATGACCGCTGTCGCCGCGTCCCAGTGGTGCAGGGTCCACAGCGACTCGGCGATCTGCACGAGCAGGCCGACCGCCCAAACGGCGATGGCCCCCCAGACTCGGTGGATCACGCCGCGACCCTAGCTCAGCCGAAGAGGGCCTCGTAGGTCGCGAACAGGGCAAACGCCGCGAAGACGACGCCCGCGACGCGTTGGATCAGGTGCGGCTTGATCCGTTCGGCGATCTTGCGGCCGATCAGGACCGCGATGCCCGCCACGGACACCAGGGCCAGCCACGCGCCGAGGCCGACCCAGAACGGCTCCGCGTACCGGGCCGACAACCCGGCCGTGGCGATCTGGGACGCGTCGCCCCACTCGGCGGCGAACAGCACGCCGAAGGAGGTCAGGGCGACTCGGCGGAAGGACACCGGGGCGGTCGGGCCCGCGTCCTCGACCTCCTCCTCCGCCTTCGAGAAACCCTCCTTGAGCAGCAGGAAGGCGCCGATGGCGAACAGCGCCGCGACCACCCCCGCCACCACCCGGTCCGGCAGCAGCGTCAGCACGCCGCCGAAGGCCGCGGCGATCAGGCACTGGACGGCGAAGGCGGCGCTGACCCCGACGAACACCGGCCACGGCCGGTAGCGCGTCGTGAGGATCAGGGTGGCGACCAGCGTCTTGTCCGGCAGCTCCACGACGAGCACCAGCGCGAAGGCCGCGGCCAGGGCGATCAGGGCGGTTCCCATGCGGTGAACACTAGGCGGGGGTGGCGCCGCTCACGGGACCTACGTCCCGTCTCAAGAGGACTCGCGCGCCTTTAGCTGGGTCGCGCGGAGGACGATATTCATCCACGTGGACGTACTAGATCTGGCGAGGTGGCAGTTCGGCATCACCACCGTCTACCACTTCCTGATGGTGCCGCTGACCATCGGCCTCTCGCTGCTGGTCGCCGGGATGCAGACGGCGTGGGTGCGCACGGCGAACCCGAAGTACCTGCGGATGACGAAGTTCTGGGGCAAGCTGTTGCTGATCAACTTCGCCATGGGCGTGGTGACCGGCATCGTGCAGGAGTTCCAGTTCGGCATGTCCTGGAGCGCCTACTCGCGGTTCGTCGGCGACGTGTTCGGCGCGCCGCTGGCGATGGAGGGGCTGGTCGCCTTCTTCGTCGAGTCCACCTTCCTCGGTCTGTGGATCTTCGGCTGGGACCGGCTGCCCAAGCGGGTGCACCTGGCGTGCGCCTGGGCGTTCAGCCTGGCGACGATGGTCTCGGCGTACTTCATCCTCGCGGCGAACTCGTGGATGCAGCACCCGGTCGGCGTCGAGTTCGTCGACGGGAAGCCGCGGCTGACCTCGATCTGGGCGGTGCTGACGAACAACACCGCGCTGGCCGCGATCCCGCACACCATCTTCGGCACCTTCGCCGTGGCGGGCGCGTTCCTGGTCGGCATCGCCGCCTGGCACCTGTGGCGGCGGCGCGACGACGACGCGCCCGTGTGGCGGGCGTCGGTGAAGTTCGGCGCCTGGGTCGGCGCGGTGGCCTTCGCCGGGTTGGCGATCACCGGTGACGTGCAGGGCAAGCTGATGTTCGAGCAGCAGCCGATGAAGATGGCCGCCGCCGAGGCGCTGTGCCACACCGAGGCGCCCGCCGCGTTCTCGATCTTCGCGATCGGCGACGTCAGCAGGCCCGACTGTGAGAACGTCAAGTCGATCACGGTGCCCGCGCTGCTGTCCTTCCTGGCGCACAACGACTTCAGCACCGAGGTGCGCGGCATCGAGGACCTGGTCACCGAGTACCAGCAGCGCTACGGCACCAACTACCCGGTCGACCCCCAGTTGGGTGAGCTGTCGGGCAAGCCGATCGACTACGTGCCCAACCTGCCGGTGACCTACTGGGGCTTCCGGCTGATGATCGGCTTCGGCGCCATCGGCGCGCTGGTCGGCCTGGCCGTGCTGTGGCTGACCCGCGGCGGGCGCATCCCGCGCACCAGGTGGTTCCCGCGGTTGGCGCTGGCGGGCATCGCGACCCCGTTCCTGGCCAACAGCTTCGGCTGGATCTTCACCGAGATGGGGCGCCAGCCGTTCGTCGTGGTGCCCAACCCGTCCGGTGTGGACGGGGTGTGGATGTTCACCGCGCGGGGCGTCTCGGCGCTGACCACCGGTGAGGCGTGGACGTCGCTGATCACGCTGACCCTGCTCTACGGCGTCCTCGCGGTGCTCGAGGTCTTCCTCCTCGCCCGCTACGTGCGCGGCGGCGTGGCCGGGGTCATGCCACCCGAGAAGCCCGACGGCGAGAAGTCCGACGACCGACTCGCGTTCGCGTACTAGGGGAGTCCACAGTGGATCTCGCGGATCTCTGGTTCTGCATCATCGCCCTGCTGTGGCTGGGCTACCTGTTCCTCGAGGGCTTCGACTTCGGTGTCGGCATGCTGCTCCCGGTGCTGTCCGAGGACGAGACCGACCGCCGGGTCATGGTCAACACCATCGGACCGGTGTGGGACGGCAACGAGGTCTGGCTGCTGGTCGCCGGTGGTGCCACCTTCGCCGCCTTCCCCGGTTGGTACGCCTCGCTGTTCAGCTCCGCGTTCCTGCCGCTGCTGCTGTTCCTGGTCGCGCTCATCTGCCGCGGTGTCTCGTTCGAGTACCGGGGCAAGGTCGACAGCGTCCGGTGGCGCCGCAACTGGGACCTGGTCATCACGACCTCGTCGTGGGTCGCGACGCTCGGCGTGGGGCTGGTGCTGACGTGGAACGTGCTCGGCCTGCCGCTGGACGCCGAGGGCAACCGGGTCGGCTCGCCGTTCGCCGCGATCACCCTGCCGACGCTGCTCGGCGCGCTCGCCGTCGCCGGGTTCGCCCTGGTCCACGGCGCCGCGTTCACCGCGCTGAAGACCGACGGCGAGCTGAGCGAGCGGGCCCGCCGGTTCGCCGCCCGCTGGGCGCCGGTCGCGTTGCTGCCGCTGGCCGCGTTGCTGGTCCTGGTGCAGCTCCGCGAGGGTTCGGGGTGGACGTGGGTGCCGCTGGGTGTCGTGGTCGTGGCGGCCGCGACCGCCGTGGCGCGGCTGCGCGCCGGGCGTGACGGGCAGGCGTTCTCCGCGCTCGGAGTGGCCGTGGCCGCGACCGTGGTGACGCTGTTCGGGGCGCTGTACCCGAACGTGCTGCCGTCGACGATCGACGCCGCCAATTCGCTGACCGTGGCCGACACCGCGTCGAGCCCGTACACGCTGGAGGTCATGAGCTGGGTGGCGCTGTTCGGCACCCCGGCCGTGCTGGTCTACCAGGGCTGGACGTACTGGGTCTTCCGCAAGCGGGTCAGCCGGGCGCACATCCCGCCGGTGCACGTGCCGTGACCGCCAAGATCTCTCCTGGGAAGTCTCGACCCGCCAGTCGTCCCGGGAGGGGCCCGCTCGGCGCGTTGCCGGGGTTGTCCCCGTCAGCGCGCCGGGCACTGGCCCTGTGCGGTGTTCTCGCGGTGCTCACCGCAGTTGCCGTAGTGGTGCAGGCGTGGGCTCTGGCCGCTGCGTTGACGGCGGGCAGGTCGCCGACCACCGAGCTGGCGGTGCTGACCGGGGCCGTGCTCGTCCGCGCGCTGCTGGGCTGGGCGACGCAGGTCGTGGCGGCCCGGGCCGCGGCGGGGGCGAAGGAGGAGCTGCGCGGTGTCCTGCTGGACCGGGCGCTGGCCCAGGGGCCGGAGTGGATCGCCGAGCGGGGCGCGGGGGAGCTGACCGCGCTGGCGACCCGGGGGCTCGACGCGCTGGACGCCTACTTCGGCACGTACCTGCCCGCGCTGGTCACCGCGGCCGTCGCGCCGCTGGGGGTCGGCGCGGTGGTCTTGGCGGTGGACTGGCCGTCGGCGCTGGTGGTGGCGTTGACCGTGCCGCTGATCCCGCTGTTCGCCATCGTCATCGGCCGCTACACCGAGGACCGCGTGGGACCGGCCGCCGCCGCGACCGAGCGGTTGTCGGGGAACCTGCTGGAACTGGTCCGCGCGCTGCCGGTCCTCACCGCGTTCCGCCGGGCGTCGGCGCAGGCGGAGACCGTCCGCAAGGTCTCGGAGGCGCACCGCCGCGGCACGCTCGGCGTGCTCCGGGTGGCGTTCTCGTCGGCGTTCGCGCTGGAACTGGTCGCGACCCTGTCGGTGGCGCTGGTCGCGGTGGTGATCGGCCTCCGCCTGGTCACGGGCGACCTCACGCTGTTCGTGGGGCTGTTCGTGCTGATCGTGGTCCCGGAGTGCTACCTGCCGCTGCGCGCGGCGGGTGCCGCGCACCACGCCAGCGAGGACGGTCTCGAAGCCGTCCGCCGCGTCGCCGAGGTCCCGAGCGCGCCCGTGTCGACGGGTGATCGGCCCGTCGAGGGGTTCGCCGAGCTGCGGATCTCCGACCTCCGGGTCGCGCGGCGCGGGGGGTTCGCGCCGGACGGGCTGTCGGTGGTGGTCCGGCCGGGCGAGGTCGTCCGGCTCGATTCGCCAAGCGGGAGCGGGAAGTCGACCGCGTTCGGGGTGCTGCTCGGGTTCGTGGCGCCCGCGTCGGGGGTCGTGCTGGTCGACGGGGTGCCGCTGGCCGATCTCGACATGTCGACTTGGCGACAAATCGTCACGTGGGTACCGCAGCGGCCCGCCTTCGCCGAGGAAACCGTTCGTGAGGCCGTCGGCGAGCCTGGGGGTCTCGCCGGCGAACTGGGCATCGAGCATTTCCTCGACCGGCGGGTGGACGAGCTCTCGGTCGGGGAGCGGCAGCGGGTCGCGCTGCTGCGGGCGCTGGCCCGGCCCGGGACCCGGCTTCTCCTCCTCGACGAACCCACAGCCCACCTCGACCCGGCCACCGCCGCGCGGGTCACGCGGGTCATCCACAAGGTGGCGGACCAGGGGGTCGCCGTCCTGATGGCGACGCACCGGGTGGTCGAGGGCACGGCCGCGCCTGCCGCCGAAGACGAGGTCGTCGAGGTGGTGCGGGCGCCGGAGGCCGTGGTGCGGAACCGCACGCTGGTCACCCCGCGGCTGCTGGCCGGGGCGGCGCTCGGGTCGGCCGCGCTGGTCTGCGGGGTCGTGCTGACCGCGTTGTCCGCGTGGCTGATCGCGAAGGCCGCGCAGCAGCCGCCGATCCTCGCGCTGTCCGTCGCCGTGGTCGGCGTGCGGACGTTCGGGCTCGGGCGGGCCGCGCTGCGCTACGTCGAACGGCTCGCCGTGCACGACGCGGCCTTCCGGACCGCGACCGCGCTGCGGGTGCGGCTCTGGAACGCCTTGGTGGCGATCGGTCCCGCGCGGACCCTCGGACTGCGCCGAGGCGAAGGGCTGCGACGGTTGGTGGACGACGTGGACACCGTCCGAGACCTGACCCCGCGCGTGATCGTGCCGCCGCTGGTCGCTCTAGGCGCGTGTGTCGCGGCAGTGGTCATTCAGGCGGTGGTGCTTCCCAGCGCCGGGTTGGTGCTTGCCATCGCGGTCGCTGTCGCGGGAATCGGGGCGCCATTGGTCGCTGCGGCGGTCGAGCGTCGTGCGACTACGGCGATGGCCGACGGACGTCGCACGATCGCAGCCGGAGTCCTGACCCTCCTGGAAGGCGCAGCGGACCTCATCGCGTTCGGTAGGCACACCGCGCGTCGGAAGGCACTGGCTGACGCGGACACCGATCTCGCCCGGATCGCTAAGAGGCAGGCGGTAGGCGCGGGTGCGGCTCTTGCGCTAATCACGCTCGCCTTGGGTCTGGCGGCGGTAGTGAGCACTTACCTCGCCACGCAAGCCCACCTCGATCCGGTGCTCGTCCCGATCGTCGCACTGGTCCCACTCGCCCTGGCCGAGGCGCTGGCGCTGCTGCCACCGGCGGTCACCCACCTGGCCGCGCTGCGAGCCGCCCACGGACGGGTCTTGGCCCTGGAAGGCGCCGAACCCGCTGTCGCCACCGAACCGCGGCGTACCGACCACATCGGTCTCGACGGCGTCGACGTGCGCTGGCCCGGCACCGGCAAGCCCGCGCTCACCGACGTCACCCTGCGCGTCGACCCCGGAACCCACGTCGCCGTCGTGGGACCGTCGGGTTCCGGCAAGTCGACCCTGGTCGCCCTCCTGCTCGGCTTCCTCGGCCCCGAACGCGGCACGCTGACCCGTCCCGCGACCGTCGCCTGGTGCCCGCAGGAGCCCATGCTCGTCTCGACCAGCGTCCGCGAGAACCTCCGCCTCGCCGCCCCCGAGGCCGACGACTCCGTCCTCGCGGACGCGCTGACCCGGGCCGGGCTGCCCGGGTTCGACCTCGAAGCCCAGGCCACCGCCGTCTCCGGCGGCGAAGGCCAGCGGATCGCGCTCGCCCGCGCCCTGCTCGCCGACGCCGACGTCGTCCTGCTCGACGAGCCCACCGCGCATCTGGACGTCCCCACCGCGAACGCCGTCCTGGCCACGGTTAGGGAAGCGCTGTCCGACCGCATCGTGGTCCACGTGACGCATCGCCCCGAAGAGGCCCGGCAAGCCGATCTGGTCCTAGAGGTGAACGGGGGCGCTATCCGCCAAGCAGTGGGGACGTAACCTTCATGAAGGCCATGGACCCCACTCTTGCGGCGCGCACCCTCACTGCGTCCACCGAGATCGCGACAGCGGCGCTGGCGGGCAACGACCCCGACGCGGTGCTGCACCTCGTCGTCCGCGCCGCCGCCGAACTCGCCGAGGCCGACCTGGGCCTGCTGATGGCCGCCGCCGAGGACGGGTCGCTCACCGTCGAGGCCGCGCACGGCGCGCGCGAGCCCGACCCCGTCGGCCTGGTCCTGTCGCCGCGCTCCTCCGCCGCGAGGGTCGCGCGCGGCGGCGTCCCGATCGTGGCCGACGACGTCACCACCGACCCGCGCACCGCCCCGTACGTCCCCGCCGAACTACGCGTCTACGGCCCGTTCGCCGCCGCCCCCTTCGGCACCCGCGAGACCCGGCTCGGCGCGCTCACGGTCTACCGCAGGCGCAGCGCGAAGCCGTTCACCAGCGCCACCGTCGAGGTGCTCACCGCGTTCGCCGCGCAGGCCGGGCTGCTGTTCGTCCTCGCCGAGGGGCACAACGCGCGCGAACGCGTCGGCCTCTACGAGGAGCGCGAACGCATCGCCCGCGACCTGCACGACGTCATCGTCCAGCGCCTCTACGCCGCGGGCATGCAGCTCGACCTGCTGTCCCGCCGCTCCCGGCGGCTGGCCCGCGCCGACGCGACCCGGCTCGCCGACGCCGTCGACCAGCTCGACGCGGCCATCGCCGACGTCCGCTCCGTGGTCCGCACGCTGCGCAACCCCGACCCGAAGCCGCCCGCAGCGGACCTCGCCGAGTCGGTCCGCGCGGAGGTCGCCACGGCGCGCGAGCTGCTCGGCTTCGAGCCGTCGGTCGACCTGACCGACGACATCGCCGACGTCCCGCCCGAGATCGCCGACCACTTCCGCGCCGCGCTGCGGGAGG
This sequence comes from Actinokineospora auranticolor, assembly GCF_041897805.1. Classification (GTDB taxonomy): domain Bacteria; phylum Actinomycetota; class Actinomycetes; order Mycobacteriales; family Pseudonocardiaceae; genus Actinokineospora; species Actinokineospora auranticolor. The sequence goes on from NZ_CP154825.1 coordinate 115,898, forward strand.
CGCTGTCCAACGTCGTCCGGCACGCGGGCGCGCTGCGCGTCGCCGTGCACCTGCGCCGCGACCGGCACAACCTCCGCCTCACCGTGGCCGACGACGGCTGCGGCATCCCGCGGGGCGTCAGCCAGCGCGGCCTGAAGAACCTGCGGGAACGCGCCGAGCAGGTGGGCGGTGTCTGCGAGGTGCGCTCCTCGCCCCGCAGCGGCACCACGGTGACCTGGCAGGTCCCCCTACCGCGGGCCTGACCCCTGCTGCCTGCGGGCGAACCACGCTACCGCCTGCGTGCGCCGCTCCAGCCCGAGCTTGGCCAGCACCGAGGTCACGTAGTTCTTCACGGTCTTCTCCGCCAGGAACAGCCGCTCGGCGATCTCCCGGTTCGACATGCCCTCGCCGACCAGCTCCAGCACCGCCCGCTCCCGCTCGGAGAACGACGCCAGCTCGTCCTTGCGGCGCATCCGGTCCAGCACCCGCGCGGTGGTCACCGGGTCCAGCAGCGACCGGCCCGCCGCCACCTCCCGCACGGCGTTGACCAGGTCCTGGCCGCGCACCTGCTTGAGCAGGTAGCCCGCCGCGCCCGCCATGATCGCCTCGACCAGCGCCTGCTCGTCGTCGAAGGCGGTCAGCACCAGGCACGCGGGCGCGGGGTCCAGCGACCGCAGCGACCGGCACAGCGACACCCCGTCGCCGTCGGGCAGCCGCACGTCCACGACCGCGACGTCGACCGGGGTGGCGGTCGCCCTGGTCAGCGCCTCCGCGACGGTGCCCGCCTGGGCGGTGACCTCGATGCCGGGTTCGCCGTCGAGCAGGTCGCGCAGGCCCCGCCGGACCACCTCGTGGTCGTCGACGAGCAGCACGCGGATCACGGGATCAGAGCTTACGGAGCCGGACGCGGCTGATCCGGTGGTCGGGGCCCTTGCGCAGCACCAGGGTGGCCCGCGGCCGGGTCGGCAGGATGTTGTTGATCAGGTTCGGCTCGTTGATCTGCCGCCACAGCGTGCGGGCCTCGGCCTGGGCCTGCTCGTCGGTGAGCCGGGCGTAGTGGTGGAAGTGCGAGGCCGGGTCCGCGAAGGCCGTGCCGCGCAGGGCCAGGAACCGGTCGATGTACCAGCGCTCGATGTCCTCGGGGTTGGCGTCGACGTAGAGGGAGAAGTCGAACAGGTCCGACACCGCGAGCCGGGCGGCCGGTTGCAGCACGTTGAGGCCCTCGACGATCAGGATGTCCGGCTTGCGGACCACCTGCTCCTCGCCGGGCACGATGTCGTACGCCAGGTGCGAGTAGACCGGCGCCCGCACCTCCTCCGCGCCCGCCTTCACCTCGGAGACGAACCGCAGCAGCGCGCGCCGGTCGTAGCTCTCCGGGAAGCCCTTGCGGCTCATCAGACCCCGGCGGGTCAGCTCGGCCGCCGGGAACAGGAAGCCGTCGGTGGTCACCAGGTCCACGTGCGGGTGGTCGGGCCAGCGGGCCAGCAGCAGGCGCAGCAGCCGGGCGGTCGTCGACTTGCCGACCGCGACGCTGCCCGCCACGCCGATGACGAACGGGACCTTGGGCGCGGTGCGGCGGTCCTCGCCGAGGAACTCGACCGTGGCGTCGTAGAGCCGCTGGCGGGCCGCGACCTGCAGGGAGATCAGCCGCGAGAGCGGGAGGTAGACGTCGACCACCTCGTCGAGGTCGACCGGGTCGCGCAGGCCGCGCAGCGCGACCAGCTCCTCCAGGGTCAGCGGCAGCGGTGTTGCCTCGCGCAGCTCCCGCCACTGCTCGCGGCGCAGCTCGACGTACGGGCTCAGCTCGCGCACCCGCGCCATGTGCGCCTCCTCGCGCTGGGAAGTGGGGCCTACCCGCGTCAACGTAGGCGCTCCTGTGGGTCAAGCGCTGTGACGCACTGCACCGTCGGACGGACTGGAGGTGTGGCGCACGTGACGTGCGCGCGTATTTGACATGGCGCCCGCGCGGCGGGGCGTCACGCCGCGCCGAACACGGCGTCCCAGGCCGCCGCCACCTGTCGCCCGCACACCTGCGGGGGTACCCCGCCGACACCGGTGCCCAACCCGGGTGTCGCGATGGTGCCGACCACGGCCCGCACGGGCGTGCCGTCCTCCAGCGCGCCGTCGCGCCACAGCCGGAACACCGCGCGGGCCGCCAGGTACGGGTGCACGGTCTCGGCCGCCAGCGACTCGCTGGGCTCGCGCATGGTCGGCGCGGTGATCAGCCAGGCGGGCTCGTCGGTGCCGGTCGGCACGATCAGCGCCTCGCCCACCGGCAGCTCGCCGCCGTGCAGGGCCAGGACCGCGCTGCGCACGTGCTGCTCCACCGCCGGGAACCGCTGGGCGTAGACGGCGTCGATGCCACCCCGCATGTACCCGTACGAGTTGGCGGGCGACACCACCGCCTGGGCGGACACGTCGAGGACGGAGCCCCGGTGCACCCGGATGTCCGGCCGCTGCGCGGCGACCTCGTCCCAGACGTCGGCCAGCGGTTCCTCCCGCGCGCACAGCACCAGCTCGAGTGCGCCGGCGACCCGGCGGGGCGCCGCCGCCATCCCGGTGTCCGAATCCGCGGTCACGGTTCCAGCATGGCACTTGTCGGACACCCGGGTAACCGCCGTTTGGCAACCGCCACACCCGTTCCGCGCCCACTGCGTACTGTGGTCGGGTGCCGAGCATCGCCTACTTCGGGCCAGAGGGAACGTTCACCGAGCAAGCCGCCCGGGCGCTGGCGCCCGACGCGGACCTGCTGCCGATGCCGACCATCCCGGACGCGGTGGCCGCGGTGCGCGCGGGCAGGACCGACCTGGCGTGCGTGCCGGTGGAGAACTCCATCGAGGGCGCGGTGTCGGCCACCATGGACTCGTTGGCCGCCGACCTGCTGACCACGGACACAGCCACCCGGCCGGTGGTGGCGCTGGCCGAGCACCTGCTGCCGATCCGGTTCTCCGTGCTAGTCCGCCCCGGCCTCGCTGCCGCGGACGTGCGCACGGTGGCCAGTCACCCGCACGCGTTGGCCCAGGTGCAGCGGTGGGTGCGCGCGAACCTGCCCAACGCCGAGCCGCGCGTCGCGGCCTCGACGGCCGCCGCCGCGGTGGGCGTGGTCAAGGGCGAGTTCGACGCCGCCGTGACCGCGCCGGTGGCGAGCAGGCACTACGAACTCGACGTGCTGGCCACCGGCGTCGCCGACGAGTCGGACGCGATCACCCGGTTCCTGCTGCTGTCGCGCCCCACCGCGCCGCCCGCGCCCACGGGCGCCGACCGGACGTCGGTGATCCTGGTGGTGTCCCACCGACCGGGTGAACTCGCGGCGGTGCTGGCCGAGCTGGCCACGCGCGGTCTCAACCTGACCCGCATCGAGTCCCGCCCGCTGCGCGACCGCTTCGGCGAGTACCGCTTCTACCTGGACCTCGATGGCCACATCGGCGAGCAGCGGGTGGCCGACGCGCTCGCCGCGCTGCGCAGGCGGAGTCAACACGTGTTGTTCCTCGGCTCGTACCCGAAGGCGGAAGGCGTTGCGGCGGCCGTGGAATCGCCCTTCCGCGACTCGGACTACGCCGATTCCGCCGCGTGGGTAACGGCGATAGCGCGCGGGGAGAACGTATGACCGTGCGCCTGATGCTCACCCGCCACGGGGAAACGCCGTCCAACCTCCGCCACGCCCTCGACTCCCGGCCGCCCGGCCCGTCGCTGACCGAGATGGGGCACCGGCAGGCGTCGGCGCTCGCCGACCGGCTCGCCGGGGACCGGGTGGTGGCCGTCTACGCGAGCATCGCCGTGCGGGCACAGGAAACCGCCGCGCCGGTGGCCCGGCGGCACGGGCTGGCCGTCGAGGTCGTCGAGGGCATCCACGAGCTGCAGGTGGGTGACCTGGAGGGACTGTCGGACGAGGACTCGTTGCGGCGCTTCGGCCTGGTGTACGACCGGTGGACGCGGGGCGACCTCGCGGCGTCGATGCCCGGTGGGGAGTCGGGGGAGCAGCTGCGCGCGCGGTATCTGTCCACACTGGAGCAGATCTGCGCCAAGCACGACGACGGGCTGGTCGTCGTGGTCAGCCACGGCGGGATCATCCGGCTGGGCGCCGAGTGGCTGGCCGACAACGTCGGCGCGCGGCTGGCGGGCGCGAAGCTGCTGCCGAACACCGGGCACGTGCTGCTGGAGCCCCGGGACGCGGGCTGGCACTGCCTGGAGTGGACCGGAGTGGACCTCTAGCGAACCCGGCGTGACCACCCGGTCGGGGTGATCGGCCTTGTGGGTTATGTCCGGTGTGGGAAAATCGCACCGCGTTTGTCAGTGCGCGGGTCTACCCTGCTGGCCCGTAACCCAATCGGACTATCCAGGGAGGGCACATGCCCCCGCCCGCGTCCTCTATCGCCGTGCGCGCGGAGGCGCTGGTGAAGACCTTCGGGTCCACCCGCGCCCTCGACGGAGTCGACCTAGAGATCCCCGCAGGCACAGTCCTCGGTCTGCTCGGCCCCAACGGCGCCGGGAAGACCACAACCGTACGCATCCTGACCACGCTGCTGCGACCGGATTCCGGCCGGGCGTTCGTGGCGGGCCACGACGTGCTCGCCGACCCGGACGCGGTCCGTCGCTCGATCGGGTTGTCCGGGCAGTACGCGGCCGTCGACGAGCACCTGACCGCCAACGAGAACCTGTACATGGTCGGCAGGCTCTACGGGATGAGCACCAGCGACGCCCGCGCCCGGGCGAAGGAGCTGGTCAACCGGTTCCGGCTGCAGGACGCGGCCGACCGGCCCGCCCGCACCTACTCCGGCGGCATGCGCCGCAGGCTCGACCTCGCGGGCGCGCTGGTCGCCGAGCCCGCGGTGGTCGTGCTCGACGAGCCGACCACGGGGCTGGACCCGCGCGGTCGCCTCGACACCTGGGAGGTCATCGGTGAGCTGGTCGCCGACGGCGCCACCGTGCTGCTGACCACCCAGTACCTGGAAGAGGCCGACCAGTTGGCCAACACGATCCTGGTCATCGACCACGGCAAGGTCATCGCCAACGGCAGCGCCGACCAGCTCAAGGCGCAGGTCGGCGGCGAGCGGCTGGACATCGTGGTCGCGGAGGCGGCCGAGCTGCCCGCCACGGCCCGCGTCCTCGCCGAGGTCGGCGCGGACGAGCCGGTCGTCGAGGAGCACCAGCGGCGGGTCCACGTCAAGGTCGAGACCGGGCCGAAGTCCCTGGTGGAGGCGCTGCGCAGGCTCGACCAGGAGAGCGTGAACGTGCTCGACGTCGCGCTGCACCGCCCCACCCTCGACGACGTGTTCCTCTCGCTGACCGGCCACGCGGCCGAGGAGGAGCAGCCCGCCGAGCCGGAAGGCAAGAGCAAGGGCAGGAAGGCGAAGTCCCGATGAGCGTCATCACCGCGGGCGCCCGCGACAGCAGTGTGGTCACCTGGCGCAACCTGATGAACGTGCGCCGCCAGCCGGACCTGCTGCTCGGCGCCACCCTCCAGCCGATCATGTTCGTGCTGCTGTTCGCGTTCGTGTTCGGCAACAGCATCGGCGACGACCCGGACGCGTACCGGCAGTTCCTGATGGGCGGCATCTTCGCCCAGACGGTCGCGTTCAACTCCGCCTACACCACCATCGGCATGGCGGCCGACCTGGAGAAGGGCGTCATCGACCGGTTCCGGTCGCTGCCCATGTCCCGCTCGGCCGTGCTGATCGGGCGCACCACCTCCGACCTGGTGGTGAGCGCGCTAGGGCTGGTCGTGATGTCGATCTGCGGCCTGATCGTGGGCTGGCGGATCAGCGGCGGCTTCCTGGAGGCGGTCGCCGCGTACGCGATCATGCTGCTGTTCTCCTTCGCGATGTCCTGGATCGGCGCGTGGATCGGCATGGTGTCCGGCAGCGTCCAGGTCGCGCAGAGCGCCGGGTTCATCTGGATGTTCCCGGTCAGCTTCATCTCGTCGGCGTTCGTGTCGGCGTCGAGCATGCCGGGCCCGCTCAAGGTCATCGCCGAGTGGAACCCGATCACCGCGGTCGCCGACGCGGCCCGCGACCTGTTCGGCAACCAGCGGCCGGGCGTGCTCGCGACCTCGGACGTGTGGCCCGCGCAGCACGCGGTGCTGTACGCGATCCTGTCGTGCATCGGGGTGCTGGTGATCTTCGCGCCGCTCGCGGTGTCGAAGTACCGCAAGGTGGCCAGCAAGTAGGTCCGCGGCTTGGTCGACGGGGGCGGTGCTTCGGTGCCGCCCCCGTTGCTATGCCCCGGCTGTCGCGCTCTCGTCCGCGACGGGTTCCCTGGCCGGGGTGGGCTCGGGCCGCGTCGGTTCCGGGGTGGGCGCGGGCATGACCTGCTCGTGCCGGATCGGCTCGGGGTCGTCCGGTTCGGGTTCGTCGGCGTCGAGCGCGGCGATCTCGCGCTGGTAGTGGCCCAGGACCAGCCACAGCGCGCCCGCGAGGCCCAGTTGCAGCACGCCGGAGACGAGGAAGACCGCGCGCACGTCCAGCCAGGCGGCGAGCGCGCCGCCGAGCAGCGCGCCGACCGGGATCGCGCCCCAGACCGCCGTCCGCCACACGCCGAGGACCCGGCCGAACAGGTGCTCGGGGATCAGCGCGTGCCGCAGCGCCCCGATGATCACGTTGAGCACCACGATGCAGGCGGCGAAGAGGCCGAACAGGATGCTCGCGCTGATCGGTTCGGTGACCAGGCCCATGGCGGTGAACGCGGCGCCGCAGCCGACGACTGACAGCGCCAGCACCGTGCGCCGCGGCATCGCCCTGGTCAACCGCGCGGTGAGGGCCGCGCCGAGCAGACCGCCGACCCCGCCGACGAGCGCGAAGACGCCGAACGCGGCCTCGTTGAGGCGCAGCCCGTCCAGCGCGTAGAGCACCAGCAGCGCCTGGGCCAGTTCGGAGATCGCGGCCAGCGCGGCGGCGAAGACGAGCAGCCGGACCATCAACGGGCGTCGACGAACCCAGCCCAGGCCCTCGCCGAGCTGCGTGCGCAGCCGCGGGGCGGGCCCGACGACCCGGGGCCGGTACTGGCCGCGGATGGCGAGCAGGAACAGCGCGGCGAGCGCGAAGCCGACGGAGTTGAGCAGGAAGGGCAGCGACGCGCCCGCGACGAAGGTGAGGCTGCCGAGCGGGCCGCCGAGGAAGGTCTGGCCGACGATCTCGGCGGACTGGAGCTTCCCGTTCGCGGACTCCAGTCCGGACCGCGAGACCACGGCGGGGATCAGCGCCTGCGCCGCGCTGTCGGCCACGGTCTCGACGGTGCCGATGAGCAGCGCCATGACGTAGAGCAACCAGATCGTCGTCGCGTCGAACAGCACGAGCAGGGCCAGCGCGCCGACCAGCGCGGCGCGGGCCGAGTTGGCCAGCAACATCGCTCTACGCCGGTCGACGCGGTCCAACATGGCGCCGCTGACCAGGGAGAACAACAACCAGGGGAGGAACGCGGTGGCGGAGAGGCCACCGATGAGCACCGGATCGCGCGTCAGGCTGGCACCCAGCAGCGGGAAGGCGGTTTTCCCGATGCCGTCGCCCAGGTTGGACAGCGCGCTGGAGGACAGCAGCCACCCCAGCCGTCGATCAGGTGAACCCCTCAAGCCGCCGCCCCCCTGCTAGCGACGGGCGATAATCGTGTCGACGCAGGTCCCGCCATGCCGCGACGCTACTGTCCGCGCTCAGCGGGTAACTACCCCCGAATGGGCGGCAATTCTTACCAAGCCCGGTTCACCGTTGTGAACCCCGCCCAGGTGGCGGTCAGTGGAAGAGTGGCCCATCGTGTGGTCATGAGGTGGGCAACCAACCGCTTGGGGATCGGGACCGCGCTGGCGCTGACGTGCCTGGTGGCGGGCTGTGGCAAGCAGCAATCCGCCACGCCCCCACCATCGGTTCCGATGGTCAGCGCCACCGCGACGACAGCCGCCCCACCCACCACCACCGAGGGCGCCGCCCCCGGGGGCGGCGACGAGAGCCCGGCCGAGTGGTACTGCAAGGTCGACGACCTCACCCTGACCCTCCGCGACGGGGACGCGGCGGCCGGAACCGTCTACCGAATCCTGGTCTTCACCAACAAGGGTGGACGAACCTGCGTCATCCAAGGCTTCCCCGGGGTGTCCTATGTGGCAGGTGAGGACGGCCACCAGGTAGGCCCGGCCGCCTTCCGCGAGGGAGCCAAGGGCGGCCCGATCACCCTGGCCCCAGGCCAAGACGCCACGGCGGCCGTCGGTTTCGTCAACGTAGCCAACTACGACCCGGCGGTCTGCAAACCAACGGAAGTCCGAGGCCTGCGCGTCTACCCACCCCACGACACGGCATCGGCCTTCGTCCCGATCGCAGGCACCGGTTGCGCGGGCACACCCCCGGGCAACCAGCTGACCGTCCACACGGTCGTCTCGTAACCCTTCCCGCCCAACCCGTCGAGTTGTCCACAGGCTTGATCATCAGCACCCGCTTCTGTCGGTACCCGCCACTGGCATGGATACCGGGGCCAGAGGTGCGCGTCGATCAACACGACAGGTCGCGGCCACGCCATCTCGCACGAACCGAGCGACCGTGCCCACACCCGAACCGGTTGTCCACAGGCTTGATCATCTTTGGCCGAACCTGTCGGTGCCCGCCGGTAGAATGGAAATCGGGGGTCGGAGGCACGCCTTGATCAATTGCCGCCCATCAGCTGCGGAGCAAGCCCGCGCGCCGCCAGAGGCGTTTGGACGGGCCGCCGATCATGTCGGTCTCCGTCAGGAAGTCGATGACCTTCTCGACCATCCAGCGCCTGGTTTCGCGGAAGTGAGGGTTGGCCAAGGCTGCCGCTCGTCCTTCGCGCGGGTCGATCCCCACCGAGCGGTAGACCCGTGGGTGTACCAAGGCGTCCATCACCGCGATGGCGGTTGCCGCCGTCATAACGCGGTGCCATTCCAGTTCCGCGCGGTTGAGCTTCGGTGTCGAGCGGACCACCTCTTCCCGCGCGTACCGGACGTGCCGGGCCTCCTCGATCACGTGGATCCGGTTCACCATCCGGATCAGCGGTTGCATCTCCGGGTCGTCCATAGTGGACCGCTGTAGCCGGTCTGTCGCCTCTTCCGCCACCAGCACCGAAGCGAACATCGACGGCCCGCCCGCGATCGTCTTGTAGACGCGGCCCAGGTTGTGCAGGAGTCTTCCCGGGCCGTAGTTCGGGACGCCGAAGCGTTCGATGGCCTTGGCGAACATGATCGAGTGGCGGGTCTCGTCGCCGACCTCGGTCAGGGCGTACTGGGCGTGCGGGCTGCGCGGGTCCAGGTCGTAGGCGTAGCGGACGAGCAGTTGGATCAGGATGATCTCGAACCACAGGCCCACGCTCGCGATGCTGGCGATCTCGTGCTTCGACAGCTCGATCCGCTGCGCAGGCGTCAGCCGCTCCCACAGCGCCGTGCCGTACAGCGACACCCGCTCCAGCGGCATGTACGCCTTGTCCGCCGCCAGCGGCGCCGCCCAGTCGATGTCCAGGTGCGGGTCGTAGGTGTTGCGGACCGACGCTTCCAGCAGGCGGGCGCCGACCTGGTCGCGGTCCTTGGGGCGTAGCGCACGGGCCATGATCGCCTCACATGTAACTAGTAGTAACAGTTACTTGTCGTCCAGGTTGATCGGTCCCGGGCCGGTTGTCAAGCGGTCGACCACCGCCGCGGCGACTAGCGTTGACCGGCATGAGCACTGCCACGAAGGTCCTCGACACGGTGCTCGACCGCACCGTGGTGCCCGGCTACTCGAAGATCGGGTACGCGGTGCGCAGCCGGTTCTGGCCCGCCGACCCGGCGCCCGGCGCTCTTGCGGGCAAGACCGCGCTGGTCACCGGTGCGAACTCCGGGCTCGGCAAGGCCGCTGTTGCGGGGTTGGCCCGGCTCGGTGCGAGCGTGCACCTGGTCGTTCGCAACACGGAGAAGGGCGAGCAAGCCCGGCAGGAGATCGTCAACGAGATCCCGCAGGCGCACCTCGAAGTGCACCGTTGCGACATCTCCAGCCTCGCCGACGTCCGCGCCTTCGCCGAGGGATTCGCCCCGGACACCCTCGACGTCCTCGTGCACAACGCGGGCGCGCTGCCGCCGTCGCGCGCGGAGACGCCCGAGGGCAACGAGACCACCCTGGCCACGCACGTCCTCGGCCCGTTCCTGCTCACCGGCCTGCTCCGCCCCGCCCTCGCCGCCGCGCGTGGCCGGGTAGTCTTCGTCAGCTCCGGCGGCATGTACACCGCGAAGCTGCGCAGCGACGACCCCCAGTACCGCGAGGGCGAGTACGCGGGCGCCAAGGCGTACGCGCGGACCAAGCGCATGCAGGTCGTGCTCGCCGAGCAGTGGGCCGCCCGCCTCGCCGACGACGGCGTCACCGTGCACAGCACCCACCCCGGCTGGGCCGACACCCCCGGCGTCACCGGGTCGCTGCCCGGCTTCAACAAGATCATGGGCCCGCTCCTGCGCACCCCCGACCAGGGCGCCGACACCATCGTCTGGCTCGCCGCCGCCGACGAGCCGACCCGCGCGTCCGGCCACTTCTGGCACGACCGCCGCGTCCGCCCGACCCACTACCTCCCCTGGCAGCACGACACCCCCGAGGCCCGCAAGCGCCTCTGGGACCTCTGCGTCGAGGAGACCGGCCTGGTGATCTAGTCGGCCGGACCTGGTCGCTCGACCGGGTGACCCCGGATTGCGAGCCCGCCCCGGCCGTCTGACGCTCGATCGCATGAGACGACACCTTGTTCATGCGGTCGGGGCGCTCGCGCTCGCGGCCTGCGCGTTGCTGCCCGCCCAACCCGCGGGCGCCCGACCCGCCGTGGTCGACCAGGCCGCGGTGCACGAGCAAGCGCTGCGCACCTCCGACGGCGAGTTCCTGCGGACCATCGAGCCGATCGCGCGGGCCGTGGCCGGGGAGTTCCGCGTCCCGGCGTCGGTCACGGCGGGCCAGTCGATCCTGGAGTCGTCGTGGGGGCAAAGCCGGTTGGCGGTCAACGACAGAAACTTCTTCGGATTCAAGTGCCTGGGCGACAAGCCGGGCCCGATCGCCATCGGCTGCCACGACTACCCGACCTCCGAATGCACCCCCGACTGCCACCAGGTGCAGGCGCTGTTCCGGGTCTACGACTCGCTGCAGGCGTCCTTCCGCGACTACGGCCGCGTGCTCTCCACCAGCGCGAACTACGCCGAGGCGCGCCCGCTGGCCGGTGACCCGCGGGCCTTCGTCACCGCGGTGGCGCGCAAGTACGCGACCGATCCGAACTACGCGGCGAAGGTCATCCGGATCATGGACGAGAACGACCTCTACCGGCTCGACCGGCCGCTGCCGTAGGCATTTCCGTACCTCTCGGTAACCGCTTCATCGCTTTCCGTCTAAAAGTAACGAAGACGTGACGAACGCGCCGAAAATAGGGCCGGTCGTCCTGTATTTCGTCCGGGGCACCGCGCTCTGTTAGGGGTGAGAGACAACGCCCTGGCGCGGGAGGAACGCGATGTTGTGCACGGTGGAGCTGGACGATGAGCTTGCCGCCCTCGAGGCGTCGCTGGTCAGCGTGCCCGAGCAAGCCACCTACGGGGTCCGCACGCCGACCCCCGCGGACCGCGACAACCTCGACACCGTCGTCGCCGCCGCGATCACGGGCGACTCCTGCGCCACCGAGCAACTGCTGATCTTCCTGCGACCGCTGGTCGTGCGCTACTGCCGCGCCAAGCTGGGCAGGCTGCCGCACTCGTTCAGCAGCGCCGACGACGTCGCCCAGGAGGTGTGCGTCGCGGTGTTCCGCGCGCTGCCGACCTACCAGCAGCTCGGCAGGCCGTTCCTCTCCTTCGTCTACGGCATCGCCGCGCACAAGATCGCCGACGTGCACCGCGCCAACTCGCGCGACAAGTCCGACCCGATCGCCGAGACCCCGGACACGATGAGCCTGGACGACGGCCCGGAGCAGATCACCCTGCGGCACGAGCTGGCCGAGCAGACCGGCGCCCTGCTGCGCACGCTCACCCAGCGCCAGCGCGACATCCTGATCATGCGGGTGGTCATGGGCATGTCCGCCCAGGAGACCGCCGACGTCGTCGGCACCACCGCCGAGGCGATCCGCGTCGCCCAGCACCGCGCGCTGAACCGGCTGCGCAAGACGGTCGCGCGGGTCTGAGGCAACGCGGGGTGCCGCCGGGACGTCACTGAGAAGACCCGAGGGCGGGAGACCGCCGGTCGTGGCCCGAGCGGGGGAGGCCGGGCCACGACCGGCGCGGGAACCGCACCGCGCCGGTCGCCTCGCTACCCGGTCAGCTGTCCCGCTCGACCTTGTCCAGCGCCCCCTTTCCCACGCCCGCCGGGAAGCGGACCTCATTGCGGTCGATCTTGGCGTGGCCCGCGGCGAGCAGGTCGACCCCCAGGACGTCGGCCAACCGGACGAGGTAGAGCAGCACGTCGGCCAGCTCGTCCTCGATGCGGGCACGGGTCGCCGGGTCGTCCGGTGCGGCGGTTGCCTCGTCCGGGGTGAGCCACTGGAACAGCTCCGTCAGTTCGCCCACCTCCCCGGACAACGCCATGACCAGGTTCTTCGGGGTGTGGAACGGGCCCCAGGCGCGGGCGTCGCTGAACGCGCGTTGGCGGGCGGAGAGCTCTTCCAGGGTCACGCGCCCATCTTGGCGCACGGGCTACTCGGACTTCTTCTTCGACCGCAGCAGGATCTTGTCCGACTGCGGGATCACGGTGCCCGCCGCCGGTACCTGCTCGACGACCACCCAGTTGCTGTCGTTGATCAGCAGCCTGCCCCGGCCGGTCGCGTCCTCTTCGGTGAGGAAGTAGAAGCCCGCGGCCTGCATCGCGTCCTGGGCCTTCTGGTGGTTCATGCCGACCACGTTCGGCACAGCGGCCGCCTTGGCCGAGGTCCCCGGGAACGAGACGGGCGGCATGGTGGCGCTGGCAGGCGCGCCCCCGGTCGGCGCGGTAGTGCCGGGCGGGCCGGGTTTGCCGTCCACGCACCCGGCCAGTGCGACGAGGGCGAGCGACAGGACAGCGCACATGCGGCGCATAGGACCCCCTAGGTCGAGGTGGGGACCCTTCCATGATCACCGATGGTGATCGTTCCCGCCACCGATCCCGTGCTCAGCCGCGGTGATCGTTCCCGCCACGACCCCGCGCGCCCGGCGCTTGGGGACGATCGTCGGCCCCCAGGCCAGCACCATCAGCAACACCACACCCAGTCCGATCCAGCTCCACAGCATGTCGTCCCCCGAAGGCTCGTAGTTCGTCCTGCTCACAGCATGTTCGGAGCGGGGATGCGCGCGAATCGGCCGATGGCCCATTCCCGCCTACACCGCTCGGCCGGGCCCGGTCGCGGCCGGGTCAGCCGATCGGCCGATGCGGACGCGCCGCACGACTGAGGCGGGCATCGGCCCGTGGTCTTACTTTTGTGGCTCATGGAGCTCCTAAGGTCCGCCCGGCTGTGGGTGGCGGGCGCGGTGGCCGCGGCGTACCTGTTCGACTTGGCGCAGTTCACGCTGGGGCAGGTGAACGCGGTGACGGCCTTCGTGCCGGTACCGCTGCTCATGTGCGTGGTGTTGGCGCTGTACCAGCCGGTGTGGGGTGCGATGGTCGGCGCGGCGTGGGTGATCGCCGGGTCGGCCGCGATGCACGCCCTCGGGGCGGTCCCGTCCGGCCGGTTCACCATCGATCACCTGACCATGCCGGAGGTCGTCGGGGGTGCCTCGCTGGTCGTCATGGTGGTGTGGCGGTGCCGGGGGTGGGTCGCCTCCGGTTTGGTGGCCCTGCTGGGTGCGGCGGGTATCGGCGCCCTGGGGATTCGGCAGCAGACCGAGCTCGCGAACTTCCGCACGCTGTACCCCAGCTATTCGGGGGGGCAGCAGCTGCTCATCTCGGGGAGCATGGGCTTGCTGGTGCTGCTGTGCGCGGTCGTCGCGGGCTTCGCCCTGCGCGCCCACGAGGGCCGGGGAATGCCGCCCGCCATTCGGCAGCTGGTCCGCAGGCAGTGGCCGATGGCTGGTGCCTTGCTCCTGCTGACGGTATTCGACCTGGTGAACACCGTCAGCGACTACTACGGCACGGGCGTGGTTTCCCTGCTCCCCTTGGCGCTCATGCTGGCCACGGCGGTGTGCGCGGTGCTCGGTCCGATGAACCCGCTGAAGTGGGCGGTGGTCGCCGCGGCGCTCGTCGGCTTCGGCTTGGCGGCGCACGTCTCCCTCGGCTTGGCCGACGGCGACTCCCCGCCGCTGCCGGTGCCGACCACCGTCGTCGCCGCGCACATGGCGCTGGTCTGCTACCTCGTCCGCTACGTCGACCGGGAGCGGGCGGTGTGGGGTGCCGGCGCGCTCGTCGGGATCGACGTGTTCACCCTGTCCATGACCCGGACGGGGGGCATGCGGGAGGCGTTGCTGGTCGCCGCCTTCCTACTGGTGGTCGCGGCGGCGACGGGCGAGTACTTCCGGGCGCGGGACCGCGAACGCACCCGGACCGTGCAGGTCGCGGTGACCGGCGCGCAGCAGGCCGAGCGGATGGCGCTGGCCAGGGAGTTGCACGACGTGGTCGCCCACCACGTGACCGGCATCGTCGTCGCCGCCCAGGCCGCCCGGTTGGTGGGGGAGACCAACCCGCAGGCGGCGGTGTCGGCGCTGGACCGGATCGAGGGCGCGGGCATCGAGGCGCTGGCCGCCATGCGGATGCTGGTCGGCAGCATGCGCGGCGCGCCGGTCGCGGGGGCGGAGGGCCAGGCGACCATGGACCTGGCGTTCGACCTGCGGGCCCTCGCCGAGAACTTCCCCGGCCCGGTCGTGGTGATGGACGTGGAGCTGCCCCCGTCGCTACCGCCCGAAGCAGGAAGGTCCGTGCTGCGGATAGTGCAAGAGGCCCTGACCAACATCGGTAAGCACGCCCACGACGCGAAGTCCGTCGAAGTCACGATTAGGACTGACGGCGACGACCTGCACCTACGCGTCGTCGACGACGCGACAACACAAAACCCCCAACCGGCGTGCGGTACAGGCGGATACGGGCTCGTGGGGATGCGCGAGCGGATAGACCTGTTGGGTGGCCGGTTCGAGGCGGGACCGGGCGAACAGGCAGGCTGGGTGGTAGACGCCCGTTTCCCCCTGCGCCGGGAGGACCTGTGATCCGCATCCTGATCGCCGACGACCAGGAGATGGTCCGCGCCGGTTTCCGGATGATCCTGGAAACCCAGGACGACATGACCGTGGTGGCCGACGTCGCCGACGGCATCTCGGCGGTGCGCAAGGCGCGGGAACTGCGCCCGGACGTGTGCCTGGTCGACATCCGCATGCCCGGCCTGGACGGCTTGGCGGTGACCAAGACCCTGGCCGGACCGGACGTGGCCGAGCCGCTCAAGGTCGTCGTCGTGACCACGTTCGACCTGGACGAGTACGTGCACACGGCGTTGACCAACGGTGCCAGCGGCTTCCTGCTCAAGGACGCGGGCCCGGCCCTGCTGATGGAGGCGGTCCGCGCCGCCAGCCGGGGAGACGCCCTGGTCTCCCCGCAGATCACGGTGCGGCTGCTGAAGCACTTCGCCGCACCGTCGAAGGGGCCGAACCCGCTGACGGAGCGGGAGACGGAGGTCGTCCGGGCGGCGGCCAGGGGGCTGACGAACACCGAGATCGGGCAGGAGCTGTTCCTGTCGCTGTCCACGGTGAAGACCCACCTGGCCGCGGTGCAGACCAAGATCGGCGCCCGCAACCGGGTGGAAGTCGCCGCCTGGGCCTGGCGCACCGGATTGATGGGCGACTAGGCCGACTTGGCCAGTTCGGCCCGGGCCTGGGTGGCGACGTCGATGAGCCGCTCAAGGCCCTGAATCCCGAAGGTGATCTCGAAGCTCTCGAAGCGCCCACCGAAGTGCAGCGACATGGCCTTGGCTCCGTCGGGGGCGAAGGAGATGTCACATCCGTCGTCGACCCGTGCCCAGGCGTTGACGGTGAAGTTGCTGTCCATGGATTCCTCCTGCGTGAGTGGGAACGCCGCAATACAAGGATGTGAGTGCTCGGGATGCAAGCTTTCAGATCGGGCTTTCACCCGAAAGGATGCTCATTCAGAGATTGCATTTCAGCAGGAGTGCTCCGATACTTTCAGATCGGGTGAAACATCTCCCCGATCTGAGAGGCTGGAAATTGACCGAAGGCACGACCGGGTCGACCGTCCCCCGCAGGCAACTCGGTCGACACCTCCGCGACCTCCGCGGCCAAGCCCGCCTCACCGTCAAGGCTGCGGCGACCGCCCTGGAGTGGTCGGAGGCCCAATGCCACTAACTTAAGCAAGAAGCTGCTATTATTTTCGGGTGGCTCGCGTGGTGCAGGTTCGTGGTGGTGTCGTTGATTCGTCGGCTGTTCGGTTGACCGATCGGATCTCGTTGGGTGTGTTGGCGGAGGTTTTTCCTCGAGATGTGATCGAGGATGTGTTGAACGAGACGGGCCGTCGCGAGTTGCGGTCTCGGTTGCTTCCCGCGCATGTGGTGGTGCGGTTTTGTTTGGGGATGTGCCTGTTTTTCGATGATGATTACGAGGAGGTGATGCGGAAGCTTGTTGGGTCGTTGCGGTCTATGGGTTCGTGGCGTGGTGAGTGGAATGTTCCCTCGACGGCGGCTATTTCCAAGGCTCGGAAGCGGTTGGGGGTCGAGCCGTTGAGTCTGTTGTTTGAGCGGGTCGCTGTTCCGGTGGCGGGGCGGGGCGCCACAGGGGCGTGGTTGGCGTCGCGTCGGTTGATGGCGATGGATGGGTTCTCCGTGGATGTTCCGGATACGCCCGAGAACGCGGCGGAGTTCGGTCGACAGCGTAATCAGTCGGTCGAGTCCGCGTTTCCGCAGGCGTTGATGATCGTGTTGGGCGAGTGTGGTTCCCGCGCGATCGTGGGGGCCGCGATCGCCGGGTGCCTGACCAGCGAGAAAACTCTCGCGAGAGACATCATCGGGTCTGTCGAGCCGGACATGCTGGTGATCGCAGATCGGGGATTCTACGGTTTCGATCTGTGGAACGAGTTCCGTCGTACTGGCGCTGACCTGCTGTGGAGAGTGAGTTCGGCTGTCACGTTGCCGGTGTTGGAGTGGTTGCCCGACGGTTCGTATCGCTCGATCCTGGTCAGT
Source organism: Actinokineospora auranticolor (assembly GCF_041897805.1). Classification (GTDB taxonomy): domain Bacteria; phylum Actinomycetota; class Actinomycetes; order Mycobacteriales; family Pseudonocardiaceae; genus Actinokineospora; species Actinokineospora auranticolor. Next base: position 132,932 of record NZ_CP154825.1, read on the forward strand.
TCGGCCGTGCGCCGAGGGCGCCGGGATCGGCTGATCGAGAAGGCCCGCCGCGGCGAGGATTGTCGTTCCGAGGATGCGCAACCTGTTCGGGTGGTCGAATATCAGGTTCCCGACCGGGCGGGTGACGGGGCAGCCGAGGTCGTGTGCGTGGTGACGTCGATTCTCGACCCGGCCGAGGCGACCGCCATGGAATTGGCTCTCGCCTACCATGAACGCTGGGAATGCGAGGGTTTGATCGATGAGATGAAGACCCATCAACAAGGATCGGGTAAGACGCTGCGGTCGAGATCGCCCGACATGGTGCGTCAGGAACTGTGGGCGTTCCTGCTCGCACACTATGGCATTCGGCGTTTGATGTGCTCGGCGGCCGACGAGGCCGACGTCGACCCTGATCGACTGTCCTTCATGCGGTCTCTTCGAGTCATCCGACGCCAGGTCCCCGCCGAGGCGGATTTTTCCCCCTGAACGCCAAGCGAGAGCGTTATCGGAGACCCGCGCGGAAATCAACGAGAGACACCTCGCGGCCCGAAGGCACCGAACGTACCCCCGTGTGGCCAAACGTGGACGCCATAAACGCTACCCCACCAAAAAGGGCAAACATCAAGGCGTTCGACATCAGGGTCCGGCCACCATCAGAATCCTCGCACCTAGCCTAAGTTAGTGGCATTGGGTCGGAGGCCAAGCTCTGGCGCATCGAGACCGGGCAGACCTCCATGCGCAGCCTCGACGCTGAGGCGATGTGCCGCGTGTACGGCGCGTCGGCCGAGGTGACGGAGATGCTCAAGAGCCTGGCCAAGAAGACCAAAAGCCATGGCTGGTGGCACGCGTACAGCGATTCGATCCCGGACGGGTTCGCGCTCTACATCGGTTTGGAGGAGGCTGCCTCTTCACTGCAGTGGTTCCAGTCGGACGTGGTTCCCGGCCTCTTCCAGACCCCTGACTACGCGCGCAACATAATCAGCTCCCACAACGGCAAGTGGAGCGATGAAGAGTTGGACCGCCGCGTGACGTTGCGGCTGGCGCGACAACCGTTGCTCGCCCGGACGACCGCGCGTCCCACGATCTCGGTGGTGCTGGCCGAAACCATCCTGCGCCGTCCGGTCGGTGGGCCGGCGGTGATGGGCGAACAGCTCCTCCACTTGGCGGCAGCTGCCGAGTTGGACAACGTCTCCATGCGAGTCATGCCGTTCGGCGCAGGCATGAACCACGGCCTGGTCACCGGGCCGTTCATCCTGTTCCGCTTCCCCGGAGACACCGACAGAGAGCCCCCGGTCGTCCATGTGGAAAACTTCTCCGGCGATCTCTACCTCGACAAGCCAGACGAGATCGACAACTACTCCACGGCCTTCCAGCGCATCTGGACGGCAGCCCTCGACGAAAAGACGAGCGTCGCGTGGATCCGGCAAGCAGGGAAGGACTTTCTAGATGAAGCGACCCGAGGCTAGTTGGCGCAAGAGCAGCCGGTGCGGCACAGCCAATTGCGTCGAGGTGGCATTCCTGAACCCGACCACCGTCCTCACCCGGGACAGCAAGCAGAACGAAGGCCCCGCACTCCGCTTCGGCCACACCGAGTGGCAGAAGTTCTTGTCCGAGGTCTAACCACCCTCACATATACCCGGGCATGACCTCCTCGCGCCGCCACTCCACGCACGTGGGTCGTGCCCGGGTAGCCAAATACTCCCCAACCGCCTGGTAGACAACCTCCACCGGCACATCGGACCCAGGCTGGGCGGGCGATTCGTGCAGTCCGGCGAGGTACGCGCTCGTCCACTCGTCGCCCACGCCGATGGTCGGCACATACGCCTCCATCCCCTGCTCCCGGCAGAGAATCCCACGGTCGTTTTCGTCGATCGCCATGCACTCGAATCTAAGGAGGGAAATCGGCTCCGTGCTCATCGGCGCCTGGGCGCGATCTCTCCGCGCCGCCACTCCACACACGTGGGTCGCTCTCGGGTGGCCAAGTACTCCTCGACAGCCTGGTAAACGATCTCGATCGGCACATCAGACCCTGGCTGGGCGGACGAGTCGTACATCCCACCGAGGTATACGGTCGTCCATTCTGTCCCTACGCCGATGGTCGGCACGGATGCTTCCCACCCCTGTCGCCATGCGAGAATCCCGCGATCGTTGTTCACGCCGAACATCATCGAACTCCGGATCTCACCCTCGCCCAGTTCTTCCCAATTCGAAGCGAGCACCCACGCCCAGGGCTTCTTCACCCCGCTGTCGTTCAGTTCGCGCACGGCGGCAACCAAATCGACGCCCTGGGCGATCTCATCAATTGCGATGAATTCCTCTTCGAGAAGAGGCATCTGCTCGGCGGTCACCTGGGTGCCCTTCCGTGGTATGTCTTCTTGAATGGATTGCCGCTGGCGTCGGTTCCCAACACCGTCATGCTATACCCTGTTGGGAGAACTTTGGGTAGCGTGCTGTCGCAGGTAGGTCTCGGGCTTCTCCGTCGGGTGCCGCAGGGGGCGTGATTGATGATCACCTGTCCGTGTGTTGCCCCGTTCTGGATCTGCATTATTACCACCTTCATTTCTACATGGTGGTGAATGTCAATCGCGTCGGGAAGGTCGAGTTCTTCGAGCCTTTCTACCATGGCTTCTGCCCATGGGTCGAAGCGAGTCGCGCCGATTTCTCCGGTGCTCCGGCCGTTGAGGAAAACGTAGCCGGTCATCGGTGGGTTCACGTCGGTTCGGCTGACTCTTGGTGGGAGCCAGTCGTGGTAGGGGTTTGCTTCTTCGGGGTACCGGTCTCCGTGTTTGTTCTCGGTGTATGACGGGGTGGGGGCGGCCGGGGGCGGTGGTGTGGTGGTGCCGGCGTGGTGGGCGATTGCTGTTGAGAGTTGGTGGTCGGTTCGGGTGAGGAGGTCGCGTAGTTCGACGAACCTGGCCTGGATCGCCTCAAGGGTGAGGATCACTCGGCTTTGCCCAGGACTGCCAGAACCCCGTAGATGGTCTCGTTCAGGTGTGCTTCAGCTGCTCCGACCGCCTGAGCCAGGCGGCGGAGTTGGGTTTGGGTTGTCCGTAGGGCGTCGAGTTCGGTCTCGATGGACATCGAGGCCGAGGGTAGCTAGCCCCAGCCCAATTCGTGAAGTCTTGCGTCGTCTATTCCGAAGTGGTGGGCAATTTCGTGTACGACGGTAATTGCCACCTCCTCGACCACGTCATCTTCCGTTTCGCAGATGTCGAGGATCGCTTCCCGGTAGATGAAGATCCGGTCCGGCAGCGCACCGCTGTACAGCGATGTCCGTTCCGTCAGCGCGATCCCGTGGTAGAGGCCCAGCAGGGTCGGGTCGTGCGGGTCGCGGTCCTCGACCAGGACCACCACGTTGTCCATCGCCTTCGCCAGCTCCCGGGGGATCTCGTCCAGGGCTTCGGCGACCAGCTCTTCGAACCGGTCGCGCGGCATGTCCACGCCTCAGCCCGTCGGGGTCGTGGTGGGGGCGGGGGTGGTGGTGGTCGGCGCGGTCGACTCGGTCGGGGTGCCGCGGACGCTGTTGGTGACCGGGGCCAGGCCCGAGCCGTCGGCCAGGCGGGCGCCCACCTTGCAGTCGACCTTGCGCGAGCCCGCCGCCCAGCTCTCGGGTTCCAGGGCGTCCGCGTACGGGGTCAGGCCCTTCGCCGCGAGGTCGGTGCCGCCGGTGTAGGTGTTGGTGACCTCGACGCAGAGTTCACCGGCCTTCTCCAGTTGGGCGTCCTTCGTCGGCGAGTCGCCCGGGAAGGCCGAACCCAGGTCCACGGTGCCCACGATCTCGTACGCGTGCTCCTGGTCGCACGGGAGCGGGTCGCCGATCTTCTGGTTGTCCAGTGCGAGGCAGGTGCCCGGTTCGTGCACATTGGACTGGTCCGCGTCGGCGGCTGAACCCGTGCTCGTCAGCAGCCCCCCCGACGGTGTGGTGCGCTGCACACCGCACCGCAGCTTCCGGTCGCCGTCCTGCCACTGGGCCTCGCTCGGCTTCAGCGCGTTGACCGTGTACTTCCCGAACGGGTCCAGCTTGCCGCCCAGGTACGCCGTCACCCCCGGGGTGCACTTGGCCTTCGCGATCTGCTGCCAGCGCGCCAGGTCGGGTGGGGCCACGTCCGGCGGGTAGTCGCCGGTGATGTCGACGTTGCTCGTCACCTCGAACAGGTGGGGCTGCGCGCAGTCGACGCGCTTCATGTCCGTTCCGTCCGGCGGTGTCCACGTCAGACAGCTGCCCGCGGGCGAGTCGAACGCCGCCTGGCGCTCCTCCTCCGCGCTGACCGGCGCGGAGCCCAGTTTCACGGGCCACGAGAACACCGTGCTGCTGCCCATGAGCAGCAGCGATCCGACGAACGCCCCGGCCATGATCAGCCGAGTCCTCGCCGTCGGGTCATTCGACCGAAACCAGTCGCCGCGTCCAGACATCTACTCCATGATGCCGTGTCCGCTCCCCGGGCGCGGCCACGGGAGCGGAACGGGAGGCACCCAGGTTGCGATCAGGACAAACATCCGGTGTCGATGGCGCTGGTCAGCTAGGGTGCGCCCCGGGAGTGGTACATGACTGACAACGACAGGCCGCAGGACCCCGGCGACCGGCCGGTCCCCGCGGAGCCAGAGCCGAAACCGCAGGTCGACGGCCCGGCGGGGGGCGAATCGAGCCCGCCGCCGTACGTGCCGCCCGAGGCCGAGGAGGGCGCGACCGAGCCGCGCAAGCGCGGATCGGTCAACTACCAGGACGGCACCACCAAGCCGAAGCAACCCTCGGTCGCCGAACAACGCGCCCGCCGGGAGGCCCTGCGCAAGCAGCGCGAGGAGGAGCAGGCCGCGATCGACGAGGCCGAGCGCAAGCGCAAGAAGCGCAAGCGCCTCCTCATCGGCTCCGGGGTCACCGTCGGCGTCGTGGCGCTGGTCGCCGTGATCTACGCCGCGTCCACACCGGACGAGGTGACCGCGCGCTGCGTCGACGGGAACGGCGTCGTCGTCGACGACGACTACTGCGACGACGGCTACGCCACCTCGCACGGTGGCTACCACAGCGGCGGGTTCATCTACATCGGTGGAAGTTCCTACCGCTACAACTACGGCGGTTCCGGGTCCGTGGGCCAGAAGGCCACCGGCGGGACCTACGTGGCCCCGTCCGCCGACACCTCGGTCAAGACCAGCTCCGGCAAGTCCGTTTCGCGCGGCGGCCTCGGCGTCAGCGGCGGCGGCAAGAGCGGGGGCAGCTGAGTGCGTCGGGAACGCTCCACCCCCCGACCGGACTGGCGGGCCAAGATCGAGTCGCAGGGCCTGGTGTTCGGCAGCCCCGCCCGCTACGGCGACGGCGGCTCCCGCCCGTACTGGGACGAGTCGGTGCACTACGCCTTCGACATGGACGAGGTGCTCTCGCTCGAAGCCGACGTCGAACTGCTGCACTCGATGTGCCTCGAAGCGGTCGACAACATCGTGCTGACCGAGCGCTACCGCGCCTTCGGCATCCCCGAGTGGACCTGGCCGCACATCGCCGAGTCCTGGAAGCGCCGCGACCCGCACGTGTACGGCCGCTTCGACCTGCGCTACGACGGCTCCGGCCCGGCCCGGCTGCTCGAGTACAACGCCGACACCCCGACCTCCCTGCTGGAAGCGGCCGTCGTGCAGTGGTACTGGAAGACCGAGGTCTACCCCGACGACGACCAGTGGAACTCGCTGCACGAGCGGCTGGTCGAGCGGTGGGGCGAGGTGGCGGCGCTGCTGCCGTCCAACGAGGTGCACTTCACCTGGTCGTCGGCCGACCCGACCGGCGAGGACCACCTGACCACCGCCTACCTGCAGGAGACCGCGGCCGAGGCCGGACTGGACACCGTCGGCCTGGCCATCGAGGACATCGGCTGGGACAGCGCGCTCAACCGGTTCGTCGACCTCGCCGAGTCGCCGATGGCCACGGTGAACAAGCTCTACCCGTGGGAGTGGGTCGTGGCCGAGGACTTCGGCACCCGCGTGGTGGAGTCGCAGCCGCGCACCCTGTGGGTCGAGCCGCTGTGGAAGATGCTGCTGTCCAACAAGGCCATCCTCGCGGTGCTGTGGGAGATGTACCCCGGGCACCCGAACCTGCTGCCCGCCTTCCTCGACGAACCCGGCCTGCTCACCGAGTACGTGCGCAAGCCGAAGCTGGGCCGCGAGGGCAGCAACGTGCAGATCGTGGCCACCGGCTACGAGACCCAGACCGGCGGCGTCTACGGCGCCGAGGGCTACGTCTACCAGGCGTTCGACCCGCTGCCCGAGTTCGACGGCTACCGGCCCGCGCTGGGCGCGTGGATCGTCGGCGACGGCGCGGCCGGGCTCGGCATCCGCGAGACCTCGGGACTGGTCACCGACGACGGCGCCGCCTTCGTCCCGCACCGGATCCCGCAGTGAGTACCCGTCCCGGGGACCTCCCCGACCACAACCGCTCCACCGGCACGTCCATGGAGGACTCGTGACCAGTCAGCTCGCCGCGGTGACGAACCTGGCGCTCCCCGCAGGCTTCGGCGCCGACCTGGGTAAGGGCATCGGCGCGATCGCCCTCTACGCCATCATCGGCCTGGTCCTGATGCTGATCGGCTTCTACGCCATCGACTGGACCACTCCGGGCAAGCTCTCCGAGCTGGTCCGCACCGGCAAGCCCAACGCCGTGATCATCACCGCCTCCGGCATGCTCAGCATGGCGCTGATCATCGTCGTGGCGATCTTCTTCTCGGCCAACGACCTGACCGCGGGCCTGATCACCTCGGTGGTCTACGGCCTGATCGGCATCATCGTGCAGGTGCTCGCGGTGCGGACCCTGGAGTGGGTCACCCGCCTCGACATCGGCCAGACCATCGACGACGAGAAGTTCGCCCCGGCCAGCGTGGTCGTGGCCGCGGCGCACATCGCGCTCGGCCTGATCGTGGCCGTCGCCATCTCGTAGTAGCGCTCTTCGCACCGGGGGCCATCGCCACGCGCGGTGGCCCCCGGTGGTATGTCGGGCGCGCGCCCCGCAGCGGGCCGACTACGCTCACGAACCGTGATTGACTTGAAGGTGCTGCGCGAGGACCCGGAGGCCGTGCGCGCGTCGCAGCGCGCCCGAGGCGAGGACGGGGGGGCGGTCGACGCCCTGCTGTCCGCCGACGAGCGCAGGCGGTCCGCGGTTTCCCGCGCGGACACCTTGCGGGCCGAGCAGAAGCAGTTCGGCAAGCAGGTCGGCAAGGCGCGCGGCGAGGAGCGCGACGCGCTGCTGGCCAAGGGCAAGGAGCTGGCCGCCGAGGTCAAGGCGGCCGAGGCCGAGCAGTCCGAGGCCGAGAAGGAACTCGACCAGGCCCACCGCGCGCTGCCGAACCTCGTCGACACAGCGGCCCCGGTCGGCGGCGAGGACGACTACACCGTCCTCGAACACGTCGGCACCCCGCGCGAGTTCGACTTCACCCCGCTCGACCACCTGGACCTGGGCGTCCGCCTCGGCGCGCTCGACATGGAGCGCGGCGCCAAGGTGTCCGGCTCGCGGTTCTACTTCCTGACCGGCATCGGCGCGCGGCTGCAGCTCGCCCTGCTCAACCTCGCCGCCGCGCAGGCCACCGAAGCCGGGTACAGCCTGATGGTCCCGCCGGTGCTGGTGCGCCCGGAGATCATGGCGGGCACCGGCTTCCTCGGCGCGCACGCCAGCGAGATCTACCGGCTGGAGGAGGACGACCTCTACCTGGTCGGCACCTCCGAGGTCCCGCTCGCCGGCTACCACGCCGACGAGATCCTCGACCTGTCCGCGGGCCCGCGCCGGTACGCGGGCTGGTCGACCTGCTTCCGCCGGGAAGCGGGCTCGTACGGCAAGGACACCCGCGGCATCATCCGCGTGCACCAGTTCGACAAGATCGAACTGTTCACCTACTGCGCTCCCGCCGACGCCGCCGCCGAACACCAGCGGCTGCTGGCGTGGGAGAAGGAGCTGCTGGCCAAGATCGAGGTGCCGTACCGGGTCATCGACACCGCCACCGGCGACCTAGGCACCAGCGCGGCCCGCAAGTTCGACACGGAGGCGTGGGTGCCGACGCAGCAGTCGTACCGCGAACTGACCTCGACGTCGAACTGCACGACCTTCCAGGCCCGCAGGCTCAACATCCGCTACCGCGACGAGAACGGCAAGCCCCAGGTCGTGGCCACCCTGAACGGCACCGGCGCGACGACCCGCTGGCTGGTGGCCATCCTGGAGAACCACCAGCAGGCCGACGGCTCCGTGGTGGTCCCGGCGGCACTGCGCCCGTACCTGGGCCTCGAGGTCATCGAACCGATCGCCTGAGTTCCGCTCTTCATCCGCCCCGACCACCCCGGTGGTCGGGGCGGTCGCGTTGTGGCCACCGCCGCAACAACCAGGCAGCGACGGCTCGATCGCGCTGGCAGTCGACCCGCTGACGCGGTCTTGGGCAGCTAGTCCTGGTCCGGCTGGCTCTCACGGGACCGTCGGCGGTCGAGTTGGAGTGCAGCGATCGGTGCTGCTACCAGCATCATGAGAGCTGTCGCAACGGGGGATGGCATTTGTCCGGGTTAAGGGTGATCAGGTAGGTCGTAGCCGCGAGAATGAGCACGGTCAGGGCGACCAGAGGCCAGCGGAGCTTGATCGCGCGCTGGGTCCTCCGCGCACAGCAGGTCCCGGTCGAACTCGCACTCGGCGGCGTTCATCGTGGTCCGGGTGCTCACCGGGTCACCTGCCCACCGGTGGCGACGTCGGCCACCGGTGGCGCGACCGCGCCTGCCGTGTCCGTGCCGGTGGACCTGGCCGAGGCGGCGTGGGGTTGAGCGGCGAGCAGTGCCTTGCTGCCGCGTGCCGCCTCGGCGAGAGCGCGGGCGATGGTGCCCAGGGCGGTCGAGGCTTTGGGCACGGTGAGGAGCAGGACGGAGCTGCCAGCGGCGCCTCGATCGCGCCGGCTTGATCGACCGCAACCTGGTCGTGCGACGTGTGCGTGTTCTGCGGCGCACGGTCAGGGACGCGTGGCTGCGCAGCGGCCAGTTCCAACCGCCCGTCTGTGCTGTTCCCGTGCGTGGTTCTTGAGGCTCCTAGCCGACCGACCTCGCACCCCGCATCGCCTCGACCCTCTGGCGGCCGAGGCGACCGAATGTCTTGGGCTGCCAACGAATCCGTTGCGGCACAACCAATCGCGGCAAGCCACCGCCCCGACCCCAGGGCAGCCCCCACCCACCTCTGGGGGGGCGACCCTGCTCCAGTTTAGTGCGGGGAGGGGGTTGTTCGGTTGGGGCGAAGGAGTTGTGGATGGTTCGGGGGTATGTGGACAAGTGCGACCTGCGGAAATGCGGTGCTAGGCGCGGGTTGTGGATGGATTTCATCTGTGTGGGTGAGAGGGCGGGCTAGCTGACCTCGACGAGTCTGGCGGCGATGTGGGCGCCGATCTCCAAGGCGCTGGTCGCGGCAGGCGAAGGGGCGTTGAGGACGTGGATCTGGTTTCGGGTCGACTCGATCAGGAAGTCGTCCACCAGGGCGCCGGTGGGCAGCAGGGCCTGGGCTCGTACGCCCGCGCCGCTGCGGACCAGGTCGTCCGCCGTGACGGCGGGGACCAGGCGGGCGAGGCTGGCGGCGAAGCGGGCCTTCGACAGGGAGCGGCGGACCTCGTCGTAGCCGACCGGGAAGGCGTACTTGCGGGCCAGCCGCCAGGTGCCGGGGAAGCGGGCCGTGTCGAGCAGGTCCGCGGGGGAGAGGTCGCGCCAGCGGTAGCCCTCTCGGCGCAGGGCGAGTACCGCGTTGGGGCCCGCGTGGACGCTGCCGTCGAGCATCCGGGTCAGGTGGACGCCCAGGAAGGGCAGGGTGGGGTCCGGTACCGGGTAGATCAGGCCGCGGACCAGGTGGGAGCGGTCGGGGCGCAGTTCGTAGTACTCGCCGCGGAAGGGGACGATGCGGGCGCTCGGGGTGAGGCCCGCCATGCGGGCCACCCGGTCGCTGTGCAGGCCCGCGCAGTTGACCAGGGCGTCGGCGCGCAGCACCGACGTGCCGGTCGCGACCTCCACCCCACCCCCCGAACCGGCGCGGATGCCCAGGGCCGGGGTGGACAGGCGCAGGTCGGCGCCCGCCTCGGTCAGTTCGCGCACCATGGCCGCGCAGACCGCCGGGAAGTCGATGATGCCGGTGCTCTCCACCCGCAGGGCGGCGACCGCGGCGACCTCGGGTTCGTACTCGCGGGCCTCCTCCGGCGTGATCAGCTTCGCGGGTACGCCGTTGGCCTCCGCGCGCTCGGCGAGCACGCGCAGCGCGGGCAGTTCGGACTCGGCGGTGGCGACCACGAGCTTGCCGCAGACCTCGACCGGCACCCCGTTGGCCCGCGCGAACTCCACCATCGACCGGTTGCCCGCGACCGACATCGCCGCCTTAAGCGATCCCGGCTTGTAGTACAGCCCGGCGTGCACGACGTTGGAGTTGTGGCCGGTCTGGTGCGCGCCCCACCGGTCCTCCTTCTCCAGGACCGTCACCGCCCAGCCCCGCCCGGCCAGCGCCCGCGCGGCCGCCAGCCCGACGATGCCGCCACCCACCATGATCACCTTGCGCACGGGCTTGTCCTCGCTCCCAGCCGAATGTCCGCTCCCCGCACCGCCAAGCATGACCGCCGCCGATGATCACCAAGCGCGGGGGCGGCCTTGCCCGCGACACCGAGCAGGGCCGCGGCGGGGCCCCGGTATGGTCACCGGCGTGACCACCGCGCCCACGTTGAGCGTCGTCATCCCGGTGTACAACGAGGAGAACTGGATCTCCCGCTGTATCGACGCGCTGATGGAGTCGTTGGCGCGCGGCCGGTGGGCCGCCCAGGTCGTCGTCGTCGACGACGGCAGCACCGACGCCACCGGCGCCCGGCTGGCCGAGTTGACCGACCGCTACGACATCACCGTTGTGAGCCAGGTCAACGCGGGGCGGTTCGAGGCGCGCAAGGCCGGGTTGGCGAAGGCGACCGGTGAGTTCGTCCTGCTCCTCGACAGCCGCGTCATCGTCGAGCCCGGCGCGCTGGGCTTCCTGCGCGAGCAGGTCACCGAGCACCCCGAGCGGCGGGTGTGGAACGGGCACATCGAGGTCGCCTCCCAGGGCAACCCGTACGCGGGCTTCCTCGCCGGTCTGGTCAAGGTCCCGTGGCGGCGCTACTTCGCCGACCCGAAGCTGACCTCCTTCGGCCCGGACGAGTTCGACCTCTACCCCAAGGGCACCGGCTTCTTCGCCGCCCCGCGCGACCTGCTCGCGGGTTCGGTCGAGGCGTTCGACTCGCTCTACGACGACGTCACGCTGGCCAGCGACGACACCAAGGTGCTGCGCTGGATCATCGAGCGCGAGCGCATCCACCTCGCCCCCGGGTTCGCCGCGGTCTACAACGGCCGCGACACGCTCCGGAAGTTCGTCGCGCAGTCCTACTACCGCGGCACCACCTACGTGGACAGCTACCTGACCTCCGCGGGCCCGGCCCGCACCGCGCTCTTCGGCGCGCTCGGCGTCGGCGCGGTCACCGCGGTCATGCTGGTCAAGCACCCCGTCAAGACCGTCGCGGTCGGCGCGGTCGGTTCCGCCGCCGCCGGTGCCGTGGTCCGCCGCTGCGGCGCCACCCCGGGTGAGGCGCGCGCGGTCGGCACGCTGCTGCCGCTCTTCGCGGGCGGTTTCGGCCTCGGTGTGCTGCGCGGCCTCGTCCTCGCCCTGCGCGCCAAGCTGCGCAAATGACCGGCGAACCCGTGACCGGCACCGAGCCGACCGTGGCCGAACCGGACGCACCCGGCGGGACGGGGGTCGGGGGCCGGTCCGTCGGCCGGGTGACCTTGGCGATCCTCGCCGGGTCCGCGCTCGGCTACGCGGTCGTCATCCTCACCGGCAGGCTGCTCGACAAGCCCGACTACGTCGTCTTCATGACCTTCTGGGGCCTGCTCTTCGGCCTCGGCAGCGCACTGTCCCCGCTGGAGCAGGAGCTGTCCCGCCAGTCCGCCGTCGCCAAGACCCACGGCGGCAAGCTCGGGTCGAACGCGGTGACCGCGCTGGTCGTCGGCCTGGTCGCGGTCGGTGTGGCGGGCGCGGTCACGCTCGTCCCCGGGGTCAACACCCGCCTCTTCGGCGACGACTACTGGCTCGGCGCGGTGGTGCTCGTCGGCGGTCTCGCCTTCGCCGTGCAGTTCGCCGTGCGCGGTCTGCTCGTCGGCGACAACCAGGTCGACCCGTACGCCGGGCTGATCATCGTCGAGGCCGCGGTCCGCCCGGTGGTCATGGTGGCGCTGGTCGTCGCCGCCCTGCACAGCACCCTGACCCTGGCCGTCGCCGCCGGTGTCGGTTCGTTCGCCTGGCTGCTGTTCGGCCGCCGCGCGGGCGCGCGCGTCGACCGGCACCTGCCCGGCGACCCGTCCGGCGCGGTCGTGCGGCGGATGCTGATGCTCTTCTCCTCCGCCGCGCTCACCGCCAGCGTGGTCACCGGCTACCCGGCGATGGTGGGTCTGCTCGCCCCCGGCGGCGACCCCGACCGGCTCGGTTCGCTCTACGCCGCGCTGGCCGTCGCGCGGATCCCGCTGCTGCTCTTCGCCGCCGTCCAGGCGCTCGCCGTGCCGGTGGTCGTGCGCATGTCGTCGACCCCGGAGGGGCTGCGCAGGCTCCGCAAGGTCCTCGCCGTCGGGACGCTCGGCGCGGTCGGGCTCGCGGGGCTCGGCGCGGTGGTCGGACTCCTGATCGGGCCGTGGGCCGTGCGGTTCATGCTCGGCGCCAAGTACGACGTGGCGGGCTGGGTCGTGGCCGGTCTGGTGTGGTCGTCGGTGCTGATCGCGGTCGTGCAGCTGCTCGCGGCGGTGCTCGTCGCGCGGGTCCGCCCGGGCGCGGTGCTGCTCGCCTGGGCCGTGGTGTCGGTCACCTCCGCCGTGGTGCTCGTGGTGGGTCCCGGCGACCACGTCGCGCGGGCGGTCCTGGGTCTGGTCGTCGGACCGACGTTGGGCGTGCTCGTCGCGGCGGTGCTGGTAGCGAGGTCGGAACCCTCGGTGGTCGAGCGGATGCCCGCCTGATTCGGGGCACTCGTCCCGCGCTATGGTGTTGGCCGTGCCGGGCCTGGTAGGGGCCGTCTGGAGGCGCGAACAAGCCATCATCGGCAATCGGACATCGGCTATCGGATGACTGTGGGTACCTAGCGGATGAGTGTTCTTGTCGTTCTGCTCGCTTTCTGGCTGCCCGGTCTCGTCGTGGGTGCCGCCATCCGGTTGCGGGGGTGGACGCTCGCAGCCATCGCGCCCGCGCTGACCTTCGGCGGCGTCGCGATGGGCGTGACGCTGTTCGGCAAGCTCGGCCTCTCCTGGACGCTGTTCAACGTCTCGCTCTGGTTCCTCGCGCTCGCCGCGGTCGGCGGGGTCGCCGCGTGGCTGGTCGCCCGCCGCGGTCCGGAGACCGACGCGGACGACCCGCGGTTCGCGCCCCGCAAGCTCAGCCCCGGCGGCCACGGCGTCATCGCGGTCGGCGTGCTGGCGGGCTTGGCCGTCGGCTTCACCGTCTTCCTGCGCGGGGTCAAGGACCTCGGCTACGTCCAGCAGGACTGGGACGCGGGCTTCCACGGCAACCTGGTCCGCTGGATCGCCGAGCACGCCAACGCGACCCCGTCGACGGTCGGCGCCATCGCCAACAGCGCCGACGCCACCAACTACTTCTACCCGGACACCTACCACGCCCTGCTGGCCCTGCTGCTGGACAAGGCGGGCCTGGACATGGCCCACCTGCTCAACCTGGCCGCGCTCGCGGGCGTGCTCGCCTGGCCGCTGGGCGTGGCCGCGCTCGGTGTGGCGTGGCGGATGCCCGCGGTCGGCACCGCCGTCGCGGCCGCGGTGTCCACCTGGTTCTCCGCCTTCCCGTACGACTCGCTGTGGCGCGGCCCGCTGTGGCCGTACGTGGCCGGTGTCGCGCTGGTGCCCGCCGTGCTCGCGGTGCTGCGGCTGCTGTTCATCTCCCGCGGCCTCGGCGGCCCGCTCGCCCTGGCGCTGGCCACCGCCGGTCTGGTCGGCCTGCACACCAGCCTCGCGTTCGTGCTGTTCGCCTACCTGGTCGTCATCGCGCTGTGCGCGGTGTTCAAGCTCGAACCGATCCGCTGGCGCCGCGCCTGGGTACCGCTGGCCGTCGCCGGTGGGTTGAGCCTGGTGTTCGTGGTGCTCCAGATGCTCCCGGCGCTGTCCAGCGCGGCGGGGGTGACCGCGGCGGAGTGGCCCTCGGAGGCGACGCCAGCCGAGGCGTTCGGCCAGGCCGTGCTGTTCACCCCGTCCAACGGGCTGCCGCAGTGGTGGCTCGGCGTGCCCGCGTTCATCGGTCTCGTGCTGATGTTCCGGCACCGCCGCATCCTCTGGCTCGCGCTGTCCTACATCCTGCTCGCCGGGGTGTACGCGATCACGGTCTCCCAGGAGTCGCCGCTGATCGCGATGATCACCGGCCCCTTCTACAACGACGCCTGGCGCTTCGCCGCGCTGCTGCCGCTCGCGGGCGCCATCGCGGTCGGCGAGTTCGTCTGGACGATCAGCGAGGCCGCCGTCGCCCAGTGGCACGTCTTCGCCGAGCGCTCCCGCAAGACCCCGCTGGTCGCCGCGGGCACCGCCGCGGTCGTCGTGCTGGTGATGGCCCTGATGAGCAGCGCGTACATCTACAGCAACGTGGCCAGGCTCGGCCGCAACTACAACGACGGCCCCACGGTCAACTCCGGCGAGCGCGAGGCCTACGCCTGGCTCGCCGCGCACACCGCGCCCGGCGAGCGCGTGATGAACGACGTGCAGGACGGCTCGGTCTGGATGTACGCGCTGAACAAGGTCACCCCGGTGGAGTGGACCTTCTACGGCAGCAAGGTCGACTCCGACCCGCACCGGCTGACCAACGGGCTCAACGAGTACGAGACCGACCCGGACGTGCGCGCCGCCGTCAGCAGGCTCGGCGTGCGCTACGTGGTCCTCGGCTCCGGCTACGTGCGCGCGGGCCGCGCCCGCGCGCCGGGCCTGGTCGGCCTGCCCGACCTGCCGGGCATCCGGTTGGTCTTCGAGAACAACCAGGCGATGATCTACGACCTGTCCGGCACCACCGGTGCGCCGGAACCGCGCGGCCAAGCCGCGGGCAGCAAGTGACGAACCAGCTAGACCGCGTCGACAAGGTTAGGTTTTCCCATGGCTGAGGTTGCCACCCGTCGGGTCCTGATCGTCCTGCCCGCGCTGAACGAGGAGCAGAACGTCGCCGCGGTCGTCACCCACGTGCGCGAGACCCTGCCGGAGGCGGGGGTGCTCGTGGTCGACGACGGCTCGTCCGACGCCACCTCGCTGCGCGCCCGCGAGGCCGGTGCCACCGTGGCCCGGCTCGCGGTCAACCTCGGCGTCGGCGGCGCCATGCGCACCGGCTACCGGTACGCGGTGGCCAACGGCTACGACGTGGTCGTGCAGGTCGACGCGGACGGCCAGCACGACCCCGACCAGGTGCGCGAGCTCATCGACGGCCTCGACTCGGCGGACGTGGTCATCGGCGCCCGGTTCGCGGGCCGTGGCGACTACAAGGCGGGTGGCCCGCGCCGCTGGGCCATGGTGGTACTGGCCTTCGTGATCTCCCGGCTGGCCCGCACCAAGCTCACGGACGTGACGTCGGGCTTCAAGGCCGCCGGTCCGCGCGCGGTGAAGATGTTCGCCCAGTACTACCCGGCGGAGTACCTCGGTGACACCATCGAGTCGCTGGTGCTGGCCATCCGCGGCGGGCTGGTGGTGCGGCAGATCCCGGTGGCGATGCGGGAGCGCAGCGGCGGTACGCCGAGCCAGACCCCGATCCGGGCCGCCGTGTACCTCGCGCGCGCCGGCCTGGCCCTGCTGCTGGCGCTGGTGCGCCGCCGTCCCTCGGTCGAGTCGGCCGACGCCGCCTGACGGCGACGCGGTCATAAGGAGGTCGCAATGGCTGGATGGCGCATTCTCAGCATCGTCGTCGCGGGCTTGGTGCTGCTGTTCGTCTTCGAGATGCTGCGCCGCCGCAAGCTGCGCGAGAAGTACGCGGGCATGTGGCTGCTCGTCGGGCTCGGCGTGGTGGTCTTCGGCGTGTTTCCGGGCAGCGCGGAGGGCCTGGCCCGGCTGGTGGGCGTGCAGACCGGGTCCAACCTGGTCTTCTTCCTGGCCGGGGCCGTGCTCGGGGTGGTCTGCCTGCACCTGAGCAGCGAGGTCGGGCACCTGGAGGAGGAGACCCGCACAGCGGTCGAGGAGATCGCGCTGCTGCGCTGTGAGCTGGAGCGCACCCGCGCCGAGTTGGAGGCGCGCGTCGCGGCCTTGGAGACCGGCGCACAGGCCGGGGCCGGGTCGAACGGACAACTGGTATCTCACCCCCGGGGGTGAGCGGGTGGCCGAGACGTGAAACGGCGCCCGGTCCCTCGCGGGGCCGGGCGCCGTTTCGGCTTACCTCACGCTAGAACTCAGACGGCGCGGACGCCGGTGGCCTGCGGGCCCTTCTGGCCCTGGCCGATCTCGAACTCCACGCGCTGGTTCTCCTCCAGGCTCTTGAACCCGTTGCCCTGGATCTCCGAGTAGTGCACGAAGACGTCGGCGCCGCCGTCGTCGGGGCTGATGAACCCGTAGCCCTTTTCGGAGTTGAACCACTTGACTGTGCCCTGTGCCACGTCTATCTCCTCAACAGGTACCGCTTGGGCCTGCGCGGGCGCGCACACCCTGGTCGGTTTCAGACGGCGACTTCTCCGGCTTGACCTGGAGGAAACCCGCGCGCCCGCAACGATCTCTCGCGAGCGTGATCTAACACGTACTCAAGAAAATTCACGACCGGATACAGTCAACCACACACCTGATCGACCCCGCACCCGCATGGCGCGGCCCAGGCGGGGGTTGCGGTGGTCCACCCGCTGGGAGACGCTGGGAAGGTGAGCGAGCTCGCCAGTGACAACACCGAGTCCATCGCACTCCACCTCGACGAAGCCGGGGTCTCCGTCGACCTACCCCGACCGGCCCACGCCGGGGACCAGGTCCAGGGCGTGCCGTACCGCCCCGTCGAGTTCCGCGACGACGACCTGCCCACCGCGTTGGAGCGGGCCGCGTCGTGGCTGCGCCGAACGCAGGAGTGGCTGGGTGAGCCGGTGGACGTCATCGCCATCCACCTCGACTACGACGACGGTGAGAACCGGCCGTACTACGACGTGAAGCTGCTCTGCAACGAGGAGGACCTGGCGGGCGCGCCGATCGCCCTGCGCGAACACGTCGCCAAGAGCGCCCCCGGGCAGGGGTAGCGGGCTCCGGGGACCCGGTCGTCAGAACCAGCGCTCCAGCACGAGCGCCACGCCGTCGTCGGCGTTGCTCGCGGTGACCTCGTCGGCCGCCGCCTTGACCTCGTCGTGCGCGTTGGCCATGGCCACCCCGTGCCCGGCCCAGCGCAGCATCTCGATGTCGTTGGGCATGTCGCCGAAGGCGACCACGTCCGCGCGGGCGGCGCCGACCATGGCGGCCACCTCGGCCAGCCCCTTGGCCTTGGTGACCCCGCGCGCGGAGATCTCGATCAGCCCGCGGTCGGTGGAGTAGGTGACGTCGACGGTGTCGCCGAGCAGCTCCACCGCCGCGGCGCTCATCTGCGCGCTGGTCATGCCCTCGTGCCGGACCAGCAGCTTGGTCGCGGTGAACCCGAGCACCTGCGCGCGCGGGCGGATGACCAGCTCGCCGGTGGAGTCGCCCCAGGGGTTGACGAACCCGGCCTCGGCGGTGAACGGGGCCCGGTCGACCTGCGCGCCGATGTCCACCCGCTCGGTGGCCATCGTGCTGCCCGGCAGCGCGTGCGACAGGGTGTGCGCGACGTCGTTGAGCAGCACGGGGTCGAGGCCGTGGGCGGAGAGCACGTGCCCGGTGGTGATGTCGTAGATCACGGCGCCGTTGGCGCACACCGCGTAGCCGCGCAGCCCCGCGCTGTCGGCCACCGGCGGGATCCAGCGCGGCGGGCGGCCGCTGACCAACACGAACGGCGTGTCGGTCGCGCGCACGCGGGAGATCACCCCCACGGTGCGCGGGGTGATCTCCTCCAGCGGTCCGAGCAGCGTGCCGTCGATGTCGGAGGCGATCAGGCTGGGTTTCTGCACACCCGCCACTCTCCCAGAGCGGAGGTGGTCGGGCCGCCGGATCGCGTGGGCGTCACAATGGACGGGCGCAGTCTGCGGGCGCCCCCTGGGGGGCCGCGCAGAGGCGGGTGCCCCTTCGTCCCCACCGGGGCGGTCACCCCCCGGGCGGCCGTCCTGGGTACCGTCGTGAGTGCGCGACCGGTGGTAACCGGCTGCCGTGACGACCGACGTACAACCGACGTGACAATGACATCTGATGCCCAGGTCGATGACCTCGGCGGCGGGTTCTTGGAGGACTGAGGCGTAATGTCAGGACCAGCACGAGTTCAGAGCCCGGATGCTCCGGACGCGTCGTCGGGGCCTACGTCGAACGGGAAGCTGGTCGACCACGTCCCGGTCGGCCGCCTCGTGACCCAGCGCGGCCTGTTCGCCGGGCCGTCACCCATCGTCACCGAGGACCTCTACGCCGAGGTCGTCCAAGGCGCGGCCCAGCGCCGCCGCGACCGCGTGGTCGTGGAGCCGGGCTCGCTGGTGTCGATGAACACCTACTTCGGCCGGTTCCCGGCCAGCTACTGGCAGCGCTGGACCGTGGTCCGCGAGGTCACCGCCGAGCTGGTGGTCACCGGTTCCGGCAAGCTGTCGGTGCTGGCCTCCGACAGCGAAGGCGTGTCCCGCACGATCGCCGTCGAGCAGGTCACCGACGCCGAGGCGCGCTCGGTGTCGATCAGCGCCAAGATCGACCGGTTCAACGACGGCGGCGCGCTGTGGCTGGACCTGCGCACCGACGTGCACGAGGGGATGACCGTCGAGTCCGTCCGCTGGACCGTGCAGCCCCCCGAGCGGCTGCGCCCGGCGGCGGTCGTGATCTGCACCTGCAACCGCGCCGACGACTGCATCGCCACGTTGACCGCGCTGGCCGACGACCCGGAGGCGCTGGCCGGTCTGGACGCGATCTACGTCGCCGACCAGGGCAGCGACACGGTCGACTCGCGGCCGAAGTTCGCCGAGGTCAGCGCCCGGCTCGGGGCCAAGCTGCGCTACATCCAGCAGCCGAACCTCGGTGGCGCGGCGGGCTTCACCCGCGGCCTGTACGAGGCGGCCAAGGAGTCCGACCACGCCAACGTCCTGTTCATGGACGACGACGTGCTGCTGGAGCCGGACATCGCGATCCGGCTCAACTCCTTCGCCAACCGCACCGCGGAGCCCGCGATCGTCGGCGGGCAGATGCTCAACCTGCTGCACCCGACCCAGCTGCACGTCGGCGCCGAGTGGGCCGACCTGGAGAACCTGGCCCCCGGCCAGGTCACCAAGGGCGCGCTGCACGCCGCGGACCTCACCGGGGTCGACGAGGAGACCGGCAAGCCCAACCGCCAGGAGGTGCGGGTCGACGCGGGCTACAACGGCTGGTGGTCGTGCCTGATCCCGACGGAGATCGTGCAGGCCATCGGCTACCCGCTGCCGCTGTTCTTCCAGTGGGACGACGCCGAGTACGGCTACCGGGCCAAGGCGGCCGGGTTCGCCACCGTCACCCTGCCGGGCGCGGGCGTCTGGCACGCGGACTTCGGCTGGAAGGACTGGGACGACTGGCACCGGTACTTCAACCTGCGCAACTCGATGATCACCGCGGCGCTGCACAGCCGGTTCGACACCAAGCACATCGCCCGGGTGCTGACCGCGCAGATGACCCGCTACCTGCTCTCGCTGCAGTACGGGCTCGCCGCGACCCTGCTCAAGGCGGTCGAGGACTACCTCGCGGGCCCCGAGATGCTGCACGACGGCGGCGCGGCGGCGGTCCCGGCGATCCGGGCGCTGCGCGCGCAGTACCCCGAGACCGTGCGGCACCCGGCGTCCGAGGTGCCCGGCCTGCGCAGCGGTGAGCTCCAGCTGATCCCGGCGGGGGACACCCCCAGCCTCAAGCGGGCGGTGCTGATCAAGCGGCTGGCGTACCGGCTGCTGGGCAGGCACGTGCACGCGCGCGGCGCGGTCTCGGCGGAGGACGCGACCTGGTGGCACCTGTCGCTGTTCGACACCGCGGTCGTCACCGACGCCTCCCAGGAGGGCGTGCGGATCCGCAAGTACGACCGCGAGACCATGTTCCGCCTCGGCAAGGAGGCCGTGACCCTGTTCCGGCGGTTCATCGCCGAGGGCAACGCGGTGCAGGACCAGTACAAGCAGGCCATGCCCGAGCTGACCAGCCGCGAGAACTGGAAGCGGCTCTACCAGCTGTGAGCCCCGTCGGGGCCGGGGGCACGCGCTCCCGGCCCCGGGCGGGTGTCCACCCCTGGGAGCGCTCCTGACGCGCCGTGAGGTGGCCACCACGGGCTGTGTCGGGCCTGAGCGCTATGTTCGACGGGTGCGCGTAGGCATCGTCATCCTCCCCGAGCATCGCTGGTGGGCGGCCGAGCCGAAGTGGCGGGCCGCCGAGGAGTACGGCTTCGACCACGCCTGGACCTACGACCACCTGGGCTGGCGCTCACTGGTCGACGGGCCGTGGTTCGACGCCTTCCCCACCCTCACCGCCGCCGCGATGGTCACCACCGAGATCCGGCTCGGCACCTTCGTCGTGTCCCCGAACTTCCGCCACCCGGCCCCGCTGGCCCGCCAGGTCCTCGCGGTCGACGACATCTCCGACGGCCGCTTCCAGCTCGG
This sequence comes from Actinokineospora auranticolor, assembly GCF_041897805.1. Classification (GTDB taxonomy): domain Bacteria; phylum Actinomycetota; class Actinomycetes; order Mycobacteriales; family Pseudonocardiaceae; genus Actinokineospora; species Actinokineospora auranticolor. The sequence goes on from NZ_CP154825.1 coordinate 153,580, forward strand.
CCTCGGCTCCGGCGCGACCGGTGTCGGCGGTTACGACCGCGGTGCCGTCGGCGAGGCCCACGTCCCGCTGACCCCGGCCCAGGTGGCCGACCGGTTCGCCGAGTTCGTCGAGCTGACCGACAGCCTGCTGGCCACCCCGCGGACCACCTTCCACGGCGCGTACTTCCGCAGCGAGGAGGCCCGCAGCGCCCCTGGGTGCGTGCAGCGACCGCGGGTGCCGTTCCTGGTCGCGGCCAACGGGCCCCGCGCGATGGCCGCGGCCGCGCGGTTCGGCCAGGGCTGGGTCACCACCGGCAGGCCGGGCACCGAGTCCGCCGACGAGTGGTGGCGCGACGTCACCAAGCGCGCCGAGCGGTTCGACCAGGTGCTCGCCGAGCACGACCGGGACCCCGCCACCATCGACCGCTACGTCAGCGTCGACGCCTCCCCGCTGTTCTCGCTGGCGAGCGTCGACGCGTTCACCGAGCACGTCGGCCAGGCGCGGGACGCGGGCTTCACCGACGTCGTCATCCACTGGCCGCGCCCGGACGGCCCGTACGCGGGCCGCGAGACCGTGCTGGAGCAGGTGGCGGCGGACGTGCTGCCGCTGCTGGGCGGTCGGGCCGCGAAACCGGCCGGGTCCACGCCGCCGGGCAACGCGCCAGGGGGCTTGGGCGTCTCCTAGGGCGAGGCAGGTCGGAGGGGGCTTGTCCACGGGGCCCCGGTGCCAGGGGGAGCGGCGCCGGGGCCCCCGCACGTCTGCCGGGCGGTGCCGGGGCGGCCCCCGTATCCCGGTGCGCGGGGTTGTGCAAGGCCACAGGTAGCCTGAGCCACCGTGAGCGCGGTTGCAGAAACCAATGACGTCAATTACAGCGGGTACGACCTGGTCGTGGTGGGGTCGGGCTTCTTCGGCCTGACCATCGCGGAGCGCACCGCCAGCCAACTCGACAAGCGGGTCCTGGTACTGGAGCGGCGGTCGCACATCGGCGGCAACGCCTACTCCGAGCCGGAACCCGAGACCGGTATCGAGGTGCACCGCTACGGTGCGCACCTGTTCCACACGTCGAACAAGCGCGTGTGGGACTACGTGAACGAGTTCACCGAGTTCACCGGCTACCAGCACCGGGTGTTCGCCAAGGCCGGGGAGCAGGTCTACGCCTTCCCGATGAACCTGGCGCTGGTCAACAGCTTCTTCGGCCGCAGCTACACCCCGGACGAGGCCCGGGCGCTGATCGCCGAGGAAGCCAAGGAGTACGAGACCGACAAGGCGCAGAACCTCGAAGAGAAGGCCATCTCGCTCATCGGCCGCAGGCTCTACGAGGCGTTCGTGCGCGGCTACAACGTCAAGCAGTGGCAGACCGACCCCAAGGAACTGTCCGCGTCGATCATCACGCGGCTGCCGGTGCGCTACAACTTCGACAACCGGTACTTCAACGACACCTACGAGGGCCTGCCGGTCGACGGCTACACCGCGTGGCTGGAGAAGATGGCCGCGCACCACAACATCGACGTCCGGCTGGACACCGACTACTTCGAGGTCCGCGACCGGATCCCGGTCGGTACCCCGACCGTCTACACCGGACCTCTCGACCGGTACTTCGACTACGCCGCGGGCAAGCTCGGCTGGCGCACCCTCGACTTCGAGACCGAGGTCGTGCCCACCGGCGACTTCCAGGGCACCGCGGTGATGAACTACAACGACGCGGAAGTGCCCTACACCCGCATCCACGAGTTCCGGCACTTCCACCCGGAGCGCACGCACTACCCGACGGACAAGACGGTCATCGTCCGCGAGTACTCGCGCTTCGCCGAGAAGGACGACGACGAGCCGTACTACCCGATCAACACCCCGGAGAACCGGGAGAAGCTGACCGCGTACCGCGAGCTGGCGAAGGCGGAGGCCGCCACGAAGAACGTCGTCTTCGGCGGTAGGCTCGGCACGTACCAGTACCTGGACATGCACATGGCGATCGGTTCGGCGTTGTCGGTGTTCGACAACAAGGTGGCTCCCCACCTGCGTGACGGCGCCCCGCTCGACGGTTCTCTCGACGGCTAGACGAAACATGACGGCCGCCTTCGCCGATTCCCGACGGGGGATTCGGGCCGGGAGCCGGTCGAAACTGGGAGGTAGGCAAGTGGACCGCAGCGCGTCCGCCGTTGGGCGGGAGACCGCGGCGCTGAGCCGGGTGCAGGGCGCGATCGGGAAACCACCGGTGGTGACGGCGGCCCGCGGGCTGTCCCTGTTCGGCGAGCACAGCGCCGGGTGGTTCGCCATCGGCGTGCTCGGTGCCGTCGTCGACCGCAAGCGCCGCAAGGACTGGCTGGTGGCCGCCGGTGGCGTGGTCGCCGCGCACGCCGCGTCCATCGCGATCAAGCGGGTCGTGCGCAGGCCCCGGCCGGACGACCCGTCCGTGCAGGTGCTGGTCGGGACGCCGAGCAAGCTGAGCTTCCCGTCCTCGCACGCCACCTCCACCACCGCCGCCGCCGTGCTGTACTCGGGGCTCACCGGGCGCAGCCTGGTGCCCGTGCTGGTGCCGCCGATGCTGGTGTCGCGGCTCGTGCTCGGCGTGCACTACCCCTCGGACGTCCTCGCGGGCTCCGCGCTCGGCGCGGTCGTCGGCGGGCTGCTGCGGCGCAAGCTGCGGGGTGGCAAGCGGTGAGCGGCGGCAAGGTCAAGGCCGAGGGCGCCAAAGCGGCGGCCACCCAGGCCGACGACGTGGACCCCGAGGCCGTCGACTCCCTGGCACCCGAGCCCCCGGCCAAGCCGCTGCCCACGAACGTGGTCACCGGGCTGATCCGCACCGCGCGCCCGCGCCAGTGGGTGAAGAACGTGCTGGTGCTGGCCGCGCCGTTCACCGGCCACCGGGTGTTCGACAGCGCGGTGCTCGTCGACGCGGCCATCGCCTTCGTCGCGTTCTGCCTGGTGTCCTCGGCGGTGTACCTGGTCAACGACGCCATCGACGTCGAGGCCGACCGGGCGCACCCGAAGAAGCGGTTCCGGCCCATCGCCGCGGGCATCGTGCCGGTCCGGGTGGCCTACATCGCCTCGGCGGTGCTGTTCCTGGCCTCGATCGGCATCGGGGTGCTGGCGGGCTGGCCGCTGGTCATCGTGCTGGCGGTCTACGCGGCCGTGCAGCTGGGCTACTGCCTGGGCCTCAAGCACCAGCCGGTGATCGACCTGTGCATCGTGGCCTCGGGCTTCCTGCTGCGCTCGATCGCCGGTGGTGTGGCCGCGGGCATCCCGCTGTCGCAGTGGTTCCTGCTGGTCACCGCGTTCGGCTCGCTGTTCATGGTCTCCGGCAAGCGCTACGCCGAGATCATGCTGTTCGAGAAGACCGGGGCGAAGATCCGGGCCTCGCTGGCCAAGTACTCGGCCAGCTACCTGCGCTTCGTGTGGGCCACCTCGGCGGCCATCATGATCATGAGCTACGCGCTGTGGGCGCCGGGCATCCGCGACCGGGCACCGGACAACTCGGTGTGGGCGATGATCTCCATCGTGCCGTTCGTGGTCGCCGTGCTGCGCTACGCGGTCGACATCGACGGCGGCGAGGCGGGCTCCCCGGAGGACATCGTCCTCAAGGACCGCATCCTCCAGGTCCTCGGCCTGGCCTGGATCAGCTGCGTCGCGCTGACGATCTACCTGTAGTCACGAGCCGCGAAACCGGGCCCTGGTCGAGCACCAGGGCCCGGTTTCGCGTACCCCCAGGCCACTGACGTCACAGGATGTTGCGGTACCGGTACGGCTCGTAGCGGGTGGACGAGTTCTCGTACGGGTACCTGATCCGCCTGCGCACCGCGCCCAGTCCGGTGCGCTGCTCCAGGCCCCAGAAGCTCATCCGGCTCGCGGTCTCGACCCAGTCCTCGAAGATGGCGGCGTGCCGGGTCACGGGCGTGCCCTCGCGGCGCAGCAGCACGTCACCCGGCAGCAGCATGGCCTTCTCGATCGGGTCGCTGACCTCGGCGACGGCCTCGATGCCCGCCACCGACTCGGGCAACTGCCAGGCCATCGCCAGGTAGCCCGCCGAGTCGGTGCGGTAGCAGCCGAACTCGTTGGACCACCACTCCCGGCCGTTGTGCGGGACGTTCTCGTCCACCCAGCTGTACGCGCGCTTCAGCACCGCCGCCCTGGTCACCAGCGGGCCCAGCGCGCTTTCCCCCTGATCGTCCACCACCGTCACCACTCCCGGACTCCGAGCCGCGCCGGGTGTCGCCGGCCACGGAAAGGCGATCTTTCCGGGGTGAAGTATGCGGTGTACGGGTTCAGGAAACCTTTAAGCGCCGAGGGGTCGCCTATAGCTTTCCTATAGAACGGGGGCGCGGACGGCGGAGAGCCAGCTCGCCGGGGTGAGACCGGCCAGCTCGGCGGACTCGCGGGTGGTCGCGGCCCGGAACAGCTCGACCGCCTCGGCCCAGTGCGCGCCCGCCGCGGCGGGCGCGTCGACGGACTCCGCGGCGGCCAGGTCGCGCAGCGTGCGCGCCTGCCACAGCGGCAGCGCCAGCGCCGTCCACTTGGTCAGCGCGTCCGCCAGCCGCGTCCGCGCGGTCGCCAGGTCGCCGTCGGCCAGGGCCAGCTCGCCCTGGGTGCGGGTGACCAGCGCGACGCCGAACCGGTCGCCCTGCGCGCCGCACAGCGCGTGGCACTCGTCGAGGATGTCGGCCACGCCCGCCAACCGGCCCTGCCGGATGCGGGCCTTGGCCAGCGACTGGGCCGCGTAGGCCGCGCCGAGCTTGTCGCCCGCGGCCAGCAGCACCGACTGGGCCCGCGCGCACAGCCGCTCGGCGGTGTCGGCGTCGCCCAGCGCCCGGTGGCACAGGCCCAGCCCGCGCAGCGCCAGCCCCTCGCCGCGCTGGTCGCCCAGCTCGCGGTAGGTCTCGGTGCAGCGCTGGAACCAGGTCACGGCCGCGTCGAGGTCACCGAGGTCGCGGCAGCTGGCGCCCAGGCCGTAGTCGGCGGCGGCCACCACGGCCCGGTCGCCGAGCCGCTCGGCGATCGCGCTCGCCCTGGCCAGGTGGTCCCGGGCGCGGGTGAAGTCGGCCAGGTCGCGGTGCACGGTGCCGATGCCGACCAGCGCCACGGCCAGCGTCGCCTCGTCGCCCACCCGCTCGGCGCCCCCGGCGGCCTGGATGAAGTAGGCCAAGGCCGCCGGGAACTCGTCCTTCTCGTAGTAGAGCTGGCCCAGCCCGGCCAGCACGGTGGCCTCGGCCTGCGAGTCGCCGCTGTCGCGGGCGGCGGCCAGGGCCACCTCGTGCGTGCGCTGCCAGCCGTCGAACTCGTTGCGCACCGCGAACGGCGACGACAGCAGCGAGGTGATCAGCATCGTGGTCATCTCGTCGATGCCCAGCTCGTGCGCGCGCTCCACGGCCCGCACCACCGCGGAGGTCTCGGACTTGAACCAGCCGGACGGGTCCTGCTCCACCTCGGCCACCAGCCGGGGGTCCAGGTCGACGGCCGCGGCCAGCTTCGGCCGCAGGCCCAGCGTCACCCGGGGCAGCTTGCCCGCGCCCGCGTCGACCAGCGCCATCCAGGTCGCCAGGGTCCGGCACACCGCGGCGGCCACCGCGTCGGCAGGCTCCTCGCGCAGCGCGTGTTCGGCGCCGAAGAGCTGCACCAGGTCGTGGAAGCGGTAGCGCACCCGCCCGATCGCGTCGATGCCGGCGACCTCCACCAGCCGCAGCTCCACCAGCTGCTCGACGACGTCCTCGGCGTCGTCGAGGGCGATCTCCAGCAGCGGCGCGGCCAGCCAGGAGCCGAAGTCCGGCAGGTCGAGCAGGGCCAGCAGGTGCAGCGCGTGCCGGTTCAGGTCGTCGAGCTCGACGTAGTTGAGCCGCAGGCTGGAGCGCACCGCGATGTCGCCGACGGCCAGCTCGTCGAGCCTGCGCCGCTCGTCGGAGAGCCGGGTGGCCAGCGCGCGCAGCGGCCAGTGCGGCCGGGCCAGCAGCTTGGCGCCCGCGGCCCGCACGGCCAGCGGGATGCCACCGCACAGCGCCGCGATCGTCTCGGCCGCGTCGGTCTCGTCGCCGACCCGGGACTCGCCGACGATCCTGGCCAGCATCCGCACCGACGCCGACGCCGACAGCAGGTCCAGCTCCACCCCGATCGCGCCCGCGATGCCGGTCAGCCGGGACCGGCTGGTGACGAGCACCAGGCAGCCGGGGGACCCCGGCAGCAGGCTGCGCACCTGGCTCTCGCTGCGGGCGTTGTCCAGCAGGATCAGCAGCCGCTTGCCCTCCACGCGCCTGCGGAACAGCTCGACCCGGTCCTCGGTGTCGCCGGGTAAGTCCGGGCTGTCCACGCCCAGCGCGCCGAGGAAGCGGCCGAGCACCTCGAACGCGCCCAGGTCGCGCTCGGCGCCGCGCAGGTCGGCGAAGAGCTGGCCGTCGGGGTAGCTGGCCCGGATCTGGTGCGCGGCGTGCACGGCCAGCGCCGACTTGCCCGCGCCCGCGAAGCCGGACACCACGACCGTCGGGCTGGCCGCCCGGTCGGACCCGCCCAGCTCGGTGATCGTGCGCAGTTGCTCCTCGCGCGCGGTGAAGTCGCTGATGTCGGGGGGCAGGTGCCGGGGCACGGCCGCCGCGCGCCGCTGCGCGCCCGGGGCGGCGTGCGCGGCGGGACGGGTGCCCGCGCGGGGCCCGGTGGACACCGAGATCCGGCGCTTGGCCTCGGGGCTGCCCAGCGGGCGCAGCGTGCCGTCGAGCACCGCGGCGTGCAGCTCGCGCAGCTCCTGGCCCGGCTCGACGCCCAGCTCGTCGAGCAGCCGCTCCCGGCCCTCCCGGTAGGCCGCGAGCGCGTCGCCCTGCCTGCCGCTCTCGAACAGCGAGCGCATCAGCAGCCCGCGCACCTGCTCGCGCAGCGGGTGCGCGGCCACCAGCCTGCGCAGGTTCGTGGCCACCTCGCCCGCGCGGCCCTGGTGCAGCAGGCAGCGGGCCAGGCCCTCCTCGGCGCTGAGCCGGTCCTCCACCAGGGTGACCGACTGGGCGCGGGCGAACTCGGCCTCGACGCCGCCGAAGGCCGGGCCGCGCCACAGGCCGATCGCCTGCTGGTAGAGGCCCGCCGCGGCGTCGTGGTCCATCTGCCGCTCCGCGTGCCGGGCGGCGTAGAGGTGGTTCTCGAAGCTCTCCAGGTCGCTGTCGGTCGGGTCGACGTCGAGCAGGTAGCCGGGGGAGCGGGTGGTCAGCGCGGCCTTGTGCGGGAGCCCGGCGAAGGCCCGGCGCAGCAGCGAGACGTAGGTGTGCACCAGCGCGGTGGCCGAGGCGGGCGGGTGCTCGTCCCAGATGAGGTCGATGAGCCGCTCGGTGGCGACCACCTGGCGCGGTTGCAGCAGCAGCGCGGACAGCAGCGCCTTGGGTTTCGGTCCGCCCAGGTTCACCGACTCGTCGCCTGCACCGCCCGGTTCACCCGATCTGACCTCGACCGGGCCCAGCACCAGAATGCGCACGTCCTACCCCCAGGTGAGTGTGCTCGCCTCCATAATCGACTTCTTCGGCGCGTTCGTCACCACCGGAGTTCGCGGTCGGGCACGCGGCGCGACCGCGAACCGGGGTGCGAGAACCGGACCCGGGGGGTCCGCTCAGATGGGCAGCTTGCGGAAGATCGGCCGCGGGATGTGCCGCAGCACCGACATCACCAGCCGCCACTGGCCGGGCGCCCACACCAGCTCGCGGCGGTGCCGCACGGCGGCCACGGCGATCTCGGCGACCTTCTCCGGGGTGGTGGCCATCGGCGCGGCCTTCATGCCCTCGGTCATCTTCGTGCGCACGAACCCGGGCCGCACGACCGTGACGTTGATCCCCTCCGGGCGCAGCGCCTCGCCGAGACCGAGGAAGAACCCGTCGAAGCCCGCCTTGGTGGCGCCGTAGACGAAGTTCGACCGGCGCACCCGCTCACCGGCCACCGACGACAGCGCGATCACCGAGCCGTGGCCCTGCGCGCGCAGCCGCTCGGCCAGCGCGATGCCCAGCGACACCGGGGCGGTGAAGTTGACCTGGGCCAGCTCCACCCCCGCCGCGTGCTCCTGCCAGGCCTGCTCCGCGTCGCCGAGCAGGCCGAAGGCCAGCACCGTCACGTCGACGTCGCCGTCGGCGAACGCCTCGGCGACGACCTTCGGGTGCGAGTCCAGGTCGCGGGCGTCGAAGGCCAGCGTGCGCACGGTGGCGCCCGCGGCGCGCAGCCGCTCGGCGGCGGCGTCGAGCCGCTCGGAGGGGCGCGCGGCCAGCGTCACGGCCAGCGAGCCCGAGCCCGCCTGGCTCGCGTAGTTCTCGGCGATGGCGAGCCCGATCTCGGACGTGCCGCCGAGCAGGAGCAGGGACTGCGGGGAACCGACTGCGTTGATCAAAGTCCGAGCCTTCGCGATTGGTCCGAGGTGAACAGGCCGTCCGGGTCGACCGACTGGCGGACCTTGCGCCACTCGTCGAGCCGGGGGTACATCCGCCGGAAGGTGTCGGGGTCGGTCCGCGACTCCTTCGCCAGGTAGAGCCGACCGCCCGCGGCGAGCACCTGCTCGTCGAGCCGGGTGCAGAACTCCAGCAGCCCGGCCTTGATCGGGAAGTCGACGGTGATGGTCCAGCCGGGGCGCGGGAACGACAGCGCCGCCTGGTTGCCCTCGCCCATCCGCTTGAGGACGTTGAGGAACGACACGTGCCCGGACTCGGCCATCTGCCGCACGATCGAGCGCAGCGCGGCCTCGGCGTCGAAGGGCAGGATGAACTGGTACTGCAGGAAGCCGTTGCTCCCGTAGGCCCGGTTCCACTCGCCGAACATGTCCAGCGGGTGGTAGAAGGCGGTCAGGTTCATGACCTGCCCGCGCGACTTCTTCGGCGCCTTGCGGTACCAGGCCTCGCCGAGCAGCCGGAAGGTCAGCTTGTTGGCCAGGCCGTTGGGGAACACGTCCGGCAGGGTCAGCAGCTGCGGGGCGTCGAAGCGCAGCGGGTTGCCCCGGTACTTCTTGGGCAGCTCGTCGAGCTTGGCCAGCGAGCCCCGGGAGAACACCGCGCGGCCCAGCCGCCCGTCGGTGTTGATCGAGTCGAACCACGCCATGGAGTAGTCGTAGGTGTCGTCCGAGCCGTCGGTGAAGACCGCCAGCGTCTCGTCCAGGTCCGCGGTGCGGTCGGTGTCGCTGATGAAGTAGGCGCTCTCCGTGTGCTGGAGCGCGACCGTGGCCTGGATGATCACGCCGGTCAGGCCCATGCCGCCGACGGTGGCCCAGAACAGCTCCGACTCGGGGCCGTCCGGGGTCAGGCTGCGCACCTGGCCGTCGGCGGTCAGCAGCTCCAGCGACCGGACGTGGTTGCCGAAGCTGCCCGCCGAGTGGTGGTTCTTGCCGTGGATGTCCGAGCCGATGGCGCCGCCGATGGTGACCTGGCGGGTGCCCGGCAGCACCGGGACCCACAGCCCGAACGGCAGCGCGGCGCGCATCAGCTGGTCGAGGCTCACGCCCGCGTCCAGCACCACCAGACCGGTGTGCGCGTCGATCGAGTGGATCCGGTTGAGCCGGGTCATGTCCAGGACGAGACCGCCCGCGTTCTGCGCCGGGTCGCCGTAGGAGCGGCCGAGGCCGCGGGCGATGACCCCGCGCGGACCGGCCGCGGCGACGGCGGCGATCACCTGGTCGGGGTCGGTCGGTGTGGCGACGGTGGCCACCGTGGGCGCGGTCCGCCCCCAACCGGTGAGGGCACGGGTCTCGTACTGTCCTGGCTCCACCGACCCAGGGTATCCGGGCTCGCGGGCGCTCCTAGACTGGTCCCCGCCACGGGCCCCGAGGGGTCCGCGCCGGGGGGACCTGAGGAGGGGACGGGCGAGATGGCCGAGGTCAGCGAGAACCCGAGGACCGGTGTGGTCGGCGAGAACTCCCGCGCCGGGCTGTTGTCGCAGCTGCTGCGCTTCGTGCTGGTCGGCGGGTTCTGCGCCGTGGTCGACTACGGCACCTACCAGCTGCTGCTGCACCTGGGCCTGTGGGTGCACCTGGCCAAGGCGCTGAGCTTCATCCTCGGCACCACCACCGCCTACTTCCTCAACAAGCGGTTCACCTTCACCGACGCCGCCGACCGGGGCGTCGGCCAGGCGGGCGGGTTCGTGCTGCTGTACACGGTGACGTTCTTCGTCAACGTGGGCACCAACGCGCTGATGCTGGCCGTGCTGCCGGAGTTCGACTTCCGGTACGCGGTGGCCTGGGTCATCGCCCAGGGCCTGGGCACGGCCATCAACTTCGTGCTGCTGCGCACGGTCGTGTTCCGCAGCTGACCCCGGCCGCCGCCGCTACTTGCCGAAGCCGACACCCCGGTCCGGGGAGCCGTAGACCCGCACGTGCGCGGGCAGGGTGTCCAGGTGGGCGCTGGCCACGTGGCCGAAGTTGATCGCGGCGTTGGTGCCGTCGGCCAACTCCGGGGTGTCCACTCCGGCGGAGGCCATGAGCACCGGCAGCCGCGGCGCGAGGCTCTTGGCGGCGCGGTCGGACAGGGCGTAGACCAGCGGCTCGCCGCCGGAGGCCAGGTGCAGGATCAGCGCGTGTCGGGTTTCGTTCATGCGTCGACCACAACACGCGACCCCTTGCCGCGCAAGGGAAGTTCACCATCGGCGGATTCGCCGTCGGCGTACCGGGTTGATCGGTGGGCGTAGCCTCGACCTCGTGATCGAGGAGTTCCTGGTCGGGCGCGGGGCCCGCGAGCAGGCCCACCCGGGCGGGACGCTGCTCGCCCACCTGGCCCGGACCCGGGACTCGCTGGCGGTCTGGGGCGCCCGCCCGGTCCTGCAACTGGCGGGCCTCACCCACGCCGTGTACGGCACGGACGGTTACCCGCACCCCCTGGTCGCGGTGGCGGAACGACCCCGGCTGGTGCGGTTGCTCGGCCCGGAGGCCGAGGCCATCGTCTACGCCTACTGCGCGCTGGACCGGCGGTTCAGCTACCCGCGGCTGCTGTCCGGAGTGGTGCGCGACCGGTTCACCGGGGAGCAGGTGCGGATCGACTCGCCGCTGGTGCGGGACCTGGTGGAACTCACCTTCGCCACCGAGCTGGACGTGATGGCGCAGAACCCGTCGCTGCGCAAGCGGCACGCCGTCGAGCTGCGGTCGCGCCTGACCACCTGGTCCGGTCACGCCAGCCTGCCCGCCGTCGAGGCCCTGGAGCGCCTGCACCCGTGACGCGGGACGACGAGTGGTGGTGATCGGTCGGTCTCGTCCGGTCGAAGTGGTCGACCGGACGCGCGGCTCGTCGGTCCACTGGGGACCGGCGGTGGGCGACCGCGCGGTCGCCCACCCAGTTCGGCTCAGTGCCGGAAGAACTGCTCCCGCTTGCCCTTGCGGACCAGGCGCAGCCAGTCGAGGAAGGCCTTGGGGTCGCGTTTGGTGCCGAGGAAGTAGAGGCCGAAGCGGAAGACCTCCAGCATGCCGAGCTTGCGCATTCCCGGCTGGGACAACAGGTAGCCGCGGTTGCGGTAGGTGTAGTACTTCTTCACCGCGTTGTCCGGGTCCTGCGCGTGCAGCTTGCCGCCGAGCATCGGCTTGAACTCGTCCGAGCCGTCCGGGTGCAGGTAGGCGGCGGTCAGGCAGGTGCCGAACGGCAGGCCCGAGCGGACCAGGCGGCGGTGGATCTCCACCTCGTCGCCGCGGAAGAACAGCCGGTAGTCCGGGACGCCGACCACGTCGAGGGTGTCGGCGCGGAACAGGGCGCCGTTGAACAGCGACGCGATACCGGGCAGGAACTCGGTGCCCAGCTGGTCGGTGCCGCGCTTCCAGCTCAGGCCCCGGCGCAGCGGGAAGGCCAGCTTCTCCGGCTGGTCGATGTTGGTCACCACCGGCGACACCTCGGCCAGGCCGCGCCGCTCGGCGACGTCGAGCAGGGTCGCCAGCACGTTCTCGTCGGCCGGTCGGCCGTCGTCGTCGGCCAGCCACAGCCAGTCCGCGCCCATCGCCAGCGCGTGCAGCATGCCGAGGGCGAACCCGCCCGCGCCGCCGAGGTTGCGGTGCGACGGCAGGTACGTGGTGGGCAGCGGGCAGGACTCGACCACGTCGCGGGCCGGTTCGTCCTCGGGGCCGTTGTCCACGACGACGAGGTGGTCGGGGGCCCGGGTCTGGGCCGCGATCACCTTCAGGGAGTCGGCCAGCAGCGCGCGCCGGTGTCGGGTGACCACCACCGCGACGACCGCGCCCGCGGGCAACCTCGTCATGTGCTCTCGCCGAGCCTTTCCAGCGTCTCCGCGCTCATGTACTCGAACGGGTCGCGGCCCTTGTAGGCCGTCAGCACCTCGCGCAGCGAGCCGTGCATCTTCATCCGGCCGCCGTCCATCCAGATGGCCGTGTCGCAGAGCTCGAAGAGCAGCTCGTCGGAGTGCGAGGCGAACACCAGCATGCCCGACCGCTTCACCAGGTCGACCAGCCGGCCCCGGGCCTTGGCCATGAACTCGGCGTCCACCGCGCCGAGGCCCTCGTCGAGGATCAGGATCTCCGGGTCGATCGAGGTGACCACGCCCAGCGCCAACCGCACCCGCATGCCCGTGGAGTAGGTGCGCAGCGGCAGGTTGAGGTAGTTGCCCAGGTCGGAGAACTCGACGATGTCGTCGACCCGGTCCAGCATCTGCTTGCGGGACATGCCCAGGAACATGCCGCGGATCAGGATGTTCTCCAGACCGCTGATCTCCGGGTCCATGCCGACCGCGAGGTCGAACACCGGGGCGATCTTGCCGTGGATGTCCGCGGTGCCCCTGGTCGGCTCGTAGATGCCCGCGAGCAGCCGCAGCAGCGTGGACTTGCCCGCGCCGTTGTGCCCGACCAGCGCGACCCGGTCGCCGTCGCGCAGGTCGAGGGTGATCGCGTTGAGCGCCTCGATGATCGGCACCCGGGCATCGGTGCCGATCTTGCCGCCGACCTTGGCGAGCACGGCCTTCTTCATCGAGCGGGACTTGGCGTCGAAGATCGGGAAGTCGACGCAGGCGTCGCGTACCTGGATGCTGACCATCTGCTCCGCCTCGCTCAGACCCAGTAGGAGATTCGGGCACGGTAGTTGCGCATGGCCAGCAGCGCCAGGGTCCAGCCGACCACGGTGAACCCGCCGACCACGGCCCAGTGGTGCCAGCTCTGCGTGCTGCCGATCAGCGGCGCGCGCAGGATCTGCACGAAGTGGTAGAGCGGGTTCAGCTCCAGGATCAGGTGCTTCCAGTCGCCCGGGCCGAGCTTGGTGGTCAGGATGTCCACCGGCCAGACGATCGGGGTCGCGTAGAAGAGCAGCTGGGTCAGCGCGTTGATGACCTGGGGGATGTCGCGGTAGCGGGTGCTGATGATGCCGAACAGCAGCGTCACCCAGCCGCCGTTGACGGCCAGCAGCGCGAAGGCCGGGATGGCGAGCAGGACCGACCAGCTCAGTCCGGGCTGCGGGGCGCCGTGGGGGGACAGCAGGTAACCGGGGGTGCTCAGCGGGCCGAAGAACAGCGCGAGCACGACCAGGTAGACCAGCATGTTGTGCGCGAGCATCAGCGTCTGGCGCCAGACCGTGCGCAGCGCGTAGACCGTCAGCGGCGCGGGCACGTGCTTGATCAGACCTTCGTTGGCCACGAAGGTGTCCGAGCCCTCGGTCAGGCAGCCGAGGATGAAGCCCCAAACGATGAACCCGACGGTCAGGTACGGCAGGAAGGTCTGGACCTCGATGCCGAACAGCTGGGAGTAGAGCAGCCCCAGCCCGGCGGCGGTGACGCCCATGCTCAGCGTGATCCACAGCGGGCCGATGACCGAGCGGCGGTAGCGCTGCTTGATGTCCTGCCAGCCCAGGTGGCCCCACAACTGGCGGGCGGCGGCGCCCTCGCGGATGTCGCGCATGGCTCGGGCCATGTTGCGGCCGGAGTGGACGACGGGCGTCGGAGGTATATCGGTGGCGCTGGTTGCCTGCACGGTGGTTGAGCGTACCGGCGCGTTTCCCCGCCTATGTAAGGCGGCGGTCGGGTGGTGGGCACCGTGGGAGCATGTCCGCCGTGACCGGATTCCCCTCCCCGCCACCCACTGTAATCGCTGTTGTTCCCGCGCGTGGCGGCTCGAAAGGCGTGCCCGCGAAGAACTTGGCCACGGTAGGTGGTGTGCCGCTGGTAGTCCGCGCGGTGCGGGCACTGGTGGCCGCGGAGCGGGTTGATGAGGTCGTGGTGAGTACGGACAGCGACGACATCGCCGCGGTCGCCGCCGCTGCGGGCGCCCGGGTGGTGCGCAGGCCCGCGGCGATCTCGGGGGACACCGCGTCGTCGGAGTCGGCCGTGCTGCACGCGTTGGACCAGTACCCCGTCGACCCCGAGACCGTGCTGCTGGTGCAGTGCACTTCGCCGTTCATCGCGCCGGGGACCGTCGACGAGGTGGTCGCCGAGGTCCGCGACGGCGGCCACGACGCCGCGTTCACCGCGGTCCGGGTGCACGAGTTCCTGTGGCGGGTGACCGGCGACGGCACCGCCGACGGCGTCAACCACGACCCCGCGCACCGACCCCGCCGCCAGGACCGCGAGCCGGAGTTCCGGGAGAGCGGCGCGGTCTACGCGATGGCCGTGCCCGGCTTCCGGGCCGCGGGTCACCGGTTCTTCGGCCGGGTCGGGCTGGTCGAGGTGCCGCAGTCCGACGCCATCGAGATCGACACCCCCGACGACCTGGCGCTGGCCCGCCGGTTGGCCGACGGCCGGGCGCCCGCGGCCGCGATCGACGTGGACGCCCTGGTCACCGACTTCGACGGCGTGCACACCGACGACCGGGCCATCGTGCTGCAGGACGGCACCGAGGCCGTGGTGGTCAGCCGCTCCGACGGCGCCGGGGTGGCCGCGCTGCGCGCCGCGGGCGTGCCGGTGATGATCCTCTCCGTCGAGCTGAACCCGGTGGTCGCCGCGCGCGCGGCGAAGCTGGGCGTCGAGGTGGCGCACGGGGTGTCGGACAAGGCCGCGCGGCTGCTGGCCTGGCTGGCCGAACGTGGTCTCGATCCCGCCCGGGTGGCGTACGTGGGCAACGACCTGCGCGACATCCCGTGCCTGGAACTGGTCGGGTGGCCCGTGGCGGTGGCCGACGCCCGGCCGGAAGTGCGCGCTGTGGCTAGGGTCGTGTTGACCAACGCGGGCGGCGCGGGCGCGGTACGAGAGGTGGCCGACCTGATCCTCGCCGCGAGGTGAGGACGACGCGAAGACGAGGACGGGGCGATGACGACGGCAGAGCGGAGCACCGGGCAGGTGATCGCCTTAGGCGGGCGGCTGGTCGGCGACGGGCACCCGGCCTACGTGATCGCCGAGGCGGGCATCAACCACAACGGCGACGTCGAGCTGGCCAAGCGGTTGGTCGACGTGGCCGCCGACGCGGGCGCCGACGCGGTGAAGTTCCAGAAGCGCACCCCCGAGATCGCCACCCCGCCGGACATGCGCGACACCCGGCGGGACACGCCGTGGGGCGAGATGAGCTACCTGGAGTACCGCCGCCGCGTCGAGTTCGACGTCGAGCAGTACGAGGAGGTCGACCGGCACGCCAAGGAGCGCGGCATCGCCTGGTTCGCCTCGCCGTGGGACGTGCCGAGCGTGGCGTTCCTGGAGCGGTTCTCGGTGCCGCTGCACAAGGTCGCGTCGGCGTCGTTGACCGACATCCCGCTGCTGGAGGCGCTGCGCGACACCGGTCAACCGGTCATCGCCTCCACCGGTATGTCGACCATCGAGGAGGTGGACCGGGCCGTCGGGGTGCTGGGCACCGAGCAGTTGGTCCTGCTGCACACCACGTCGACCTACCCGTGCCCGCCGGAGGAGTCGAACCTGCGCGGCATCGCCACGCTGCGCGAGCGCTACGGCGTGCCGGTCGGCTACTCCGGCCACGAGCGCGGGTTGCAGGTCTCCATCGCGGCGGTCGCGCTGGGCGCGTGCGTGGTCGAGCGGCACGTGACCCTGGACCGCGCGATGTGGGGCTCCGACCACGCCGCCTCGCTGGAACCGGAGGGTCTGCGCAGGCTGGTTCGCGACATCCGGATCGTGGAAACCGCGCTGGGTGACGGTGTCAAGCGGGTCTTCCCGGGTGAAGAGGCGCCCCGCAAGCGCTTGCGCCGGGTCTGAACGCCGGAGTTGTCGATCTCCTGTTCGGCCGGGGGAGCGTGGCGTTCTACTCTTGCTCACCCTGTGTTCAGTGTCCGATCCGCCGCACCGGGTGATCGGATCGTCCCCACCGCGACACCCCCGCGAGGCCAACGAAGTCGAATGAGCGTTCTGCACACCACCAGCGAGGCGCCGCCCGTGCCGGAGACCAGGGAACTGCTCGCCGCTCTGCTCGCCGCGTACTCGCGCGGCGAGCCCGGCTCGCCCCCCGGTTCCGTGGCCATCGTCGGCAACGCCCCGGTCGACCCCGACCCGGGCCGCGCCGCCGCCGTCGACGGGGCGGACCTGGTCATCCGGATGACCAGCTTCGCCGTCGACACCGACGACCGGGCGCCCGCGCTCGGCCGCCGGACCGACGTGGTCATGCTGCACCGGGGGCTGGTCGCCAGCCCGCACACCTTCACCGACTACACCAGCAGGCTCTACCTGCTCGTGGAGCCGGGCAGGTTGCACTGGGAGCCGGAGACGCTGCCGGACTGGTGGCCCGCCGACCTGGGTTTCCTCCCGGTGCCGAACCGGGAGTTCACCCTGCCGCTCAACCGGCTGCTCGGGTTCCCCGCCACGGCCGCCACCTGGTCCACGACCGGCACGCTGACCGCGTACCTGGTCACCGAGCTGTTCCCGGACGCCCGGGTGCTGATGACCGGCATGTCGATCATCGACCAGCCCGAGCAGACCAGCTTCGCCCACGCCTGGGGCGCGGCCGTCGACGTCACCGCGGAACACCGCCTGGCCGCGGAGGCGAGCCTGCTGCGCCGCTGGGTGCACGACGGAAGGATCGAGGTCATCCCGTGAACGAGGACCTGAGCGCCCGCCTGCGCACGGCCGCCAAGGCGGTCGGCGGTCCGGTCTGGAGCCGCCTGCGCCCGCGCTTCGAGCAGCTGGCCCGGCAACAGGCGCACGCGGTGCGCGCCGAGGCCGAGCACCGGATGGGCGAGCGGCTCGACGACGTCCACCGCGAGCTCGACGAGCTGCGCGTCCGCGCGGACCACGTCGACCGCCGGGTCGAGGAATTACAGGGCCACATCGACTGGCTCTACGGCGAGCAGCGCCGCTACGCGCCGCAGCTGGCGGCGCTGGAGGCCCGGCTGGCCGAGCTCGAGCGCGGCCGGGTCGACGCGGACACCGGGGTCGAGGCGCCGGTGTCCGAGGAGGAGATCGGCCCGGTGGCCGCGCTGGTCGAGGAGATCCGCGTCGAGCACGCCCGGGTCCGCACCCGCCTCGGTCTGGTGGCCCGGTACGAGGAGCGCATCGCCCGGCTGGAGCACGCCACCGAGCCCGCCGCCATCCCCGAACCCACCCCGAGCCGCGAGTCGGAGAAGTAGTCGGCGCGGCACGGGCCGCCGACGGGATGTCCCGCCCGCGGCCCGTGGCACTGCGCTGCTTACAGGTACTGGCCCGTGTTCCCGGGGCGCAGCGGCGACTCCTGCGCGTCACCCGCGCCGACGCCGGGCGGCAGGCCGCGGCGCATCTGCTCCAGCTGCACCCGGGCGGCCATCTGCTGGGCGAACAGCGCGGTCTGGATGCCGTGGAACAGACCCTCCAGCCAGCCGACCAGCTGGGCTTGGGCGATGCGCAGCTCGGCGTCCGAGGGGGTGTGCTCCTCGGTGAACGGCAGCGACAGCCGCTCCAGCTCCTCGCGCAGCTCGGGCGCCAGGCCGTCCTCCAGCTCCGCGATGGAGCGCTTGTGGATCTCCCGCAGCCGGTTGCGGCTGGCCTCGTCCAGCGGTGCCGCGCGGACCTCCTCCAGCAGCTGCTTGATCATGGTGCCGATCCGCATGACCTTGGCGGGTTGCTCGACCATGTCCCCGACGGACTCGGCCGGTGCGTCGCCGTCGGGGATCCTGGCGGTGCCCAGCGGGGAGCCGTCCGGGCCGACGACCATCACGTGGTGCGCCTGCTCGGCCTCGTCGCGGCCGCCCGCGGCGTTGGTGGGGTGTGTCACCCCAGCCAGGGTAGTCGCACGTCGGACCCCCGGACCGTGCGGTGACCGCCCTCTCGTACGGTGTGGCCCATGGCCTTCGACGTCGCTCGTATTCGCGGGCTGTTCCCCGCGCTGGGTGACGGCTGGGTGCACCTCGACTCGCCCGCGGGCATGCAGGTACCCGAGCAGGTGGCGACCGCGGTGTCGACCGCGCTGCGGGCTCCGGTGTCCGGTCCGGGCGGTGTCTTCCCCGCCTCGCAGCGCGCCGAGGCCATCGTCGACGCGGGCCGCCGGGCGGTGGCCGACCTGGTCGGCTGCGACCCGGCGGGGGTGGTGCTCGGGCCGAACACCGCGGTGCTGCTGGCCCGGCTCGCCGAGGCGCTCGGCGACGGCTGGCTCATCGGCGACGAGATCGTGCTGTCCCGGTTGGACCACCAGGCCAACACCGCGCCCTGGCTGCGGGTGGCGCAGCGCGCGGGCGCGACGGTGCGCTGGGCCGAGATCGACATCGAGACCTGCGAGCTGCCCGCCTGGCAGTACGAGAACCTGGTGTCGCACCGGACGAAGGTCGTCGCCGTCACCGCCGCGTCGGGGGCGGTCGGCACCCGGCCGGACCTGAACAAGATCGCCGAGGCGGCCAAGGGCGCGGGCGCGGTCGTCGTGGTCGACGCCTCCTCCTCCGCGCCGTTCGTGCCGCTGGACATGACCGCGACGGGCGCGGACGTGGTGGCGGTGTCCGCGGGCGCGTGGGGCGGTCCCGCCGTCGCCGCGCTGGCCTTCGCCGACCCGGCCATGCTGGAGCGCCTGCCCGCGACCTCGCTGGAGCCGCGCGCGAACGGCCCCGAGCGCCTCGAACTCGGCCCGCACGCCTACCCGCTGCTCGCGGGCCTGGTCGCCTCGGTCGACTACCTGGCCCTGCTCGACGACGCCGCGACCGGCACCCGCCGCGAGCGCCTGGTCACCTCGCTCAGCTCGGCGAAGTCCTACCAGGCGGGCCTGCTGTCCCGGCTGATCGGCGACCTGCGGGTGCAGCGCCACGTGATGGTCATCGGCGACGCCATGCGCCGCATCCCCGCCCTGGCCTTCACGGTCGCGGACATGAAGGCGCAGGACGCGGTGGTGCGCCTGGCCGAGCGCGGCATCTGCGCGTTCGCCGACGACAGCCCCAGCGGCGTGTTCGCCACCCTCGGTGTCGGCGAGGTGGGCGGTGCGGTGCGCGTCGGGCTCGCCCACTACACCAACGGCGTCGAGGTCGACCAGCTCGTGGAAGCCGTGTCGGACCTCAGGTCCTGAGGTCCTGCCCCCGGCTCAGGCGGGCACCGCGAGCACGAGCTTGCCGAAGACGCCGCCTCCGTCGAGCAGTCGGTGCGCGTCGGCCGCGCGGTCCAGCGGCAGCACCTCGTGCGTCACCGGGCGCACCCGGCCGTCGGCGACCATCGGCCACACGTACTCCGCCACCTCGGCGGCGATCGCGGTCTTCTCCACCACGGGGCGGTGCCGCAGCCCGGTCGCGGTCACGGTGGCGTTCTTGCGCAGCAGCGCGCCCAGGTCCAGCTCGGCCGTGGCCCCGCCCTGCATGCCGATGACCACCAGGCGCCCGTACCGCTTGAGCGCCGAGACATTGCGCGACAGGTACTTCGCGCCCATGTTGTCCAGGATGACGTCCGCGGCCACCTCGTCCTCGAACGCGGTTTCGCGGTAGTTCAGCGTGATGTCGGCGCCCAGTTCGGCGCACCGGCTCAGCCGTTCGGCCGAACCGGCGGTCACCGCGACGGTCGCGCCGAGCGCCTTGGCCACCTGGATGGCGTGCGTGCCGATACCGCCCGCGCCACCGTGGACCAGCAGGGTCTCACCGTCGGTGAGTCCCGCCGTCTGCACCACGTTCGACCACACCGTGCACGCCACCTCGGGCAGTCCGGCGGCGATCACCAGGTCCACTCCGGACGGAACCGGGAGCAGTTGTCCCACCGGCACAACGACTTTCTCCGCGTACCCGCCGCCCGCGAGCAGCGCGCACACCCGGTCGCCGGCCGACCAGCCGGTGACCCCGTCGCCCAGTTCCTCGACCGTGCCGGAGCACTCCAGCCCCAGGATGTCGCTGGCTCCCGCGGGCGGTGGGTAGAAGCCCTTGCGCTGCAACAGGTCGGCCCGGTTGACCGCGGTCGCCGCGACCCGCAGCAGCACCTCGCCCGGACCGGGGACCGGATCGGGGGCCTCGGCCCACCGCAACACCTCGGGACCGCCGGGTTCGCTGATCGTGATGGCGCGCATGGGCCAAAGGTAACGCTGCCCGGAGATCCCCACCGGGCAGGAGGTGCTGCCCGATGGGGGTGACCGGCGGTCACGGAATGCGTTTCGGATCGGGGGAATGGGCGGGCAGGCACGGTCGGATGGTCACAGTCCGAAATGAACTCTTGACCAGCGCCGAATTGCGAGCAAGAGTCACGCACGCCGGATATGCCGGTCGGGGGTTCGGCGCACCGGCACTTTTCACCCCCACGAAGGGAAGTTGCCCATGTCGTCCCCCAGGACACCGGTTCGCGCGGGCGCCATCGCGCTCGCCGCCTGTGCCGGTCTCGCGTTCGCCGCGGTACCGGCCACCGCCCAGGTCCAGTTGCCCGACGGGCCCGCGCTGGCCAAGAACCTGACCAAGAAGGTCACCGCGAGCGGGATCAACCGGCACCTGATCGCCTTGCAGCGCATCGCCGACAAGAACGGCGGCAACCGCGCGGTCGGCACCAAGGGCTACGACCAGAGCGTCGACTACGTCGCGGGCCTGCTGCGGGACGCCGGGTACGAGGTGAGCACCCCTGAGTTCACCTACCCCGTGCAGATCACCGACGCGGCCTTCGCCAACGCGGGTGGCACCAAGGTCGACGCGTTCCCCCTCGAGGAGTCCCCGCAGACCCCGGTCGGCGGCATCACCGGTCCGCTGGTGACCATCCCGCAGGACGCCACCCCCGGCTGCGAGGCCAGTGACTTCGCGGGCCTGCCCACCAAGGGCGCGGTCGTGCTGATCCGCCGCGGTGCCTGCACCTTCAACCAGAAGCAGGCCAACGCCGCCGCCGCGGGCGCGGTCGCGGTGCTGGTCGCCAACAACGTCGACGGCCCGCTCCAGGGCGTCACCCTCGGCGAGGGCGGCGTGCTGCCGACCGGCGGCGTCAGCAAGGCCGACGGCGACACCCTGTTCGGCAAGAACGGCGCGTCCACCACCGTGGACATGCGGTTCCACGTGGTCGAGAAGCCCGCGCGCAACATCATCGCCGAGACCAAGACCGGTCGGAAGAACAACGTGGTCATGGTCGGCTCGCACCTCGACAGCGTCGAGGCGGGCCCGGGCATCAACGACAACGGCTCGGGCAGCGCCGCGCTGCTGGAGACCGCGCTGCAGCTCGGCGCGTCGCCCAAGGTCAGCAACTCCGTGCGCTTCGCCTGGTGGGGTGCCGAGGAGCTGGGCCTGGTCGGCTCGACCAAGTACGTGCAGTCGCTGACCTTCGAGCAGCAGCTCGACATCGCGCTGTACCTGAACTTCGACATGATCGCGTCGCCGAACGCGGCCTACTTCGTCTACGACGGCGACAACTCCGACGGTGTCGGCGCGGGTGAGGGCCCGTACGGCTCGGCGCAGATCGAGTCCGCGCTGGCGGGCTTCCTCAACGCCACCGGCACCCCGACCGAGGGCACGGACTTCGACGGCCGCTCGGACTACGGCGAGTTCATCGCCAACGGCATCCCGGCCGGTGGCATCTTCACCGGCGCGGAGGGCATCAAGACCGCCGCGCAGGCCGACAAGTGGGGTGGTCAGGCGGGTGTCGCTTTCGACAAGTGCTACCACTCCAAGTGCGACAACCTTGGCAACCTCGACCGGGTCGCGCTCGACCGCAACGCCGACGCGCTGGCCTGGGTGACCGCGTCCTACGCGATCAGCACCGAGGAGATCAACGGCGTGCCGCCGAAGAACGCCGCGGCCAAGGCGGCCAAGGCCGCGGCCCGCAAGGCGGCCAAGACGAACGTGGCGAAGAAGGCCAAGGCCGGTAAGCACACGCACGGTCTTTCCCTCTGAAGTGACCGGCTGACAAATCGTTATCCGCCGCTGTTGCGGCATTCAGCCTAAGGAAAGGCCCCGTGGCGACCACGCCACGGGGCCTTTCCGCACTATCTCGACCGCGACCGTCCAAGTTGGCAAACAACGGCTCTTGACCAGGCCGTCCGAGCAGGTGAGGGTGGCACTCACGCCGCGACACGGTCCGCGTCGGGGAGGTCACGGTTCGCGGTTGTCACCACTGGTCAATGAGGGGACCTGCATGTCGAGAAGTCAGACGTTGCGCGTCGGGGCCGCCATCCTCGCGGCGACCGGCGCACTGGCGTTCACCACCATCCCGTCCTCGGCCGCGCCGACCGCGTCCGCCGAGCTGCCGGACGGCCCCGCCCTGGCGAAGAACCTGACCAAGAAGGTCACCGGCGCGGGCGTCAACCGGCACCTGATCGCCCTGCAGCGCATCGCCGACAAGAACGGCGGCACGCGCGCCGCGGGCACCCCCGGCTTCAACCAGTCCGCGGAGTACGTCGAGGCCAAGCTGGTCGAGGCGGGCTTCGACGTGACCCGGCACGAGTTCCCGTTCACCTTCGTGCAGACCCTCGCGGAGAAGCTGACCGCCGGTGGCCGCGCGGTGCCGATCACGATCATGACCTACAGCCTCTCCACGCCGACCGGTGGCGTCACCGCGCCGCTCGCAGTGATCCCGAGCGCGGGGGACGCGACCCCCGGTTGCGAGGCCGCCGACTACACCGCGGTCACCGGCAAGATCGTGCTGGTGCAGCGCGGCGCCTGCCCGTTCGCGCAGAAGCAGCAGGCCGCCTTCGAGGCCGGTGCGGTCGGCGCGATCATCTACAACAACGTCGACGGACCGCTGGCGGGCACGCTCAGCGACCCGGCCGCGGCCAAGCTGCCCACCGGCGGCATCACCAAGGCCGACGGCGAGGCGCTGGCCGCGTCGTCCAACGGCGCCACGGTGACCCTGGAGCTGCGCGCGCTGCGCGAGGAGCGCAAGACCTACAACGTCATCGCGCAGACCAAGACCGGTCGCAAGAACAACGTCGTCATGGCGGGCGCGCACCTCGACAGCGTGGTGCAGGGCCCCGGCATCAACGACAACGGCTCGGGCAGCGCGGGTCTGCTGGAGACCGCGATCCAGCTCGGCGGCTCGCCGAAGGTGAACAACGCGGTCCGCTTCGCCTGGTGGAGCGCCGAGGAGCTGGGCCTGGTCGGCTCGAAGAACTACGTGCAGTCGCTGAGCTTCGAGCAGCAGCTCGACATCGCGCTGTACCTGAACTTCGACATGATCGCCTCGCCGAACACCGGCTACTTCATCTACGACGGCGACAACTCCGACGGCGTCGGCGCCGGTGAGGGCCCGTACGGCTCGGCGCAGATCGAGGCGGCGTTCGCCAACTTCCTCAACACGACCGGCACCCCGACCGAGGGCACCGACTTCACCGGCCGCTCGGACTACGGCGAGTTCATCGCCAACGGCATCCCGGCCGGTGGCCTGTTCACCGGCGCCGAGGGCGTCAAGACCCAGGCGCAGGCCGACAAGTGGGGTGGCCAGGCCGGTGTCGCCTACGACAAGAACTACCACGCCAAGGGTGACAACCTGGGCAACATCGACCGCGTCGCCCTGGACCGCAACTCCGACGCCATCGCCTGGGTGACCGCGTCCTACGCGATCAGCACCGAGGAGATCAACGGCGTGCCCCCGCGCGACCTGCGCGCCAAGGCCCGCGTCGCGGCCAAGGCCAAGGCCCGCTCGCTCGCCGTCGTCGACACCCACGAGGGTCTGCACGGCGCGGGCTGCTCGCACGACGCCGAGGTCGCCGTCTGAGCGGTGTTCGGCTGAGCCGGAACGAAAGGAAGGGCCCCGCCGACCGGCGGGGCCCTTCTCCTTTGTCGGATCGCCTCAGCCGCCGCAGTTGGCGGCGAGCTTCGGGTCGGCCGGGTAGCGGACCCCGGTGCGGTGGAAGGCGCCGGTCAGGTTGTCCCAGAACCGGCCCGCGGTCAGCGGTTCGCGGTAGGACGCGATCAGCTCGGCGATCTCCGGGCACGCGACCGCCCGCTGGGCCGCCTGGATGTCGGCCGCCGCCACCTCGGGGACCGGACCGGTCGCGGCGAGCTCACCGGTGCCCGCCTCGCCGACCGTCCACGCCATGGTCGGCTGCTTCTCGTGCCCGGGCCGGGTCGCCTTGACCATCTCGGTGTGCGCGGCGAGCGGGTTGACCAGCCCGTACACGTCCTGGATGCGGACGTCGACGTCGATCAGCATGCCCGCGGCGCCGATGCTGGTCGTGGCGTAGGAGGAGTACGGCCGGTCGGAGGGGAACTCGTGCCAGCCGGTCGACGTGCGCAGCACCACCCGCGAGCCGGGCAGCCGCTCGATCAGCGCCACGTTCTCGGACAGCACCGGCGCGGGCAGGCCGCGGTAGTCGTCCGCGGTGATCGGGTAGTCGTGGCCGGTGAAGTCCGCCCAGTAGCCGCGCTCGTCGGCGATGCCGCCGCCGTTGATGTAGCCGTCGCCGTCGTGGGGCACGTGGAACCAGCCGAGCGCGACCACGCCCCACGCCCCGACCCCGGCGACCACCGCGGAGTGCCACTTCGCCACGGGCAGCACCATGACCGGCAGCAGCAGGGTGAACAGCGCGGGCAGCAGCATGCGGCCGTGCATGAAGTCGCCGCCGATGCGGATGACGTACAGGGCCAGCGCCAGCCCGGCCACCAGCGGGAACGCCAGCAGCACGGTCATCGGCCGGGTGCGCGGCAGGCGGCGTACCAGTAGGCGCGCGCCAGCGGCGAGCAGCAGCACCGGTACCCACACCAGGTAGGGCTTGGCGAAGTCGTGCAGGTAGCCCAAGCCGCGGAGCCAGTGCGCCGTACCCGCTTCCTTGGCGATGGCCGTGTTCGGCGTGAGGACGCCGTAGTAGCCCATGCGGAAGACCTGGTACGCCAGCGGAATCGCCGCCGCGGCGCCCACCCAGGCCAGCGCGCGCCGCCAGCCCTGCCAGGCGATGAACAGCACCGCGGCGAACCCGACGGCGCTGAACAGCGCGAGGTCCGGGCGCACCAGCGGTCCGAGACCGAGGACCAGTGCCACCGGCCAGGTCCGCACCGCACGCGGCGGCGCGTCGTCGGCCACCGCCGGGCCGGTGGCCGCGGTGACGCCGCGGCTGACGGCGAGCCGCACCACCACCCACCACGACAACCCGAGCCACAGCGAGATCAGGCCGGTTTCCAGACCGGAGGTGGCGAAGTCGCGGAACGGGGGCAGGACCACGACCAGCACCGCGCCCGCGGGCAGGAACACCGCGCGGCCGTCACCGGGGTGCAGGCGCCGCGCGCCGTCCATGGCGAAGCCGAGACCCGCGACCGCGCAGAGCAGGCCCTCGATGACCGCGACCCACTCGAGCCGGACCCCGGGCAGCAGCCCGCCGAGGGTGACCAGCACGGTCCAGAGGGTGCTCGTGTTCGCCTCGACGCGCTCACCCGCGTTGTAGACCGGGCCGTTGCCCTCGAAGATGTTGCGCACCGTCCGCAGCACGATGAGCCCGTCGTCGCTCATCCACCGGCGCTGCCAGGCAAGGAACAGGAAGACGAGCAGCACGGCCGCGAACACGACCCCCGTCCACACCCGC
This sequence comes from Actinokineospora auranticolor, assembly GCF_041897805.1. Lineage (GTDB taxonomy): Bacteria > Actinomycetota > Actinomycetes > Mycobacteriales > Pseudonocardiaceae > Actinokineospora > Actinokineospora auranticolor. The sequence goes on from NZ_CP154825.1 coordinate 179,241, forward strand.
GGTCGCCGCCACCACTCGGTGGCCGGGCCGGGTGCGGGTGCGGTGGTGACGTCGGTGGCGACGTCGACCATGTGACCCCCCAGACTCAGGCTTTCGGTTACCGGCCGCCTGTTCGGGCAACCGATAGACCGACTCACAGTAGGGGAGCCCGCACGTCGGGGTCCGGGCGCCCCTTGGCCGGTGCGCGCCTTTCCCGGAAGCGGAAAAGCCCCGCACCCGGGTGGGTGCGGGGCGTTTCCGGTACGCGGTAGCGGTGGGATTTGAACCCACGGAGGTTTTACCCTCGCACGTTTTCAAGACGTGTCCCTTAGGCCGCTCGGGCACGCTACCGCCGACGAGCCTAGCCGACCGTGGTCATCGGCGGGCGGGAGATCGGCCGTCCGCGCCGGTGCCCGCCGCCGCGGATCGCGCGGGCGGGCAGCCGGAAAACCGGGTGCCACAACGCGATCGCGTCCCTACCTTGGTCGGATGACGACCGACCAGCCCGTCGTGGTCCGCCGCGACGACGACGATGACGAGATCCTGGGGTACCTGCGCCCCGTGGCCGACCGGTGGCAGCCGACCACCGTCTTCCACGCCGTCCTGGCTGAGCCGTCGGAGCGGGACGCGGCGGAGGACGTGCTCCGCCGTGACGGGATGACCTCGCTGAGTGACCCGTGGTGGCTCGAGGGCACCCCGGGCGACTGGCGGGAGGTGCGCATCCAGGAGGCCCGGCCCGACCGGGTGCGCGTCCGGTGGGCGGACCCGATGGCGGAGCAGCCCGCGCACGGCCACTGGGTCGACCCGCTGGCCACCCCGCTGCACCGCGTCCGGCCCCGCTGACTCAGGCCAGGTCCAGCCGTTCGATGACGCGCTCGAACAGACCCGCCATGACCTGCTGCTCCTCCGGGGTCATCAGGTCGACCAGGTGCTCGCGCACGCCCTGGACGTGGACCGGCGCCGCGGTGCGCAGGACCTCCATGCCCTTCGGGGTCAGCTCGGCGATCACCCCCCGGGCGTCCTCGGCGCAGCCCGCGCGGCGGACCAGGCCCGCCTTCTCCAGGCGGGAGATCTGGTGCGAGAGTCTGCTCTTGGACGACGCCAGCTGGCCCGCCAGCTGGCTCATGCGCATCTGGCCGCCCTCGCGCTCGGAGAGCCGGACCAGCACCTCGTAGTCCGGCAGGGCGAGGTTGTGCTTGTCCTGGAGTTCCCGGTTCAGCTGCTGGCGCAGCAGTTCACTGCCGATGACGTATGCGCGCCAAGCCCGCATCTCGTCCGGTTCAAGCCACCGGGGTTCGGCCCGCACTGATGTCACGCGTCCAGGTTACGGCGTTCACCTCCCGGCCCTGGTCCTAGCCATCTCCAGCGGGCACACTGCTGTCCGCTCGCGCCGGGGCCGACCCGGTCCCCGGCGCACGGACGGAGGAGCAGATGATCCTTACCAAGCGCGTCGCGGCCGTGGTCGCCGCGGTCGGAGTGGCGCTCGGCGGGCTCGCGGGTACGGCCGCGGCGGCCCCCAAGCCGCCCGCCACCACCGACCTGCGGCTGATCGCCTTCAACGACTTCCACGGCAACCTGCAGCCGCCCGCGGGCTCGTCGGGCCGGGTGACCCTGCCCAACGGTTCCACCGTCGACGCGGGCGGTGCCGCCTACCTGGCCACGCACGTCGCGCAGTTGCGCGCCGCCGCGCCCAACTCGCTGGTGCTGGCCTCGGGCGACAACATCGGCGCCTCCCCGCTCACCTCGGCGCTGTTCCACGACGAGCCGACCATCGAGCTGCTGAACAAGCTCGACGTGGCCGCCTCGGTGATCGGCAACCACGAGTTCGACGAGGGCTTCGCCGAGCTGCTGCGGATCCAGTTCGGCGGCTGCCACCCGACCGACGGCTGCCAGTTCCACACGCCCTTCCGCGGCGCGAAGTTCCCCTTCCTCGGCGCGAACATCACCCGCGACAACGGCTGGCCCGCGGTGCTGCCGCTGACCGTGCGGTTCGTCGACGGCATCCCGGTCGGCATCATCGGCGCCACGCTCAAGGACCTGCCTTCGGTGGTCACCCCCGAGGCGATCAAGGGCTTCAAGTTCACCGACGAGGTCCGCGCCATCAACCAGGCGTCGCGGCTGCTGGACCTGGCGGGCGTGCAGACCCAGGTCGTGCTGCTGCACCAGGGCGACAGCACCGAGGGTGGCGGCCCGGACGACTGCCGCACCGCCGCGGGCCCCGCGCGCGACATCGCCACCGCCGCCTCGCCGTCGGTGGACGCGGTGTTCACCGGCCACAGCCACCAGCAGTACAACTGCGTGGTCACCGACCCGGCGGGCAACCCCCGCCCGCTGATCCAGGGCGCCTCCTTCGGCAGGCTGCTCTCGGTCGTCGACCTCAAGATCGACAAGCGCACCCGCGACGTGGTCCGGTCCGCGACCGTGGCGCACAACGAGGTCGTCACCCGCACCGTCACCCCGGACCCGGCGGTGCAGGCGCTGGTGGACGAGGCGGTCGCCAAGTCCGGTCCGATCGCCAACCGGCGCATCGGCAGCATCACCGCCGACCTGGTCCGCGCGGCGGCGCCGTCGGGGGAGAGCCCGCTCGGTGACGTCATCGCCGACGCGCAGCTCGCCGCGACGCAGGGCAACCAGGCGCAGATCGCGATGACCAACCCGGGCGGCATCCGCACCGACCTCAGCTACGCGTCCTCGCCCGCGGGCGAGGGCAACGGCGTGGTCACCTACGGCGAGGCGTTCGCCGTGCAGCCGTTCAGCAACGTCATGCAGACCATCACGCTCTCGGGCAGCCAGCTCAAGACGGTGCTGGAGCAGCAGTGGCAGCCGCAGCCCAACGGCACCACGCTCATCCGCTTCCTCCAGGTCTCGTCGACGCTGCACTACTCGTGGTCGCAGTCCGCGCCGCAGGGCAACCGGGTCCGCGACATCACCGTCGCGGGTGTGCCGGTCGACCCGAACGGCAAGTACCGGGTATCGGTGAACAACTTCCTCGCCGCCGGTGGCGACGGGTTCGCCGAGCTGGCCAAGGGCAGTGACCTCGCCGGTGGGCCCGTCGACCTCGACGCGCTGACCGCGTACCTGGCGACCAAGCCGGACCTGGCCCCGCCGCCCGCCGACCGCGTCACCGTGGTGCCGTAACCCCCACCTGAGCACCGGGGTACTCGGGCGGCTGCCGGCTCATCGGCAGCCGCCCGCACGCTTTCCGCGGGCCCCACCCTCCGGTTGACACAGTCCTGATCGGACAGCACCCGCGCCGGATTCACCGGTTCGGGGAGCCGTTCGGGGTTGTCCGAACGCCGGTCGCGGCGCACGATGGAGGGGACGACCGGCCCGGGACGACGCGATACGCCGAGGAACGCCGAACCAGAAATGGTCACCGTGCCCGTCGGGAAGGGGTTAGGTGGTGCCGTGGCGAAGCAGAGACCATCCGTGGTCGTCTACCGCCTGCCGCGACCCCGCGGCTGAGCCGATACCGCGGACCAGCCGTGGACGAGGGCGGCAGCTCGACGGGTTCTTCGAGTGCGCGACGCGCGACACGCGTCGGGTCAAGCACATCGACGATGTTGAACCCCGCATCGAGTGCGTCTCCTGATCCACTCGGCCGGGCTCCACGCCAACCGCCGAAACGGTAGGCCACCACGACGTGACGGACCCTGGGTGCGGCAGCCGACGAAGGCGCCGCACCCAGGCCGCGTCACGGCAACGCCGCCCCCGGGCCGCGTCACGGCAACGCCGCCCCCGGGCCGCGTCACGGCAACGCCGCCCCCGGGCCGCGTCACGGCAACGCCGCCCCCGGGCCGCGTCACGGCAACGCCGCCCCCATGCCGCGTTCGCGGCACCGCGCCCGGCCCGCGTTACGCGCGGCGCCGCCGGGCGCACTATCGTCTCCGGGGACAGCAGTCACCGGCCCCGGACGCGGAGAGTTGCCGTGGAGTTCGACGACGACGTTGCGCTGGACACCTCCCAGGTGCAGGACGCCCGTGGCGTCGGCGGCCGGGTCGCCCTCGGTGGCGGCGGGCTGGGCATCATCGGGCTCATCGTGTACTTCGTGCTCAACCAGCTCGGCGGGTTGCCCGCGAGCGTGCCGCTGGGCATCGACGGCGTCGGCAGCGGTCAAACGCTCAACAGCGGCGACCTGGCCAAGGAGTGCCGCACCGGCAAGGACGCCAACACCAAGGACGACTGCGCGCTGGTCGCCATCATCAACTCGATCCAGGGCTACTGGTCCGACGAGTTCGCCCGTTCCGGCCGCACCTACCGGCAGGCGACCACCACGTTCTTCAGCGGCTCGGTCAACACCGGCTGCGGCGGCGCCACCGCGGACGTCGGCCCGTTCTACTGCCCGGCCGACGGCCGCGTGTACATCGACCTGACCTTCTACAAGGAATTGCGCACCAAGTTCGGCGCCCAGGGCGGCACCTTCGCCGAGGCGTACGTGCTCGCCCACGAATACGGCCACCACGTGCAGAACCTGCTCGGCACCTCCGACAAGGTCCGCCCGGGAACCGGCCCGACCTCCGACGGCGTGCGCCTGGAACTGCAGGCCGACTGCTACGCGGGGGTGTGGGCCAACAACGCGGTGAACACGCCCGCGTCCAACGGCAGGCCACTGATCAAATCCATCACGCAGCAGGATGTCGACCAGGCCCTCGACGTGGCCGCCCGCATCGGCGACGACTTCATCCAGAAGAACCTCGGCAGCGGCCAGGTCGACGAGTCGCAGTTCTCCCACGGCTCCTCCGCGCAGCGCGAGAAGTGGTTCCTGGCGGGGATCAACGGCGGCAACCCCACCACCTGCGACACCTTCGGCACCCGGAACCTGGGCTGACGGGTACCCCTCAGCTCGCTGGTCGTGTCGCGCGGGCGCCGGATGAGCTGGTTCTGTTGAGCGGTAAGTGAAGCGGGGCGGTGCCTGGTCGGCACCGCCCCGCTTTCGCCTGTGGAAGCGGCGTTGTCAGGACATCATCAGGAACACCGACAGCGTCGAGAGCGAGCCGAGCACGAAGCCGGTCACCGCGAGCCTGCCGAACAGCTCCGCGCGGCCGATCAGCCACAGCACGCCGAGGCAGGAGACGAGCACGCCGAAGGCGATCAGTCCCAGGTTGTCCATGTCTTCCCCCTTGCCTGCCCCGGTCACCCCGTCCGGAGCGCTGATTCCCGGATATCCGTGATGAACATGTGGCCCGGCGCGTGCGTGATGGCGAACGGGACGCCGCTCGCCGCCAGCGCGGCCTGGGGTGTCACGCCGCAGGCCCAGAACACCGGGACCTCGCCGTCCCGGACCGTCACCGGGTCGCCGTAGTCGGGTTTTTCCAGTACCACGCCGAGGGATTCCGGCGATCCGATGTGGACCGGGGCGCCGTGCACCTGCGGTACCCGGGCGGTCGCGGTCACCGCGGCGGCGACCAGGTCGGCGCGGACCGGCCGCATGGTGACCACCAGCGGTCCGCTGAACGCGCCCGCGGGCGCGCACGGCCGGTTGGTCCGGTACATCGGCACCGTGACCCCCTCCTCCACGTGCCGCAGACCGATCCCCGCCTCGACGAGCGCGGCCTCGAAGGAGAAGCTGCACCCGATGAGGAAGGTCACCAGGTCGGGGCGCCAGTGCGCGCGGACGTCGGTCGGCTCGTCGACCAGCTCTCCGCCGCGCCACACGCGGTAGCGGGGCAGGTCGGTGCGCAGGTCGGCGTCGGCGGTCCTGGTGTGCCACGCGCCCGCGTCGGTGACCTCGAGCAGGGGGCACGGCTTCGGGTTGCGCTGGGCGAAGAGCAGCATGTCGTAGGCGTGCTCGCGCGGGAGTGCGACGAGGTTGGCCTGCGCGTAGCCGTCGGCCCAGCCGGAGGTGCTCGCGGCGGTGCCCGCGCGGAACGCGGCACGGGCGGCTCTCGGGTCGTCGAGCATGTTTGGTCCTTTCAGGACAGCTCGCGGTCGCGGGTTTCCGGTAGCCAGAACAGGGAGACGAACGCCAGGGCGTAGGCGAGCGCGCCGAAGGCCATGGCGCCGCCGATGCCGTACTCCACGGCGAGGAAGCCGATGGCGGCGGGGAAGAACGCGCCGACCGCGCGGCCGAAGTTGTAGGTGAAGCCGGGGCCCGCGCCGCGGGCCCGACTCGGGTACAGCTCGGCGAGGTAGGCGCCGAAGCCGCTGAAGATGGCCGACGAGCAGAAGCCGAGCGGGAAGCCCAGGTACAGCACGTAGGCGTCGGCCGAGGCGGGCAGCTGGGTGTAGAGCAGCAGCAGGGCCGCGCTGAGCACGGCGAAGATCCGGAAGGTGTTCTTGCGCCCCAACCGGTCGGCGAAGTGGCCGCCGGTCAGGTAGCCGAGGAAGGCGCCGACGATGAGGAAGGCGAGGTAGCCGCCGGTGCCGATGACGGTGAGGCCGCGCTGCTTGCTCAGGTAGGTGGGCAGCCAGGTGGCCAGCGTGTAGTAACCGCCCTGGCAGCCGGTGGCCAGCAGCGACGCGAAGACGGTGTGCCGCAGCAGGTCCGGCTTGAAGATCGCCTTGAGCGACCCGCGCGCCCGCTCCCGCTGCTCGGTGAACACCGGTGCGTCCTCGATGCCCCGGCGCAGGTAGACCAGCAGGACCGCGGGGAGGGCGCCGGTGAGGAACAGCAACCGCCAGGCCAGGTCCTGGGCGGCGAGGCTGAACACGAGCGCGTAGACCAGCGCCGCCGCGCCCCACCCGACGGCCCACGAGCTCTGCACCACCGCGACCACCCGCCCCCGGTGCTTGGCGGCGGTGTACTCGGCGACCAGGATCGCCCCGGTGGCCCACTCACCACCGAAGCCAAGGCCCTGAAGGGCCCGGAAGGCGAGCAGCGTGTCGTAGTTGGGCGCGAGCCCGCACAGCGCGGTGAACAGCGCGTAGGTGGCGACAGTGATCATCAGCGTGCGGACGCGGCCGATCCGGTCGGCGAGCACGCCCGCGGCCACACCGCCGACCGCGGAGAACACGAGGGTCGTGGTGGAGAGCAGGCCGGTCTGGCCGGTGTCGAGCCCGAAGGTGGCCGCGATGGCGGTCAGTCCGAGGGGCAGCACCCAGAAGTCGTAGGAGTCGAGCCCGTACCCGAGGAACGCGCCGACGAAGGCCCGTCGCCCCTTGCCCGGCAGCTCGCGGAACCACGCGAGACCTCCGGGACTACGCCGCTTGACAGAGTTCGCCATGACTCACCTCACACTAGGGTTGAGTTGTAGTGTGGTTCACATGTAGTGATGTTCAGTGTGGGGATCGTTCAACAATACGACAAGAGCCCAATCGGACGATTAAGCTGTCGATTCGTTGGACAAAAACTGGACACGGAGGCGCCGGTGCGTGCTGGTAGGCTAGGCGAGCGGCTGGCGGGCTTGGTTCAACCCCAGCGCAGCGCTGCGGAACTGGCCGCGGCCTCGCTCCGCGAGGCGATCATGCTCGGCGAACTGCTACCGGGCGAGCGGGTCGCGGAGGAAGACCTCCTGCGCCCCCTCGGCATCTCCCGCAACACCCTCCGCGAGGCCTTCCGCCTCCTGGCCCACGAAAAACTCCTGGAACACCAGTTCAACCGAGGCGTCTTCGTCCGCACCGTGGACGCCAACGACGTGGAGGACCTGTTCCGGGTCCGCAGGCTCATCGAGGTCCCAGCCCTCGCGAACTCGACCACCGAAGACTGGTCGACCATGACCGAAGCCGTCCAAACCGGCCTAACAGCCGCCACCCGCGGCGAGTGGACGGAGGTCGGCACCGCCAACATCCGCTTCCACCAAGCCATAGTGGCCGCCGCAGGCAGCCGAAGGCTCGACGAGCTGATGTGCCAACTGACGGCGGAACTCCGCCTCGCCTTCCACGGCATGGGCGACCCCCGCACCTTCCACGAGAGCTACCTGCACCGCAACAACGAGATCGCCACCCTCACCGCGAACGGCGACCTGGCGCGGGCCACCACCCTCCTGACCACCTACCTGGACGACGCCGAGCGGGAGATGACCACCGCCTTCCGCGCCGCGGGCCGAGGTTGTCCACAGGCTTGATCATCTCCACCCGAAACCGTCGCCCCACCTCGGTAGAATGGTCATCGGGGGCCGGAGGCACACAAAGATCAACGCCACGCCCCCGTTCGCGCGCCACGGCCAACCGACCTGTGGTCGCCTTTTCCCAGCCCCAGCCCCAGCCCCAGCCCCAGCCCCAGCCCCAGCCCCAGCCCCAGCCCCAGCCCCAACCTCAGCGCCAGCCCCAGCCCCGGCGCCAGTCCCAGTGTCAGCCTCAGTCCTAGCGCCAGCCCCAGTCCCAGTGTCAGCCCCAGTCCCAGTGTCAGCCCCAGTCCCAGTGTCAGCCTCAGTCCTAGCGCCAGCCCCAGTCCCAGTGTCAGCCCCAGTCCCAGTGCCAGCCTCAGTCCTAGCGCCAGCCCCAGTCCCAGTGCCAGCGCCGAGCCGCCGCCAGCGAGCCTTGCCTGCGGCGGACCCGCCAAGCCGATGGCGTGACGAGCAGCGGTGTGTCCGGCCCCGACTCCACTCCAGGCACCGAGCCGGGTCCGGCACCCGCTGGCTCCACCCGTGCCCCGGCCGCGAACGAAGTGCCCGCGCGGGCGGCCAAGAGCCTGAACCGGCCTTGCCGGCAGCGGATTTGCCATGCGCACGGCGCGTTCGCCCGGGCCTGCGTCAAGCACCAGGTCGGCTCGCCACTCCAGCCCACACCCCAGCCCGCCGGTTGTGCACAGGCTTGATCATCTTTGCCGGGAACTGTCGGTCCCCGCCGGTAAACTGGATCTCGGGGGCCGGAGGCGCGCCATGATCATCGACGCCACCTCCCGAGCCCGCCCACGAGGTGATCGGCGACTCCTCCGCCACGCGCCACCCACCTGTGCGGGCTAGGGTCTGGCCATGTCCACGCCGATGATCGGATGTCCGCGGTGACCTTCTGGGAAGGCGTGGCCGTGCTCTTCGCCGGGGTCTTCGCCGGTGGCATCAACACCGTCGTCGGGTCCGGGACCCTCGTGACCTTCCCCGTCCTCCTCGCCGTCGGCTACCCGCCCGTCGTGGCGAACGTGTCCAACTCGCTCGGGCTGGTGCCCGGGTCGGTGTCCGGTGCGATCGGCTACCGCCGCGAGCTCGCGGGCCAGCGCGGCCGTCTGCTCCGCTTCGGCACCGCCTCCGCGCTCGGCGGTGTCGCGGGCGCCGTCCTCCTGCTCGTCCTGCCCCCCGGCGCGTTCGAGGCGATCGTCCCGGTTCTGATCGTCCTCGCCCTGGTCCTGGTCGTCCTGCAACCCCGCATCGCCCGCTGGCTCGCCGCGCGCCAAGGCGAACGCCACCCGCACGGCGGTGTCGGGCTCCTCGTCGCCGTTTTCGCCACCGGTGTCTACGGCGGCTACTTCGGTGCCGCGCAAGGCATCCTGCTGCTCGCCTTTATGGGCATCCTGATGGACGAGTCCATGCAGCGGCTCAACGCCGCGAAGAACGTCCTCGCGGCGTTGGTCAACCTCGTCTCCGGCGTCATCTTCATCTTCGTCGCCGACGTGGCCTGGCCCGCCGTGGCCCTGCTCGCCGCCGGGTCCGTGGTCGGCGGCGTGGTCGGGGCCAAGGTCGGGCGCAGGCTGTCGCCGGTGGTGCTGCGCGGGGTCATCGTCGTCGTCGGCCTCACGGCCGTCGTCATCCTGCTGACCCGCTAGATCACCGCGGGAACGAGCGGGCCACCGCGAGGAAGGTGTCGTTCTCCTCCGGCGTACCGATCGTCACGCGCGCGCCGTCGCCGACGAACGCGCGGACCACGACCTTGTTCGCCAGGCAGTGCTCGTTGAACTCCGCCGTGCGCTCGCCCAGCGGCAGCCACACGAAGTTGGCCTGGCTCGCAGGCACCTCGTACCCGGCCTCGACCAGCGCCGCGTGCACCCGGCTCCGCTCGGCGACCACGCCGCGGCAGCGCTCCAGCAGCTCGTCCTCGGCGTCCAGCGACGCCAGCGCCGCGACCTGCGCCAGCGCGTTCACACCGAACGGCACGAAAACCTTGCGCACCGCCGCGGTCACCGCTTCCGGCGCCACCAGGTAGCCGACGCGCAGCCCGGCCAGGCCGTACGCCTTGGAGAACGTGCGCAGCACCGCCACGTTGTCCCGCCCGCGCGCCCACTGCTCCTTGGCCACCTCGACGCCGTCCGGCACCTCGGGGTCGGACACGAACTCGCGGTACGCCTCGTCGACGACCACCAGCACGTCCGACGGCACCGCCTCGATGAACCGCTCCAGCTCGGCGCGGGTGAGCGCCGTGCCGGTCGGGTTGTTCGGCGTGCACACGAACGCGATCCGGACCTCGGGGGTCAGCGCGGCGATCATCGCGTCGATGTCGAGCGCGTGCCCCGGGGTCAGCCCGACCTTGACCTGACCGGCCCCCACCACCTGGGTGACCAGCGGGTACGCCTCGAACGAGCGCCACGGGAACAGCACCGCGTCGGCCTCGGTGCAGGTCGCCTGGATGAGCTGCTGGCACAGGGTCACCGAGCCGCAGCCCAGGGAGACCTGCTCCTCGGTCACGCCGAGCTTGCGGGCCAGCCGCGCGGTCAGCTCGCCCGCGCCGCTGTCCGGGTAGCGGTTGATCCGGGAGGCCGCCTCCGCGATGGCGGTCACCACGCTGGGCAGCGGGTCGAGGGAGTCCTCGTTGCTGGCCAGCTTGATGGCCCCGGGGACGCTGCGGCCGGGGACGTAGCCGGGCAGCGATTCCAGGTCGGCGCGGGTACGCACGGTCATCGGGGCTCCTCATCGATCCAAGTCAGCGGCACCCATGATGCTACCCACCGGACACAAGTGTTCGTTCCCCGTGCTCGATCCGCCGAAAATGGCCTTTTTCCTGCGGATGGGTGAGCGTGTGATCACGTTGACTGCTATTAACCCCCGCATGGTTGGGTATGTCATGGCCCAGACACGCACAGAGGATTTCCGGCTCGACGACGGTCGTGCGCTGCGCCTCACCTACGCCGAACCCGACGGCGTCACCCGCGGCGGGCTCGTGGTCCTGCACGAGGCGCGCGGCATCACCGGGACGGTCACCGGCATCGCCGACGGCCTCGCCGCCGAGGGCTGGCTGGTCGTCGTCCCGCACCTGTACCCGGGCGAGTCGGGTTCCGCCGAGGTCGGCCACGACGAAGCCCGCGACAAGGTCAGCGGCCTGTCCGGCGAGTCCGTGCTGGCCGCCACCGACATCGCCTTCGCCTGGCTCGCGGGCCACGGCCTCACCGCCGACCGGATCGGCGTCATCGGTTTCGAACTCGGCGGCGCGGTCGCCCTGGTGGTCGGCGCGAGCCGGGACATCGGCGCCGCCGTCTCGGTCTCCGGCGGCGGCATCCTGGAACCGCTGTCCGACGGCCTGCCCGCGCTGATCGAGGTCGCGGGCGACCTGCGGGTGCCGTGGCTGGGCCTCTACCGCGAGGACGGCGACGACGACATCAGCGCCGAGCAGGTGGAGAAGCTGCGCGAGGCGGCGAGCACCGCCAAGATCGCCACCGACGTGGTCCGCTACCGGTTCGACTCGGGCGCGGCCGAGGCCTGGGCGCGCGCCCTCAACTGGTTCGACGCCCACCTGCGGTGAGGCCGATATCGCTCACCCTGGTCGAGTTCGACCTTGTGTGGGAGTCACTGGGGTTCACCGACCGCCCGTACCCGCTGGAGATCCCCTCGTTCGGGGAGACCACCGACGACCGCGACCGGCTGCGCAAGGAAGTGGTGGACGGTCTCGCCGCGCGCGGCCTGCACGACGGCCGTGACCTGGACCGGCACCTGGAGGACGACCTCACCCTGCTCGCCCGCCACAGCTACAGCGTCGACGGGCTGCTCTCCGTCGGCCGCCACGTGCGGCTGCTCGGCGCGGGTCGGCCCGCCCGCGCGGCGCTGGCCGTGCAGACCGGCGAGCGGATCAAGATCGGGCAGCTGACCGGGGCGGTGGCGATCGTCGGGGAGATCGTCGGGCTGGTCCCCGACGCCGACCCGGGGCCCGGTACCTCGGTCACGCTGCCCAAGTCGGTGTTCAACAACGCGATAGACGCCTACGTCGAGACCGGCTTCGCGGGCCTGGAGACGGCGCTCAACCAGGGCGGGATCAGCGGCCGCGACATGCGCACCATCGCCACGCTGGTGGAGAACTCCCGGCACGGCGGGGGGCAGGTCGCGGCGAACAGCGTCGACCAGGTGGGCCGGAAGAACCGCACGGACGTCGTGAACTGGTTCGACACCACCGCGGGCCGCTACCTGGCCCTGCCGACCCGGCGCGACGGCGTCGACTGGCTGACCCTGGCCCCCGCCGACACCCCCCGGCTCGCGCAGCGGCTGCGGGACCTGGTCGCGTCCGTCCACTGAGCACCGCGGGGTGCCCAGTGGACGGCGCTCCGACCTCAGACCGCGGCGGGCATCTCGGTCAGCTCGTCGGCGACGGTCAGCTCCGGCTCGGTCTTCTCGCGCACCTCGTCCACGCTCACGCCCGGCGCCAGCTCCCGCAGCACCAGGCCGGAGTCGGTGACGTCGATGACCGCGAGGTCGGTGATGATCCGCTGCGCGACCCGCAGACCCGTGTAGGGCAGGCTGCACTCGTTGACGATCTTGTACGAGCCGTCCTTGGCCACGTGCTCCATCAGCACGACCACGTGCTTGGCGCCGTGCACCAGGTCCATGGCACCGCCCATGCCCTTGACCATCTTGCCGGGGATCATCCAGTTGGCGATGTCGCCGACCCTCGAGACCTGCATCGCGCCCAGGATCGCCGCGTCCACCTTGCCGCCGCGGATCATGCCGAAGGACAGCGCGGAGTCGAAGAAGGACGCGCCCCGGCGGATCGTGACGGTCTCCTTGCCCGCGTTGATCAGGTCGGCGTCCTCCTCGCCGTCGAAGGGGTACGCGCCGACGCCGAGGATGCCGTTCTCGGACTGGAGCACGATCTCCACGTCGTCCGGCACGTAGTTGGGCACCAGGGTGGGCAGGCCGATGCCCAGGTTGACGTACGAGCCGTCGGACAGCTCCGCGGCGGCGCGGGCGGCCATCTGCTCACGGGTCAGTGCCATGTCAGGCCTCCTTCGCGGCGGTGCGGACGGTGCGGCGCTCGATGCGCTTCTCGGCGGCCTGCTCGGGGGTCAGCGGGACCACGCGCTGCACGAAGATGCCCGGCAGGTGGATCTCACCCGGGGCCAGCTCGCCCGGCTCGACCAGCTCCTCCACCTCGGCGACGCTGACCTTGCCCGCCATCGCGCACAGCGGGTTGAAGTTCTGCGCGGAGTCGCGGAACACGAGGTTGCCGTGCCGGTCGCCCTTCCACGCGCGGACCAGCCCGAAGTCCGCCACGATCGCGGTCTCCATGACGTAGTCGAGGCCGCCGAACTGGCGAACCTCCTTGGCCGGGGAGGCGACCGCGACGTTGCCCGCGTCGTCGTAGCGCCACGGCACGCCGCCGTCGGCGACCTGGGTGCCGACACCGGTGCGGGTGTAGAAGGCGGGGATGCCGGAGCCGCCCGCGCGCAGCCGCTCGGCGAGGGTGCCCTGCGGGGTCAGCTCGACCTCCAGCTCGCCCGCGAGGTACTGGCGGGCGAACTCCTTGTTCTCGCCGACGTACGAGCTGGTCATCCTGGCTATCCGCTTCTCGCGGAGCAGCAGGCCCAGCCCCCAGTCGTCGACGCCGCAGTTGTTGGACGTCACCTCCAGCCCGGTCACGCCCTTGGCCAGCAGCGCCTGGATGAGGACGCTCGGGATGCCGCAGAGCCCGAACCCGCCTACGGCCAGGCTCGCGCCATCGGGGATGTCGGCTACCGCGTCAGCAGCGCTGGGGACGACTTTGTCCATGTGTGCCCCTCCTTCTGGGTGTGGCAAGGGCGACTCTAGCGGGGCGGACCGGGTGATCGTTGTGTTCGAAATCGCCACAAACCGGCCGCCCGACATGGTCGCGGCCACCCCGTCGCCCCGGCCCCACCCGCCGGCCCGCGCCGACCAGGCCCACGCCCTCGGCCGCCGACCGCCATGGGGCCACCCACCAGCGTTTTTACCCGTCTTGCGCAGTTAGGAGGGGGGTGTTTTGCTCCCCGCACCCACCCCTGTGTAGTCTTACCTCCCGAGCGGCCAGGGGCCCCGGGAGGCTTCGCCTAGTCTGGTCTATGGCGCCGCACTGCTAATGCGGTTGGGTGTAAAAGCCCTCCCGGGTTCAAATCCCGGAGCCTCCGCTGTACACCCGGTTCGCCGGGTGGACAACTGAACAAGCGCCCGTAGCTCAATGGATAGAGCATCTGACTACGGATCAGAAGGTTAGGGGTTCGAATCCCTTCGGGCGCGCCACTGAAACCGCCGCCGGGTACCCACCCGGCGGCGGTTTCGGCATTCCGGGGCGGCGCGGTTGTCGGGTGCCCGTGCGAGGCTTCGGGTGTGGTTGTCGACTTTGAGTCCGCGTTGTGGTTGTGGGAGGCGCGGGAGGAGAGCTGGACCTTCGTGACGGTGCCGGAGGACGCGTCGGAGGAGATCCGGGAGGTGTCCGCCGAGCCGCGGCGGGGGTTCGGGTCGGTGCGGGTTCGGGTGCGGGTGGGGGCCACCGCGTGGCGGACGTCGATCTTCCCGGACAAGGGGAGCGGGTGCTACGTGCTGCCGGTGAAGAAGGCGGTGCGGGTGGCGGAGGAGTTGGCGGTCGGTGACGTGGTCGCGGTGAGCTTGGAGCTCGTCGACTTCTGAGGTGTGGCTGCTGGACGTGCGGTGGGCTGCTGGGCGTCAGGCGGGCCTGGGTGGGCTGGGCGCGTTGGGTTTGTCCTGCTGTTCGCGGAAAAGAGGGGCGGCCTCGCTTGGGCGAACTTGCTTTGCGTGGGCCCCCACCCAGCCAAGGTTTGTCCCCTCCTACCCACTCCAACGCAACGCGCTCCCGGCAGTGGGGACTCGGTAGTGCCTAAGGAAAGGGCGTGGCCGCGCAGGCGGGGCGGTGGAGAGGGCCTGCGCGGCCACGGGGGTGAGCTGGGTTAGCGGCGGACTGTGACGGTGAAGTGGGTGGTTGCGGTGCCTGTGGGGGTGGTGACGGTGAGGGTTGCCCGGTAGCTGCCGGGATGGGGGTAGCGGTGGTCGGGGGTGGTGACCGTCCACAGGCCTGGGGCGGCTAGTGGGCCTGCCGGGGTCGCCGGGGACACCGTGGCGGGGGATGAGGTGCCGTCGCCGTAGGTGAGGGTGGCGGTGGGTGGGGTGGTGGCCGGGGCGGTGAAGTGGCCGATCTCGCCGCGGAGGGGGCCGCGGGTGTGGCGGTCGGGGGTGGTGATGTCGGTGGTCCAGGCGATGGCGGGGCTGGGGCGGAAGTTGACACCCGCGATGGTCAGCCTGCTGCCCAGGGTGGCGAGTCGGGCGGTGAAGTCCGTCAGGTCGCGGGCCGACCGGGGGGACCAGGCGATCTCGGCGGCGGAGACCAGGCGGGGGTAGGTCAGCCACTCGGCCTGGGGGAGGCCGCGGATGGTTTCCGACCACAGGGGAGCGGTGACGCCCAGGACGTCGGACTCGGTCAGGCCGTCGCGGACGGGTTCCCAGTTGTAGTAGGTGTCGAAGTCGCAGGCGTTGCGGCACGCCCAGCTCAGGCCGATGGGGCTCGACGGCTCGTACTTCTGGTCGAGGTAGGTGGTCGGCGCCGGGGACATCACGACCTTCGCGCCGCGCGCGACCTGGCGCAGGACCTTCTCCATCGACGCGGCCCGCCACACCTGGATCACCGCGCCGGGGGGCAGGTCGGCGTCGGCGTACTCGTTCCAGCCGACCGGGGTCTTGCCCAGGGCGGCCACCTGCGGGAGCAGGCGGCGGATGTAGGTCAGGTAGTTCTCGTGCCCGGTGACGTGCGCTTCGTCGCCGCCGATGTGCAGGTACGGGCCGGGGGTCAGCGCGGCGATCTGGCTGTAGACGGTGCGGGTGAACTCGTAGGTGATCTCCGAGTTGGCGTCCAGCGTGGAGTAGCCGACGTCGGCGGTGTTGTTCATCGGCTTGGCCACGCCGTCCGGGTTCAGCCGCGGGAGGGCGGCCAGCGCGGCGTTGGTGTGCCCCGGACCGTCGATCTCGGGCACGACCGTGACGAAGCGGGACTTGGCGTGCGCGACGATCTCGGCGTAGTCGCGCTGGGTGTAGGAGCCGCGGATCGCGGGCCCGGTGCCCAGCGGCGTGCCGTTGCCCAACCGGTCGCTGCCACCCTGCGACCCGACCCGCGTCAACGCCTCGTAGTCCAGCCCCGATGGGTTGTCCTGCGGCGTGCTGATCGCGATGCGCCACGCCTGGTCGTCGGTCAGGTGCAGGTGCAGCGTATTGATCTTGAACCGCACCGCGTTGTCGATGTACCGCTTGACCTCGGCGACGCTGAGGTAGCTGCGCGCGACGTCGAGCATCACCCCGCGGTAGGCGAACCGGGGGTAGTCGCTGACCGTCGCGGCCTGCACCCGCCACGGCCCGTCGACCCGCACCCGGCTCTCCACCCACGCGGGCAGCAACTGGCGCAGCGTCTGCACCCCGAGGAACAACCCGGCGGGCGTCTCGGCGGAGATGGTCGCCGACCGCTCGTCGGTCACCAGCCGGTACCCCTCACCCCCATGCCCCTCGGGTGCCTTGCCCCGCCCGAGGTCGAGGACGATGTCCCCGCGTCCCGGGTGTCCCGAGGTCACCGGCAACCGGTAGCCCGTGGCGGGCCGCAACAGCGCGGCCAGGTAGTCGCCCACCGGCCGGGCCCCACCCCGAGCCACCACGCGCGTGTCCTCGGTGATGGTGAAGGGCGCCCGCCCACTGGCCTTGGCCTCGACCGGCTTCGGCAACAACCGCTCGACACCGGGCACCACCGTGGCTACCGGCGACGCGGGTGCCGCCGCGGCCGGGATGCTGAGCAACACGGCCACCGCGATCACCGCGGTCCGCCACGACTTCCGCATACGCCCTCCCCGACAAGTCGGACAATATGGTCTAGACCATAGGAACCCCCATCGCGCCTCGTCAATCACTCGGACAGCCCAGTCGCCCCGCAACGGAATGTGGTCGACCGGCACACGATTTCTCGGGTTGGTCGCCGACGGGGCAAGAGGATGATCCGCTCAACCTCCGGCGTCCCGTTGTCCACAAGCGAGGATTTGGCCCCGGTGAACAGTTCGGCGATCAAGCCCTAGGCGGCTCTTGGTCTCAAGGGGCCGCCGGGCGTGCGGCGTGATCTCGTGGGAATTGCGCTGATGTGCTCCGTTCAGTTGACCGATTGCGTGTCGGGTCGGGGTCATTCGATGGCGGTCGACTCGCTGGTAATCGCTGCGTGCCCGCGTGACGGTGGCGAGTGGTTGTGTGTGGTTTGTGGTGGGACATGGGTTGTTGGCCTTCGTTGGGTGGACGCGCGTGGATTGGGTTCGGCCGTGTCGGTTGGCCGGGGCCGACTGTTCGAGTTGTACGTCGAATGTCGGCACTGGCTGGGCTTTGGCGGTTTGAGTGATGGCCTGGGTTGGTCGGTGTGTTGGACAAGCGGGGTGAGCGGCCGGTGGATGCGGAGTTGGTTGGGAAGTCCCGATGGGGATTGGCCTTCTTGGTATGTGAGGTGTGGAGGGTGTGCAGGGGCGAGGCGCGAGAGTGCGGGCGATGGCGTGAGGGGGACCTGTCGCGTGTCGAGGGTCAGGAATCGCGTCGGGTTTCCACTTGGTAAGGGCGGAAGTGGGCGCAAAGGGTGGATAGGGGCGGGTGCGAGGGCGTGGAGGTGCAGGCGTGAAGCATGGAGGTGGGGCGCGGGTGATGAGGGGCCGAAGTGTGGATCGGGTGTGGGCGTAAGGGCGGAGGCGTGAGTGTGAGGGCCGGAAGTGCGAGCGTGGGTCGGTGTGGCCAAGCGGGTGCGAGGTGCGGTGGTGGCGCGCGGGGTTCGCTGGGTGCAGGAGGGCGGCAAGGTGCGAGGCGATGGGAGAACAGGCGCAGGGAGGGATGCGTGGCGGGCAGGAGTGTGGGTGTGGGGCGAAGGTGGGCGGTGGAGGGGCGAGAACTGAAGGGTGGAAGCGAGGTGTGGGCGTGGTGGCGGTGTGGCGATCCGGGTGAGGACTGGCGATGTGTGGTGTTGGCGCCGGGGTGCCTGGGGGGAAGGTGGAAGCGAGATGTGTGGCGATGAGAGAGCGGAGGTGTGGGCGGACTGAGAGGTGCAGGGGAGACATGCGGAGTGTGGGTGTGGAGGTGTGCGGGCGAGGGTTGGGGTTGATTGGGGGGTGAAGGGGTTGGTGGGTGGGGGTCGAATTCCGGTTGGGCGGTTGGGCGGTTGGGCGGTTGGGCGGTTGGGCGGTTGGGCGGTTGGGCGGTTGGGCGGTGGGGTGAGGAGTGATGCTCCACTTGGGAGGTGGGTGAGGTGACGGGTGTGGGCTAGGCGGTCGTGGCTATGGCGTCTCGGCCTACTAGGGCGGCGGATTCCTTGGTGAGCAGTCGGCCCGGTACATCGGGATCGCAGCCGACGCGGGGGAGGCGGGCGCGGATGGCGGCGGGGGTGCGGGCGCGGTCTTCGGCCAGTTCGCGGATCAGTTCCGGGGCCTGGGTGCTTGGGGGGTGAGATAGCCAGGCCTCGCGGAGGGTGGTGTCCTGTTCGATGGTCCACGGTTGGTGCGAGTTGCCGGTTTTGCGGCGGGTGCGCCTGCCTTCGAAGCCGGAGATGGCGTCGAGGGATTCGCGGAGGAGCTTGGCGGTTTCGGTGGCGCCGCCCGGCGGTAGGCGCAGGATGCCCTCGGCCACGACGGTGCCGTCGGGGTCGGCGCCGGTGAGGCCGATGCCGAGTTCGCCGCTGTCGTCCGTGGTGACAGTGAGCGTGTAGAGGACGTCCTGCCGCTTGCTCTGGTATTCCAGGTTGAATGTCATGCGGCAGAATCTAGGTGGTCGAGCGGTGGGCGTGCCGAAAGTTATCCACAGCCCCGATCGGGGGACTTGCGGCTAGCGGGAGCGGCGGTTCCAGCCCACGCGGTGGGGTTGGTCGAGTTCGTCGTAGAACTCTTCCGCAGGGCCGGACTCCGCCTCCGTGCGTTCGCGCTCCTCGCGAAAAATCGTCTCCAACCGTGCGCCCGCGTGTTTGAGCCGCCAGATGATGAACGCCGCGGCCGAAGCCGCGGCCACGATCCACAGTGCGGTAGCCATCGGATCACTCCGCATCAGCCGTTGCCAACCCGCATGGCGGGGTAGGTACCCCAAAGGCTCCCACCTCATTCACACGAGCGCAGCCGTGGGCCCTACTTTGGCCACCTGGCCGAGTGGAATCCGCCCCAACGGAGCAATGAATCCACGCAGTGTGACCAAAACAATCCCCCAATCGGTTACTTGGTGGCTTGTTGTCCCTGGTCGACCTCTGCTACCTCGACGGGCACGACCCGAGCTCTGCTTGGCAGCGTTTCGCGGGCGGGCAACCACACCAGCACCGCCAGCGCGGCGAGGCCGCCCGTGACCGCGAAGGCCCAGCCGTACGACAGCCGGTCGGCCAGCGCACCCGCGACCACCGGTCCCACGATGGCCCCCACGTCCGCGGCCATCTGGAACACGGCCAGCACCGGTCCGCCGCGCGCCGTGCCGATGACGTCGGCCACCACGGCCTGCTGCGGCGGGCTGAGCAGCCCGGTGCCCATTCCGGCCACGACTGTCGCGATCAGAAACTCCGGGACCGCGTCGGTCAGACCGAACCAGACGGTGCCCGTCGCCGACACCACGAGCCCCAGCAGCGCGGGTGGTTTGCGGCCCCAGCGGTCCGCGATCCGACCGGACACCATCAGCACGAGCACGTTCCCGACCGCGAAGGCGGCCAGCGCCGTGCCCGCGAACGCGCCGTCCTTGTGCAGCACCTCGACGACGAACAGCGGGACCAGCGACACGCGGACGCCGAAGACGATCCACCCGGTGGCGAAATTGGACGCCAGCGATGCCCGATAACCGCTGTCGCGCAACGCCTTCCGCAGCGGGAAAGCGGGCGTCGTGTCGCTACCCGGTGCCGCGATGCGCGTCGACTTGCGCAACAGCAGCCACGCGAGGAGCACCGCCACCACCAGCGCACCCGCGTAGACGAGGAACGGCGCGCGCAGCGAGATCCCGATCAGGCCACCGCCCACCAGGGGACCCGCGACGGTGCCGAGCAGGAAACTCGTGCTCCACAGGCCGGAAGCGCGGCCGCGCAGGTGCGCGGGCGTCAGGTTCATCAACAGGGCGACACCCGAGACGGTGAACATCGTCGAGCCGGTGCCGCCGAGTGCACGTAGTGCGACCAGCTGCCAGTAGCTCCCGACGAACGCGCAGGCGCCGGTCGTCACCCCGACGATCAGCATGCCGGTCAGGTAGACCCGCTTCTCCCCGAGCCGGGTGGCCAGCCGCCCGCCGATCGGGGCGAACGCCAACCGGGCGAAGGCGAACGCGCTCACCACCGCCGACGCCGCGGTCACGCTCACGTCGAAGCTGCGGGCGAAGGTCGGCAGCGCGGGCGCGACCAGGCCGAACCCCAGCGCGATCACGAAGTTCGCGGACGCGATGACCCACACCTCGCGCGGGAGACCGCCGCTGGGCGCACGCGTACCCGACATCGCCCAGCCTCCCCAGTGCCACTACTTAGCCCTGCGAAGTATAGGTGCACACCACCCAAATGGGTTAACCCCGACAAGGTGCGGTCACCACGGGGTACGTGGGGGCCAAGAGGGACGCGAACCCCGTTCCGACCGTGCCCGCTGCAGAAGGACCGCCCATGTCACAACCGCTCGACACCGTCGAGGTCGTACCGCTCTTGGCCAAGCTCGCCGAGGCCGAGCGCGACGCCCGCGCGCTCACCGCCGACGAGTCCTACCGCGAGGGCCAGGCCGCCGGGCTCGAACTCGCCCAGCGCATCGTCCGCGAGGCCGCGGGTCTGCCCGTGGAGGCGGACTCCGGTCGCGTCTGACGGCGCGGAGGCCGGGCGCGCGTACCGTGCCCGGCCTCCGTCCCCCCACCTCACCCGATGTCGCGCCTGCGGAAGCCGAACAGCCCCGTAGCGGCCGCCACCACGGTGACACCGGTGAGCCACAACAGCGGTGTGGCGTTGAAGTCCGTGCCCGGTTGCAGCTTCGGCACGTGCACGAACGGCGATACATCCAGCACTGCCTGCGCAAGACCCACCGCGGGTCCATAGAGGGCGATCACGACCGCGACACCCACTACGGCCCAAGAGGCCGGTGTGGACACCTGCGGCAAGAACCCGGCCAAGAGCGCCGCAACAGCGGCGACAGCCCACACCGCCGGAAGTTGCACCAGAGACGCCGACAGCGTGTGCGAGATCTGGTGACCGAGGTCGCCCGCGTGCACCCCATGGCCCAACCCGGCGCTGACGCCCGCGATGACCAACAGCACCGCCGGTCCCACTACGGCGAACACCAAGTGACTAGCCGCCCAGCCGTACCGGCTCACCCCAGCCGCCAACACCGGCTCCGCGTGCCCCGCGGTCTCCTCCGTGCGCATGCGCAGGGTCGCCAGGACCGCGTACACCGCGCCGAGCATCCCGAACAGCCCCACGATGGCCGACAGGTAGGCGTCCACCAGCCCCTGGGTCCCGCCCATGCGCGCGAAGATCTCCCGGACCTGCTCGCTGTTGCCGATCAACCCGGTGATGCCGTCGGCCAACGACCCGAAGATCACCCCCATGACCACGAACCCGATCGCCCAGCCGAGCAGCGACCCGCGCTGCAACCGCCACGCCAGCCCGAACGGGCTCGACAGCGAGCGCGGTGCGTTTGCCGGACCCGGCCGTCCCGCGAACAGACCGGCACCGATGTCACGACGAGGCACGAGGGCGTAGGCAACCGCGGCCACCACTACGGCGACAACGACCGCCAACGGCGCGACCCATCCCTTGTCGTCGATGAACGGCTTCGCCTGCTGCGGCCACGCCAGCGGCGACAGCCACGACACCCAGTGCGCCGACGCCGTGGAGTCGCCGAACGCGCGCACCAGGAACGCCACGCCGATGCCGCAGATGGCCAAGCCGTTGGCCGAGCGCGAGTACTCGGTGAGTTGCGCGGTCACCCCGGCGATGGCGGTGAACACCAGCCCGGCGCCCGCGATGCCCAGCCCCAGCGTGAACGCCCCGGCGGCGGGCAGCCCGGCACCCACCAACCCGGCAGACGTGATGACGCCGATCAGCACACTCGCGCCACCTGCCACCACGACCCCGGCGGTAAGAGCCGCGAACCGCCCCACTACGGCAGACCCCAGCAACTCCAACCGTCCGGTGTCCTCTTCCGCGCGCGTGTGCCGCGTGACGGTGAAGACCGCCATCAACGCCACAAACAGGGCGATGAACAACCCGTACCGCCACGCGATCCAGCCACCGGGGGTCGTCAGGTCGTAGGCGGGCCCGTAGAGGACCGCGACGGACGGGTTGGTCGCGGTGCCGTTGTTGAGCGACATCCGGTCGGCCAGCGTCGGGTACAGCTGCTCGTACGCCTTGACCGTCGACGCCGGGATGACGCTGAGCAGCAGGATCCAGATCGGCAGGATCACGCGGTCGCGACGCAGGGCGAGCCGGATGAGCGGTCCGGTGCCGGTGAGCCCGGTCATCACGACGCGTCCTGGTAGTGCCGCAGGAACAGCTCTTCCAGGGTCGGCGGCTGGCTGGTCAGCGAGCGCACCCCGGACTGGCTCAGCGCGCGCAGCGCCGAGTCCAACTCACGCGTGTCCACGTCGAAGCGCACCCGGTTGCCCTCGACCACCAGGTCGTGCACGCCCGCCAGGTCGCCGATGCCGTTGGGCGGACCGGCCAGTTCGGCGGTGATGCTGGTCCGGGTCAGGTGGCGCAGGTCGGCCAGCGTGCCGGTCTCCACCGCGCGGCCCGCGCGGATGATGCTCACCCGGTCGCAGAGGGTTTCGACCTCGGCCAGGATGTGGCTGGACAGCAGGACGGTGCGCCCGCGCTGCCGCTCCTCCCGCACGCACTCCTGGAACACCGCCTCCATCAGCGGGTCCAGCCCCGAGGTGGGCTCGTCCATGATCAGCAGTTCGACGTCGGAGGACAGCGCGGCGACCAGGGCCACCTTCTGCCGGTTGCCCTTGGAGTAGGTGCGGCCCTTCTTGCGCGGGTCGAGGTCGAAGCGCTCCAGCAGGTCGGCGCGGCGGCGCTGGTCCAGCCCGCCGCGCAGCCTGCCGAGCAGGTCGATGACCTCGCCGCCGGAGAGGTTCGGCCACAGCGAGACGTCGCCGGGCACGTAGGCGAGGCGGCGGTGCAGCGCCGTGGCGTCGCGCCACGGGTCGCCGCCGAGCAGGGACGCGTCGCCGGAGTCGGCGCGCATCAGGCCGAGCAGCACCCGGATGGTGGTGGACTTGCCCGCCCCGTTGGGCCCGAGGAAGCCGTGGACCTCCCCGGTCCGCACCGTCAGGTCGAGACCGTCGAGCGCGCGGGTCCGGCCGAAGGTCTTGACCAGGCCGGACACCGAGATTGCCGTTGTCATGCTTCAGAACGTACTCTTGCTTCACAACTTTGTGAACGTTAGGAAAGCGTTAACGTCCGCTCGTCGACCGAATAGGGTGAAGTCGTGAAGGAAGACCCCGTGGCGCGGTTCGTGGAGCGCTTCGCCCTGCTCCTGTCGGACGCGGGCATGCAGCGGATGCCCGCCCGGGTGTTCACCTGCCTGCTCACCACGGAGGCGGGCAGGCTCAGCGCCACCGAGCTCGCGGAGTCCCTGCAGGTCAGCCCCGCCGCCATCTCCGGCGCGGTGCGCTACCTGGAGCAGGTGAACATGATCAGGAGGGGCCGCGAGCCCGGCGAGCGGCGCGACCACTACGCCCTCGCCGACGAGTCCTGGTTCGAGCTGATGGCCCACCGCGACAAGCTGCTCGCCGCCTGGGCCGTGGCCATGGCCGACGGCGCGGACCTGCTCGGTCGGGACACGCGCGCGGGCAAGCGCCTGGCCATGACCCAGCTGTTCTTCGAGTTCATGCGCCGGGAGATGGAGACGCTGGGCGACCGCTGGCGGGCGGAGCTGGCGGCGAAGGGGCTCGGCTAGTGCTCGGCAGCGCGCAGCAGGCGCTTGGTGAGGTCGTTGATGAACGAGCGCAGGCCCGCGCGCAGGGCGGGACCGGTGCCGGGGACGCGCTCCACGAAGCTGCACCGCCACACCAGGTCCGTGCCGCCGCCGTCGAGCGGGATGAGGGTGATCTCGCCGCGGTAGTCGCGGAACGGGGCGGCCGACAGCAACCGGTACGCGTGCCTGCGGTCCTGCTCGTACTCGACCGTCTCCTCGCGGAACAGCAGCGGCTTGCGCCCCACCACCCGCACGGCACCCATCCCGCCCGGTGCCGGGTCGCCCTCCCGCTCCAGGTACGCCTCGGTGACCACCGGCCGCGCCCACTCCGCCCACCGCCTGCCGTCGCTGACCATCGCGAACAGCTCCGGCGCGTCCGCGCTGCTGCTCACGGCGATCTCGAAGGCGAAGGTGCGCTGGCGTTCGACCATCGGCTGGCTCCCGGGTCCGGCGATTGCGTTCTCGCAAATCGTTCCACCCCCGGATGGGCGTAGCCTCCCCAGAGTCCGGCCACACACACCGGGGCCGGGTACCGCGACGGGGATAGGGGCCGGGGATGACCACAGCGGACCAGGTGAACGGCGACGTGCTGGCGCTGGCCGAGGAGTTGCTGGCCCTGCAGTTCGACGCCGAGCCGTTGTCCGCGACGCTGCTCGGGCTGCCCGGGCACGACGACCGCCTGGCCGACGTGTCCGCCGACGCCGAGCAGGCCACCCGCGCCGCCGCCGTCGACATCGCCAGCCGCGCCGACGCGCTGGACGAGCGGCTGGGTGGCGACGTCACCGCCAAGGTCATCGCCCAGCAGGCGGGCGCCGTCGTCGACCGGATCGACGCGCGGATGGTCGAGTACACGGTCACCGACATCTTCGTCGGCCCCGCCGCCTCGCTGCTGACCTTCCTGCCCATGGTCGTGCTGCCCGACGCCGACCGCGCCGCCGCGTACCTGACCAGGCTCCGTGCCGTGCCCGCGCACCTGGCCCAGGTCGGCGCGCGGCACCGCGCGGGCGTGGCCGCCGGGCGGCTGCCGGTGCGCAGGCTCGTCGACTCCTCGATCGCCCACCTCGACCGCTACCTGGCCACCGACCTCGCCGCGGACCCGCTGCTGGCCCAGCGGCCCGCGGTCGAGGACCAGGCGTTCCTCGACGAGCGGGAGCGCGTGGTCGCCGAGGTCGTGCGGCCCGCCTTCGCCGCGTACCGGCAGCTGCTGGTCGACGAGATCGCCGCCGTCGGCAGGCCGGACGACCGCCCCGGCCTGTGCGCGCTGCCCGACGGCGAGGCCGCCTACGCCGCGCTCTCCCGCGTGCACACCACCACCGACCTGAGCCCGGACGAGCTGCACCAGACCGGCCTCGACATCATCGCCGGGCTGCGCGCCGAGTACGCCGAGCTGGGGCAGCGCGTGTTCGGCACGGCCGACCAGGCCGAGGTCTTCCACCGGCTGACCACCGACCCGGCCATGCGCTGGCGCGACGCCGACGAGCTGCTCGAGCACGCCCGCGACGCCATCGCCCGCGCCGAGGAGGCCGCGCCGCGCTGGTTCGGTCGGATGCCCGCGCAGGCCTGCCGGGTCGAGCCGGTCCCGGCGGCCGAGGCGCCGGGCGCGCCCGCCGCGTACTACATGCCGCCGTCGCTGGACGGTCTGCGCGCGGGCGTCTACTACGCCAACACCGACCGCGCGCACGAGCGCGACCGCTTCCTCGCCGAGGTCACCGCGTTCCACGAGGCGGTGCCCGGTCACCACTTCCAGCTGGCGCTGGCCATGGAGCTGACCGAGCTGCCGCTGCTGCGCAGGCTGGCCGACGTCAACGCCTACGCCGAGGGCTGGGGCCTCTACACGGAGCGGCTGGCCGAGGAGATGGGCCTGTACTCCGACGACGTCGCCCGCTTCGGCATGCTCGCCATGGACTCCATGCGCGCGGGCAGGCTCGTGGTCGACACCGGCCTGCACGCCAAGGGGTGGTCGCGCGAGCGGGCGGTGTCCTACCTGCGGGAGAACACCCCGCTGTCGCTGCTGGAGATCGGCAACGAGGTCGACCGGTACATCGCGTACCCGGGGCAGGCGCTGTCCTACATGGTCGGTCGGCTGGAGATCCAGCGCGCCCGCGCCGCCGCCGAGGTGCGGTTGGGCGCCGACTTCGACATCCGCGCGTTCCACGACCTCGTGCTCGGCGGCGGGCCGCTGCCGTTGAAGGTGCTCGGCGAGGTTGTCGCCGAGTGGCGCGGTTAGGAAGAGCCGCCGCTTTCGCCGAATGTGAAAGCGACAAACCACGCGGGCTCGCGTTTCAAGATCGAGTAGCCACCCGCGAGTTCTTTTGCTGTTCACCAAAGCGAATCCGAACGCGATTCGGACCGTGGTGGACGCGCGCGGTCCCCTGTGGACCGCTGATCGTCGTCCGCGCCCGCTGACCTGCGGTGATCTCCGCGCGGTGGACGCCCGACCGGCGTGTCGATTCGCCGCCGGCGAGTCGGTCCCGCGCGCCTCGATAGCGCCATTCGGGCGGCGCTGATCGTCTTTTCAGGTGGTCACTGTCCGCAGTAGATCCGCGCGATGCGTGAACGAAACACAACGCTTAGGACTCGGATGTGTTTCGGCGTCACCCCGGTGGGTGACTCAAAATCAGCGCTTAGTAGAGTCCGCGCACGCTGACATGGTGGGTGACCACTCTTTGGGGGGAGTGGATCTTCGCCGGTCAGTGGGGGCGGGCTCTGGGGTTTCCGGCCGCGTCCGCACAACCGCGATCGACGTTCGGATCCGCAGAGGGAGAGTCATGGCGAGTCGTAGGAACTTGGCCCGTGTGGGCGCCGCGGTGGCCGCTGCCGCCGTCTTCGGCGCGATTGCCGCAATTCCGGCATCGGCCGAGGCCGCCAAGGGCACCTTGCACGAGGAAGCCGCGGAGCAGGGTCTCTTCGTCCACTTGACGCACGGGGGCAAGAAGTTCGACCTGCGCGCCAACCTGCTCAAGTTCGAGCTGAGCGACGGCAAGTTCCTGCAGGTGTACTGCGTCGGCGCCGAGATCGCCTGGAGCCACGAGACGAACATCATGAAGGAGGTCCCGTGGGACTCCTACCCCGGTGCGGACGACTCGCTGTTCAAGCAGTACGCCGGAAAGATCAACTGGGTGCTGCACAACGGCTACCCGGTGAACGACGAAGCCTACTTCAACGCTAAGAACCTCCCGAACCGCGCCGCGGGCGAGACGATCGAGCGGGCTGAGGTCATCGCCGCCACGCAGGCCGCGATCTGGCACTTCAGCGACGGCCTCGACCTCGACGAGGAAAACTCCTCCGGCGGCGTCCCCGGCGAAACCGCGAAGACCGACGACGACAAGGACGTCTACGCGGTCTACAAGTACCTGATCGACAACGCGAAGGACATCGGCGAGCCCGAGAAGGGCGAGCTGAAGGTCGCCCCGTCGAAGCGGTCCGGCAAGCCGGGCGACAAGATCGGGCCGTTCAAGGTCT
Source organism: Actinokineospora auranticolor (assembly GCF_041897805.1). Lineage (GTDB taxonomy): Bacteria > Actinomycetota > Actinomycetes > Mycobacteriales > Pseudonocardiaceae > Actinokineospora > Actinokineospora auranticolor. Next base: position 206,626 of record NZ_CP154825.1, read on the forward strand.
CCTCCAACGGCACGATCAAGGGCTTGGACGTCAACCTGCCCGAGGGCGTCAAGGTCGTCGACAAGGACGGCAAGGCGATCACGACCGTCAAGGACGGCACCGAGATCTACCTCCAGATCCCGGCGGACGCCAAGGACGGCAAGGGCTCCTTCAGCGTCACCGGTGAGGGTCCGGCCATCGAGGTCGGCCGCCTCTTCGTCGGCAAGAACCGCGAGGGCGAGGAAGCCCAGCCGCTGATCGTGGCGGGCACCGAGACCGTCCCGCTCAAGGCCGTCGGCGAGGCCGACTGGGCCAAGGGCACCACGCCGACCACCACCACGACGGCGCCGACCACCACCGCGCCGACCACCACCGTGCCGCCGACCACGACCACGGTCGCCCCGGCGCCGCAGCCGAGCAACAACCTGCCCGACACCGGTGCCAACATCCTGGTCCCGGTCCTGGTGGGCGTCGGCCTGCTGGGAGCGGGTGCCGGTGCGCTCCTCTACGTGCGTCACCGCCGCAACGCCGCGTAGTCAGCCGATAGCACTCCAGATCGCCTCCCGGGCCACGCGGCCCGGGAGGCGATCTGCGTTTACGGTCGTGCCGTGAGCGATCTTTCGGCCCCCCACTGGCTGCGTGAGCTGCTGAGCCAGCGCCCGGTCCCGATCCCGTGGAAGCGGGCACTGCGCGCCGCGACGGCCATCGCCGCGCCCGTCGCGATCGGGATGCTGGTGGGGCGGATCGACCTGGGTGTCCTGGTCTCCATCGGCGCCTTGTGCGTCGTCTTCGCCGATTCCGACGGCCCATACCGCTACCGCGCACAGAGGACGGTGTGGGCCGCGATAGCCGGAGTCGGCGGGTATTGGGTCGGCATGCTGCTCGAAGGACCCTGGACCTGGGCGCTCGTGCTGGTGGCCGGTGTGTCCGCAGTGGTCAGTGCGGTCAGCAGCACCGCGTCGCTGGCCGGGTTGCAGTTGCTGGTGTTCGCCATCCTCGGTTCCGGGCAGACCGCCGATCCCTGGCTGGCCACGGGCTGCTTCGCGGCTGGGGCCGCGTTCGCGCTGGTGTTGTCCATCGCCGCGTGGCCGGTGCGCGGTGCCGCGCTGGAACGGGCGGCGGTGGCAACGGTGTACGACCACATCGCGGTCATGCTCGCTGCGGCTGGTACCGCAGAAGCTCGCCACGCGCGCCGGGAACTCACCAAAGCGATCAACGCCGCCTATGACGCGCTCTTGGACGCACGGTCACGTCTTGCGGGCCGGGACCGCTCTTACCGTCGACTGTTTGTCTTGCTCACCGAGACGACACCGGTAATCGAAGCGTCGGTAGCGCTGGTCAATGCGAAGAAGCAGATACCGCCCGAGTTCGTCACCTACCTGTTCGAGGCCGCGTACCGCATCCGCGTCCGCGAACCCCTGTCGGAACCGCCCGAACCACCGGAAGGAGCGCGCGCCCTGGCCCAGTTGCACGCCGGGCTGCGCGCGGTCGCCGAGTTCCGGCGCGGTGATCGCGATACCGACCTGCGGCCCGACGAGGAGCCCGTGGGCGTGCGGGAACGGCTCCGCGAGGTCGTGGGCCGCCGCACCTGGATGCTCGTGCTGCGCTTGGTGGTCTGCGTCGGGGTGGCGGTGGCCGTGGGGCGGTTCGCCGCGCTGGAGCACTCGTACTGGGTCGCGCTGACCGTGGCGATCGTGCTGAAGCCGGACTTTGGGTCCGTGTTCGGACGCGCGGTCCTAAGAGGTGTCGGCACCGCAGTCGGCGTGCTCATAGGTGCTGGCGTGCTCGCGGTAGACCCGCCCGGGTGGGTCCTGGTGCCGTTGATGGCAATCGCCGCCGCTGCGCTGCCGATCGGTCAAGTGCGCAACTACGGCATGTTCAGCACGTTCGTGACGCCATTGGTGCTCGTGCAGCTCGACGTGGCCGAGGCGGGCGACTGGTCGCTCGTGGGCGCGCGGCTGCTCGACACCGGCATCGGCTGTGCCATCGTGCTGGTCATCGGCTACCTGCTCTGGCCGGGCGCCCGCCGCCCACGCGTCGGCGAGGACCTGGCGGGCGCGCTCGACACCGTCGCCGCCTACCTGGAACACGCCCTGTCCGGACACCGTGACGAGCGTTCACCGCTGCGCCGGGAGTCCTACCGGGCGCTGTCGGACGTGCGGACCGCGTTCCAGCAGTCCCTGGTGGAGCCGTTCGCGGCCGGTCGGCAGGCGGCGGCGTGGTGGCCGGTGATCGTGGGTCTGGAACGGCTCACCGACGCGGTCACGGCAGTCGCGCTCGCCATCGACCGTGGTGGGGAGCCCGTCAGCGAGGCCGACACCAGGACCCTCGTGGCGGCGGTGCGGGAGGCGGCCGAGGCGGTGAGAGGCGAGCGTGCGCCTGTGCGTGTCCAACTGCCGGAAGACGAACGCCTTGAGCCCGTAGTAGCCGAGTTGACGGCGGTAAACGCCACTTTGCGTGGCCCAGGACTGGTGCAACAACGGTCGCGGACCGCCGCTCGCTGGTCGCACTAAGTGCGCCACGGTCGGTATGTTGATTTCTCGGCAGTGTGGCGTCGCGCGTGAGGAGCACCATGAGCATCGACGGCAACCAGCGGACGGGCGAACAGGCGTGAGCACCGACGCCACGACCGACCGCGTGCTCGCCGAGGGTGGCGGCAGACCGCGCAACCCGTCCGTGTTCACCTGGCAGGGCAGCCGACCCGCGACCCTCGAGTCGGTGCGCCTGCTGCTCACCGAGGGCAGGCTGCGGGCCTCCGGCAGGCTCATCGCCGCGGCGCACCCCGACACCGGCAGGGAGGCGTTCAGCGCCTCGTTCGACGCCTCCTTCAACGACGCCGCGCGCGGCGCCGAGGCGGGCAGGCTGCTGCTGCGCACGACCGCGGCGCAGGAGCGGCAGGTCTCGGTCAACCGGACCGAGGACGGCACCTGGCTGGTCGACCACGGCGACGCCTCCCGGCGGGAGGAGTTCGACGGCGCGCTGACCATCGACGTCGCGGGCATGGTCACCCTGTCCGCGCTGCCGATCCGGCGCCTCGGCCTGCACCGGCAGACCGGCGAGCACGAGCTGCCCGTGGTCTACGTGAGCATGCCCGAGCTGGAGGTCCAGGTGGTCCGGCAGCGCTACCGCACGGTCTCGGTCGACGAGCGCGGCGCGGTCATCGAGTTCACCCAGGGCGAGGTGACCACCGAGCTGACCGTCGACGCCGACGGCGTGGTCGTCGAGTACCCGGGCGTCGCCAGCCGCGTCTAGGCGATCCGGAACGGCACGGACGCGACCGCGAACGGCGTGGTCGGGTCGGTGCCGAGCACCTTCACCTCGACGCTGTGCCTGCCCGGCGGCAGGTCGGCCGTGGTCAGCGCCAGCCGCCAGCGCCCGCCGAGCCCGGGGCCGTCCACGACCGTCGGTATGCCCGCGACCCGCCGCCCGTCCAGCGACACCTCCACGCCCGCCGTGCTCGCCAGGCGCCCGGTGCGCAGCTGACCGGCGCGGCCGTCGGTGAAGACCTCGACGACGGTCCGGCCGCTGGGCAGTACCGCGTCCTCCGGCACGGGGTTGCCCGCCGCGTCGAGCAGCACCGCTCCGGGGCGGGGCAGGCTCGACGCCCCGCGCGGCAGGGGGACGTCGGTGCCGCTGCCCGCCGCGGGTGAGACGGCGCCTTCCAGCGCGATCAACTCGACCGACGCGCTGATCACCCTTGTCGCCGCGCGTTGCCGGTATTGGGGGCCGCGCACGCGGATGACGAGGGTCTTGCCGTCGGGGCCGTAGACGAGCGCTTCCGGCGGCACATCGGCGACGATCGGGTACCGCACGTTGCGCACCATCGGTTGCCCGGCCACCGCGGGCCGGGCCGGGAAGAGGGATCCGCCCACCTCGACGCTGAACGTGTCGGTGGCGGGCTCGTCCGGGCCGTTCTGCGGGACGAGCGTCAGGCGGATCTGACCGCCGCGCGTGCCCGGTACGCGCTCCCCGGGGCCGAACGTCGTCAACAGCGAATCCGGCGCCACCACCACACGACCGCTATCGATCGACGGTGGCACCACCAACACCGGAGCGGCTGTAGGCGCACCGATGAAGCCGACAAGGCTCACCCCCGCGTAGAGACCGCCGGTGCCGCCGATGAACCCAACCAGCGCGGTGGCCTCCCGCCACGCGGGTACGACGTCACCGCCACCTACTACAACCCCGTTGCGCAGCACCTGCACGCCATCGGTGCGCAGCACGACCTCCCACCGCACGGCCATCCCCAGCTCCGCCCGGGGAGCGGGGGAGGTCGAGACCGCCTTGCCGAGCCGGGGCGTGCCCGGAGCCACTACGACCTGCACCTCGGTGGTCGCCTCGCTACCGGCCACCCGCACCCGGATGGCGCCCGGCGGCAGCGACGCGTCCTCCACCGCCAGACCGGCCGGTCCACGCGGCGGGGCGCCGTTGGGCGAGCCCGCGATCAGGTCGGCGGGACCGGGCACCAGGTCGAGCAGCAGCTCACCGCGCTGACCGGGGTGGTCGGTCTCCACGACGAACCGGCCCAGCTCGCCGTTCACCGGCGCGTCCCGCAGCCGCAGCGGCGGCCTGGCCCGCAACGCGACCGGCTCGATGCCGCACTGGGCGCTGATCACCAGCCTGCTGCCGTCGTCGCCGTCGCCCCGGGTCGCCCGCCCGCAGTCGTCGGTGCTCGCGAACCGCCAGTTCAGCGGGTCCGGAACCACCCGCGTCATGAACCGGTCGTTGAACGACCAAGGCGGGTTGTCTGCGGGGTCTTGCGGTGTCGCGGACGTCTTGGCGGGCTGCGACCGCTGGCCGTAAGAGTCGATGGTGCGGATCTCGACGTCGTAGGGCGTGTTGTTGTCGAGTGCGTCGAGTTGGACGGACGGTTCCGCCACGAGCCGGGTGTACTCGGCCGTACCCATGCGGCCCCAGGTCACCTCGTAGCCCGCCGCGCCCTTGGGCTCCGGCACACTGGCTACGTTCGGGCCCCACCACAGCTGTAGCCGCCGCAACCCCACTACGGCCACCACCTTGGCGGGCGGGTCGGGGCGCGAGCCCGGCTGCGGGACCACCACGCCATCGGCCGCGTACTGCCGCACCACGGTCTGCGCGGGCGGCGGCGGCGCGGGCCCTTCCTCACCGGCCTCGGGCGGGGTCCGCAGCACCACGATCGCGGCCCCGAGCAGCACCAGACCCCCGGCGATACCCGCCAACCGCCGCACCCGGTTGGGCGGCGGCGGTGGTAACGGCGCTGGGAGATCCACCCGCCAAACGTAGGGCGCGCGGTGACGCCGGTCACCGCTTCGTTAGCTACCCGATACCTGTCAGTCGGCGAGTACCGGCAGGGCGGCGATGGCCAGGTCGCCGTCGAAGCCGGTGACGCGGCCGCCTTGGGCGCCGATCAGCCGGAGTTCGGCCAGGGGGTCCTGGCCCGCCAGGTCGACCATCGCCTGGGCCTTGGCCGCGTCGCGCTGGCCCTCGAAGACCTCGCGGCCCGCGTGGCCGGACCGGATGGTGGCGCCGAGGGCGCCGGTGGAGGCCAGGGCGCCGCGGGCGGCGCCGAGCCTGCCGAGTGCGTCGTCCACGGCGCCCAGGAGCGCGTCGCGGTTGCCCTCGCACATGGCCAGCACCAGCTCCGGCCTGCTGCTCGCGACCCGGGTGCCGTCGGCGAACGAACCCGCGCCCAGGGCCATGGCCAGGGGACCGCCGTCGGCGCCGCAGGCGGCCAGGACAGCGGCCATGACGTGCGGCAGGTGCGAGATCCGGGCGACCGCCGCGTCGTGCTCGGTGGTCGTCGTGGGGACCACGCCCGCGCCGCAGTCCAGGGCCAGTTGCGCGGCCTCGCGCCAGGCCTCGAGGGTGGTTTCCTCGTCGGCGGTGACGACCCAGGCCGCGCCGCTGAACAGGGCCGCCAAACTCGCCGACCAGCCGGACGCGGACTTGCCCGCCATCGGGTGGCCGCCCGCGAACCGGGTGTCCGGCGCGTACCGGGCGACCGCGGCAGCGACCGGCCCCTTGACGCTCACCACGTCCGTGAGCAGGCAGTTCGGCGCCAGGTCGCCGACCTTGCGCAGCACCGCGTCGACGTTGGGCAGCGGCACCGCGACCACCACCAGCGCGTCCTCCTCGGCGGCCCGGCGCAGCGCGGAGTCCACGTCGGTGACGGTGAACTCCTCGCCGATCGCGCCTTGGACGTCCTCCGCCGAGCCCGCCGTGCCCCACACCGCCCGACCGGCGGCCGAGGCCGCCCGCAGGACCGAACCGCCGATGAGCCCGAGGCCGACAACGCACACCGATCGCATGGGCAAAGATAGTGCCCTATCGATCACCCGATCAGCGCAGCGCGTCCAGCGCGAAGGCCGCGTAGGTGGCCACCCCGTACGGCAGCGCCGCCTCGTCGAAGTGCACCCGGTTCGAGTGGTTCGGCGCGGCCTCCGCCGGATCGACACCCGGGGGGCACGCGCCGAGGAACGCCATCGCGCCCGGGACGCGTTGCAGGACGTAAGAGAAGTCCTCGGCGCCCATGAGCGGGTTCGGCATAAGACCGACGTGGTTGGGGCCAACAGCCGCCGCAGCGATCTCTTGCAGCTGTGCGGCCACCGCGTCGTCGTTGATGGTCACGGGATACCCGGCGTCCACGGTGAACTCGACGGTGCAACCGTGGGCGGCGCCGATCTGCGTGCACACCTTGGGGATCTCCGCGAGCATCGTCGCCCGCGCCGCCTCCGACAGCGTCCGCAGCGTGCCCTGCAGCTCCGCGGTCTCCGGGATGATGTTCGACGTGGTCCCCGCGGCGATCTTGGCGATGGTCACCACGGTCGGCTCGAACACGCTGATCCGCCGAGTCACCAGCGTCTGCAGCGCCCCGACCATGGCCGCCGCCGCGGGCACCGGGTCGATCGCGTCGGACGGGTTCGACGCGTGCCCGCCCTTGCCGGTGACGATCACCGTGAACGAGTTGGCGCTGGCCATCATCGGCCCCGGTCGGCAGCGCAGCATCCCGGAGGTCTCCTTCGACGTGATGTGCAGCGCCAACGCCCGCTCCACCGGTCGACCAGCGGCCTCCAGCACGCCCTCCTCGATCATGTACCGGGCGCCGTAGAAACCCTCTTCGCCGGGCTGGAACATGAACACGACCTGACCGGCCAGGTCCGCTCGCCGCTCGGACAGCAGCCGCGCGGCGGAGGCGAGCATGGCCACGTGCGTGTCGTGGCCGCACGAGTGCATCGCCCCGTCGACTTCCGACGCATAGGCCAAACCGGTGTCCTCTTGCAGTGGGAGCGCGTCCATGTCTCCCCGCAGCAGGACGGTCGGACCGGGCCGTTCACCCTCCAGCACCCCAACGACCGAGCTGACGTTCTTGCCGGTGTGCAGCCGCAGCCCTGTCCCCTGCAAAGCCGCCACTACGGCAGCTTGCGTGCGGGGGAGGTCAAGCCCCAGCTCAGGGTGGGTGTGCAGCTGCCTGCGCAGGGCGACGGTCTTGGGCTGCAGCGCGTGCGCGGCGTCGAACAGCCCGCCGAAACGGGGATCGCCCGCCCGCGGTGAGGTGGATACGGCCTGGGTCGTCATTTCTCGATAGTGTCATCGCGCGTCGGTATGGGGGACTGCTTCTTCCGGGTGACCTCCGCGCGGAATACGGTGTGTGCATGTCGGGAGAGGAGCCGGTACCGGGCTTCGGGGTTGCGGTCGTCCGCGAGGACGGCAAATGGCGGTGCGATCCGATGGACGCCACCGCCCTGCGCGAACTCGACGCGGCGATCACCGAGCTGCGCAAGACACGCACCACGGGTGCCGTGTTCGGGTTGTTGGCCATCGATGACGAGTTCTTCCTGCTGCTGCGACCGAGTCCGGGCGGGGTGTCGCTGCTGCTCTCGGACGCCGCGGCCGCGCTGGACTACGACATCGCCGCCGACGCGCTCGACGTCCTGCGGGTCGACCCGCCGGAGGACGACGAGGAGGTCTGGCCGGAGGGGTCCCTGGACATCCTGGCCGACCTGGGGCTGCCCGCGCCGGAGCTGCAGGTGATCATCGACGAGATCGACCTGTACCCGGACGAGCAGCTGCAGATGATCGCCCAGCGGCTCGGCTTCGCCTCCGAGTTCACCAAGCACCTGGACACGATCCTCCAGTGAGCCCGAGCGGGCCACCGGTGGACCTCGACGGGCTCGTGCGCGCGGCCATCACCGCCGCCCGCCGCGCCGAGGCCACCGGTGACGTCCCCATCGGCGCCGTCGTCTTCGGTCCCGACGGGACGGAGCTCGCTTCGGCGTGCAACGCGCGGGAAGCCCTCGCCGACCCCACCGCGCACGCGGAAGTCCTCGCGCTGCGGGAAGCCGCCAAACGACACAACGACGGCTGGCGCCTGACCGGCTGCACCCTGGCGGTGACGGTCGAACCGTGCACCATGTGCGCCGGAGCGCTCGTCTTGGCCCGAGTGGACCGTGTGGTCTTCGGTGCCTGGGAGCCCAAGACAGGTGCGGTGGGGTCGTTGTGGGACGTGGTCCGCGACCGCAGGCTCACCCACCGCCCCGAGGTCATCGGCGGCGTGCTGGAGGCCGAGTGCGCCGCCCTGCTGGAGGGGTTCTTCGCCGCTCGACGCAATTTGTGACTTGAGTCACAAACGAGTGGGTTGTTCGGCCCGGCTGGACACCCCATGGGGGCGAGAGCGAACGAAGGAGGACCGGCTATGGGCGTGTTCGACAAGGTCAAGGACAAGGCCGAGCAGGTGGTCGGCGAGGCCAAGGAGAAGCTCGGCCAGGCCACCGGCAACCGCGACCTGGAGAACTCCGGCAAGGCGGACCAGGTCAGCGGCGAGGCCAAGGAAACAGGCCACGACCTGCGGGACAAGGCAGCCGGGGCCGTGCACGACGCCAAGGATCACCTGCGTAACCGGCACTGAACGGCGCCGCGGTCTCCTTGCCGCAGAGAGCCCGCCTCCTATCCCCCGGGAGGCGGGCTTTCCCCGCTCCAGGGGGTCGGGTTGGGCCTGGGCGGTGGAGATCTGTAATCTCTTCTGCGGTGGCGTGTCCGAGCGGCCGAAGGAGCACGCCTCGAAAGCGTGTGAGGTGAAAGCCTCCGTGGGTTCAAATCCCACCGCCACCGCCAAACTTCGCAGTACGCAGAGCGCCGGTTCCCAGGGGGAGCCGGCGCTCTCCGCTTCTCCGGGCTGCGCCGGTGGCCTGCTTCTATACCCTCGGCTGGGTGGTGCTGTGCCGCCGCGAGGGAGACGAGGAAGAAGGAAGGTGTCCTGATGAGCGACCGTCCGGCTCGACGCGATCCGTCGAGGTTGGTGGAAGCCGAGGGGTTCCGCGAGTTCGTGCGCGACGACTGGGGCCCGGCCGACCGCCGGGTGCGCGGCGTCGCGGGTGCGGCCGAAGCCGCCGAGGCGCACCGCGACCGGCTCTCCGCGGCCTTCCCCGGCAAACGGATCGCCTTGGCCGCCGGGCTGGCGCCGACCCGGTCCAACGACACCGACTACGTCTTCCGCGCCGACAGCGACTTCGCCTGGCTGACCGGCTGCTACGCCGAGGGCGCCGTGCTCGTAATGACCCCCTCCGGCGGCGGCCACGACGCGGTGCTGCACCTGCGCGAGCCCGCGGGCCCGAGCGAGGCCGACTTCTTCGCCAACGCCCGCGACGGCGAGCTGTGGAACGGCGCCGTGCCCGGCCTGGCCGAGTGGTCCGCGGCGCTCGGCGTCGACGTCCGGCCGCTGGAGGACCTGCCCCGCGCGCTGCGCGGTCAGCTGCCCGAGGTGCACGTCGCCAAGGGCGCCGACCCGCTGCTGGACGCCCTGGTCGGCGCGCACAGCCCGGAGCTGCGCACGACCCTGGCCGAGCTGCGCCGGATCAAGGACGACTGGGAGATCGGCCAGCTCCAGGCCGCTGTCGACGCGACCGTGCTCGGTTTCGCCGATGTGGCCCGCGAGCTGGGCGAGGCCGTGCGCGGCGGCGGTGAGCGCTGGTTGCAGGGCACCTTCGACCGGCGCGCGCGGACCGCGGGCAACGGCCCCGGCTACGCCTCGATCGTCGCCGCGGGCGAACACGCCCCGGTGCTGCACTGGACCCGCTGCGACGGCACCGTGCCCGAGGACGGCGTGCTGCTGCTCGACGCCGGTGTCGAGGTCACCACCCTCTACACCGCCGACGTGACCCGGACGTTCCCGGTCTCCGGCGAGTTCTCCGCCGCCCAGCGCCAGGTGTACGACCTGGTCCACGACGCGCACCTCGCCGCCATGGCCGAGGTGAAGCCGGGCGCGGAGTACAGCGCCTTCCACAACGCCGCCATGCGGGTCCTCGCCGAGGGCCTGCACGACTGGGGCCTGCTGCCCGGCTCGGTCGACAAGTCCCTTGAGGTCAACGGCCAGCACCACCGCCGCTACATCGTCTGCGGCGTCGGCCACTTCCTCGGCATGGACGTGCACGACTGCGCCCGGGCCCGCGCGTCGGCCTACCACGAGGGCACCCTGGAAGCGGGCATGGCGCTGACCGTGGAACCCGGCCTGTACTTCCACCCGAACGACCTGACGGTGCCGCCGGAGCTGCGCGGCATCGGGGTGCGCATCGAGGACGACCTGGTGGTCACCGACACCGGTGCCCGGGTCATCTCCGATGCGTTGCCGATCACTGCCGACGGCATCTCCGAGTGGGTTCGTGCCCACCGGGGGTAGCCTCGGTTCCTCTGTAGACAGCGGAGCTGAAGGAGGGAACGTCGTGACCGAACGCGTCGAGCGTCCGGAGGGGACCGGCAGGCACGCGGCACCGGAGGGGGCGGAGCGGCACCCGCTGATCGACCTCTCGCGTGACCCGAACCCCGGCAAGCCGGACCACGCCGCCGAGGACGACGAGTAGCGTCCGACCTGGACAAGGCGCCGACCACCCCCGGGGTGGTCGGCGCCTTGGCGTGTCCGGGGTGCATGATGTGGTCCGTGCGAACATATGGTCGAGAGCGAGCCGTGCCCGCGGTGCTCGCGGCCCGGTTGACCGAGGCCGCGCTCAGCGGCGGGCTCGACCAAGTGCGCGTGGTCGCCGCGGCGGGGGGCGAGGTGGCGACGGCGGCGGCGGCGTCCGCGCTGGACCGGGCGCTGGAGCTGCTGTGGCGGCGCGGTTGGCAGCCCGCCGAGGTCGTCGCGGCGGTGCCCCGGTCGGCTGTGCCGCTGGCCAGCTCGGCGGTGGTCGCCGAGTGCGCGCGTTACCGCGACCTGCACCCCGTGTGGCGGCGCCAGCTGGCGTCCCTGGCGGGCGCGGGACCGGTCCGGCTGACGGGTCCCCTGGAGTCCGCGTTGCGGCGGGTCGTGGAACTGCTGGGCGCGCTGATGGGCCTGCCGCAGCTGCCCCGGTTGGTGCCCGGTCCGCTCGACCCGGCCACCGAGGTCGCGGCACCGGGGGTGGACCAGCGGGTCCTCGCCCGGGTCCGCGGCCTGCTGGCCAAGGCGGAGTCCACACCGTACGCGGCCGAGGCGGAGGCGCTCTCGGCCAAGGCGCAGGAGCTGATGGCCCGGTACGCGTTCGAGCAGGCGGTGGTCACCGCCGCCGAACCGCAGGAGGCGGCGGCTCGGCGGTTGTGGCTGCGCGGCCCGTACCTGGCGCCGAAGGCACAGCTTGTGGACGCCGTCGCCGAGGCGAACCGCTGCCGCTCGGTGTTCTACCCCCGGCTCGGCTGCGTCGGCCTGGTCGGCCACGAAACCGACCTCGAGATCACCGAACTCCTCGCGACGTCCCTGCACGTCCAGTCCACCCGCGCGATGTCCCACGCCCCCGACACCGGCCGCGCGTACCGCCACGCCTTCCTGGTCGCCTACGCCCACCGGGTCCACCAGCGCCTCACCGAAGCGGGCGACCACACCCGCCTGGCCACGACCGCCCTGGTCCCGGTCCTCACCGCCCGCCGCCGAGCCGTCGACACCCGCTTCGACACCCTCTACCCAGGTATCCGGACCCGCCGCGCCACCATCACCAACACCTCCGGCTGGACCGCGGGCCTGACCGCCGCCGACCTGGCCGACCTGCACCCCCACCCCCGAGTGGCGGGCTGACCCCCGGAAACGAGAAACACCGGCCACCACAATGGGCGACCGGTGTTCCGTCGGAGCGGAGGATGGGGGATTTGAACCCCCGAGGGTTTTAACACCCAACACGATTTCCAATCGTGCGCACTAGGCCACTATGCGAATCCTCCGTGGGAGAGGGTACCGGATGGTGGACTGACCGGCCAAAACGGGGCCCTGGCATGGTTACCACCAGCGTGAACGCCCCGGCCTCGACCGCGGGGTGGGCGCGACCGGCGCGCTACCAACGGTTCTGCGCAGCGCCACGGCGCGCTTCGCTCGTGGGGGCGGGATTTCACCCCGTCGACTCCGGTGGGTTGCGCGTCCCCCGACCAGGTGGATCCCGGTGGGCGCCACCCGCGGTCTGGGTGGTGCCCACCGGGACCTGTCACCCGCCCAGGAGGCGGGCCCAGGTCTTGGGGCCGACGATGCCGTCGACGGTCAGGCCCGCGCGTTCCTGCATGTGCTTGACCCTCGCCTCGGTGGCCGGACCGAAGTCGCCGTCCACCGCGAGCTGCGGGAGGGTCGGGTACCAGGCGTTCAGGATGCGCTGGAGTTCTCGGACGGGGTCGCCCTTGGCGCCGCGGCGGATGGTGGGGTGGCCGGGGGGTGCCGAGGGCGGGGGCGTGGTCGGGGGTGTGGACGGCGGTGCCGGTTGGCCGCCCAGCACCTGCTGCACGCGTTCCGGGGTCAGGCCGCGGGCCGAGTTCCAGGACAGTTCGACGTGCAGGTGGTCCACGTGCGGGTTCGCGCCGGTGTACGGGCGCCACCCGGCCGCGGCGTGCGCGCCGGACCAGATGCGGCGGTTGTAGATCACGCACTGGACGCCCAGTTCCGCCGAGTTGAGCCGCAACTGGTCGGCCAGCCCCTGCGCCCACGACGCGCCGACCGGCACGCCGAGGTCGTCCGCGCGGCCCTCGCCGTGCAGGCTGGTGGTGCTGGTCCCCGCGACGCTGCGGCAGTTGTAGATACCCAGGTTCCGGCCGCCGCGGCCCGCGTAGGCGCCGAGGTACCAGGACATCAGCGCGCGGGCGCCCGTGGTGGGCGACCCGGTGCAGGACCGCGCGGGCTCGTAGCCGCTGAGCAGGCTCATGTCAGACCCCCTCCGGCACCGGGGTGGCCGCGGTGAACGGCTCGACGTGGTCGGGGTGGGTCGGGTCGGTGATCTCCTCCGGGGTGGGGTCCGGTGCGTCCGGATTGGCCACGTCACCGACGTCGAAGTTCTCGGAAAACTCTGTGGTGGTCATTCATCCCCTCATTCCATGAAGCGTCACGCAGGGGATCGCTCTGCGTGCGAGGGGTGACGGGATAGGCGTGCGGAAATGTCGACCGGGACGCGGTCGAGAATGCGCGGATCCCCCAAAGAACCGCGGTGGCCTGTCCTGTCTCCCCTTGTGTCCCAGGGTATCCGCGCTGCCGGCGGGCGCGCTAAAGATGTGCTGAATTTATTAGCACTTTGCTAACTCGGCGGTCTTCGGACTCGTTCCGCTATTCCGGGAACTATCCGCTGTGCAGCGTGGAACGCATCTCCTCGGCCAGGCCGTCCATTGTCGGGTCGACCGCTACCACGCGGTCCAGCGCCCGGTGGAGGCTTTCCTGCATCATGTCCGAGACGCGGTCGTAGTCCGGGGTCCGCACCCGGTCGAGCGCGCCGCGGATGCTGCCGTACAGCACGCCCAGGTGCGGGTACTGGCTGAGCAGCATCGGGTCCTGGTATAGGCTCTTCACCGACGGCGCGAAACCGCCTTCGGTGAACAGCGCGCGCTGCTCGTCCTCACTGGTCAGGAACCGGATGAAGTCGCGGGCCGTGCGCTGGTGGCGCGAACACGGCGAGATCGCCGCGTTCCACCCGCCGAGCGCGCTCGGGCTGGACAGCCAGGTGACACCGACCTTGCCCGCCACCGGCGACCCCGGCGCGTTCAGCAGCGGGTACGCGTAGGACCAGTTGCGGAGGAACAGCGCCTTCCCCTCCTGGAAGTACCGCCTGCTCTCCTCCTCGGCGAACCCCGTTGTCTCGCGCGGGATCCAGCCCTCGCTCAACCCCGCGGCCAGCGTCCGCACCCCGGCCTTGGCCTGCGGCGAGTCGATCGCGATGCGACCGTCCGAGCCGACCAGGTTGCCGCCCGCCGCCCAGATCGCCTCCATCGCGTTCACCGTCAGGCCCTCGTAGCGGGCGAGTTGGCCGACGTAGCCGCCGATGCCGTGCGCGCGCCCCAGCCGCTTGGCCATCCCCGCCAGTTCGGCCCAGGTGTTCGGCGGCGGCAGGTGCTCCGCGTCGAGGATGTCCTTGCGGTAGTAGATGAGTCCGCCGTCGGAGCGGGCGGGGATCGCGTACAGGGTGCCGTCCACGGTCGCGTTGACCACCGCGGACTCGATGAACCGGTTGATGCCGAACTCCGCGCCGTTGAGCGGGCGCAGGTACCCGGCGCGGGCGAACTCGGCCGTCCACACCGTGTCCACCATGATCACGTCGTTGCACCGGCTCCGCGAACCCGGCAGCGCCACGTCCTCCGCCGCGGCCACCAGCGACGCGCGGTGGGCGTCGGAGGCCGGGGACTGCTCGACGAACGTCACCTGCTCCTTGAACCCGCGGCCGTTGTTCCACCGCTCGACCATCTGCTTGATCTGCGAGCCCCGGGTGTTGTCCCGCCCGTCGACGAACGTGATCGGACCGCGCGCGTCCACCCGGTCGTCGGTCTGCCCGGTCGAGTCCAGGCAACTCGCCACCAGCCCGGCGGTGGCCGCCAGCGCGAGCACCGCGTAGCGCAGCCTGATCATCAGTCCCTCCTCCAGAGACCGGCCGCCACCCGGGACGGGAGGTCGGCGAGCGCGGCCGCGCCCGCGGCGTCGAGGCACCAGCCGCCGGTCGCGTCCGCCACCTCGCGCAGCCCGGTCAGGAAACAGCGGTCGGTGGACAGCGACACCACCAGCACCTCGGTGCTCGGGCTCGGCGCGGACACCCGCCTTTTCAGCTCGGTCAGGTCGACCAGCGCCTGGTTAGCGGTGGCGCCGTCGGTGAACAGGATGAGCAGGTCGTTGTCCGTCTGTTCGGATTTGGCCCGAAGGTGGTCGACACCCGCGTTGAGCAGTCCGTAGACGTCGGTCGCGCCGGGGGACGGTGGCGGCGTGGGTCGCAGTGTGGACCGCACCGCCGTCGAGTTGCCCCTGCCGAGCTCGACGACCACACCGGACGACGTGGCCAGACCGACCTCGTCGCGCGCGCCGAAGAGCGGCAGCAGGTCGCGGATCGCGTTCGCCGCCGCCTGCCCGCGGGTGCCGTCGCCGGACGGTTGGGACATCGACGCCGCGGTGTCCACCGCGAAGAGGACACGAGCGGGCACGCGGGCCTTCCGCGCCGTTCGCAGCACGGCCTCGTCGTCGGTGTCCGCGCCGACCTCCAACGCCGCGGGCCACTCCTGCACGGGTCCCTCGTACGGGCCGGGACGACCGTTGACGTTGCGGAATCCGTCGTTGCGCAGCGTCTCCTGGGCCGCCCGCGCCAGCAGGTAGCCGTGGAACTGGTCGATGACCTGGGCGCGGCGCGGGTTCTCCGGCCGGTCCGTCCACCGCATCACCACGTACGGGTGGTCCAGCACCGGCGTGCCGTCCCTCGGGTACAGCAGCGTCAGCGGCCGGTCCGGCTTCGTGCCCGCGCACGGGGTGTTCACCAGCGCGCCGCGGTTGTAGTCCAGCGCGGCCTTCTCCGACACCAGCACCGCCATCCGGCCGGGGGAGGAGCGCAACGCGCACAGCAGCGCGCCGCTGTCCGCCTGCTCCGTCGCGGGCACGGTCAGCTCGACGTCGTGCGCCCGGCGGGGCACGTCGGCGTCGGACATGGCGGCGGTGTCCAGCACGCCGCGCCCGAGCCGGTGCCGGTACAGCGCGATGGTGGCCAGCATGCCCGCGCTGGAGGCGTCCGGGTCCGGTCGGGCGAAGGCGATGGTGTCGCGCGCCCGGTCGACGCTCGCCCAGTCGAACCGCTGCCGGTCGGGGCGCAGGTCGCCGACCACGTCCGGGGGCACGGCCAGCACCAGCGGCGACCGGGCGATCCCCGGGCGCGGCTGCGGCACGGCGCCGATCCCGGCCGCGGCCGCCAGGCGGGCCGTGACGTGGGCGACGTCCGTGCTGGAGTCCGGTATCCACACGTGCGGCTCGGGACCGTGGTCGCGCGCGTCGTTGATCCCGGCCCAGCCGCGGCCCAGGGCGTCCACCGCGCCGCTGTAGGTGTCGGCCACGACGAGCACCCGCGCCTTGCGGCAGCCGTCGTCGTCGGCGCGGTTGGCGACGCGCTCGAACTCCAGCGCCAGTTGCCGCAGCGTCGGCGCCAGCTCGGTGGAGGTCAACACGTTGAGCTGCACCGGGTTCGCGCACGCGGCCACGGGGGCGGTGGCGCTGGCGAGCACGTTCGTGGTGAGCGCCAGGCACAGCAGCAGCGCCAGCCCCACCGGCTCCCATTTCGGCCTGGGCAACGAAATCTTCGGCAAAGCCGGGACTCTAAGGTGAGGAAAATGCACTTTTGGTCGCGTGCTGCGGATCGTGGGGTAGTCCGGCGTGGCGATCCAAGCGGTGGTCCGGGTTTCCTTCTTCCGCACCGTGCTCGGGTGGTAAATGGCCGGATTCGCGGCCGGTTGGTGCTTTAGCACGTGCTCGTGGAACCAGTCCGAAACCGCCACCGCCAGCACGCCGGGGGAGTCGGCCAGCGCCTTGCGCAGGGCCGCCGAGTCCAGCAGCCGGAAGGCGTGGTTGAGGTCGTTACCGACCCGCCCCTCGGCGTCCGTGCCGACCTCGCCCGCGTGCACCACCACCCGCAGCCGGATGCGCGCCTCGGGGTTGTGGTCGGCGTTGTGCTCGCGCAGCGCGGCGGCCAGCTCGTGCGGCAGCGACGAGACAAGCTCGCCCTTGGCCACCCCGGAGAGCAGCATCAACAGGCCGTCGCCGGTGTTCTCGTGCTCGCCCCACGGGATCCGGGCGCGGTCCATCGCCCGGCGCAGCGCGTCGTGCAGGCCCGCGCGCACGATCGACCGGTCCCGGTCGGTGCGCCGCGGGTCGCCGAAGCGCTCCACGTCGACGGCGAGGATGGTCGTGTGCAGGTCCTGTGGTCGTCTCATCCGCTCCGCTCCCCGAAAGCCGGATTGACGGCGTACAGAGTACAACCGGTGTGGCCCGCCGCGTGGTCCCGATCACACCCCGGTGGCCGGATTGTCCACTAGTTGTCCGGAGCCAATCCGGCCGCGAACCGTCACAAACTCCGTGCCGCAGCGATGCTCATGGTTAACCGGATCGGCCCTGGCGACCAGTCGAGGAAAACGTCATGACGCAGGACTACAGCGGCGGAAACTTCAACCCGCAACCGCCCCAATACCCCCAGCAGCCCCCCGCCTACCCGCAGACTGGCGGTTTCCCCGCGCCGCCACCGCCCGGTCAGTACCCGGTCGGCGCGGTCGGTCCCCGGTCGCGGCCCGGCTCGGCGACCTCGGCCGCCGTGCTGGCCTTCGTGCAGGCCTCCATCACCGGCATCCTGACCCTGCTGATCGCGATCAGCGCCTTCGACGGCAAGTCCGACGGCATCGCGGTCGCCGTGCTCATCGTGCTGGTCCAGTTCGCGGGCGTCGGCCTGCTGGCGGTGGGCGGTGCCCAGGTGCTCAAGGGCACCGGCAGGGGCCTGCTCATCGGCGGCAACATCGTCGAGATCGTCATCGGCCTGGTCTACCTGGCCATCTTCAGCATCATCCCGACGTTCAACTTCGACCTGTTCGAGCAGGTCAAGGCTGTGGCGATCATCGGCGCGCTGCTGCTCACCGCGATCCCGGCCATCAGCCTGGCCCAGGCCGCGGGCTCGAACACGTCCGCGTGGCTGCGGCCGTCGTACTGACCCCGCCGGGGGTCCGCGACCGGTGCCGGGAAGCCTTCCCGCTACACTGGACGCGGACCCCGTGCGGTGTTCATCTCGCGAACCTCCCCAGGGCCGGAAGGCAGCAAGGATAAGCGGGCTCTGGCAGGTGCGCGGGGTCCGCCTTATGCCCGGACGACCGCGTCAGCGGCGGGCGTGAGGCCGACCAGTTCCGCGACGCGCTCGTAGCTGCGCACCCGGTCGGCGTGGTCGTACACGCTCGTGGTGATCATCAGCTCCTGCACCCCGGTCGTCGCCACCAGCTCCGCCAGCCCGGCGCGCACCGTCTCCGGACCCCCGACGACCTGGTTGGCCAGGCGCTCCTCGAGGAACAGCCGGTCCAGGTCCGTGTACGCGAAGGCCGCGGTGTCCGCCGGCGTCGGCATCCGGCCCGGCTTCCCCTTGCGCAGCTGCAGGAACTGCAACAGCGCGGGCCCGGCCAGCCGCCGCGCGGTCTCGTCGTCCTCGGCGCAGACCACGTTCACCGCGATCATCGAGTACGGCTCGGACAGCACCGCCGACGGCCGGAACCGCTCCCGGTACAGCGCCAGGGCGGGCAGCGTGTTCTCCGCGCTGAAGTGGTGCGCGAAGGCGAACGGCAGGCCGAGGTGGCCCGCCACCTGGGCGCTGTAGCCGCTGGAGCCGAGCAGCCAGATCGCGGGCTGGTTGCCCAGCGCGGGCACGGCCGCCACGCCGTTGGCGTCGCGGCCGGTGAAGTAGTTCGCCAGCTCGGTGAGCTGCTCCGGGAAGTCGTCGACCGACAGCGGCCCCCCGGTGCGGCGCAGCGCCCGCGCCGTCACCTGGTCGGTGCCCGGCGCCCGCCCGATCCCCAGGTCGACCCGACCGGGGTGCAGCGCCTCCAGCGTGCCGAACTGCTCGGCCACGACGAGCGGCGCGTGGTTGGGCAGCATCACCCCGCCCGAGCCGACCCGGATCCGCTCGGTGGCCATCGCGATGTGCGCGAGCAGCACGGCGGGCGCGGAGCTGGCGATGCCGGGCATGTTGTGGTGCTCGGCCACCCAGTAGCGGTGGAAGCCGAGGCGTTCGGTGACCCGGGCGAGGTCGAGGCTGTTGCGCAGGGCCGCGGTCTCCGTGGAGTCGCTGGTCACGGGCGCGAGGTCGAGGACCGAGTACGGGATGGGCACCTACCGGGCAACGCGGTGCGCGCGCGGGGGATTCCCGGCAGTCCGATTCCCCCGACGGGGAGTGTCGGCGGTGACCGGTAGTGTCAGAGCGTGGCGCTCGCCCTTTACCGCAAGTACCGGCCGGCGACCTTCGCCGAGGTCGTCGGGCAGGAACACGTCACCGTCCCGCTGCGCACCGCGCTCGCGGCCCGACGGGTCAACCACGCGTACCTCTTCTCCGGCCCGCGCGGCTGCGGCAAGACGTCCAGCGCGCGCATCCTGGCCCGCTCGCTCAACTGCGAGCAGGGGCCGACGGACGAGCCGTGCGGGGTGTGCGAGTCCTGCATCGGCCTGGCGCCCAACGGGCCGGGCACGGTCGACGTCGTGGAGCTCGACGCGGCCAGCCACGGTGGTGTCGACGACGCCCGCGAGCTGCGCGACCGCGCCTTCTACGCGCCCGCCCACTCCCGCTACCGGGTGTTCATCGTGGACGAGGCGCACATGGTCACCACGCAGGGCTTCAACGCCCTGCTGAAGATCGTGGAGGAGCCGCCGGAGCACCTGGTCTTCATCTTCGCCACCACCGAGCCGGACAAGGTGCTGGCGACCATCCGCTCCCGCACCCACCACTACCCGTTCCGGCTGATCCCGCCCAGCGCCATGCGCGACCTGCTGGAGCGCAACTGCGCGGCCGAGGGCGCGAAGGTGGAGCAGGCGGTCTTCCCCCTGGTCATCCGCGCGGGCGGCGGCTCGGCCCGGGACACCCAGTCGGTGCTGGACCAGCTGCTGGCGGGCGCGGGCCCCGAGGGCGTCACCTACGACCGCGCGGTGTCGCTGCTGGGGGTCACCGACGTCGCCCTCATCGACGACATGGTCGACGGCCTCGGCGCGGGCGACTCGGCGGCGGTCTACGGCACGGTCGACCGCCTGGTCGAAGCGGGCCACGACCCGCGCCGGTTCGCCTCGGACCTGCTCGACCGCCTGCGCGACCTGGTCCTGCTGCGCGCCGTCCCGGACGCCGCCAGCAAGGGGCTGGTCAACGCCCCGGACGACGAACTGGCCCGCATGGTCGGCCAGGCCGAGCGCCTGGGCGCCGCCACCCTCGCCCGCTACGCGGAGATCGTCCACACCGGCCTGGTGGAGATGCGCGGCGCGACGGCGCCGCGGCTGCTGCTGGAGCTGCTGTGCGCCCGCATGCTGCTGCCCGCCGCCGTGCCCACGGACGCCGCCGCCGACTCGGCCCTGCTGCAGCGCCTGGAACAGGTGGAGCGCCGCCTGGTCACCGGCGCGGGAGCGGTCGCCCCGGTGGTCGCCGCGGCGGCGGAGGCCCGACCGCCCGCGCCGGTCGCGGCTACCCCACCGCCCGCGCCTGCCGCATCCGCGCCCGCCGCGTCGAACCGCCCGGTGATCACCCGCCCGTCGCAGCGCGCCGCGGAGCCCGCGCCGCGCGTCGAGCAGGCGCCACCCCGCGCCGCCGAACCGCCGCCCCCCGCGCCCGCCACCCCCGCCCAGCCGGAGCCCGCCGCCGAACCGGTCGGCGCGGGCGGCATGGACGCGGCGGGTGTCCGTCGGGTGTGGTCGGAGCTGCTGGCCGCGGTCCGCAAGTCCAGCCGCAGCACCGAAGCCATGCTGACGAACGCGACCGTCCACTCGGTGGAAGCCGACACGGTCGTCATCGGGCACCCCGCCGCCCCTCTGGCCCGCCGCCTCGCGGAACCCCGCAACACCGACGCCATCGCCACCGCCCTGAGCTCCGTCCTGGGTGGCCGGTGGCAGGTCCGGGTGATCCACGCCGAACCGGGCAGCGCCCCCGCGGCGGCGGCCAAACCCGCGCGCCCGGCCCCGGAACCCCCCGCGCGCACCTTCGAACCCCCGAGCCGCGTCGCGGCCCCGACCCAGCCCTCGCGCCCGCCGGTGGAGGAAATCCCACCCCCACCGGAACCGGATCTGCCCCCGGAACCGGAAGACGAGGAAGAGATGATGGCGCAGGCGGCGCAGAAGCCGGAACCGGGCGCCCGCCAAGCGGATCCGGAGGCGGTCATGCTCAAACTCCTGGCCGACACCCTCGGCGCCCGCCCGGTCGAGTCCTGACCGCGCGAACCCCCGGCAAGCACGCCCCGCTGACTCAGAGCGCTATTCATCTGGCTTACCAGCCGAGTCGGTAGAACTCGAGTGTTGTGATGATCCGGATGACCGCGGGGAACTCCTTGTAAGGGCCTCTATATCGGGTTGAGGTCATTTTCCGGTGTTTGAGATGGGCGATGCATCGTTCAACCGCTGCTCGTCTGGCCGAGTGTTGATGGTTGTGGTCGATGTGGCCGGGTGAGAAGTCGCCTCGGTACGGTTTTTGAATGGTCGCGATCACGCTCGTGCCGCGATAGGCTTTGTCGCCGAGTATGTCGTACTCGGCGAGCGTATCCTCGCATCCGGTGATTGTGCATGCTCGCCGGTCGGGGGTGGATCCCTTGGTCGGCATGGAGACCGCGAGGAGTTGGCCGTCGAGGTCGGACATGACCTGGACGTTCGGCCCGGATCGGCGCCGTTTTCCGGAGTGGTCGTCCCTGTGATCCGCGCGGTCGCCCGTGGGAAGCAGGGTGCCGTCGATGATCCCCACGCGGCCGGTCAACACCCCAGGAAAAGATGGGACGTGAAGGCATGACGCTTGGCCGATCAGTGGGAGGAACCGACGGAAGACCCGTGAGACCGTGGGTTGACTCACGCCGACAAGATCGGCCACGACCGTGTGACTCATGTTCCGGCGGGCCACTGTCAACGTGAGCACACCGACCTGAACACACCCGCGGAAAGGCGGGGGCCGTCCTTTGGGGCTCGCGGTGGACGATCACTTGCAGTCGTTGCTCGCGCCGGGCTCGTCGAATGGCGTGCTGCTGGTGGAGATCACACCGTCGACGAGAGGACCGCGCGGGCCTCACCCAGTGCGAAGCCCAGCAAGTTCAGGCCCAGCCAAGTCTTCGGGTCCGCCGCTCGCGCGTCGTCCGCGGCCAGGCCGATTCCCCAGATCCGGTCCAGCGGGCTGGCCTCGACCAGCACCCGCCCCCGCGTGCTCAGCAAGAACCGGCGGAGTTCCGGGTTTTGGCCGAACTTCGCGATGCTCGCCGTCAGCACCACCTCATACCGCGCGGCCGTCCACCGCTCGTCGTCGAAGCCACGGACTCGGCGGCCCAGGTCTTTGGCTTCGGCTGGGGTTCGGGCGGTCAGGACGCGTGTGGCGATTTCGGGGTCGTTGAACAGTTCTGCCTTGCGCCACATCATGTAGTGCTCCGCCGACGCGAAGCGGCGGCCGTCCAGGGTGAACGGGGTGGGCCACCACTGGCTGAGGCAACCCTTGCCGACGCTGCCGTCCGGGTTCGGGCGGTGGCCCCAGAAGTGCAGGTACTTGACCGCCTTGCCCTGGTCCAGCCACGCGGTCAGCTCGTCGAGGTCCCGTGGGCCGTTGTCCACCATGGGCGTCAGTGTCCACCCGTTCGGGCGCTCTGTGCGACAAAATTCAGGCACTCACCGTTTCCACGCCCGCCGAGTCGGCCGTCACCCGCACGATCTCGCCGGTCGCCGTGGTGGCGGCCACCGCGCGCGAGTCCGGTGACCACAGGAACCCGTCCTCGGTGATCTCCGCCGGCAGCTCCGCCGCGCGCAGGAAGCGGCCGTTCTCGGTCTGGTGGAACGCCAAGCGGTTGGCCGACGCGACCGCCACGCGGCGGCCGTCGGGGGCCACCCACCCGGTCGTGTCCGCGGCGAGGGAGACGACCACCGGGTGCCAGCTCTCGCTCGCCACGTCGTACCGCACGACGCGGGCGGTGTCCGCCTCGTACTCGGTGGCCACCAGCCGGGTCGAGTCGGGGAGCCAGCGGAGGTTGCGCCTGCCGCGTTCGGCGGGTTCCGGGGAGATCAGCCGGACGTGGTCGTCCTCGGTCACCGGCATGGTGTCGACGAGGACGAGTTTGCGGGGCAGGCGGATCGCGATGTAGCGGCTGTTGGGGCTCACCGCCGCCTCCAGCACCGCGCCGCCGCGGTCGTACACCGCGACCTCCTCGCCGACCAGCACGTTGCGGATGGCCACCGTGTACAGCAGCCGGTGCTTGCGGTTGGTGCGGTAGACGATCCGACCCGGCAGGACGGCCAGCAGCTCCGTCGCGTGGGTGGGGGAGCCGACCAGCGGCCTGAGCCTGCCGCCGATCTTCAGCAGGGACAGCTGCCCCGGGTCGCCGTGCTGGACGACGACCTTGCGCTCGCCCGGGAGGTAGCGGGCCGCGGTCAGGTCGGTGGCGGCGGTCAGCTCACCCGCCGCGCCCTTGCCACCGGCCTCGACCAGCCTGCGCCGGTCACCGTCGGTCACCGCGATCAGCAGCCGACCCTGGTCGTCGATGTCGAGCACCCGCATCCCGGACATGATCTCCAGCCTGTCACAGCGAGCTCATCCGAGGTATTCGAGGATCCCGTTCGCGATCGCCTCCGCGTACCGCTGCCTGCCCGCCGGACTGGCCAGCACCGCGGCCTCCGCCTGGTCGCGCATGTTGCCGCACTCCACCAGCGCCGCGGGGCGCGTCGACAGGTTCAGCCCGCCGAGGTCGTCGCGCGGCGAGAGGCCCCCGGACCCGATGTAGGTGGAGGTCGCCAGGCCCGCCCCGACCATGCTGTCGCGCAGCTGCCGGGCCAGCCGCAGCGCGGGCTCGCCCTGGGCGGCGTTGAGCGGTGGCGCCGAGTAGGCGATGTGGAAGCCGTGCGCGCCCGCCGCGGTCGAGCCGTCGGCGTGCAGCGACACCACGGCGGTCGCGCCCGAGTCGTTGCCGAACGCGGCGCGCTTGTCCACGCACGGGCCGACGCCGCGGTCGTCCTGCCGGGTCAGCAGCACCTTGACGCCGTGCGCGACGAGGACGTCCCGCACCCGCCCGGCCAGGTCCCAGGTGAAGGCGTGCTCGGCGTAGCCCGACCCGGTCGCGGTGCCGGTCGTGTTGCACGGCTTCGACTTGCCGCGGCCCGCGGGCACCAGTCGGTTGATCTCCGCGGCGTGGCTCGCGTTGCCGCCGTTGTGGCCCGGGTCGAGCACGACGACCTTGTCACCGTTGAACACCGGTGGTTGCGTGGTCGCTGTCTTGGGCTTGGCGGCAGCGGTGGTGGTCGTAGTAGTAGTCGTGACCGTGGTTGTGCTCGTCGGCGCCACAGCCGTTGTTGTCGTAGGAGCGACGGTGGTGCTCGTCGTCGGAACGGTTGCCGGTGATCCGGGGGTCGCCGTCGGTTCCGCGCCACACGCGGACACCGCGATGGCGCAGGCGAAGACCAGACCCGCCGCACGTCGTGTCAGCACCGGTAAACTCTGGCACACCGCCCCCGCCTGCCACGGTCGAGCGACCTCTAAGCTGGTGTCGGCACCATCGACGAGATGAGAGGGGCCGCGGTGTTTCCCGGAGGCGGCGCACCCGACATGCAGGCGATCCTGGCCCAGGCGCAGAAGATGCAGGAACAGCTGCTCTCCGCGCAGCAGGAGCTGGCCGACGCCGAGGTCATCGGCACCGCGGGCGGCGGTCTGGTGACCGCGACCGTGTCCGGGGCGGGCGAGCTCAGGGGCCTGGTCATCGACCCGAAGGTGGTCGACCCCGAGGACACCGAGACCCTCGCCGACCTGGTCGTGGCCGCGGTCCGCGACGCGGGCGGCAACGCGCAGCGCCTGGCCGAGGAGAAGATGGGTCCGCTCGCGGGCGGGCTCGGCAGCGGCCTCGGCCTGCCGGGGCTGTGAGGGCGCGTTGTACGAGGGCCCGGTCCAAGACCTGATCGACGAGTTGGGCAGGCTGCCCGGCGTCGGCCCGAAGAGCGCTCAGCGGATCGCCTTCCACCTGCTCGCCGCCGAACCGGCTGACGTGTCCCGGTTGCAGGACGCGCTGCAGAAGGTCAAGGAGGGCGTGGTCTTCTGCGACGTCTGCGGCAACGTCTCCGAGGAGACCACCTGCCGCATCTGCCGCGACGCCCGGCGCGACCCCACCGCGGTCTGCGTGGTGGAGGAGCCCAAGGACGTCCTGGCCATCGAGCGCACCCGCGAGTTCAAGGGCCGCTACCACGTGCTCGGCGGCGCGCTCGACCCGCTCTCCGGCGTCGGCCCGGAGCAGCTGCGCATCCGCCAGCTGCTCTCCCGCATCTCCGCGCAGGAGATCACCGAGGTCATCCTGGCCATGGACCCGAACACCGAGGGCGAGGCCACCGCGACCTACCTGGTCCGGATGCTGCGCGACTTCCCCGGTCTGACGGTCACCCGCCTGGCCTCCGGCCTGCCCATGGGCGGTGACCTGGAGTTCGCCGACGAGCTGACCCTCGGCCGCGCGCTGTCCGGCCGCCGCACGGTCTGACCACCGTGGGGACGGAGTGCCCCACCGAGGTGCTCGACCTGCTCCGCGCCCCGCCCCGGCTGGGCGGCGTGCGGCTCATCGCGGTCGACGGCCATTCCGGCTCGGGCAAGAGCACCCTCGCCGCGCGGATCCCGGGCGCCCACGTCGTCTCCACCGACGAGTTCGCCACCTGGGACGACCCCGTCTCGTGGTGGCCGCGACTGGCCCGCGGCGTCCTGGATCCGTTCGCCGCGGGCGACCCCGGCCGCTACCAAAGGGTTCGTTGGCGGAACGGGATTCCCGAACCGGGCGATTGGGTGGAAATCCCCCTCGTGGACACCCTGGTGCTGGAAGGTGTCTCGTCCGGTCGTCTGTCCATAGCGGACAAGCTGTCCGCACTGCTCTGGTGCGAATTGGCTGATCCGCGGGCCCGGTTGGCGCGTGCCGTCGCGCGTGACGGCGAGGCGTCCCGGGCGGAGCTGCTGCGGTGGCAGCGGTTCGAGGAGGGGTGGTTCGCGGTCGATCGGACCCGTCACCGAGCGTCGATCCGCGTGACTGTGTGACCGCTCACTGTCGTCGTCCGTCCGTTCAGCGGACAAAACTCGCCCGAATGTCACGCGCCGTGTCGTCACCGTGGCGATTCGGTGATTCTGTGTATGGCAGTTGGCCGGATCGTGACCTCATGTGTCTGAGGGATGCACAGCTGAGCGGCTAGGGTCTGCCACCACACGGTGAGATCCCGGAGACAGTGAGACCGGACACGAGGAGTGCGTGATGGCTTACCAGCGATCCGCGCGACTTGGTCGACAGAACGGCGAATCGCGCCGCTCTCGACTTGTCGCGCAGACGCCCGGACGGGGACGGTCGGCGGCATGACGGCTCCTCCCGAGGTCACCGGATCGGCCGCCGAAGCGGACCCGGAGGCCGCGCTCAAGGGCGTGAGCGCCAAGGCCATCCAGGGCCGGTCGCTCGGTCAGATCGCGTGGCTGCGGCTCAAGCGCGACAAGGTCGCCATCGCGGGCGCGATCGTCATCGTCCTGCTGGTCCTGTTCGCCGTCGCGGGCCTGCTCGCCGACCGGGTGTTCGGTTGGGTACACCCCAACGAGTTCCACCAGGACCTCATCGACACCCAGAACGGCACCCTGGCGCCGATCGGCTTCTTCGGCGGCATGGGCCCCGACCACCCGCTGGGCATCGAGCCGGTCAACGGCCGCGACCTGCTGGCCCGGATCTTCTCGGGCGCCTGGATCTCGCTGCTGATCGCGCTGCTGGCCACCGTGGTCTCGGTCGCCATCGGCACCACGCTCGGCGTCATCGCCGGGTTCTTCGGCGGCTGGGTCGACACGCTCATCAGCCGCGCGATGGACATCTTCCTGGCGTTCCCGCTGCTGGTGTTCGCCATGGCGCTGGTCGGCGTGCTGCCCGACTCGGTCTTCGGCCTCTCGCCGGAGATGGTGCGCATCGGGATGCTGATCTTCATCATCGGCTTCTTCAACTGGCCCTACATCGGCCGGATCGTCCGCGGGCAGACGCTGTCGCTGCGCGAACGGGAGTTCGTCGACGCCGCCCGCAGCCTGGGCGCGCGCGGACCGTACATCCTCTTCCGCGAGCTGCTGCCGAACCTGGTCGCCCCGATCCTGGTGTACGCCACGCTGCTGGTGCCGACCAACATCCTGTTCGAGTCCGCGCTCTCCTTCCTCGGGGTCGGCATCAACGCCCCGACCGCCACCTGGGGCGGCATGCTGTCGGAGGCCTCGCGCTTCTACACGATGCCGCACTTCGCGCTCTGGCCCGGTCTCGCCATCTTCATCACCGTGCTCGCGTTCAACCTGTTCGGCGACGGACTGCGCGACGCCCTCGATCCTCGTGCCCGCTAGGGAATCGCACTCAACCGGTGTCTCGATTCGCTTCGGAAAGAAAGGGTGCAACAGCACTATGAACAGCAAGCGCGTGGTCACCGCGGTCGCCGCGGGCGCGGCTGTCGTGATGGGGCTCTCCGCCTGTGGCGGAACGAGCACCGGCGGCGGCAGCAACCCCGGTAGCGGTGGTGGTGGCAGCACCAGCACCCCGGCCTTCAACGCGGCACTCACCAGTGTCTTCAACGCCTCCGAGAAGAAGGGGGGCGTGATCAAGCTGGCCAACGCCGACAAGTGGGACTCGGTCGACCCGGGTGACACCTACTACGGCTACAGCTGGAACTTCGCCCGCCTCTACGGCCGCGCGCTGGTGATGTTCAAGCCCGGCCCCGGCAAGGCGAGCCAGGAACTGGTTCCCGACCTGGCCGAGAGCCTCGGCGTGCCGAGCGACGGCGGCAAGACCTGGACCTACAAGCTGCGCAAGGGCGTCAAGTACGAGGACGGCAGCGCCGTCACCTCGAAGGACGTCAAGTACGCGGTGCTGCGGTCCACGGACAAGGAGGTCCTGCCCAACGGACCGTCCTACCTGAAGAGCAACCTGGCGTTCCCCGAGGGCTACAAGGGCCCGTACAAGGACAAGGGCGTCAACGTCGACTCGGCGATCGAGACCCCGGACGACCAGACGATCGTCTTCCACCTGAAGAAGCCGTTCGGCGGGTTCGACTACTTCGCCATGCTGCCGCAGACCGTCCCGGTCCCCGAGGCCAAGGACACCGGCAAGAAGTACAAGGAGCACGTGGTCTCCACGGGCCCGTACAAGTTCGACAAGAACGAGATCGACAAGGGCTTCACCCTGGTCCGCAACGACCAGTGGGACGCGTCGACCGACCCGAACCGCAAGGCGCTGCCGGACGGTTACGAGGTCTCGATGAATGTCAACGCCGACGACATCGACAACCGCCTCATCCAGGGCGACCTGCACCTGGACGTGCAGGGCACCGGTGTGCAGGCGGCCTCGCTGAGCCGCGTGCTCGGCGACCCGGCGCTCAAGGCCACCGCGGACAACCCGTCGACCACGCGCCTGTGGTACACCAGCATCAACCCGACCGTCGCGCCGCTGGACAAGAAGGCGTGCCGCGAGGCCGTCCTCTACGCCACCGACCGCACCGCGTACCAGACCGCGTTCGGCGGCCAGTTCTCCGGCGGTGACATCGCCACCCAGATGATCCCGCCGTCGATCCCGGGCTCGCAGAAGTTCGACCTGTACCCGGCGGGCGCGGACAACAAGGGCGACGTGGCCAAGGCCAAGGAGAAGCTGGCCGAGTGCGGCCAGCCCGACGGCTTCGAGACCAACATCGCCTACCGCTCGGAGCGGCCGCGCGAGAAGGCCACCGCTGAGGCGCTGCAGCAGGCGCTGGGCCGGGTCGGCATCAAGCTGACCCTGAAGGCGTACCCCGGCGGCGACTACTTCGCGCAGTTCGCGGGCAACCCGCCCTACACCGTGGCGAACAAGCTCGGCCTCGCGCAGAACGGCTGGCAGGCCGACTGGGCGGACGGCTACGGCTTCCTCGCCGAGATCGTCGACAGCCGGGTGATCCGGGAGACCGGTGGCTCCACCAACTTCTCGGTGCGCGTCCCCGAGGTCGACACCATGCTCGACGCGGCCATCGGCGAGACCGACAAGGCCAAGCGCGAGGCCGACTGGGGCGCCATCGACAAGCGCGTCATGGAAGAGGCGGTCATCCTGCCCGGCGTGCACGGCAAGAGCCTGCTGCTGCGCGGCAAGGGCCTGACGAACGTGTTCGTCAGCGAGGCCTTCGGCCAGTACGACTACCTGTCCCTCGGCGTGCAGTAGGCGTCGGCAAACCCCATCGGATTTAGGCAGGTGAAGGCGATAGGCGGCGGGCCGGGGACGACCTCCCCGGCCCGCCGCCGGTGCCGGCCACTGTGATCACATACATCATCCGGCGGCTCTTCGCGGCGCTGGTCCTGCTGATCATCGTCAGCGCGGTCACGTTCTCGATCTTCTTCGTGCTGCCCAAGTGGATCGGCGCCACCCCGGAGACGCTGGCCACCCGCTACGTCGGTCGGGCCGCCACCGCGGAAACCGTCCGGGAGACGGCGCACAACCTCGGGTTCTACGACCCGATCCCGGTGCAGTACTGGCACTGGCTCAAGGGCATCTTCGCGGGTGCCGAGTTCAACTACGGCACCGGCGTCGAGCACTGCCCGGCGCCCTGCCTGGGGTACTCGTTCCGCAACTACCAGCCCGTGTGGCCGGACCTGCTCGACCGGATGCCGGTGACGCTGTCGCTGGCCGTCGGCGCGGCGGTCCTGTGGCTGCTCGGCGGCATCGCCGTCGGCACCCTGTCCGCGCTGCGCAAGGGCACCATCTTCGACCGCTTCGCGATGGGCGTCTCGCTCGCGGGCGTGTCGCTGCCGATCTACTTCACCGGCGTGCTGGCGCTGTCGATCTTCAGCTACTCGCTGGGCTGGACCGCCCCCGGCGGTCGGTTCGTCCCGCTCGGCGAGGACCCGGGGGAGTGGGCGTACAACCTGCTGCTGCCGTGGATCACCCTGGCCCTGCTGTTCTCCGCCCAGTACGCCCGCCTCACCCGGGCCGGGATGCTGGAGACGATGAACGAGGACTTCATCCGCACGGCGCGGGCCAAGGGCCTGCCCGAGCGCACGGTGGTGGTCCGGCACGGCCTGCGCGGCGCGCTCACCCCGATCCTGACCATCTTCGGCCTCGACGTCGGACTGCTGCTCGGCGGCGCGGTGCTCACCGAGAGCGCGTTCGGCCTGCCGGGCCTGGGCAAGTACGCCATCGAGGGCATCACCAACTACGACCTGCCGAAGGTCATGGGCGTGACGATCCTCGCCGCGTTCTTCGTCGTCATCGCCAACCTGGTCGTTGACCTCCTCTACGCCGTCGTCGACCCGAGGGTGCGCGCAAAGTGAGCCAGATTTCCGAGAACAGCCTCGAAGGCGGCGTCGAGACCCGACCCGCCTCGGCGGGCGGACCGTTCCTCCAGGTGCGCGAGCTGCGGGTGCACTTCCCGACCGACGACGGCGTCGTCCGGTCGGTCGACAACCTCAGCTTCGACGTCGACCGCGGCCGCACCCTGGGCATCGTCGGCGAGTCCGGCTCCGGCAAGAGCGTGACCAGCCTGTCGGTCATGGGGCTGCACAAGGCGGGTACCGCCAAGATCACCGGCGAGATCCTGCTGGACGGCCAGAACCTGGTCGGCCTGCACCCGGACAAGGTGCGCCAGCTGCGCGGCAAGCGGATGGCGATGATCTTCCAGGACCCGCTGTCCGCGATGCACCCGTTCTACACGGTCGGTACGCAGATCATCGAGGCGTACCGGGTGCACAACCGGGTCAGCAAGGCCGCGGCGCGCAAGCACGCGATCGATCTGCTGGGCCGGGTCGGCATCCCGAACCCGACGAGCCGGGTCGACGACTACCCGCACCAGTTCTCCGGCGGTATGCGGCAGCGCGCGATGATCGCCATGGCGCTGTCCTGCGACCCCGAGCTGCTGATCGCCGACGAGCCGACCACCGCGCTCGACGTGACCGTGCAGGCGCAGATCCTGGACCTGATCCGGGACCTGCAGGCCGAGTTCAACTCCGCGGTCATCATCATCACCCACGACCTCGGGGTGGTCGCCGAGCTCGCCGACGACATCATGGTCATGTACGCGGGTCGCGCGGTCGAGTACAGCTCGGCGGAGAACATCTTCAACTCCCCGCAGCACCCCTACACCTGGGGCCTGCTCGGCTCGATGCCGCGGCTGGACCGCGAGCGCTCCGAGCGGCTGCAGCCGATCAAGGGCTCGCCGCCCAGCCTGATCAACGTGCCGGAGGGCTGCCCGTTCAACCCGCGCTGCGCCTACGCCGGGCGCAACGGGGACCTCAGCTTCACCCAGCGGCCCGAGTTCCGCGACCTCGGCGGCGGTCACCACATCGCCTGCCACCTCGGTGCGGAGGACCGCCTGCGCATCTGGGACGAAGAGATCAGGCCGAAGCTGTGAGCGAGGACGCCGTGAGCACCCAGACCGACAACCCGGCGGCCGACCGCCGCCTCGGCGAAGACCTGCTGGTCGTCAACGAGCTGCAGAAGCACTTCCCGATCCGCCGCGGCCTGCTGCAGCGCAGGGTCGGCGCGGTGCAGGCCGTGGACGGCCTGACCTTCTCCGTCCGCCGCGGCGAGACGCTGTCGCTGGTCGGCGAGTCCGGCTGCGGCAAGACCACCACGGGCAGGCTGCTGACCCGGCTGATCGAGCCGACCGGCGGCACGATCGAGCTGGACGGCCAGGACATCTCCCACCTGACGCCCGCCAGGATGCGCCCGCTGCGCCGCGACATCCAGATGATCTTCCAGGACCCGTACTCCTCGCTGAACCCCCGGCACACCGTCGGCACGATCGTCGGCGCGCCGTTCCGGTTGCAGAACGTGGAGACCGAGCACGGCGTCAAGCGCGCGGTGCAGGACCTGCTGGAGCTGGTGGGCCTCAACCCGGAGCACTACAACCGCTACCCGCACGAGTTCTCCGGCGGCCAGCGCCAGCGCATCGGCATCGCCAGGACGCTGGCGCTGCGCCCCAAGGTGATCGTGGCGGACGAGCCGGTGTCCGCGCTGGACGTGTCCATCCAGGCCCAGGTCGTCAACCTGCTGGAAGACCTGCAGAACGAGTTCGACCTGACCTACGTGATGATCGCCCACGACCTCTCGGTGGTGCGGCACGTGTCCGACCGGGTCGCGGTGATGTACCTGGGCAAGATCATGGAGATCGCCGACCGCACCGCGCTGTACGAGCGGCCCATGCACCCGTACACGGTGGCCCTGCTCTCGGCCGTCCCGATCCCGGACACGGCCCGGCGCGGCAACCGCGAGCGGATCAGGTTGCAGGGCGACGTCCCCAGCCCGATCAACCCCCCGACCGGCTGCCGCTTCCACACGCGGTGCTGGAAGGCGCAAGAGGTCTGCAAGGCGACCGAGCCGCCACTGATCTCCCTGGCCCCCGGCCACCAGGCGGCCTGCCACTTCCCGGAGAACAAGGACGAGCTGACCGTCGACCCCACCGGCGCCGCGACCGCGGATCCGGCTTGACGGCTCCGGCCTGATGGCACGCCTCCGGCCCCCGGTAACCATTCTACCGGCGTCCCCTGACAGAACCGCCTGATGATGATCTAGCCCTGTGCACAACTCGCCCCATCCGGCGCACCCCGCCCCTTGATCGCGAGTTGTCCACAGGGCTGGATCGTTTCCACACCGAACTGTCGGTGCCTCCGACTAAAGTGGATTCCGGGGGCCGGAGGCATACGTTGATCAACCCGGCGAACCTCGCCGACTTGCGGCCGATGCGGGCGAAGTACCGGCCAAACACGCAGTGGCGTCAGGTCCCCTCCAAGAATCCGGGCGCGGTCACTGGCTGCGGCGGTGGGCGCAGTCGGTGTGGGGGACGAGGCCCTGGTCGGTGGCGTTCAACAACCGCTGGCTGATCAGGTATTCGGGCAGTTCCGCCGCGTGCCCCTGCTCCCCCCAAATCGCGTTCATGGTCTCCCGCAACGCCCTGTCCAACCGCGTGCAGGTCGGTTGGCCGACGCACCGGCGGGTCTGTTCGCGGTTCTGCGGTGCCGGGCGGACCAGGCCGGGCGCGAAGTACGGCCGGTAGTACGCCGCGAGCACCACCCGGTGGAACGGCACCCGCTTCCACAGTTCCGTCACGCGGTCGTGCGCTCCGGGCACACCCACCTCTGTGGACACATCGTCCTCCTGTTCCCGTTGCGCCGAAAGGAAAGCCGAGCCTGCCACCCGCAGTCGCAACCGGTGTTGCGGGCTCCAGACCCACACCTCCGAATCCCCGTCCCCAAGGCGCACCGAACACCGCAGCGGCACGACGATCCGGCCTTGCTCGTGGCGCGGGTGCACCGCCACGTACGCGTTGTGCGCCTGCGAGTAGTTGTCCAGCCACCAATCCCCGGCGCGGTGGCAGAGGCTCGGGGCGTGCGGTTGCCGGGAGATGGTCGGGTCGCCAGGCAAACCGGTCAGGTACAACCGGTCCAGGTAGACCACGGTGTCCACCGGAACCTGCCACGGCGGTCTGGTGCCGGTGAAGATGGTCAGGGTCGCCAACCTCGATCACCGGTCCTCGGTGGGAGTCACATCGGCGACCACCACCGTCACGTTGTCCGCCGCCCCCGCGCGGTCCGCCAGCTCCAGCAGCCTGCGCACGCACTCGCGCGGCTCGTCCGCCCGCAGCCGGACCAGCGCGCGCCGCAACGGCTGGTGCCCCAGGGCGTTCACCAGCCCGTCGCTGGCCAGCAGGTACCGCTGGCCGAGCCGCGCGGGTCGGTCCCACCGGTCCGGGCGGATCGTCTCGTCCAGACCGACCGCGCGCAGCAGCTTCCCGCCCGCGCCCGAGCCGACCGCGGTCGACGAGTGGGCCTCGACCAGGTCCTCCAGTTCCGCGCCGAGTTGGACGATCACCGTGCCGTCGCCGATGTGCAGACCCGCCACCAGGTACCCCTCCGGGCCGGGCCGCAGCACGGCGACGTCCAGGGTGGTCGCGAGGCCCGTCGCCAGGACGTTCTCCTCGCCCGTCGCGCGCACGACCTCGTTGACCCGCCGGGCCGTGGCGAGCAGGTCCTGGTCTTGGCCCGCGTCCCGGATGCCATCCACGGCCAGCTTCGCCGCCAGCCCGCCCGCGGGCCGCCCGCCCACCCCGTCGGCGACCGCCACCATGGTGTTGTCCCAGTGGCAGACGTCCTGGTTCGACCGCCTGCCGCCGGTGATGCTGGCGCCGAAGCTGTTGAACGACAACGCGATCCCGGACTCCGCCGGGGTGTCGGTGGTCGGCAGGATCAGGGTGAGTTCGGTGTCGCCCAGGCCGATCCGGTCGCCGCCCTGGAGGCGGACCGGGGTGTTCGGCCGGATCGGCCGGTCGTTGAGGTAGGTCCCGTTGGGCGTGTCGAACGACTCCAGCCACCAGCCCCGCTCGTCGCGCACCACCCGGAAGTGCCTGCGGCTGACCAAGTCCTCGTCCACCACCAGGTCGCAGGTGGCGCTGCGGCCGACCAGCGTCGTCGCCCGGCTGATCAGGAAGTCGCCGTCGCCGCGCAGCCAGGCCAGGCCCGTGCCCGGGGTGAACTCCGTTACCGCCAGCGCCTCGGTCACCGGGTCCGCGGGGATGACTTCGGTGGTCTCCACCGGCAGCTGCTCGGTGACCGTGGGCGCCAACTCGGTGGCGGGCTCCAACTCCGCGGACGCCAACTCCTTGGCGGGCAACGACTCCGCGGGGACCGGAGCCACGGGTACCGACTCCGCCGCGGGCCCCGACTCCTTGGGCCGCACGACCTCGGGGACGTCCAGCTCCTCGTCGACGCGCGGCGGCGGAACCGGGCGTGGGCGGGTCACGCGCGCCCGGACCAGGTGGACCGCCACGGCGGCACCGACACCGAGGGCGAAGCCCACAACCAAAGACAGCAGGTCCATCCGGCTCTCCTCTCGCGATCTAGCGCTGACGGGTCTGCTGCTCGTCGGCGCCGCGCCGGTACACGTCGGTGGACGAGCCGACCCGCTGGGCGCCGAGCACGCCCGGGATCAGGTCGAACAGCTGCCCGCGCGCCTCGACGTCCGCGCGCACCGCGGCCAGCGCCTCGCGGGCCAGTTCGGCGTGCGAGCGGTCGCCGAGCGGCCCGCTGACCCGGTCGACCGGGTCGCGGCTGAGCCACCGCATGACCAGCGAGTCCACCGAGGCGGGCAGGCCGGGGTAGAGCCGCTTGGGGCGGATCGGGTCGGTGGTGCGCAGCAGCTCGACGAACTGCTCCGTGGTGATCCGCAGCGGGCTCGTGCCCGTGGCCCGCGCCTCCCGGTGCAGCGGCCGGAGACCGGTCAGCATCTCGTACCAGACCGCGCCGACCGCGCGCACGTCGCAGGCGCTGGACACCCAGTTCGGCGCGCGCAGGATCTGCTCCAGCGGCGCGTACCAGCGGGTGAACTTGGACTCCTCGCCGCTGACCAGGTCGTCGGTGCCGCGCACTGCCTTGGCCAGCCCGAAGTCGATCAGCTTCACGTCGTCGTTGTCGTCGAGGGCGATGTTGGCGGGCTTGATGTCGAGGTGCACGCAGTTCGCCGTGCGCCACAGGTCGGTCAGCCCGCCGAGCACCTGCTCCATGATCCGCAGCGACCACTCCAGCGTCAGCGGCTCGTCGCGCAGCCGCTTGACCAGGGTGGTCGGGTAGCGCGGGGTGACCACGAACGGGCCGAACAGCTCGTGCTCGCCCAGGTCGAGCAGCGGTGCCACGTGCCTGCTGCGCACCTTGGCGTGGAAGTGCTGGTCCTTCTTGATCGAGTACGCGGCCGCCCGCCGGTTGGCGCCGATGGTCAGCGCCCGCTTCACGACCACCTCGCGCTCGGGCTCGTGCAGGTCGTAGGCCAGCTTCAGGTCGCTGAACCCGGCCTGGTCGGAGTCCGGCAGCGGGCCGACGATGACCCAGCGGTCGTTGAGCACGCTGCGCGGGTCCGGCTTCGGCCGCTTCCCCGCACCGCCGGACGGGCCGCCGAGCGGGTCCGTCGGGTGGTCGCCCTGGACACCGCCCGACGGGTCGCCGTCATCGCCCGGCTCGGTGACGTCGTGCAGGGCCGGGTCGTGCTTGCCGGGGTGGACCTCGGTGCCCTCGAACAGCAGCCCCTCGGCGTCCACCCGTTCCCGGTGCCGCCAGCGCATCCGGAGCACTTCGAGTTCGTGGTCCAGTTCGAGCTGGATCCGCTGCTGGTCGAGGTCGAGCTTGATCCCGGACAGGTCCAGGTCGCGGCTCGCGGCGACCTCTTCGAGTCGGACGTCCTGGAAGGCGTCGATGCGCGCCCGGTCGATCACGCGGTCGGCCTCCGCGCGCCGGGTGTCGGCGGCGTCGGCGGTTGCGCGGGCGCGCTGCTTCCCGGCGAGCAGGTCGGCGGCGGCGGTGCGCACGAAACGCTCGTACATGCTGGTCGAGGCGAAGGTCTTGAGCAGGATCGGCAGCAGGTCGACCAGCAGGAACACCCCGCGGATCAGCCACACCCGGGTGCCCAACTCGGGGTTGGCCGCGGTCAGGTCGGCCAGCGCCTTCTGCCGGGCGAGCAGGCCGTCGGGGTTGTCATCCGCTTTCTTGGCGCCGATCTCGCCGTCGACCTTGGCCCGGGTCGCCGCCGTGTCCCGCGTGTAGGTCTCGCGCGCGGTGTCGCGGTTGGCCTGCGCGTTCCGCAGCTCGGCCTGCTTGAGCTCGACCGCTTCCTGGTACGCCTTGCAGGGGCTGCCCCGTTTCAGCGAGCAGCCCTGCCCGGTGTTGTTGCCGTCCGCGTTCTCCTTGGTCAGCTCCGCTTCGGCGGTCTTGAGCTCGGCGGCGGCCTTGTCCACCGCGTCCTGCGTGGCCTTGTACTTGGCCTCGATGGTCGCGAAGTCACCCGCGTACTTGGCCTCGATGGCCTGTTTGGTCGCCTCTTCGTTCTGCCGGTTCGTGATGCTGAGCTGGTGGGTGATCTCGCTCTCGAACATCGTCAGCAGTACCGGTTCGGACACCGCGAAGGCGATCAGCACGCCCATCGCGATGCGCGCCAGGACCGTGCAGAGCCTGCCCAACCGGCGCTTGATCAAGTCCCCGCGCGTGTCGCGCTTGGACGTGGCGCCCTCGGGCTTCGGGTCGTTGTAGTTGATCGAGCTGACCAGCCAGCGGTCGGTGTTGAAGATGAACAGCGCCCAGAACAGCGCGGCGGGCAGGTGCCAGAGCCGGAACCCGTGGCTGACCATGCCCAGCACCATGAGCATGGACAGCCCGCCCGCGGTGCCGGTGAGCAGCACGGACATGCCGATGCTGCCGTAGCGCACCCGTTCCGGGCGGCCCAGGTGCGCGTGGTCGACCACCGTCGGGTCGGCGCCCGCGCACCAGTAGAGGAAGTCGCCCGACCGGCGCAGCGGCATTTCGCTCAACTCCCTGGTTGTCGGCGGGCTTCTTCTCGGGTGACGGACACACCGTGGCACGGAATTCGGTATCCGCTACCAGGTGGGCGATTACGAGTGTTCGTACTTCGACATCGGTAGCGCGGTATTTCGAGACCGGTCGCTCACCAATGTTCGACAACCCACTCCGTGCGGCCCGCGCGAAGTACCTGTCCCACGGAAAGCGTCACGGTTCCGGTTATTCGCTGACCGTCCACCTTGGTCCCGTTGGACGAGTGGTCGGTGCACGTGAGCCGCCCGTCCGCGCGCACGACCAACTCGCAGTGCCTGCGGCTGGCCTTCGGGTCGTCGAGCCGCCCCGGCGCGCCCTGCGCCCGGCCGAGGGTGACCGGCACCCCGCCGAGCGGGATCCGCGAACCGTCCGAGAAGGAGCGCAGGGCGTGGGTCGGCCTGCCGTCGGGGCGCGGTCGCTGCCGGGGGAACGACTGCTGCCGCGGTGCGGGGTCGGGCTGCGGCGGCGGTTCGGCGCGGGTGAACACCGCGTCCCGGTCGCCAGCCGTGAGGATCGTGAACGACTCGCTTCCGCTGAGGCCCACGGGTTCCAGCACGATCCGCACCACGCCGACCGAGACGCCCCGGTAGTCGAGGCGGCCGCAGATCAGCCCGCTGAGCCTGCCGCGCACCTCGTCGTAGCTGCCCTCCAGCAGGTCGTAGTCGCCCGCGCTCAGCCGCACCACGACCGTCGGGTGCCACACGTCCCCGCGGGTCGCGGCCACCCGCAGCGCGTTCGACACCCGCTCCACGACGACGGCCTCGCCCGCGTCGCCGGTGCGGTTCCAGAAGTCCTCGACCGGTTTGCCGAGGAAGTTGCGCCCGCGCCGCCACACGCGGCTCACGCCGTGCTCGCCCATGTGCACCACCTCGCCGCGAGAATGCCCGTGGCGAGTCTGCGGCGGCCATTCTTTTCCACTACGAGTGCTCGTAGTGCGTGAATGCCCGTGCGCCGTCGCCACCTGCTCGATCGCGCAGCCGCAGCGAGGTGTTAACGAAGCGGCGTGGTGACCGACCCGTTGTCCAGGATTTGTCCTTAGTGGATCTTCAACGATTCCCGGAAATGTTGGTTAATGCACAACGGGCCCCGGGACTTCGACGTCCCGGGGCCCGCTGGGGAGTGCTCGCTACCGGTTGGCCCGGTTCACCGCGGAGACCACCGCGCGCAGCGACGCGGTGACGATGGAGCTGTCGACGGCCACGCCCCACAGCACCTTGCCGCCCACCGCGCACTCCACGTACGCGGCCGCGCGGGCGTCGTCGCCGGAGGTCAGGGCGTGCTCGGAGTAGTCCAGCACCCGCACGTCGAACCCGACGGTGGCCAGCGCGTCGACGAACGCCGCGATCGGCCCGTTGCCGGTGCCGGTGACGTCGTGCTCCTCGCCCTCCACCTCGACCGTGGCGCTGATCTCGTCGCGGCCGTCGCCGTCGGCGGAGACCTTGTTGCGGCGCAGCCGCAGCGGGCTGACCCGGTCCAGGTACTCGGTGGCGAAGACGTCCCACATCTCCTTGGGGCTGACCTCGCCGCCCTCGCTGTCGGTGACCGCCTGCACGACCTGGGAGAACTCGATCTGCAGCCTGCGCGGCAGCTTCAGCTGGTGCTCGGTCTTCATGATGTAGGCGACGCCGCCCTTGCCGGACTGCGAGTTGACCCGGATGACCGCCTCGTACGAGCGGCCCACGTCCTTCGGGTCGATCGGCAGGTACGGCACCTCCCACGGGTGCTCGCCGACCGGGACACCCGCCGCCTCGGCCTGCGCGTCGAGCGCGTCCAGGCCCTTGTTGATCGCGTCCTGGTGGCTGCCGGAGAACGCGGTGAACACCAGGTCGCCGCCCCACGGGTGGCGCTCGGCCACCGGCAGCTGGTTGCAGTACTCGACCGTGCGCCGGATCTCGTCGATGTCGGAGAAGTCGACCTGCGGGTCGATGCCCTGGCTGAACAGGTTCATGCCCAGCGTCACCAGGTCGACGTTGCCGGTGCGCTCGCCGTTGCCGAACAGGCAGCCCTCGATCCGGTCCGCGCCCGCCAGGTAGCCCAGCTCGGCGGCGGCCACACCGGTGCCGCGGTCGTTGTGCGGGTGCAGGCTCAGGATCAGCGACTCGCGGTTGGGCAGGTTGCGGTGCATCCACTCGATGGAGTCGGCGTAGACGTTCGGCGTCGCCATCTCCACGGTCGCGGGCAGGTTGACGATCATCGGCCGCTCCGGCGTCGGCTGCCACACCTGGGCCACCGCGTCGCAGACCTCGACCGCGTAGGACAGCTCGGTGCCCGTGTAGGACTCCGGCGAGTACTCGAACCGGAAGTCGGTCTCGCCGTACTTCTCGGCAAAGGCCAGCACGGTCTCCGCGCCGTCGGTGGCGATCTTCTTGATGCCCGCGCGGTCCTGCCGGAACACCACCCGCCGCTGCAGGATCGAGGTGGAGTTGTACAGGTGCACGACCGCGCTGTGCGCCCCCTCCAGCGACTCGAAGGTGCGCTCGATCAGCTCGGCGCGGGCCTGGGTCAGCACCTGGATGCGGACGTCCTCCGGTACCGCGCCCTCGGTGATGATCTCGCGCACGAAGTCGAAGTCGGTCTGGCTCGCGGCCGGGAACCCGACCTCGATCTCCTTGTAGCCCATGCGCACCAGCAGGTCGAACATCCGGCGCTTGCGGGCCGGGGACATCGGGTCGATCAGCGCCTGGTTGCCGTCGCGCAGGTCGACCGCGCACCACAGCGGTGCCTTGGTGATGCGCTTGCTCGGCCAGGTGCGGTCGGCCAGCTCGATCGGCTCCACCAGCTCGTGGAACGGGCGGTAGCGGTGCACCGGCATCGAACTGCCGCGCTGCGGGTTCCACGGCGCCTGGTCGGCGGGCGCGGGGCGGGTCGGGGTGCGCAGCCTGCTGGAGGTGGATATGGCCGCGGGGTCGCTGCTCATGACGGGGTTCTCCGTTGTGGTCGGTGGTTCGTCCAGGGGACGGCGACCGGCGGCAACACCGAACTCCGCGACGGGGAGCCGGTCTGGTCAGACCCCGTCGCGGCGGAGAAGCAGGAGCACGCGCGCCACGAGGCCAGACTAGACCGACGCGCGGATGGATGTGGAATCAGAAGTCCACATGGTGGACCGGTGATCGCGTTGGGCCATTCGGAGCAGTTACGACACCCGAGGTCAGGGGCACTTTCCCAGCATGGTTACTCGGAGGTGGCACGGCACCAGCACCCGTGGGTCCGCCGCGCGGATCATCACCGGCATCGGCGCGCTCTTCGCGATCATCGAGGTCGTCTACATCCTACTGGTCGTCCTCGGCGCGAACGCGGGCAACGCGTTCGTCCAGTTCATCAAGTCCCTGGCGGAACCGCTCGCGCTGTTCTTCCCCGGGCTGTTCCCCATCGCCAACCCCACGCTCAACGTCCTGGTCAACTACGGCTTGGCCGCGGTGTTCTGGCTGGTCGTCGCCAGCCTGGTCGCGCGGCTCGTGCGCTAGGCGGCACCGGTGGTCTTCGGCGCGGCACTGGGCCGCTCCCGCCGCCCGACCGGGGTGGCCGAGCCCGAGCCCACTGTGGACCAGCCGAGCGGGACCCGGCACCGCGGCGCGGAACTGCGCTCGTCGGCGGTCGGTTTCCTGGCTCGGCTGGTCCGCTGGGCGGGCTCGCTCATCGCCCTGGTCATCGTGGTGCACGTCGTGCTGGTGATGGGCAACGCCAACCCGGACAACCCCATCAGCACGGCGATGCGCGAACTGGCCGAGCCGCTTTCCCTGGCGTTCAAGAACCTCTTCACGCCCGCGGACAGCAAGCTCGGCGTTCTGGTCAACTACAGCCTGGCCGCGGCGTTCTGGCTCACCGTGTCCAGTGTGGTCAGCAGGCTGGTCCGGCGACTGGGCTAGGCCTTACCGGTTGTCCGGGACGAACGGGTGACCCCAGCTGCCGGTGAACGCGGTCTGGGCGAGCGGGATCCGGTGCCGTGGCGCCAGTTCCCGCTCGCGCCGGTCCTCCGGCAGCAGCTCCACCGGGCCGAGCACGCCGATGGCCACGGCCACCAGCGGCCGGATCGTCGCGGGCAGGTCGAACGCGGCGGTCACGCCGGGCGCGTCGAAGCCCGCCATCTGGTGCGCGACGAGGCCCTCGGCGACCGCTTGGAGCACGAGGTTCTCGGTGGCCAAACCGACGCCGTACTCCGCGTACGGCACCGGGCCCTTGTCGTTCTCGGTCTCGGCGCAGGCGACGACCAGCGCACCGGCGTTGTGCGCCCACGCCTGGTTGCCCGGGACCAGCAGGGCGAGGATCCGGTCGAAGGTGTCCGTCCCGCGTGGACCGACGAGGTAGCGGGCGGGCTGGGTGTTGCCGTACGACGGCGCCCAGCGCGCCGCCTCCAGCATCCGCACCAGGGCAGCC
This sequence comes from Actinokineospora auranticolor, assembly GCF_041897805.1. Classification (GTDB taxonomy): domain Bacteria; phylum Actinomycetota; class Actinomycetes; order Mycobacteriales; family Pseudonocardiaceae; genus Actinokineospora; species Actinokineospora auranticolor. Next base: position 248,208 of record NZ_CP154825.1, read on the forward strand.
TCGGTGACCGCGCCGTCCGGGTCGAGCGCCCGCGGGCTCCAGCGGTCGCGCAGCAGCGGGTCGAGGTCGGCGGGGGGCTCGGGCCGCTGTACGGCTCGGCGTGAGTCAGATCGCATGGCCCCAGGCTGTCAGAGCTGTGGATCACCCGCCGTCGGGGCGGTGGGTCAGATCGCGTAGCCCCAGGCGGTCAGCGCGTAGGCACCGAACCACGACCCGGTCACCGCGACGGCGGCCAGCGCGGTCACCGCGGTCGACGTCTTCCGCTTGGCCAGGCCGATCGCGATCGGCACGAGCAGCGCGAACGCGGGCACCATGAGCCGGACCTTGGAGTTCATCAGCCCGTTCGAGCACAGGTCCATGACCAGCACGCCGACCGTGTAGACCAGCACCGGCCACGGCATCCGCTGCCGGACCGCCACCGCGACCAGCACCAGCGCCACCACGATCAGCGCGACCGTGGCCACCTCCAGCACCGACCGACCGTCGCCGAGCACGTCGACGCTGAACTTGACCGTCGCCTTGCCGCCGTCGAAGCCGGAGTCCCAGCCGCGCTCCTGCAGCGCGAACCAGCCGTTCCACTCGCCGGTCTGGAACCCGACCCAGGCCAGGTAGCCCAGCAGGCCGAGCGGTGCCACCAGCCCGCCCACCCACGGCCGCCAGCCGTCCTGGCGCCGCACGACCGCCACGACCGCGGCCAGGCCGACGGCGAGGATCAGCGCGGCGGCGGTCGGCCGCACCAGGCCCGCGACCGCGCAGGCCAGCCCGGCCTCCAGCCACTGCCGCTCCAGCACGAACACCAGCGCCCAGATCGCGAAGGCGCAGAACATCGCCTCCGAGTAGGCCATCGACAGCACGATCGACATCGGCGACGCGGCGAACAGCGCCACCAGCGCCAGCCCGGTGCGCCTGCCGCCACCCGGCACCAGCTCGCCGAGCCGGGTCAGGCCGTAGGCGCACACCACGCCGAACACGATGGTGACCGCCAGCGCCGCGGGCACCAGGTCGAAGCCGAGGTCGTTGACCCAGCCGACCAGCGTCGGGTACCCGGGGAAGAAGGCCAGCGGCGTCTCGGGGCTGCGCCTGCCGAACGCGTCGACGAGGTGGTCCGGCACACCCGCGTAGCCGTTCGCCGCGATGGACAGGAACCACTGCCCGTCCCACGAGCGCAGTGCCTCGCTCGCCGAGGCACCTTTCTTCTCCGACATCCAACTCAGCCCGAGCAGCCCGATCTCCCGGACCCCGAGGAAGACCAGCGCGGGGGTCAGCAACCGCAGCGCCTGCGCGGGGGACCAGCGGACCCGCGCCCCGGTCGGCGCGGACTCCGCGTCGTCGTCCGCGGTCCCGGCCGCAGCACTGGTGACGTCCGTGGCGGACACCGGCGGTCCTCCCCCGACTGGTTGGTTGGCTCGGCGCACAACCCTAGTCGGGTGGCGCAGTGGCGGGTGCCACAAGAGCGGCGGGGGCACCGCGGTGGCGCAGGTACGCTCTGCGGCGATGCGGCGTCGGCCGGACCGTGACCGGACGCGCATCCGGCCTGAGGAGGTTGCACCCAGTGGCGCTCGTCGTCCAGAAGTACGGCGGATCCTCGCTCGAAACCGCCGAACGGATCAAACGCGTCGCCGAGCGCATCGTCGCGACGCGCAAGGCGGGGAACGACGTGGTGGTGGTCTGCTCCGCGATGGGGGACACCACCGACGAGCTGCTGGACCTCGCCAAACAGGTCAACCCGGTACCACCGCAGCGCGAGATGGACATGCTGCTCACCGCGGGTGAGCGGATCTCCAACTCCCTGGTGGCCATGGCGATCAGCGCGCTGGGTGCCGAGGCGCGGTCGTTCTCCGGCTCGCAGGCGGGGGTCATCACCACCTCCGCGCACGGCAAGGCGCGGATCATCGACGTGACCCCGAGCCGGGTCCAGGAGGCGCTCGACCTCGGGCACATCGTGCTGGTGGCCGGGTTCCAGGGCGTCAGCCAGGACACCAAGGACATCACCACGCTCGGCCGCGGCGGCTCGGACACCACCGCCGTCGCGCTGGCCGCCGCGCTCGGCGCCGACGTCTGCGAGATCTACACCGACGTCGACGGCGTCTACAGCGCCGACCCGCGGATCGTCCCGGACGCCAAGAAGCTCGACCGGGTCACCTACGAGGAGATGCTCGAGATGGCCGCGAGCGGGGCCAAGGTGCTCATGCTCCGCTGCGTCGAGTACGCGCGCCGCTACGGCGTGCCGATCCATGTCCGTTCGTCGTACAGCACGAAGCCGGGGACGATCGTCTCCGGGTCAATGGAGGACTTGACCGTGGAACAGGCGATGATCACCGGCGTCGCGCACGACCGGTCCGAGGCCAAGGTGACCGTGGTCGGCGTGCCCGACACCGCGGGTGTCGCCGCGCGGATCTTCCGCACGGTGGCCGACACCGAGATCGACATCGACATGGTGCTGCAGAACGTGTCCAGCACGGTGTCGGGCAAGACCGACATCACCTTCACCCTGTCCAAGAGCAACGGCCCCACCGCGGTCGCGGCGCTGGAGAAGCTCCGCGAGGAGCTGGGCTTCACCCACGTCCTCTACGACGACCACGTGGGCAAGGTGTCGCTGGTGGGTGCGGGCATGCGCTCGCACCCCGGCGTGACCGCGACCTTCTGCGAGGCGCTGGCCAAGGCCGGGGTCAACATCGAGATCATCAACACCTCGGAGATCCGCATCTCGGTGCTGATCCGCGACACGCAGCTCGACGAGGCCGTGCGCGCCATCCACGAGGCATTCGAACTCGGCGGCGAGGAAGCGGCCGTCGTCTACGCGGGGAGTGGTCTCTGATGCCCGGACCTGTTCTTGCCCTGGTCGGCGCCACCGGCGCGGTGGGCACCGTCATGGTCGACATCTTCAACGGCCGCACCGAGTGGCCGTGGGGCGAGGTGCGGCTCATCGCCTCCCCCCGCTCAGCGGGCAAGAAGATCACGGTGCGCGGGGAGGAGCTGACCGTCCTCGCGCTGGCGCCGGAGGTCTTCGACGGCGTCGACGTGGCGATGTTCGACGTGCCGGACGAGGTGTCGGCCCAGTGGGCGCCGATCGCCGCCGAGCGCGGTGCCGTCGCGGTCGACAACTCCGGTGCGTTCCGAATGGACGACCAGGTGCCCCTGGTGGTGCCGGAGGTCAACGACGACAAGGCGGCCGACCGCCCACGCGGCATCATCGCCAACCCGAACTGCACGACGCTGTCGATGATGGCCGCCATCGGCGCGCTGCACCGGGAGTTCGAGCTGCGCGAGTTGGTGGTGTCCTCGTACCAGGCGGCCTCGGGTGCCGGTCAGGAAGGCATCGACCGGCTCCAGGCCGAGTACGCGGCGGTGGCGGGCAAGGAGGTCGGTGTCCGCGCGGGTGACGTCCGGGAGGCGCTGGCCGCCGCCGGGCTGTCCCAGGAGGACTCGCCGTTCCCGGCGCCGCTGGCGCTCAACGTGGTGCCGTGGGCGGGCTCGCTCAAGGCCGACGGGTGGAACAGCGAGGAGCTCAAGGTCCGCAACGAGTCCCGCAAGATCCTCGGCATCCCGGACCTGAAGGTCTCGGCCACCTGCGTCCGCGTCCCCGTGGTCACCACCCACTCGCTGGCCGTGCACGCGACCTTCGCCAACCCGGTGACCGTCGCGCAGGCGCACGAGATCCTCGCGGCCCAGCCCTCGATCGTGCTGGTGGACAACCCCGAGGCGGGCGAGTTCCCGACCCCCGCCGACGTCGTCGGCGGCGACCCGACCTACGTCGGCCGCGTCCGCCAGGCCCTGGACTTCCCGAACACCCTCGACTTCTTCGTGTGCGGCGACAACCTCCGCAAGGGCGCCGCCCTCAACACGTACGAGATCGCGGAGTCCCTGGCCAAGACCCTCTAGACCGCGTCGACCGACGGCCGGTGCCGGGTGGGTGATCCCATTCGGCACCGGCCGTCGTCGTCGTGCGGAATCCTCTGACCGGGTCGGCCGCGCGGGTCGGCAGCGGACGGGGGGCGGACGTGTCGGGTGGGCTTGTCGCGGTCGTAGTCGGGTTGTTGCTTGTCCTCGTGGGACTCCAACTAGGGGTCGCGCGAGTCGGGGCGGTGCGGCGTTGCGGGTTGTGCGAAGCCGAGCACACCCGGCACGACCGCCGCCGCCCGTGGTTGGCGGCGGCCGCGCTGGGCCTGACCGTCATCGCGATGAACCGGGTCGCCGAGGCCGTGCCCGCGCGCCTGCCGGAACCGACGCCGGTGCGGGGGACAGCCGTGCGGGTGGACGCGGAGCGCGGTGTCTTCCGGTTCGCGCGCGGCGGGTTCGCGACCTCCGCGGAGTACCCGCTCGACAACCCGATGTGGGTCGACCGCGACGGGGTGACGCGCGGCGGCAGGCCGGAGTGCCTGGTGGCGCGGACCGCCCCGCAGCAGGTTGAGCTAGCCCTGCTCGACGTCCGCGGTGTCCCGGAGGCGGGCGTCGACAACCTGCGCCTGCTGGTCTCCGTCCGCTGCCTCGACTGACCCGCGCGGCCGCGCCACGACGGCGCCGAGGACGGTGGCGACGAGGGCGATCAGCAGCCCGCCCGCGCCCGCCATGGCGAACCCCCAGCCGGGGGACGAGTGGTCGACCACGAACCCGACCACCGGCGCGCCCGCCGCGCCACCCAGGGTCAGGGCGGAACTCTGGAGCCCGGTCGCCTCGCCCCGGGCGGCGGGTGGTGCGAGGCGCGCGACCTCCTCCCCGGTGGCCGCGATCGTGGGGGCGCACATGACGCAGCAGGGGATCAGGGCCAGCGCCAGCACCCACCACTGGCCGACGAACAGTCCTACCGGGATGGTCAGCGCGCCCAGCAACGCCATCAGCACGACCTGCGGCAGCGACCGCTTCACCACACCGTGCACCAGCCCACCCACGGCGGACGCGGTGCAGATGACCGCGATCAGCAGTCCGGCCCAGTCGAGTTCACCGTGGGCCCGCAGCGCGGCCACCATGGTCACGTCGATGCCCGCCAGGACGAACACCGCGCTGCCGCCGACGGCGAACACCCGGATCAGCTCCGGGGTCAGCCACTGCCGCCGGGACAGCCGGGGCCCGCCCTGCTGCTCCTCGTGCTCGGCCCGCACCTTGGGGTTCACCGCGGCCAGCGCCAACCCCACCGCCGCCACCCCGCAGCCGAGCGCGGTCGCGGCCGTGGTGGTCGAGAACCGGGTGGTCAGCAGCACCGCCACGGCGGGGCCGATCATGAAGCTGAGCTCCACCGAGATCGAGTCCAGCGAGTACGCCGAGCGCCGCATCGGCTCGGGGACCAGGGCGGCCACCGCCTGCCTGCCGATCGACATGACCGGCAGCGCGAGCAGGCCGCCGACGAAGGCCACCGGCAGCAGCACCGGGTACGGCAGGTGCGGCGCGGTGGTCCAGAAGGCCGTCTCGACCACGGTCGCGGCCAGCACGATCGGGCGCAGCCCGTAGCGGTCGAAGGCCATGCCCATCAGCGGCGCGCCCACCGCGATGCCGATGGTGGCGGCCATGCCGACCAGGCCCGCGTCGCCGTAGCCGCGACCGAGGCCGACGGCCACGTGCAGGGTGAGCACGATGCTCGCGGCCGAGAGCGGGATGCGGGCGAAGAACATCAGGATCACCAGCGTCCGCACGCCGGGGAGGCCGAGCATCCGGCGGTACTGCTGCATGCCGTTGATGGGACCCGACACCGGCGTCCTGGTCAACCCATTATCCCATGTGTTCCTGGACTCGCTCCAGGAAACGGACCCGGGTGCCGCCACCCGTCCACGGAGGACCGGAACGGGCGGCGCCCGCATCCCGGCGCTGGTGGGACATGGGACGTTTGCGGGCCGGGCTATCACCCGACCGGCCGAGCCCGGGCTTTGCCGCCCGGTCGTGGGACATCCGCTCATCGGTCGGGGCATACCGCGCGCGGCTTCTCGGGGTCGGTCACGTGCCGTGACACCAGCGTCACCGGAGTCACTCTCGCGTTCGTCGCGGCCCATTTAAACCGCTAACGCAGCGATTTCGGATTCGGTCACCGCAGCCGGGCCGAATGGAATTGACCATATTTCCCCGGTACTGAGTTGGTCGTCCACCTACATGGACAACCGACAAGGAGAAACCCGATGAACAAGATCGCTCGTTTCGTCGCCGCGTCCGTCGCGGGTAGCCTTCTCGCGCTCGGTGGTGCCGGAATGGCACAGGCGGAAACTGCGACGGACCCCGTCGAGCGGATCGCAACCGTCGACAGCCAGTTGAAGCAGGCTGTCGACACCCAGGACCTCGCGGGCGTACGCACCGCGATCAACGATTTGCGCACCACGTTGCAGCAGACAGCCGACCCGAGGGCTGCTGAGGCCGACGCGAAGCTCGCCCAGGTGCAGCAGGCCCTGCCGGGTCTGGGTGGCCTGCCGATTCCCGACATCAGCAGTCTGCTCGGCGGCGTGACCGGTGGCGCGGCCGGTGGCCTGCCGGTCGTCGGCGGCCTGCTCGGTGGCGGCAACCCGCTGAGCGGCCTGCTGCAGGCCGTGTCCAACCTGTTGACCGGTCTGCTGGGCGGGCTGGCCGGCGGCGGTTCCCCGCTGGGCGGCCTGGGTGGCCTGACCAGCGTCCTCGGTGGCCTGCCGGTCGTCGGCGGTCTGCTGGGCAGCCTGGGCGGCGCGACCGGTGGTGTGACCGGTGCGGCCGGTGGCGCGACCGGTGGCCTCGGTGGCCTCGGCGGCCTGCTGAGCGGCCTGCCGGGCGGCAACCTGCTCGGTGGTCTGCTGGGTGGCCTGCCGCTCGTCGGTGGCCTGCTCGGTGGCGGCAAGTGATTTCGCAGTACCTGTGAGCAGTACCTGTGCTGATGGCAATTCCCGCGTAGTGCCCGTGTGCCAATAACGGCCACAAAGGGCCGGTAATCCGATCCTCGCCCCGGATCGGATTACCGGCCCTGCTCATGTTCGGATCGGGTTCGGTGGGAACGATCGGCTAGTGGTGGAATTCTTGCGGGAGATAGTGCATCACGGCGCGGTCGTGTGCCAGTGCGTGGTGTAGGCGGAAGCCTCCGCGGTCAGCCAGGCGTCCAGCGTGGTGGTGTTCGTGTTGCGCGGGAGCCGGTATTCCCGCGCCCGCCGGAGGTCGACGACCAGGGGGTGCGCGCCGGGGAGCAGGTCGCCCGCGCACACGGCCATCAGGCGCAGCGCCGCGTTGGCGGCGTCGCGGGTCAACGGGGCTTCCTTTAGGTGGAACAGGACCGTGTGCGTCTCGCCCGCGCGGTCGCGCACGGCCAGGTGCGGCGCGACCGCGACGTTCAGCTCGCCGACGCGCACGACCGTGGACCGGCAGTGCACCGCTGTCCGGCGGGCGCCGCGCCACCAGGCCAGGAAGCCGTCGGACACCTCGGCGAACGCGCGCGGCTGGCCGTTCAGCTCGGCCGCCGCCGTGGCCTCGGCGAGCACCGCGGCCGGGTCGTCCGAGCGCGCCGCGGCCCGGATCGCGCGCAGGATCGGCACGTAGAACACGCGCCCGTAGTGCTCGGGTTCGTCCTCCCGCTCGTGCGCGGCGGTCACGATCTCCGTGCGCCGCCTGCGCCCCCCGGCCGCGTACTCCACGAAGGACGACGCGGTGGCCGTCACGGTCCCCGATTCCATGATCGACTCGACGCTCATGCGGGCTCTCCCCTCGATCGTGTACCCCTGAATTTTACCCCGGGGGTATGACACATATGTTCGATCGAGAGGTGCTGTCGCCCGATTGTCGTAGTGGCACTGACCTGCGGATATGCGCCTTTCGGTCAGGCCTTCGACAGCTCGCTGTGCAGCTTGAGCACGTGCGTGCCGTTGTCTTGCTCAAGTACGTACGCGGGATTGTCCGCAGTGCCGTTGCGCGTGATCAGCGAACCCTTCAGCATGCGCCGCACCGGCTCGTCGTGCGACGAGACCACCACCGCCTCGGCCCAGTGCGTGCCCCACTTCCACATCACCCGAGTGCCCTTGCGGAACTTCGGCATCACGTCTTCCTCTCCTGTCCCGTTCTCCCGCCGGGTACCCACCCGGCGGGAGAACAGGCGCGGTCAGCGGAGCCCGAGCACCCGCAGGGCGAAGTGCACTTCCAGCAGCGACTGCTTGATCGTCTCCGCGACGACCAGCGAGCCGTGGCCCGCGTCGTAGCGGTAGACCTCGTAGTGCTGCTCGCGGGCCGCCAGCCGGTCGAGGTAGTTGTCGATCTGCCGGATCGGGCAGCGCGGGTCGTTCTCGCCCGCCAGCACCAGCACGGGCGCGCGCACCTGGTCGACGTAGGTGATCGGCGAGCACTCCGCGTACCGGTCGCCGACCTCGGCGGGGGAGCCGCCGAAGAGGGCGCGGTCGAAGGCGCGCAGCGGCTCCATCTCGTCCTCGTACGCGGCGAGGTAGTCGGCGACCGGCACACCCGCCACGCCCGCCGCCCACAGGTCGGGCTGGGTGCCGAGGGCGAGCAGGGTCAGGTAGCCGCCCCAGGACGCGCCGTTGACCACGCAGCGCGCCGGGTCGGCCAGGCCGGACTCGACGGCCCAGGTGTGCACCGCGCGCACGTCGTCGAGCTCCGTCAGGCCGGGTCGGCCCTCGATCGCGTCGCGCCAGGCCGAGCCGTAGCCGGTGGAGCCGCGGTAGTTGACGTGCACGACGGCGAACCCGGCGTCGACCCACAGCGCGCGGTACGCGGAGAAGCGGTCCTCGTCGGCGGCGTGCGGGCCGCCGTGCAGGCTGAACACGGTGGGTAGCGGGCCGTCCGGGGCGCCGACGGGCCGGGCGACCAAGGCGTGCACCCGGCCGTGCGCGGTCTCGACGAAGGCGTCGACCAGCGGGGCGCTGGACGGGGCGCGGTCGCCCGGCGGGGTGAGCAGGACGCGGTCGGTGCCGTCGTCGAACAGCGCGCGCACGGCGGACGGCTCGGCGGCGTTGGACCACGAGTACTCCACGGTGCCGTCGGGGCGCGTGTGCGCCGACCCGATCGTCCCGGGTGGAGTGTTCAAAGTGGAGAGTTCGGCGGTGGCGATGTCGTAGCGGTGCAGGGTGTTGCGGGCCTCGTGGGTGTGCGCGACGAGCAGCGCGGTGCCGTCGGTGTACCAGTCGGCCTCGACTTCGCCCGGCAGGTCGAGGGTGATCTCCCGCTCGGTGTCCGCGGCGACGTCCCAGATCAGCAGTTCCTCGCGGCCCCGGCGCTCGTGCAGCACCAGCAGCCGCTGGTCGCCCGCGACCGGGCTGAACGCGATGCCGGTGAGCCCCTTGCCCTTGCCGTCCCACTTCTCGGCCACGGTCGACCCGTCGGCCACCGCCAGCACGCGCAGCGCCGGGTGGCGGTTGTCGCCGTGCTCGGAGTGCGCGATGGCCAGCAGGGTCTCGTCGTGGGAGAGCGCGGCCACGCCGCCGTCGTGCTCGTTCTGGTAGATCACCTCGGCGTCGGCCTCGCCGCGGGCGAGGTAGATGGTGGTGCCGTCGTCGTCGGCGACGCCCGCCACCCGGATGGCGTCCCCGTACGCCAGGCCCGCCGGGTACCCGCGCTTGGCGCCGGGCACGGCGGGTTCCGGCTCGGAGTGGACCGGCCGCCCGGCGAAGGGTTCGGCCATCCAGTCGCCGAACTCGTCGCCGTCGGTGTCGTTGAACCACAGGATCCGCTCGCCGTCGGGGGTGACGGTGGCGTGCAGGGTGCCGTTGGGGCGGTCGGTGACCTGCCGGTGGGTGTCGGTGGCGCGGTCCCAGGCGTAGACCTCCCAGACGCCGCTGGCGTTGGAGACGTAGACGGTGCGGTCGGGTGCCTCCAGGGCCCAGTCGGGCAGCGAGACCCGCGCGGCGTGGAAGCGCGCCCGCCAGCGCGCCTCGGCCTCGTCGTCGGCGAACAGGCGATCCGGGACTTCGGCGACAGGGTGAGTGGTCACCCCGCCGATCCTGCCAGGCCCGCCGGGCCGCGTCGTGCGCTGATCGAGGGGGCGCGTGCACCCGCTCGGCTCAGCGGGTCACGAACGGACGATGGCGAACTCGACCACCTGGATGCCGATGGTGCGCAGGGTGGTGGTGACGCCGGGGACGGAGCACTCCCCGGACTCGTCGAACTTGGCCTCCAGGCTGTTGATCGCCGACCCCAACGGCGTAGGCCACCCCCGCAACGCGTGGGTCACAGACCGCAACGCGGTGAGCGTGTTCACGGCGGCCTGCCAGCCGGCAGCGGTGCCGACGCAGCCGACGGCGCGGCCCTCGAGGTAGACCCGCTCGTCGGTGCGCAGGTCCTCGACGTAGTCCAGGGCGTTCTTGACCAGGCCCGACACGGTGCCGTGGTAGCCGGGGGAGACGAGGATGACCCCGTCGGCCTCCCGCAGCTCGTCGATCAGCCGCCGAGCCGCGTCCGTCCGGTCGGTAACGGCCGGGTCGTAGAACGGCAGGACAAGGTCGTTGCCGGACAGCGACGTCGTCTTGGCCCCCGCCTCGGCCGCCCCCTCAAGCACAACCCGCAACGCACGCTCAGACTGCGAATCCGCCCGCAGCGACCCGCCGATACCCACAACAGAGACCGTCACCAGACCATCCTTCCACCGCTTCCCCCCGACGGTACGACCTCGACCGCGCTGGAGGTCCAGCTCCCACCAGGTGGTCCCCCTCACCCCACACTCACGACTTCCACGTCATCCAGGAACCAGAAATCCTCCCCCTACCCACCCGCACCCATCAACCACCTACAGCCCCCACTCAACCCACTTGCCCCACCGCCATCCCCAAGCCCCACAACAAAACAACCGCACTCATCCACGAACAACCAACTCACCCAACAGCCATCCCCAACGTCCTACCGGCAACAACCCACCAAGCCAGTCCTTCGCCACCAAGCCAGTCCTCCACCACCAAGCCGCTTTCCCCAACCGCAAAGCCGCTTCCCCTGCCGAGCCGCTTCCCTCAGTCGCCAGGGCAACTCACCCCACCAAGCCACTCCGCTCCCGCTGGCTTCCCACCCCGCCAAGCCTCCCCGCCCCGCCATCTGTCCACCCAGCCAAGCCACTCCGCCCCGCCAGGGCACCTCACCCCGCCAGCTGCTCCGCTCCCGCTGGCTTCCCACCCACCAAGCCGCCCCGCCCCGGCCATCTGTCCACCCCGCCCAGTCGCTACACGCGCTACGCAAGCTCCGCGCGTTACGCGCCCACCGCACCGTGGGGGTCTGGGGGTCGCCCCCCAGATACGACAAAGGGCGACTCCCATCCACGCTTTCCGTGGATAAGAGCCGCCCAAGTCGACCGTCGGGGTGACAGGATTTGAACCTGCGACCTCTTCGTCCCGAAGCCATGTCGTGTCCCGCCTGACCGCCTGTCTGTGCAGGTCAGCGCCAAGTCACTGTTCGCCGTCGTTCGTATTCGTCCGCTCCGAACCGCCTGCGTTGTCACGCAGTCTGGCACGCAGAAGGCATCGCGCGATCGGAGGTGACAGGGGTGACAGGGGTGACATCTCGGGCCGCGCGGCCGACTGCGGATCGAACAGATGTTCACTGCGGGCGCGACCTTGCTTCGCCGCGGAGCTGACGGTTCAACTGCCGACTGAGAGGTCATGCGACGTCGCCGCGTGACCAGTTTCCGGTCAGGGCTGCGGCATCACTGCCGCTTGGCGTAGCTCTTCATCGCGGCATCCAGCAAAGAGCGGAGTTTCTCGATATCGACCGCGCAGATCTTCGCAAAGCTCTCAATCATCTCGACCGTCAGCTCTACCATTTGGGTTTCCGGGCTGGAAATCAACTGCACAGTGGCCCACTGAGAAAGTGGGCGGAGCTTCTTGTCGGTTGACGCGGCCAGTGCTGCAAGGGAAATTGCGATAGAAGAATCCGATGAAAAGAAGTCTGCAAGCCTCAAGCCGCGCGCCAACGTCTCGACAGAATCAAGATCGAGTGCAGTGCATATTACTACGAAACGATCCAAAGTGATGCGCCGGATGCCCAGTTCGTATGTTGCGATTGTCTGCCCGTGGAGCTCATCGGTGCGCGGGAACATGTCGGCTATCTTCTCGACCAAGGTGCCCCGCGACCAGCCGAGATCTTCGCGCCGTGTGCGCAACAGCGAACCTAGTGCCTTCGCCAACCCGGCGTTCTCTATCGGCCGGCGCGGCGCCTCATTCGGCATCGACCGAGACCGCCTCTCGGCAGGTGCCGAACATGACGCACTGGGAAAGCGAAACCCTGTCGATCTCCCGCGCTTCCCGCTCGTACCATGACAGTCGCATCGGGGAGTACTTCCGTACGGTCAGGTTGGTGATCTGTCTTCTGCGGTGCAAGTCGCACCCGTTGGTCACCCCGGCGAGGTTGAGTTCAGCGGTCAATCGACCGCCCCGGCCCTGCCGAATGACGCAGTCCAACGTCTCAACTCCGATATCGGCCAACCACACGCGATGCTCCCCGCTCAACAGCACGCCGAACGAACGCGGGTACAGGAATTGAAAGTGGCCAGGTCCGCTATCGCACTCGATCCACTTGCGTGCGTGCCACGCGGCGATCACCTTCGTGTGGAACTCATCAGAGAAAGGCACTAGGCACTACCTTCGATCGAAACGAAGACCGGCCGATCGCCAATTGAGGGGATGGCGACCGGCCGGTCATACTGGCCTGCGATCGTGCACATGCCGCAGACGGGATCAGAGAGCGAGTCCGAGCCCATTTTGTGTGCGACGCTGGAGTCAACTTCTGAACATGCTTGTGGGTCGCCGGTCGCAGGAGGGCAACAGAGCGGAGGCGCCCCTCGTGTCTGAATTCATCCGTGTGCAGGTGAAGTCAACACGCCCAGAAGGCCGGAGCCTTCGGTTTCCTTGCCGCATGAACCTGACCATCGCTTGCAGCGCGATAGCCCTGCGGTTTAACGACCGGCGACATGCCGGTGGGCTGTGGTGACCCATGCCCGCCGGAGTCTCATTTTCTCAAACTTGCCGAACGGTGGTTGCCTCAGGAACACTACCGTTTGTACCGCTTGAGGATTTCGATCACCCTGGAGTCCACAGCCCGCTTGACCGCAACACCAGGCTTGGCGCCAGACGCTCACCCGGTTCGGGCAGAGTCAATAACGCTGACACGGCGTCGGCAATACTGCCTTTGTCGTACTTCCAGACCGGGCCGCAGTCGATCTCGTCTTCCAGGATGCGAAGTGCTAGAAAGCTGTTTTCATCGAAGATCCACAACGCGTCGGTGTACTGTCGCACGTGCCGCGTTCCGGCGAGGGCGTAGAATTCACTGTCTTCATTGAAGATCGGTCGAAAGGTCCATCCAGCTTCCGTAATTTCCGCAAGAGCGGCGAGTGCTGGATAGCGAGCTATGGCTTGCTCTTTGGTGATAGCCGCAGAGGTTGTCATCGGCTTCCCTGGTGGTCGCGCAGAACTATTCGGTGCCGAGACGGGGGTAGGGGGAGAGGTTTGAGTGGTGTGCAGTTCACCGGAAGTGAGACGTGGTGGATGAATTGCGTAGGTGCTTCGGCCCGGGCTCTCTCCCGCTCTCGTTCGACGGCGGCATGGAAGCTTTTCCTCGCTCGCGCAACCAGACCTCTTCCGATTAACTCCAGTGCGAGAATCAGGACGATCGCAGGGCCAAAGCACAACGCGGTCTTCGTGACTATCGAGTCCATGTTGTCTCCGCCATTGGCAGCGTGTCTGTCGGGGGTGTCTTCACAGCATCGGCCGCGCTGACCTGGGAGAACACAGCTTGCGAGCCGGGTTTCAGTCGAGACGACCGCCTGTTCCCTGCCTCGGAAGCAGGGAACAGGCGTCACGGCCGCGACAGGTAGCCTCCAAGCTTGTGGAACTCATGCCGTACGACGAGTACGCCCGGTCCCTGCCCTTGAAAAGAGTGGCTGCTGGAGTGCTGTTTCACGACCAGCAGGGACGGGTGCTGCTGGTCGAGCCGACGTACAAGGATGATTGGGAGATCCCCGGTGGTACGGCAGACGCCGAGGAGGCGCCGTGGGCGACCGCAGGCCGGGAAGCTCAGGAGGAGGTCGGCATCGTTCGCCGTCAAGGTGCGCTGCTGGTGGTCGACCACATCCCTACGCAAGGCGTCATGCCCGAGGGTCTGGCGTTCGTGTTCGATGGCGGTCTCGTGACCGAGGATGAGGTCCGGCGCATGCCTGTCGTCGACCCCGAGATTCGCTCCATCGGGCTGTACACAGTCGACGAAGCGTCCAAGCTGGTCACGCCTGCCCTGCATCGGCGCATCGTCGCGGCGCAGTCGGCTGTCGAGCGAGGTCGGACGGTGCTTTGCGACGCTGGACAACCAGTACTCTCGGAGTATCAGCTCTAGGTCTGGGAGGCGGCTGTGTCTGACGCGTTGGCGACCAACCTGTCCCGTCTTCGCAAGGCGAACGATCTCTCGCAGGAAGCGTTGTCCGTCGCGGCCGACGTAAGTGTGGACACGGTTGGCCGCATCGAACGCGGCGAGCGGCAGACGACCCGCCCGGGCACCATTGACAAGCTAGCCGCGGCACTCGGCGTCAGTTCTGACGCTTTGCAAGGGCGGTTGGCCACGCTGAATGGCTCCGATGCGGACATAACCAGTCTGCGCCGGGCGATCACCCCGACCGGTGACGTGCCAGGCTTGACCGAGTTCACCGAGACAGATGAGGTTGTGTGTGCTCGTGCGCTTGCCGTTGAGGCGCACAAGGCATGGCGCGCCTACGTCGATGGCAGGCACGATGAGCTTCTACAGAGGCTGCCTGCGCTGCTTACCGACGCTCGGCGGCTGATACACGCGTCCTCCGGAGCCGAAAAGGCAACAGCGTGTCGGCTGATCTCCGTCGGGTACCGCCTGGGGGCCGGGATCGCTGGCCGGCTGGGATTGGACGATCTGGCTTGGACGGCTGCGGAGAAGGCGATCGATGTCGCACGTCAATCCGATACGCCGGAGGTCGACACGGCGGTATCGACACGGTACCTGGTCTGGACTCTGATTCGTCAAGGCCGTACTGCCGAAGCGGAACGCGTCGCGGTAGTCGCGGCAGAGCGGATCGAACCCAGGATGCTTGACCGAGACCCGACGCGGGCTGGTGTGTTCGGCAATCTGCTGTTCAATGCCGCCAACGCCGCACACCGGTCAGGTAGCGCACAGCGCGCCGAAGATCTCTTGGCAGTCGCTGCCGCCGCGGCCATACGGGCTGGCGTTGATTCAGCCAGCGAAGTCGCGATCTTTGGCCCACGCGTAGCCGCACTCCAACGCGTCGATCACACCATCCGACACGGTGATCCCGAGCGAGGTCTCAGTCTCGCACGGCGACTTCCGGATGCCCAAGGCGTTGTGCCCCGATTCTGGGAATCGGGGCACCGCCTCCATCTAGCCAGCGCCGCAGTCAAGCTGAAGAAGCCGCGGCTTGCGCTCGGCTACCTGGGCCAGGCTCGTGAACTATCTCCGGATTGGGCCAGACGTCAGCCTCTCGGGCGTTCGGTCATGCGAAAGCTGGTCGACGACGCCACCCGGCGACAGGGCAGCCAATTTGCTGGTCTTGCGGCTCACTACGGCGTTGCCTAGGTGCAAGGAAATCAGCCGGATAGTGCCCTGTCGCAGATTTGTCGGTTTGCGGCGGAGTAGCAAAGCTCATTTGTTCTAGGTACTGTTCGGGCTGAGTGAGGGCTAATTAGGACTCCGGGGCACGACCACAGTGGATGACCAGATGGAAGCGGTTCGGGGTCCACGACGTCTAGGGCGGCTGTTAGGCGTTCTTGCTGGAGTTCGTGTACGAGGGCCGTCGTATCGACGATTTGGCCGCGCGCGGCGTTGACCAGCAGGGCGCCGGTGTTCATGGTGGCCAGGAACTCTGCGTTCACCAGGCCACGCGTGGCCTCTGTCAGGGGTGCCGTGAGCACGACGATCTGGTGGCCCGGGATCAGGGCGGGTAGGTCGGTGGTGGCGTGGACGCCGTCCCGGGCTGTTCGGGCGACGAGGGTGGGGACGGCCTCGAAGGCTTTGAGGCGGCGGGCGGTGGCCATGCCGATGCTGCCTGCGCCGATGATGAGGACGCGTGTTCCGGCGAGGGTGTCTGCGTGGAACTTGCGATGTGCCCAGATGGCTTGGTCTTGGAATCTGACCAGGGCGGGCCATTGGCGGTACTGGGTCAGGATGGCGGAGAGAATCCACTCGGAGACCGGGCCTGCGTGGGCGCCGTGGGCGTTGGACAGGGTGATGCCGTAAGGGACGTGGGGTGCCCATTCGTCGGTGCCAGCTGACAGGAGTTGCACCATGCGGAGGTTGGGGAGTAGTGGCAGTAGGCGGATGGGGCGGTGGCTGCTGCGGTAGGGCGGGATGAGGACGTGGGCCGACGCCTGGTGGGAGTCCAGGTCGGGGGAGTTGGGGTCGTAGGGGATGACTTCCAGGCCGGGGGTCTGGGAGAGGAGGTCGTGACCGACCTGGTCGTCTTCCTCGCAACTCACGAGGACGCGTACGGGTGGGGTCACGTGTCAGCTCCCAGGATCGTGGCGATGAGTTCGCGGGCCTGCGTCTGGAGGGGAGCGCCGGTGGCGCTGTTGTCGATGACGATGTGGTCGATCGGGGGGCGGAAGTCGATGTCGATGGACGCGGCGTAGGTCGTCCAGTTGTCGAGTTTGGAGGCGTCTCGGGCGGCACCGCGGTGGCGGACGTAGGTCAGCATCGTGTCGATGTCGCAGTGGACCCACACAACGGTGACGTCGGCGTCTGCGGCGGTGAAGGTGGCTTGGGTCCGGTCGATCCAGGCTTGGTCACGCAGTTCCCGGATGAACGGAGCGGTCACGATCGCGCTGTTGCCGCACTGGACGTTCTCCATCACGGCGCTGCGCAGGGCCTCGTACTCGCGCGGGCGGATGGCCGTGAGGTACTTCTCCGACTCCCGGTCGTTCGGTGAGCAGCCGATGAACTCAAGCGCGGCCTCGACAACGGGCCTGGTCAGGGTGTCCTTGTC
This sequence comes from Actinokineospora auranticolor, assembly GCF_041897805.1. Lineage (GTDB taxonomy): Bacteria > Actinomycetota > Actinomycetes > Mycobacteriales > Pseudonocardiaceae > Actinokineospora > Actinokineospora auranticolor. Next base: position 265,081 of record NZ_CP154825.1, read on the forward strand.
CAGGATCGGCCACCCGGTTTCCCGGGCCAGAATGCGGCCAAGTTCGGTCTTCCCACTGCCCGCGTAGCCGCCGATCAGCAGCACCTTGGGGCGGCTGGTCCGCACCTCGACACGCTTGGCCTGATCCGGGGCCGTGACGATCCGACCGGCCCGCGGCCTGCTGTCGACCAGCCCTTCATCGATGAGCAGCTTCATCGCTTCGTTGATCGTGAAGACGCTGACCTGCCACTGCTTCGCCAGATCCCGGGTGGACGGCAAGGGCTGCCCGTCTCGCAGGCGCCCTGACTCGATGTCGTTGCGGATGTTGCGGGCGAGTTGCTGGTGCAGGGACTCGGAACGGGAGAGGCGAGGGGGTTCGCCTGCCATGAGGGCTCCAAACGTGCGTTGCTGGTCAGGTGAGCGTACCAGTTGCCTAACAGCATCTCGCCACGTCTCCCCTGGTCAAAGCGATCTGACCTGAATTTGTCATCTAACAGTTGACCCGCTGACCAAACAACTGTTAGCTTTCGCTGGTCACCACGTCGGAGGGTGCGAGACCAGAGCGAGGTACGAAGTGACTCACCCCAGTCACTACCCCGACGGCCTCACGGGGCCGATCGTTGACGCGTTGCTGGCGGAGATGGACGCGACCGTGGAGCCGATCCACCGGCCGACCTCCCCGTTCGCCATGCACGAGATCGACACGCGGCGGGCGCGCCGCGAGATGAACCGGATGATGGGCGCGCAGGTGCGCTCGCTGCCGGTGCGCACAGTCGTTCCGCGAGGTGAGGCCGCGTGAGCGGGACCGTGGGTCTGCGGCTACTCGGCGAGCCGGAGGACATCGGCTGCCTCCTGGCCGTCCTCAACGCGGCCGGGATCGAGACCGCCAGCAACGGCCGCCAGTACCCCAACCGCGGCGGGTTCGGTGTTCGCGTCTACGTCGAGGCGCGCGTTGCCGAGTCCGGCCCGGTCACCGCGACGGCGGAGAGGACGGACGACAAGCCCGCGCGCAAGCCGGTCCAACGCCGTCCCCGTGGCGAGCTGGGGCCGGGGGGCTCCCGATGACCGCCCAGGTGGTCACCTTGCCGTGGAACGGCCAGAGCTGGCCGGGCCGCATGGACGACGGCGTGCCGACGTTCGGCTACCGCAGTGCTCCGGCAGGGCTCGTGACCAGGCGGCAACTTCGGGACGCCGGGCTCTGCCCCGGTGGTCAGGACTGGGTGGCGCAGCTCAAGTGGCGCCGCGGCAAGTCCTGGGCCGCGCTGTACCGGCTCGACACCGCCAAGCCGTCCCCGGGCGCGACCACGGCGCAGCTCTACTCGTTGTGGAAGGCCAATCAGGTGCTGCGCACCTGCACGGAGTGCGGACGGACCGCGTCCTACCGGCTGCCGAAGTTCAACGGGCGTCGCTGCTGGGACTGCGACCGCACGAGCGGCGGTGAGGCCGCGTGATGACCGCCTGCCTGCTCAACATCCGGACCGGCGGCCACTCCGCCAAGAACGCCCGCCGGTCCGGAGCACCCAACAACCACGAGGGCAGTGGGGACTCGATGCTATCCACCTGCATGGCGAGCCTTCCCCGCTCCCGCCGCTCGACGACGGGGGAGTACCGATGACCAGCGCCTACCCGACCCCGCTGGATGTCCTCGCCGACCAGGTCCGCGACCTTGCCGCGGACTTGGGGGAGTGGCCGTCACGCAACCGGGTCATCAAAACATTCAAGGTGGGTGCGCCGAAGGCGTCCGCCGTGCTCGACACGGTCAAGGCGTCCGGGTTCGACCCCGCCAACCCGGTCGTCGACGACGGCCCGGAGGACGCGAATGAGATCGCCGCGCCCACCGAGACCGACGCCGTGAACCCGGGGCCGGAGATCACTTCCGAAGTCATCGAGGAGAGCGGCGCGGGCACCTCTTCTACCAAGGTCAGCGCCCCCGCAGACCCGGAGCCGACGCCAGACGCTCCGACGCGCTCCGAGCGTTCGGAGGTCGGATGGCGCGCGCACTCTTGGGCGCTGTTGCTGATCGCCGCAGGCGCGTTCGTCGCCATCTGGGGCGGTTGGGTGGGGCTGGGCAAGCTCACCGGGTTCGGTGAGATCGCCCTGCTGCCCGGCATCGCCGATGAGTTCACGATCGATTCGGCGATCACCCTGCCGCTCGGTGTTGAGGCGTACGCCGCCTTCGCCCTCCGGGTGTGGCTGTCCGCATCCAGGTCCGATCGGGCTCGCAAGTTCGCCCGGAACTCGGCGATCGGCGCGCTCGTGCTGGGTGCCTGCGGTCAGGTCGCGTACCACTTGATGACCGCTGCCGGGATGACCTCAGCCCCATGGCAGATCACCACCCCCGTGTCCTGCCTGCCCGTGGTCGTCCTCGGATGCGCTGCTGCGTTGACACACCTGATGCGAGACGAGGAGGGCCGATGACCACGCCAGAGCCGACCGCCGATGGTGTGGTTCTCCCGTTCGCCCGGACCACCTCGGCCTCACCTGAACCGACTACCGAGCCCGCCCCGGGAAGTGAGGTCGTCGAGGCTGAGGCAGTCGACGACTCGCCGCCGATGCTGGTCGACAAGGTGGACGACGGTCCGGCCACGTCATGGATCGAGCGCATCCGCGGTGCCGAACGGCTGCCGATCATCCCCAGCTACCTGCGCACCCTCGCAGAGGCCAAGGCCACGGCGAAGTGGACCGCCAAGCACTACGCCCACAGTGCGGGATACCACGCCTTCCGGTCGCCGCTCTACGCGCTCAAACTCGCAGTCCGTTCGCCTGCGGGCGCGTTGCTCTTGGCAGTCGCAACCGGTCGGTGGGTTTCCGACGCCGAAGGGCGCTCGATCCGGCGGCAGATGTCCGAGAAGGGCAACGCCGAGCACTACCTCAAGCTCTCCCAGCAGCGCGACGCACGAGTCCGGATGCGGACACTCCTGCTGCTCTTGGGCGCGTCGGTGGGGACGGTCTTGCTGTTCATCTTGCCGACGGTCACCCCTGAGTGGGTCATCTGGGCTTGCGGGTGCATCGCGATGGGCATCCTGGGCAAGCTGGGCACCCCGGTTGACCGGCCGGTGGCCAGCCGGGCAGTCACCGCTGCCCACGTCCAGAAACTCACCTCTGACGTGGTCGAACGCGCCCTGTCCGTGTTGGGCATCGCCGGGATCAACCAGGCGATGGCCAAGAACAGCCGCGCGATCGGGTTCACGGCGCCGATCAGCCGTGACGGGCCTGGTTGGCGGGCAGAGGTCGACCTGCCGCCGGGCGTCACCGCGGGCGACGTCATCGAGCGTCGGGACCGATTGGCGTCCGGATTGGGGCGTCCGCTTGGGTGCGTGTGGCCGGAGGGGAACGCCGCGGTCCACCCCGGGCGCCTGGTGCTCTGGGTCGGTGACCAGGACATGAGCAAGGCGAAGCAGCCCGCATGGCCGCTGCGCCGCGGTGAGCCGATCGACCTGTTCAAGCCCCAGCCGTTCGGCACCGACCAGCGCGGCCGGTGGGTCGACATCACCTTGATGTTCATCGCCGGGATCATTGGCGCGGTCCCGCGCATGGGCAAGACGTTCACGCTGCGAGAGTTGCTGCTGATCGCTTGCCTTGACCCGCGCTCCGAACTGCACGTGTACGACCTCAAGGGCACCGGCGACTTGTCGCCGTTGGCACCCGTCAGCCACCGGTACCGGGCCGGCGACGACCCGGAGGACATCGAGTACGCCCTAACCTCGCTCCGTGCGCTGCGAGAAGAGATGCGGCGCCGAACCAAGGTCATCCGGGAACTCCCCAAGGACTTGTGCCCTGAGTCCAAAGTGACCAGTGAGCTTGCCAGCAAGAAATCCTTGCGGCTGCACCCGATCGTGGTCGGTGCTGACGAGTGTCAGGTGTGGTTCGAGCACCCCGACTACGGTGCGGAGATCGAGGAAATCTGCACTGACCTGGTCAAACGTGGCCCGGCAACAGGGATCGCCCTGCTACTGGCCACCCAGCGCCCGGACTCCAAGTCCATCCCGACGCAGATCAGCGACAACGCCGTCCTCCGGTTCTGCCTCAAGGTGGCCGGTCAGGTTCCCAACGACATGGTCTTGGGCACGTCGTCGTACAAGAACGGTGTCCGCGCCACCGCATTCTCGTTCAGCGACAAGGGGATCGGAATCCTCAAGGGTGACGGCGATGAGCCGCGCACCGTGCGCGGCGTCTACATCGACGCACCTGCCGCCGAGAAGATCGTCACTCGCGCCCGCGCCATCCGCGTTGCCGCTGGCTTGCTCACCGGCTACGCGGCGGGGCTCGACGTCGAGGTTGAAGACCGCGGCGACACGACCCTGTTGCATGACGTCCTGGCCGCCATCGGTGACGCGGATAAGGCGTGGTCGGAATCCATCGTGGACCGTCTCGCCGAACTCCGGCCGTCGACCTACGGGGCTTGGGCAGAGTTGGCCACCGGTTCGGCCAAGGCCACCCAGCTAGCCGGAGCGCTCAAGCCCTACGGCATCGCCACCAAGCAGGTGTGGGGCACCGACCCGACCACCGGCAAGGGCGCGAACCGTATGGGCATCAACCGCGAGTGGATCGCCGACGCAATTACCAAGAGTAGCTAGAGGTCGCCGTCATGGCCCCGCGACCGCGGCTCTAGGTCTAGATCCCGACCCCTCTAGACCTAGAGCCCCCTCTAGACGACTGCAACACCCCTGATCAGCGTCCTAGCGCCTAGAGGCGCAGGTCTCGCGCACCCAAAATCAGCCAGGAGACCTCCTGTGAGCACCCTCGCCGCACTCCTGATCAATCCGTTGACCCTGGCCTCGCTGTTCACGCTTGGTTACGCCGCAACGTGCGCGATCTGGCCCTTCAAACGCTGCCGCCGCTGCAAGGGCGCCGGTCGCCACCGCGCCCCGCTCATCCGCGCGTTCCGCCCCTGCCGCTTGTGCAGCGGCAGCGGATACCGGCTCCGCGTGGGCCGCCGAGTCCACAACGCCTGGACGCGTGTCCGCCGTGATCGCCGCCGGTAGTCACCCCCGATCATCCACACAGGAGCGCACGACATGAACGCCATGCACACCGCCGCTCTGGCTCTGGCTGGCCGCGGTTGGCCCGTCTTCCCCATGACCCCCGGCGGCAAGCGCCCCGCGGTTCGCGACTGGGAGCGCCGCGCCACCACCGACCCCGAGCGCATCGCCCGGTGCTGGTCGACGGGCGCCTACAACGTCGGCATCGCCACCGGCCCCGCCCACCTGGTCGTCGTCGACCTGGACACCGCCAAGCCAGGGGAGACCGCCCCGGAAGCCTGGAACCTGCCCGGGGTCCACTGCGGGCTCGACGTCTTGGCCGTCCTTGCCGAACAGGCAAGCGCCCCGCTCCCGCTGGACACGTTCACCGTCTCGACCCCGTCCGGTGGCCTGCACCTGTACTTCGCTGCACCGACCGGCGAGACTTTCCGCAACACCGCTGGCGACCGTGGTCAGGGACTCGGCTGGCACATCGACACCCGGGCCGGTGGCGGCTGCGTAGCTGGCCCGGGGTCCGAGGTGGACGGACGCCCTTACGTCGTCGAGCATGACGCGCCGGTCATCCCATTGCCCGGCTGGCTGGTCGACCGGCTACGCCCCAAGCCGCTGCCCACCGCCCCGGCTGCACCCATCACGCTGCACGGCCGCGACCGCCGCTCCCGCTACCTGGACGCCGCTATCGCGGCGGAAGTGGCCCGCGTCGAGAGTGCATCCGGCGGTGAGCGCAACCAGACGCTCTACATCGCCGCGTGCGCGCTGGGCCAGCTCGTGGCCGGTGGTGGTCTCACGGAGGAGGACGTGCGCGCGACGTTGTTGCAGGCCGCGTCCGGGCACCTGGCCGTTCACGCCTACAGCGCACACACGGCCAACAGCACGATCACCTCCGGACTGCGTGCCGGTGCCCGTCGCCCCCGGCAGGTGGCCGCGTGAACGCCGTCGTGCGACCACTACGTCCCGAGGAAGACGGGCTGATGTTGCGCACCGCCTGGACCGCCGATCAGCTCTTGGCGGCTGACTTCCCAGAGCCCAAGTGGGCTGTTCCGGGAGTCATCTGCGAGGGAGTCAACCTGATCGCGGGGCCGCCGAAGGTGGGCAAGTCGTGGCTGTCGCTGGGGTTGGGACTCTCGATCGCGGGTGGACAGCCCGCGTTCGGCTCCATCGTCAGCGAGTCCGGGCCGGTGCTGTACCTCGCGCTGGAGGACACCGCCCGGCGGTTGCAGTCGCGGATGCGGAAGATGCTCGCTGGCCTTCCCGGGCCGCAGATGCTCACCCTCGCCACCGAGTGCCCGCCACTGGCGGACGGGGGAGACCGCGCCATCTGCGGGTGGCTCGACCGGAACCCGGACGCCCGCCTGGTCGTCATCGACGTGTTGGCCAAGGTGCGTGGTGGGGAGAACACCACGGGCAGCCAGTACGCGGCGGACTATGCCGCCATCGGCCGGATCAAGTACATCGCCGACAAGTACGCCGTCGCCGTCCTGGTGGTCACCCACGTGCGCAAAGCGGCCTCCGAGGACTTCCTACAGACCGTCTCCGGCACCAACGGCATCGCCGGAGCCGCGGACGCGGTGCTCGTGCTCCAACGGGGCCGGAACGCCGCAGACGGCCAGTTGCACGTCACCGGCCGCGACGTCGAGGAAGCCGAGTACGCCCTGTCCTTCGATGCCGAACACGGGGCTTGGAACATGCTCGACGGCCCCGCAGTGGACCACATGGTCAGCGACACCCGGGCCGCCATCCTCCGGTTCCTGCGGAACAACCCTGGCAGCACCCCGAAGGTCATCGCCGCAGGTGCTGGCATCACCAACGACAACGCTAAGCGCACCTGCGGGCGGATGGTCGAGGACAACCAGCTCACCAAAGACAGCACGGGCCGGTACTTCGTCCCGCTGGCCGGTGACGCCCTCACTGCCCCCGCTGTGTCACCCCTGTCACCCGTGTCACTGCCACTCCCCTGATCAGCAGAAACCCCGGGTGACACCTGCGAAATCGCGCAGTCACCCCCTGCCCTGGAAGGGATCGCCATGCGACGTCAGCCCACCGGCCACCACCATCTCAAGGGGCTTGACCGTGACCGCGGAGTTCACTCCCACTGTCGTTCCACTTAGGCACCTCTACACCGTCGCCGACGCGATGCGGCTGCTCTCCATCGGCAGAACCGCCCTGTACGAACAGATCCGCTCCGGACGTCTCCGGACGGTTACCCAAGGCAAGTCGCGCCGCATTCCTGCCGCCGCGCTCAACGACTACGTCCAATTGCTCATCAAGGAAGCTGAGGAGTGCCATGACCAAGCGGCGTAGCCGCGGCGACGGTGGCCTTCACTGGGATGAACGGCGTCAGCGGTGGATTGCCTCCCTGACCATCGGGTACACGCCCGCCGGGAAACGCCTGGTCAAGACCGCCAGTGGCAAGACCAAGACGGAAGCCAAGAACAAGCTCAAGGAAATCATCCGGGATTTCGACGACGGTCTCGCCATCGCGCAGCACGGGTACACGGTTGGCCAAGCGGTCAACGACTGGCTGACCTACGGCCTGCCCGGCAGGGGAGAGGCCACCCACGAAAAGCTGCGCATCCTGGCAGATCTGCACGTCACGCCACTGATCGGCGCGCGAAAGCTCCGCGAACTTAGCGCCGACGAGGTGGACGTGTGGCTGGCCGGGCTGGCCACGAAGCTGAGCACTCGGACACTCCGGGACATCCGGTCCATCCTTCTCCGAGCGATCAACCGCGCTCAGGCCCGCGACAAGGTGAAGCGCAACGTCGTGATGCTGTGCGAGTGTCCGACTGGGAAGACAGGTCGACCGTCGAAGTCGCTGAACTACGCGCAGGCTGAGGCGCTGCTACTGACGGCGGAAAGCGACAACTCGACGATCGGGGCCTACGTCGTCGTGTCCCTGCTGAGCGGTTGCCGGACGGAGGAAGTGCGTCCGCTGCCGTGGAAGAACCTGGTTCGCGTCAGCAAGGAAGAGCTTGCCAACCGGGCCGCCAGCGAAGCCGACAAGCCGAAAGCCCACGTCAATGTGTGGCGGTCGGTGCGGGCAGGCGGTGACACCAAGACCAGGAAGTCCCGACGCTCGCTAGGGATCGGTGACCGGTGCTTGGCGGCCTTCGAGGCACAGGAAGTGCGGCTGCAACAGGTCCGGGAGGATGCCGGTGACCTCTGGCAGGAGAACGGCCTGGTGTTCGCTTCCGAGACCGGGACCATGCTCGACGCCGCTAACGTGCGGCGCGGGTTCCGCAGGCTCGCCAAGGCGGCTGGCCTCAACCCGAACGAGTGGACGCCCCGGGAGCTACGCCACAGCTTCGTGTCGCTGCTGTCGGATGGTGGGTTGACCCTTGAGCAGATTTCACGCTTGGTGGGGCACAGCAGCACTGCGGTAACGGAGACCGTCTACCGGCATCAGCTCAACCCGGTGGTGGAGGACGGCGCAACAGCGATGGATCGAATCTTTCCGAGCTGATTAAGTTAGCTTTGTGCGGCCATGTTCAGGTCCTGCCGCTTACCGGGCAGGGCCTGAACATGGCTCGACTTAAGCAACGGAGTCGCCGATCTCATATTGCGCATGCACATGGGCGAGCGTCAATCGACCACATGTGACCTGGTCGCGAAGTCTTTAGGGCCTGTTCTGGGGATTCTTCTCTCGCTGATCGATAAACCGTCGATCTGACCACTTGGCGAGATATTTCTGGACCTTCTCGTCAATGTTGGCATCGGGGCTTTCTTTGGAACCTTTTTGCGGTTCGCTATCAGATTCTTTGCCGGCGTCTGTGCTCATCTAACCTTACCTTCCGAGAGCGATTGCTGAAGTTGACGTAATCAGGCCAGTGGTCAGGGCTGCAATGCTTATTCTCCAATAGATGGCTTTGTGTCGATAGCGTAGAGAATTGTGCTGATATATCTCAATCCGAATAGCAATCAAGCGATGTAAAACATCCTCTTTCGAGGCGTCGAGTAGCTCGATCAACGCAGCGGGTCGTAGATCTCTATACCGTCTGATAGATATGACCATCACGGCAGAGACGAATGCCAACCCGTACATGCCGAAGGCAATGCTTGCGAAAAGAATGCTTGAATTTTTTGTGGCAAGGTATTGTGCAGCTGCAGCCGAGACGCCTATCAAGACGGTAGCCTTGTTATCGACTTGCGTCCCATCGAGGTCCTGTCTTTCGATACGGCTCGATATTTCGTCATGGACGAGCTTCTGCACCTCGTGCTGATCGGGGTCATTCTCGTCTGGCACGAAACTACTTTAGACCTCCTTGCATCTTCGGGCCAGCGCCATTTTTCGTAGCTTAGAAGGTGGAATGGGGCTTGTGGCGGATAGTGTGCCATCGAGTGGGAACTTCCCACGCACTCAACCCTAATTCTAACTTAGGAGTCTGTGTGATCCTTGTCGCGATGGGTCAACACATGGTAGAACTGCCTGGCATCGCCCACGTAACAGCCAAGAAGTGGTTGAGCCAATGAATCACAAGGAAGAAACTGTTTTCGAGAGAGTGTTTACTGCGGTCATTGGAGACGCTGAAAAGGTCAAAGAAAGTGCAGAAAGCCACGTCTCGCAGATCCGGTGGAGGTGGGCGCAGGGATTGCAAGCTGTTTCAGTATCTATGGCGAGCAGTGCCGTTCCTGGCGTTTCACTTGCGCTGACTTTGCCTTCGCTTGTGTTTACATATCGAAAAATGGCCCACACTGCCTGGGGAATTGGATATCACCTGGGGGTTAAATTGGACCCGCTGGACGATATCCTCAGAATCACTGAGCTTTGGGCCACCAAGTCTGGCAGAGATCTGTCAGCCGCAGGAGCGCCTCTTGTTCGTGCGGGGCTGGGCGTAGGGTTGACGCTATCGTCAGAATTGCTCGTCAAACTACTTACTACGAAGCTGGAAGCGCCCCTTCTTGAGACAGTCAAACACAATTTAAAGGGCCTCTCCACCTTGTTCGTTAGTAAAGTCAATGAAGAGGCGAGCAAGCAAGGAATTTCGCGTGCAATACCATTTGTCGCCCCGGTTGTGAGTGGAGCACTAACTGCGCGAATGATGTACAACTTCGGGCAATGTGCCACTATATACTACGAGTCAAGATAGTCTACCCGTCGATGCGGCAGAAGACTCTGCATCGTCTACGCTGCTCAACCTCGTAGAAGCGCTTCGCTGTTGATCGGTGGGCTACCCAACACAGCGCCCACGGAGACCGCTGTCCAGACATCACCCCCGACTGGTACAGCTACTTGTCGTGCCCTCACGGTTCCTGGCAAAAGACGAGGTACTCCATGTCGCTGGCATCCGGCAGCGCATTATCGATGCCTGGCGAATCTGGCAGAGTTCGCCAGCTCGATACAGCAAACTGGCGGAGATTGCGGCTGGTCGGACGATGCTGGTTTCAGAGTTCTCTGGAAAACCCTGGCGCAAGGTGTTGCGTCCTGGAATTCGGCCCATGTCCTTCTCGCCGATGGACAGATGGAGGGTGTCGAAGCAGTAGTTGCTCACGTGCCGGAGGTTTTCGGGATAGCTCCGCCAGTGAAACCCGTGATGGCCTCGCGATGCAGGGGCGCTCTGCTGTCCGTAGCCCCTGTGGCAGGTGCGGGCAGGTGACCTCATGGGCGGGTGAAACAAGCGCTGTAGCAGCCCGGGTGGCGGCAGTGGCGGGGGGAGTGCAACGCGGCGTGGGACGGCGTTCGGGGTCGACCGACGTCGCGATTCATGCCGTTAGTTTGGAGGTGGAAGTCGGCAAGGCTGGCGAGGTCCTACGGCTGGCTGAGCGCATCGACTGGTGGGAACGCGGCACGTGCAGTGCTACACCGGCCTGCGCATCCTCGCCGAGGAGTTCGGCGGGGGCCGCGTCTGGAAACACGACCGCGGGGGCCTCGGCACATCGAGCAGGTGTCCTGACCCTGCCGGAGCCGGGCCACCGCCTGGCGCCCACCCTAGTGCGCTCGCCGAGCGGTCTGTGGATCCCGTGAGCCACCCGCTCGACAAGCAGGGGAGCGTAGACAAGCAGTTAGTCAAGCAGAAACGAGATCAGGCCCTGTCCGCACCTAAGTGGACAGGGCCTGACCTGCGTCGGGGTGACAGGATTTGAACCTGCGACCTCTTCGTCCCGAACGAAGCGCGCTACCAAGCTGCGCCACACCCCGGTGGGAACGAGAGAAGCTTACCTGACGCGTGCACCGGCTCCGAACCGGGCTCCCCTTGAGCCGTCCAGGGCCGGGTCTGTGCTGGTCGTGCGGGGTACGAGGGTCAGCAGGCTGGCCTCGGGCGGGCACGCGAAGCGGACCGGGGCGTACGGCGAGGTGCCCAGTCCCGCGGACACGTGCAGCCACGTCTCCGATCCCCACCGTGACGAGCCGCGGGCTCGGCTGCGGTCCAGGTCGCAGTTGGTGACGATCGCGCCGTAGCCCGGGATGCGGAGTTGGCCGCCGTGGGTGTGGCCCGCCATGACCAGGTCGTAGCCGTCCTCGGCGAACCGGTCCAGGACTCGGGGTTCGGGGGAGTGGGTGACGCCCAGTCTCAGGGTGGCTTGGCGGTCGGGTTTGCCCGCGATCTCGTCGTAGCGGTCGCGGCGGAGGTGGGGGTCGTCCACTCCGGCCGCGGCGATGGTGCGGCCGTCGACGGTGAAGAGCTTGCGGGTGTGGGTGAGGTCGATCCAGCCCCGCTCCAGCATCGCCGCGCGCAGGTCCTTCCAGGGCAGCGGGATGCCGTGGATCCGCTTGTTCGACGGGAACAGGTAGCGCGCGGGGTTCTTCGGTTTGGGCGCGTAGTAGTCGTTGCTGCCGAAGACGAAGACACCGGGGCGGTTGAGCAGGGGGCCCAGAGCGCGCACCACGGCGGGGACGGCCTGGCGGTGGGCCAGGTTGTCGCCGGTGTTGACGACCAGGTCGGGGTTCAGCTCGTCGAGCGCGGCCACCCACCGCTGCTTCGACTTCTGGCCGGGCAGCATGTGCAGGTCCGAGATGTGCAGCACGCGCAGGGGGCGGGCGCCTTCGGCGAGCACCGGCAGCGTGGCTTGGCGCAGCGTCCACCTCGTCCGCTCGTAGCCCGCCGCGTAGGCGAGGGTCGCCGCGCCCAGCGCGGCGGTGCCGATGGCGGCCCGGAGGGCTTTGCGGCCGAGGGTGCTCACTGCGTCACTCACACTCCCGAGGGTACGGGTTGGCCCGCCCCGGCCCGCAACCGTCGGACGGGTTACCCCGTCCACCCGCCTGACCTTGGCGGATATCCGGTTGGCGGCCCCAGTAGCCTCTTCAGACATGGCCGACCTCAAGAACCGCCTCCAGGCGGACCTGACCTCCGCGATGAAGAACCGGGAGAAGACCCGCACCGCGACGCTGCGCATGGCGCTGACCGCCGTCGCCAACGAGGAGGTCGCGGGTGACTCGGCCCGGCAGCTCACCGACGACGAGGTGCTCAAGCTGCTGGCCCGCGAGGTGAAGAAGCGCAAGGAGGCCGCCGAGGCGTTCGCGGGCGCCGGTCGGGCCGAGCAGTCCCAGTTGGAGCTCGACGAGGCCGCGGTCCTCAACGAGTACCTGCCCCAGCAGCTCGCCGACGACGAACTGACCGCCCTGGTCGACGCCGCCGTCGCCGAGGTCACCGAGCAGCTCGGCGAGGCCCCGGGTCCGCGCCAGATGGGCCAGGTCATGAAGGCCGCCAACGCCAAGGTCGCGGGCCGCGCCGAGGGTGGCCGGGTCGCCGCCGTCGTCAAGAAGAGGTTGACGTCGTAGATATCGGCACGGCCGCGCAGTCCGGGCTCTCGGCGGACGACACCGCCCACCGGCCGTTGTCGACGGTAAGGGTGAAGTCGGCGCACACCATCACCTGGGTGACGAAGATGAACGCGGGCCCGCTCCCCTGGTAGGTCGCGGTCGCGGTGACCTTCGCCGCGTCCCGGGTGATCCCGCGGAGCTGCCCGTCTGCCTCGACCGCCGCCGCGATCGCGGTGTCGTCTGCGGTGACCGGCAAGGCGCGCAGCCTTTCCTCCGTTGCCCGGATCCCCTCCCAGGCGTCGTCCTCGGCTACTTCGGTCGGGTGTCCCGGCGAGATGGACCTGAAGAAGAAGTAGAGCGGCAGTACGACGAACAGGAACAGCAGCATGAGGCAGCCCGGCACCGGACTGCCGCCCCAACTCCTCGATAACCGCTCGTGTGTCGTGGTCACCACGTCATCCGAGCAGAGCGCGAACCGACAGCGCCCGGGTTCCGTGGGATCGGAACCCGGGCGCTACCTGATCGTTGGGGTCAGCCGCCCGCTGCGGGCGGGACGATCGTGATCGGTGGTCTGCCGGGCCTGCCGGGGATGCTGGGTTGGCCGCCGCCGTTGCCCGGGCCGCCGGGGAAGCCCGGATCGGGGAAGCCCGGGTCGCCCGTCGGCGGGACGTCGCTCGTCTTGGGCGGCGGGACGTACCCCGTGCTCACGAAGATCGTGATCGTCTCGCCCTGGATGGCCCCGCCGCGCGGGGACTGGGCGACCACGGTGCCCTTCTTGCGGGCGTCGTTGCGGCTCTGGGCCACGACCTTGTAGCCGGCGCCCTGGAGGATGTCCGTGGCCTCCTGCTGGCTCTTGTTGGTCACGTCCGGCACCTTGGACCCGTCGCCGCCGTCGAGGTAGCGGGGATCGGTCGGGGGCAGGGGGGCCACCGGCATGCCCTCCATGTACTTCGACATCATCGCGAACCAGGTCCGGGCCGGGACCTTGCCGCCGAAGATGTTGCCGCCGGTGCCGCAGAGGCGCGGTGGGTCGGTGTCGCAGAGGCCCTGCGGTTTGGGGCTGTCGTTGAAGGTCAGCACGGCCGCCGCGTACTGCGGGGTGGCGCCGACGAAGCCCGCCGACTTGAACTCCTGCGTGGTGCCGGTCTTGCCCGCCATCGGGCGGTTCCAGCCGACCGACTGGGCGGCGGCGCGCGAGGTGCCGTTCGCCATGGTGTCGTCCTTCGACATCCCGGTGGCCAGCGTGTTCGCCAGCGGCTCGGCGACGGCCTGCTCGCAGGGGGCCTCGTTGACGTCGATCTTCTTGCCCTCGCGGTCGAGCACCTCGACGATCGGCGTCGGCGGGCACCACACGCCGCCGCTCATGATCGTGGCGCCCACGTTCGCCAGCTCCAGCGTGCTCACCGGGCCCGGGCCCAGGGTGAAGGACGCGCGACCCGCGGGGTTGCCCTGGGTCGGCTTGAAGAAGTCGCTCTGCGGCATCCGGTTGCGGTCGTCGGCCGAGTTGGGGTCGGGGGTGACGCCGTAGCTGTTGGCCGCCATGGTCTCGCGCAGGCCGAGCCTGCTGGCCATGTCCACGACCGCGCCCATGCCGACGCGCTCTTCCAGGATCACGAACCCGGTGTTCGGGGACGTGCCCAGCGCGTCCTGCACGGTCATGTTCGGCGGGTAGCCCTTGCCCGCGTTGTTCAGGCAGTACTTGCGGTTGTCGCCGTCGTTCGGCTTGTCCGTGCGCTTGCAGCTCTTCCCGCCGCCGGTGAAGACCTGGGACTCGTAGGAGGTGGGCGTGTCGATGACGTTCATGATGCCGCCGCCCTTCTCCAGGTAGGCGGCGGTGGTGAAGATCTTGAAGATGGAGCCCGCGCCGAACTTGTTGGCCACCCGGCTCGGCAGGCCGTAGGTGGTCTGGCCCTGGGCGGGGTCCAGGCCGTAGTCGCGGTTGGCGACCAGGGCCAGCACCTGGTGGCGCTCCTTGCCCGGCTGGACGACCGCCATGGTGTTGGCGATGCCCGGCTGGGTCTTGGGGACCTCGGCCTCGGCCGCCTGCTTGGCCAGCTGCGTGGCGCGCGCGTCCAGGCTGGTCTTGATCGTGTAGCCGCCGGTCTTGAGCTGGTCCTCGGTGAAGCCGACCTTCTCCAGGTACTCGAAGACGTACTGGCAGTAGAAGCCGTACTCCGGGCCCGCGCCGACGCAGTTCGCGGCGGGCTTGTCCACCTTCGGGAGGACGCCCAGGGGCTCCTTCTTGGCCTCCGCGGCGGCCGACGGGGAAAGCTTCTGGTTCTCGACCATCTTGTCGATCACGAAATTGCGCCGGGCCAACGTCTCCGACGGTTTGCGCCACGGGTTGTACAGCACCGGGTTGTTCACCGCGCCCGCCAGCAGCGCGGACTGCGAGACGGTCAGCTTGTCCGGTGTGGTGCCGAAGTACGCGTGCGCCGCCGCCCCGATGCCGTAGACCTCGTAGGCGAACTCGATCACGTTGAGGTAACCGGTGAGGATCTCCTCCTTGCTCATCTTCTGCTCGAGCTGGATGGCGATCCGCGCCTCGCGCAGCTTGCGCGCGATGGTCTGCTCCTGGGCCTTGCTCTGCTCGACCTTGTTGTCCCGGTTGACCACGTTGATCAAGTAGTTCTTCACGTACTGCTGCGTGAGCGTGGACGCGCCCTGGGTCTCGCCGCCGGTCTGGTTGGAGACCGCGGCGCGGATGGTGCCCTTCCAGTCGACGCCGTGGTGCTCGTAGAAGCGGCGGTCCTCCACGGAGACCAGCGCGGCCTTCATCGTGGGGGAGATCTGGTCGGCGGTCGCCGGGAGCCGGTACTGGTCGTAGAGCGAGGCGATCGGGTTGCCCGCGCTGTCGGTGATCGTGGTGATCAGCGGCTGCGGCGTGGACACCAGGTCGGCCGACACGCTGTCGATCGTGTCGCTCGCCCGGTTCGACGCGACCCCCAGCGCGCCGACGACCGGGAACAGCATCCCCGCCAGCAGCACGCCCGCGAGCAGGCAAAGTCCGAGCAGTTTCAGCAGGCTGTCTCCCACACGCACGGGGCCAGCCTACGCGTGACCCGGTTGGAGCACCGGTGAAGCCGTCACGCGAAGTGCCTTTTCGACGACACCACCTGGCGTATTGACTTTTCGTAACGGGAACCTCCACCTGCGTTCTCGATGGAACCGGGACCCACTAGAGTTCGTCAACGTCTCACGACAGCGCCGAACGGCTACTCGCGGTCCCGCGGTGGAGCTGCAAGGCACCGGTACCGGGGGGTACCGGGTTACAGGGTCGCGACGACGACAGGGGTGGGGGATATGCATCTCGACGCTCAGCCACAGGTCGACTGGCGTGTCCGTGCGACGTGCCGAGACGAGGACCCGGACGGGCTCTTCGTCCGGGGCGCCGAGCAGCGCAAGGCCAAGATGGTCTGCATCGCGTGCCCGGTGCGCACGGAATGCCTGGCGGAAGCGCTCGACAACCGAATCGAATTCGGCGTGTGGGGCGGCATGACCGAACGGGAGCGCAGGGCGTTGCTGCGCCGCAGGCCGGACGTGGCCTCGTGGCGCGAACTGCTCGACGACGCCCGCCGCAGGCACACCTACGACGACATCGACGCCCGCGTCGGATGATCCCGACGTCCGCGCCCGGTGGTCCGGCCGCGTCAGGGTGATCCCGGTCCTGGGTTGATCGGCACTCGAGAGCGGGCGGTAGTCCGCTGACGCGTTGATCACCCGAGGGTGATCTCCGTCACTTGCTCGGGTCGCCAGCGCGCGGTGGCCCGGTGCGGGAGGTCGTCAGGCCCCGGCCAGCCGGTCGCCGATCTCCCGCAGCCCGGCCAGGTCGTGCACGTCGGCCGCCATCGCGGGCACGTGCGCCAGCGCCACCCCGGGGTGCGCCTTGGTGAACCGGCTGACCAGCCTGCGCTCGCGCTGGGCCAGCGCCACCCGGTCGGCGTGCAGCCGCAGCACGGCCGCCGCCAGCGGGGCGTCGCCGCGGGCCGCCAGCGAGTCCGCGGCCCCGAGCGCCTTGGCCGCGGGCAGCTTCGCCAGTGCCGGGTGCGTCCGGTTGACCACCAGGCCCGCCAGCGGGACGGACTCCTCGGCCAGCCGCTCGACGAAGAAGCTGGCCTCGCGCAGCGCGTCCGGCTCGGGCGCGGCGACCACCAGGAACGCCGTGCCGTCCGAGCGCAGCAGCTCGTACGTGCGCTGGGCGCGCTCCCGGAACCCGCCGAACATCCCGTCGAAGGCCTGCACGAACGCCGACGCGTCGGCCAGCATCTGGCCGCCCACGATCGCCGACACGGCCTTGGCGAACAGCCCGAACCCGGCGCTGACCACCTTGCGCAGCCCCCAACCGCCCGCGCGGGCCGGTCCGGTCAGCAGCTTGATCATCCGACCGTCCAGCGCGGTGGACAGCCGCCGCGGCGCGTCCAGGAAGTCCAGCGCCGACCGCGACGGCGGGGTGTCGACCACGATCAGGTCCCAGGTGCCGTCGGCGGCGAGCTGGCCCAGCTTCTCCATCGCCATGTACTCCTGCGTGCCGGAGAACGACGAGGAGATGGTCCGGTAGAACGGGTTTGCCAGCACCTCCTCGGCCCGCTTCGGCCCGGCGTGCGCGAGCACCATGTCGTCGAAGGTGCGCCGCATGTCCAGCATCATCGCGCTCAGCGAGCCCTTGGGCGCGAAACCCGGCACCGCGACCTCGCGCGGCACGTTGCCCAGCTCGGCCAGGCCCAGCGCCTGCGCGAGCCGCCGGGCCGGGTCGATGGTCAGCACCACGGTGTCGCGGCCGCGCTCGGCGGCGCGCACGGCGATCGCCGCGGCGGTGGTGGTCTTGCCGACGCCGCCGGAGCCGCAGCACACCACGACGCGGGTACCGGGGTCGTCGATCAGCGCGTCGACCTCGAGGGCGCTCATCGGACCCCCTGGTCGACGAGCGCCTCGGCCAGTTCGTAGAGGGTGCCCAGGTCGATGCCGTCGACCACCTCGGGCAGCTCCACCGCGGGCAGGTCCACCTCGGCCAGCTGGGTGCGCGCCCGCTGCTCGGCCTGCACCCGGATGGCGTGCTCGACGGTCTCCTCGACCAGGCCGTCGACCTGCGCGTCGGACAGCGCCAACCCAGCGGAGGTGAGGCCGTCGCGGATCCGGGCCGCGTCGACCCGGCCGTCGGCGGCGGCGGTGACCGAGCGGGCGGGCAGCCGCGGCGGCCGGACCCGGTTCAGCAGGATCGCCCCCGGTCGCAGGTCGGCGGCGTCGAGCTCCTCGACGGCCTCGATGGTCTCGCGCACCGGCATCTCCTCCAGCAGGGTCACCAGGTGCACGGCGGTGTCGCCGGAGTGCAGCAGCTTGACCACGCCGTCGCTCTGGCCCTTGATCGGGCCGACCTTGGCCAGGTCGGCCATGGCCTTGGTGACGTCGAGGAACTTCACGATCCGGCCGGTCGGCGGCGCGTCGACGACCACCGCGTCGTAGACGTGCCTGCCGTCCTCGGCGCGGGTGACGCACTCCTTGATCTTCCCGGTGAGCAGCACGTCGCGCAGGCCGGGCGCGAGGGTGGTGGCGAACTCGATGGCGCCCATCTTGCGCAGCGTGCGGCCCGCGAAGCCGAGGTTGTAGAACATCGACAGGTACTCCAGCAGCGCCGCCTCGACGTCGACGTGCAGCGCCCGCACCTCGCCACCGCCCGGCGCGGCGGCCACCCGCTCCTCCGCGTAGGGCAGCGGCGGCCGGTCGAAGAGCTGGGCGATGCCCTGCCTGCCCTCGACCTCCACCAGCAGGACGCGCCTGCCACCGGTCGCCAGCGCCAGCGCGAGGGCGCCCGCCACGGTGGACTTGCCGGTCCCGCCCTTGCCGGTCACCACGTGGAGCCGGGCCCGGGCGATCTGCTCCGTCCAGCCGACGACAGGGGTGGTCACGGTTTCAGCGTAAATGCCCGGTTACCCGGGGCGCCGTTCGAGTGGCGCATCGCTCGGGGCCCGCTCAGCCGACCAGCAGCATGACCGACGCGGCCGCGCCGACCACGATCACCAGGGTCCACACCAGCGGCGCGGCCAGCACCGTGGTGGTCAGCAGGCCGAGCAGCCCGAGCAGGGTCAGCGCGACCACGCCGGAGACGGCGACCGAGGTGGCCGACCCGGTCCGGTCGCGGACCTTGGCCATGGTGACCAGCACCAGCACCAGTCCGCTCACGCCGAGCAGCGTGGTCGCGATGATCCGCCACGACTCCATGGCGCAACCGTACCGACCACTCTCGGTCAGCCCGCACCCTCGTCGGTGAACCGGGTCGGATCGCACGGCCCCGGCCCGGGACCTCTCGACCGGTGTGCGGCTAGGGTGTGGCCTACCCGGTTGCGACGCGTGCAGCCTGGTCGTTGACCTGGCCGACCTCCGATGATAAGGACCCGCCTTGTCCGAGCTCACCAAGTGGGAGTACGCCACCGTGCCGCTGCTGATCCACGCGACCAAGCAGATCCTCGACCAGTGGGGCGAGGACGGCTGGGAGCTGGTGTCGGTGCTGCCCGGTCCGACCGGCGAGCAGCTGGTCGCCTACCTCAAGCGCCCCAAGGTCGGCTGAGGTGTCCTGGCGCGCTCGGCTCGCCGAGCTGGGGATCGACCTGCCGCCGGTCGCGGCGCCCGCCGGGTCCTACGTCCCGGCCGTGCGCGCGGGCGCGCTGGTCTTCACCGCGGGGCAGATCCCGCTGGTCGACGGCGCGGTCGCGGCCACCGGCAAGGTCGGCGCGGAGGTCAGCCCCGAGGAGGCCCAGCGGCTGGCCCGGGTCTGCGCGCTCAACGCCCTGGCCGCGGTGGACGCCCTGGTCGGCATCGACTCGGTGGTCCGGGTCGTGAAGGTGGTCGGGTTCGTGGCCTCCGCCGGTGGGTTCACCGGCCAGCCCGCGGTGCTCAACGGCGCCTCCGACCTGCTCGCCGAGGTCTTCGGCGAGGTCGGCAGGCACGCCAGGTCCGCGGTCGGCGTGGCCGAGTTGCCGCTCGGGGTCCCGGTCGAGGTCGAACTGGTGGTGGAGGTCGGATGAGCGCCCACGAACTGCTGCTCCGCTTAGCGGGGCGGATGAGCGACCGCCAGCTGTGGCGGTTCCGCGACTGGCTGGCCGCCGACGCGCTCGACGCCGTGGCCCGTTCACTGCCGCTGACGCTGCTCCGGGAAAAGGTGGCGATTACACCTGAGGAGTACAAGCTCGCGGTCAACGCTCTGATGGCGCACGGTGCGGATGCCGAACGGCTGAACGCGCTGCCGTGGGTGGACGAAATCGTCGAAGTCGACTACACCTTCTCCGCGGAGTCACCTGACTGGGTGAGCATGGGCGATTCGGTCGCGGTGGTGCTCGGCGCGATCCTGCGGGGCCGCCCCGAGGTGGTCGAGGCGCGGTCGAGTTGGCGGCGCAGCCGCTCCGGCGGCGGTTCGGCGACCCGGGTGGTCCTGGTGACCACGTCGGGCGACGGGGCCCACCTGACCGGGGAGCTGCAGCGGGTGCTGCGTGCCCTGGGCACGTACGAGCCCGCGGTCGAGGTGCTGCCGCGCACGATGGAGCCGCCGCGCTACCACCGGGCCGCGTTCGCCGCATCGGAGCCGCTGGTCGCCCAGGACCAACTGGTCTCCAGCTAGCACCGCCGAGTGGGAGGGGACGGAACGTGACGCAGGTCGCCGCGGGCAAGGGATGGGCGGGGGTGGCGTTGCCGGTCCGGGTGCACGACCTCCTGCTGGCCCTGGCGGGCAGGCTGGACGACGACGCGCTCGCCGACGCCAGGGAACTGCTGGCCTCGGCCGAGATCGACCGGTCGCTGGAGATGATCGCCGGGTGCCTGGTCGCCGGGCACGTGGGCATCGGCACGGCCGAGCGGGAGGAGCTGCTCGCGCTGTTCGGCGCCACCTACAGCGACCCCGGAGTGGTCGGCCGGGTGCGCGTCGCCGAGCCCGACCTGGTCACCCGCCACCGCTTCGCCGCGGGCAAGGTCGACGGCATCGGCCCGGAGGAGGGCGTAGCCGAAGCGGCCAGCCGAGTCCTCGAAGCCCTGCCCGACATCCGCGCGGTGTGGGCCGTCTGGCGCCTCACCCCGGCGGGCGCGGCTACGGGCGCGGTCCCGCACCGGGTCGTGCTGGTCGGCGTCGGCCCCACGGGCTCGGCGGCGGCCACCGCGTACCGGGTGGAGACGTCCCTGCGCCGGGCGGGCCTGACGGCGTCGGTCGAGGTCCTGCGGGACGGTACGGAACCGACGGACTACCACCACACGGCCATGCGCTACGCCACGGAGGTACAGGTGCCGCGCACACCGCCCGCGGTGGTGCCCAAAGGGAATCCTGTGAAGGCGTCGAAGAAGAAGATCGCCGAGCAGTGGATCCCGGCCTCTGAGGACATTCCGCCGTCCGCGCCTCCGGCTGACGACTCGCTGAACGACCAGGAGTTGGGCCTGCTGCGCCAGTTACAGGAGGAGTTGGCCCGTCGCGAGCAGACGGACCCGACTCAACCGGACTGGCAAGGCGACCTCGGCGCAGGCGGGCAGCCGTTCGACTGGCACGAGGCCAACAGCTCGACCATGGTCAACGGGCTGCCCCTGCAACCACCGGAGAGCAAGCACTCCTAGCTCCTGGCTCACGAAGCCCGGGCGGGTTCTCGTTGCTCCTGCTCCAAGGGGCGTGGTCGGTTCGTCGAGCCACCACGCTCCTGGCTGGTTGTTGGCAACTTGGACCCGTTCTTCTTCGCCGATCAGGTCGAAGCGCGCTCGTCGCGCGGTCCTGTCGCCTGCGGTCCGGTTCCGGCTTCACGGTGAACCGAAGCCAGTCGAGTCGATCTTGCTCGGCCGGGCTCTGTCCACATGCGCTGGAACCGTTGACGGGAAATCGCCGCCTTCCGTCGCGCTCTCGCTCCTGACGAACAGGACGTCCGGCAAGTGGGCCCGTCCATCGACTCGCTTTGATCTTGGTGTGGCGGGTTGCGGATGCAGCGCGGCCGGTCTGGGAATGATCCCCGGTGCGTGCCGCCGCTCGATGGACTCCGGAGCGTTCGTTCCGGCGGCGGGCATCCCTGGACCTGGCCGAATGGGATCGCGGACAAGGCGTGTTCGCCCATCGCCCTGCGCGGCCCTGTCGCCCGCTCTTCTGGCTCAAGGCGAACCAAGTCCGCCGAATTGATCTTGCTAGGCGGACCTCCATCCACATGCGCCGGAATCATCCACAGGAAATCGCCACCCCTTCCGCCGCACCCCACCCCCGATAGACTGGAGCAGGGCTGTCCCCCAAGAGGAGGGCGGGGGCTGCGCTTGGGCTCGGGGTGGGGCTTCACGAGGCGGCGGGATTGTGGCGGCGGGTGTTAGTTCCGCTGGGCGGCCTTGCTTGCGGTGTTCAGGATTCGCTGGATGTGGAGGCCGCGGTGGGCGTCTGCGCGGTGGGTGGTTTGTCCTGTGTGGACCATTGTGGTGAATTCGTCTAGGAGGGTTTTGTAGGAGTCTTGGGCGGGGGTTGAGCGGCCGGTCAGTTCGCGGTAGCCCGCTTCGCCGTAGACCGAGACCTCTGTGATGGTGGGGCGCATGGGTAGGCGCATCGACAGGGTTGCGGTGCTCGTGCGGGTGTCTTCGTGGGTGAGGACGAAGTTCCACAGGTCTGGTTCGCTGCGGTGTGCGGCGACCACGTCGGTGATCCGGCCGAGTGCGGCGTCCAGCAGGTCGAAGACGTGCGGTCCGATGTCGGCCAGCGCGCCGCCTTCGTGGCGCCAGGCGGACGACGAGTACGCGCCGCCGAGCAGGGCGCCGGAGAGCCAGCGGGCCGTGCCGCCCGCCCAGCCGTCGGTGCCGTCCAGGTCGGCCAGCCAGTCGACGACCTCCGGGGCGAACCGGCGGATGAACACGACGATCGACGCGACCCCCGCCTCCGCGACCGCGTCGGCCAGCCGCTCGGCGTTGGTGAGGGTGTCCGCGATGGGTTTCTCCAGCAGCACGTGCTTGCCCGCGCGGGCCGCCTTGATCGCGAGTTCGGTCTGGATCGCGGGCGGTACCGCGAACGCGACCGCGTCGACCTGGCCGAGCAGGGCGTCGAAGTCCGCGACGACCGGCGCCCCCAACTCCGCGGCGGCCTCCGGCCGTCGGGCCCACACCGCCGCCAGCTCGGTTCCCGGGTGCGCCAGCAGCCCCGGCGCGTGCACGTTCCGAGCCCACGGCCCGGCCCCGACCAACCCGACCCGCACCACGTCAGCGCTCATCTGCCCAATCCCTGGTTGAGGTACTCCAACTGCGCCCGCACCGACCACTCGGCGGCGGGCCAAAGCGACGGGTCGACGTCCGCGTAGACGTGTTCGACCACTTGGCGCGGTGTGGCGTCCGAACCGAGGTGCGCCAAGGCGGCGCGGATCTGGTCGAGACGCTGTTCGCGGTGGGTGAGGTATTCCTGCGCCACTACGGGCAGATCAGGCAAATCCGGGCCATGGCCGGGAAGAACACGCGTACCGGAGCGGAAGGCGATCAGAGTCCGCAGAGAGCTCAGGTAAGCGCCAAGAGAGCCATCCGGCGGCGGGGAGATCACAGTGGTGCCCCGGCCCAAAACCGTGTCGCCGGTAAGAACAGCGGGCTCGTCGTGGTTAACGGCAAGACACAGCGAATCCGCCGTGTGCCCCGGGGTGTGCAGTACCTCGATCTCCAACCCCGCAGCCACTACGACCTCGCGGTCGGTCAACGGCGCCCCATCGACACACAACGCGGGGTCGAACGCGCGGACCGGCGCAGCGGCGTGACGAGCGAGCCATGGCGCACCGCCAACGTGGTCGTCGTGGTGGTGGGTGATGAGGATTGCCTCGATGGTCCCTGCGGCGGCGACGATTCGCTCCAAGTGCGGGATGTCCTCATGGCCGGGATCGACCACTACGGCATCGGCGGACCCCGGAGCGCGCAGGATCCAGGTGTTCGTGCCGTCGAGGGTCATCACGCTGGGGTTGTCCTCCAACAACACCCCGGCGTACGGGGTGACCTGGCGGACGACGGCGTAGGCCGGGTGCGTCACGTCCCGCACACTATCGGCCCCCGGTGGCGGTTAGGGTCGATCCCGTGCCCGAACTGCCCGAGGAACTGGTCCTGCCCGCCGACCTGGTGCCCGCCGAGCCCCCGAACCCGCCGGTCACGCCGAAGGACGCCGCGACGGTCATGCTGGTCCGCGACCAGGACGGCCTGGAGGTGTTCCTGCTGCGCCGGGTCGTCGGCATGGCGTTCGCGGGCGGCATGACGGTCTTCCCCGGCGGCGGCGTGGACCGCCGCGACGCCGACGCCTCCGTGGCCTGGCACGGTCCGGACCCGGCCTGGTGGGCGGCGCGGTTCGGCTGCGACGAGGCGCTGGCGCGGGCGCTGGTGTGCGCGGCCGTGCGGGAGACGTTCGAGGAGTCCGGGGTCCTGCTGGCCGGGCCGGACGGGGACAGCGTCGTGGCGGACACGCGGCCGTTCCACGACGCGCGGCAGGAACTGGTCGAGCGGAAGTACTCGTTCGCCGGGTTCCTCGCCGACCACGGCCTGGTCCTGCGCGCCGACCTGCTGCGCCCGTGGGCCAACTGGGTCACCCCCGCCGAGGAGCCGCGCCGCTACGACACCCGCTTCTTCCTCGCCGCCATGCCCGAGGGCCAGCACGCCGACGGCGCCACTACGGAGGCCGAGGACGTTGCCTGGCGCCGACCGGCGGACGCCTTGGACGACTGGCGTTCCGGTGCCCGCGGTCTGCTCCCGCCCACCTGGATGGCCCTGGCCGAACTGTCCGAACGCGACTCCGTGGCCGCCGCCATGGCCGCGCCGCGGACCGTCGACAAGATCATCCCCAAGGTGGTCCGCACCGGCACCACCCTGCGCGTGATCCTCCCCGACGACCCCCGCTACCCCACGGCCGCCGCGCACCTCGACGCCCGCCCCGGCGACGCCCTGGACCTGCTCTAGCTCGCGCACCGCCCGGTCGACACCGGCTGGGACAGCGACGGCGCGCGGCCGACCTCGTCGCGGACCTCCGCCGCCGTCAGCGCGAATCCGGTCTCCGAGTTGTCCACCGCCGCGCCGAAGACGACGCCGATGACCTCACCCGCCGGGTTGATCAGTGGACCGCCGGAGTTGCCGCTGAGCACTTTGGCGCGCAGCGTGAACACGTCCCGGTTGACCGTCGACGCGTCGTAGATGTCCGGTCCGCGCAACGGGATCCGGTCGCGCACGCGCGCGGGGGACGCGGTGTACGGACCGTCGAGCGGGTAGCCCAAGACGATGCCGTCCTGGCCGCTCGCCGCGTCACCGGGGGCGAACGGCAGCGGGTCCACCTCCAGCCCCGGCACCGCCAGGATCGCCACGTCCGTCTCGGGGTCGTAGTGCACGACCCGGGCGCGCAGCGAGTCGCCCTGGACCTCTACGCCTACCTCGTCGGTGCCCGCCACTACGTGCGCGTTCGTCATCACCCGCTCCGGGGAGATCACGAACCCGCTGCCCTCCAGCGCCCGCTCGCACGACGGCGCCTTGGCGTTGACCTTCAGCACGCTCGGCTCGACCCGCCGCACCACCGCGCTGGCCTGCAGCGCCGGGTCGGGCGGGGCGACCTCGCGGTTCGGCGTGCGGTTGAACGGGTCGACCGCGGCCGGGAACCCGGAGACGTCCAACAGGCGCCGCAGTTCGTTGGGCAGCCCGCGCGCGGCCTGCGGCATGACCTCGTTGACCCCGCCGAGCACCGCCGAGTTGTTGATCGCCGAGGCCAGCCCCGGCAGCCCGCCGACGGTGGTCAGCGGCAGCGCGATCAGCCAGGCCACCACGAACACCACCGCGCCCTGCACGACCGCGCCCAGCGCGCTGTCCACGCCCGCGAGCTTCGGTGAGGAGATCTTCTGCCGCAGCGTCCGGCCGACCCACACGCCGAACGTCTCGCCCAGCGCCACCAGCAGCACGAAGATCGCCACCGCGAACGCGACCCGGGTCGGCGTCGAGTCGATCTGCTCGACCACCAGCGGCGCGATCTTGATGCCCGCGACCGCGCCGAGCAGGACCCCGATGAACGCGGGCAACGCGGTGATCACGCCCTGCCGCGCGCCGGACACCGCGGCCAGCACGGCGAGCGCGACGACGAGCACATCCACCCAGTTCACGCCCGGGACCTCCGATCCTCGACCAAGCGCCAGGCCAGGTCCAGGTCGCGCACGTCGTCGGCGTCCCAAGGACGCTCCCAGCCGCCCAGGGCGAGCAGCATGGTCAACAGGCCCGCGGTGAACCCCCAGATCAGCATGCCAGGGGCGGCGAAGGCGGGCCCGACGTAACCGCCCGCGTGCCGCACGCGGAACCGGTTCGCCGGGTCGGCCAGGTGCGACACGGGGATCCGGGCGACCGCCTGCGACTCGGCGGCGTCCACCGCCCACACCTTGCTCGGCTTCTCCCAGTGCGCCAAGACAGGCACGACGTTGTAACCGGACACGGGTACGTGCAGTTCGGGCAAGAGCGCTACCGGGCGCACCCCGGCCGGATCGAGCCCGGTTTCCTCTACCGCTTCCCGTAGTGCGGTGGAGACCGGTCCGTCGTCGGACTCCTCGGTTCGTCCCCCGGGGAAGGCGACTTGACCGGAGTGTCGACCGCCGTTGTTGGCGCGCAACTGGAAGAGGAGATCCGGGCCGTTGTCGTCCGTTTCGCCCAAGAGCATCAAGACAGCCGCATTGCGCGACCCGGGGCCGGGAGCGGCGAACCGCCGCCACAGGGACAGGTCCAGATCGCTCGTCGCGGCGACCACCGGGCCCAACCAGTCCGGCAGGGTGCCCGGGTCAACCAGCGGTCCGTGCGTGCTCATCGGCCCCCTCCGAGGTAGCGGTCCACCGCCGCCCGCACGTCGTCGACCGACCGGAACAGCCGCGGCTGGGCGACCATCGTGACCTTCCCGTCGGCGGCGACCAGGTACGAGGCGGGCAGCGCGTCCGGGACGCGCAGGCCGCGCTGGACCAGCCCGTCGCGGTCGAGCAGGTTCGGGTAGCGCACGCCCAGGGTGCGCAGCAGGTCGAGGCTGTCCTTGGCCGGGCTCTGCACCGCGACCCCCACGACCTCGACCGCGTCAGCGCCCGCCGCGTACTCCGCCAGCAGCGGCAGCTCGTCGCGGCACGGCGCGCACCAGGTCGCCCACACGTTCACGAGCACGGGCCTGCCCGCGAACACGGTGCCCGCGGTCACCTGCGACCCGTCGGCCATGCACTCGGCACGCGCGTCCCGCAGCTCCTGCGGCCCTCCCGAGCCGCTCGGGCACGGGGCCAGCGCGGCGGCTGCCCTGGCCCCGGTCAGGTCCGGTTCGGGTGGTGCGGGCGCCGCGCCTGGGTCACCGTCACCGCGTGGCCACACCGCGACGACCGCGGCGACCAGCAGGACGACCGCGGCCAGCACCCACCTGGTCCGGCTGTTCACCCGGTCGACTTCCCCGGCCGGTAGCCCGCCCGGGTCCGCTCCGCCAGCTCGACCAGGTGCGGCGCCTCGGCGCCCTTGACCAGCTTGGCGGCCTGGTCGGGGTCGGTCGGGCCGTCGCCGAAGGACGGGCAGTCGCGGTAGAGCAGGCAGGCGCCGCACGCGGGTTTGCGCGCGTGGCACACCCGGCGACCGTGGAAGATCACCCAGTGCGACAGCATCGTCCAGTCCTTGCGCGGGACCAGGGCGCCGATCGCGTGCTCGACCTTGACCGGGTCTTCTTCTTCTGTCCACCCCCACCGCCGGACGAGCCTGCCGAAGTGGGTGTCGACGGTGATGCCGGGCACGCCGAAGGCGTTGCCGAGGATCACGTTGGCGGTCTTGCGGCCGATGCCGGGCAGCTTGACCAGCGCGTCCAGCTTGCCGGGGATCTCACCGCCGTGCCGCTCCACCAGCGCCGCGCCCAGGCCGATGAGGGAACTCGCCTTGTTCCGGTAAAAGCCGGTCGGCCGGATCATCTCTTCCAGCTCGGTGCGGTCGGCACCGGCGTAGTCGGCCGCCGAGCGGTACTTGGCGAAGAGGGCCGGTGTCGTCAGGTTGACCCGTACGTCCGTGCACTGCGCGGACAGGATCGTGGCCACGGCCAGCTCGAGCGGTGTGGTGAAGTCCAGCTCGCAGTGCGCGTCCGGGTACCCCTCCGCGAGCGCGCGCGTCATCCTGCGCACCCTGCGGGTCAACGCGAGGTCGGTACCGCTGTCCTGGGGCGGGCGTCGGGTGGTGGGAGGCACCTCGATAGCCTACGGGCCGTCGGACAACCCGAAATGTGCCCCAGACGTCAACCAAGCTGACATCAACCACAGGGGCGAGGCCGGACCGGAGGCGGGTCCGACCCAGCCGAGGCCACGAAGCGAGGATCGACGACCATGGCTGTCTGGTTCGTGTTCGCGGTACCTTTAGTGATCATGTTCTTCGCGCTCTTCATGGAGCGCGTCGAGGCCCGGCTCCGGCACGTGGCGGTGCAGGAGACCGAGGTCGAGGAGTTCCTGGAGTCGGCGCGACCCGAAGAGGTCCGCGCGCTCTACGGCCACGGCATCGGCCGCGCGCTGGAGCTGTTCCGGCTGCGCAGGCTGGGTGGCCGCGCCGCCAAGCTGCGCGGTCGCCGGGGTCGCGACTAGGCGATAGGGTCATGCGGCTGGGGGGCGTGCCCGGTCCGCGCGACGATCCACACCGGAGGGTCGGCGAGCCGGTTAGGGATCATCGCCGCACGCCCTACACTGTATGTAGTTGTCGGCGGTGGCAGACCTTCGCCGCCGCCGAGTGGAAACAGGAGGACCGAGGTGGATGAGACCCTGGCCCGCGCGGGCATCTTCCAAGGGGTCGAGCCGGCCGCGGCCGAAGCGCTCGCTCAGACGTTGGAAGCGGTCGAGTTCCCGCGCGGACACGTGATCTTCGCCGAGGGCGAGCCCGGCGACCGGCTGTACATCATCCAGTCCGGCAAGGTGAAGCTCGGCCGCAAGTCACCGGACGGCCGGGAGAACCTGCTGGGCATCTTCGGGCCCTCGGACATGTTCGGCGAGCTGTCGATCTTCGACCCGGGGCCGCGGACGTCGACCGCGACCACGGTCACCGAGGTGCGCGCGGTCACCATGGACCGGCCCGCGCTGCGCCAGTGGATCGCCACCCGTCCGGAGATCGCCGAGCAGCTGCTGCGGGTCATCGCCCGCAGGCTCCGCCGCACCAACGGCATGCTCGCCGACCTGATCTTCACCGACGTGCCCGGTCGCGTCGCCAAGGCGCTGCTTCAGCTCGCGCAGCGCTTCGGCAGCCAGGAGGCCGGGCTGCTGCGGGTCACCCACGACCTCACCCAGGAGGAGATCGCCCAGTACGTCGGCGCCTCCCGGGAGACCGTCAACAAGGCGCTCGCCGACTTCGCCCACCGCGGCTGGCTGCGGCTGGAGGGCAAGAGCGTGCTGATCCTCGACCCCGAGCGCCTCGCGCGCCGCGCGCGCTAGAGGCTCAAGACAACGCAAGAGGGGCCCGGTCTGGGTAGACCGGGCCCCTCTTGCACGTCTTTGGCAGCGGAGAGGCCGGGCGCCGCCCCCGACGCGGCGCACCGACCTCCCGCCTTCGCGTGAACCATCCCCCGACGGCTCACGCTCCCCGCCCTCCGGACCAGGCCCCGACCCGTTGCCGGAGGGAACTCGTGGCGCGATGGGGGAACCATCGCACGGGTCCCCACCCCAAGCTCAAGTGGTTTCACCCTCAAGGACTCGCCGCGGTCCGGATCCGTTGCTCGGGTCCACGGAGAATCTCCACTACCGTTATCCGATCGATACATACCCCACTTTCTGGTGGCGCAAACCACGAATAATTACTGGTACGCCCGTACCGAAAAGCCGCATACTGGTACGCATGTCCCACTCCACCCGTCCCGCCGACTACCGCGCTGCCCTCACCACCCCCGGTGCCCGTGGGCCGGTGGTGGCGTCGCTGCTCGGTCGGTTGCCGATCGCCATGGTGGGTCTGTCGCTGCTGCTGTACGTGCAGAACCGCACCGGGTCCATCGCCACCGCGAGCCTGGTGTCGGCGGGGTCGCTGATCGGGGTCGCGATCGGGTCGGCCGCGCAGAGCCGGATCATGGACCGCGCCGGGCCCTCGCGGCCGCTGCTGGTCACCGCGTCGCTGTTCGCCGTCTTCGTCGCGCTCACGATCGTCGCCGTCGAGCGGCACGCGGCCACGTTCTCGCTGGTGGTACTCGGCTTCGCGGTCGGGCTCACCGAGCCGATGGTCGGCTCCGCCTCCCGTGCCATGTGGACCCGGCTGGTCCCGCCCGGGCCGACGCGCGACGCCGCGCTGGTCTACGAGGCGATCAGCCTGGAGGTGTTCTTCATCGCCGGACCCGCGGTGTCCGGGCTGCTGATCCGGCTGCCCTGGCCGGGAGCGGGCGTGGTCGTGGGCGCTGCCTGCCTGGTCATCGGCGCCGTGTGGTTCGCGCTGACGGCGACGATCAGGCAGTCGCGGCCGGAGCGCACAGGGCGCAAGAGCACGCTGCTCGGTCCGCTCGCGCACCCCGGTATGCGCACGGTCGCGATCGCGGCGATGGGCTTCGGCGCGGTCATCGGGTTCGTCGAGGTGGCCATCCCCGCCGCGGCGATCCGCGCGGGCGACCCGGGGGCGGGCGGGCTGCTGCTTGGGCTGCTGTCGATCAGCTCGGTCGCCTTCGGCGTGGTCTACGGGCTGCGCCCGTGGCCGCGGCCGATCGAGCTGCGGATGCCGGTCCTGCTCGGCGGTTTCGCGGTGATGGTGGGGTTGCTGGCGATCCCGACGTCGATGCTGTGGCTGGCACTGGTGACGTTGGTGGCCGGTTTGCTGGTCACCCCGCAGGCGACCACGCACTCGGCGGTGCTGGAGGTGGTGGCGCCGCCGGAGACCGCGACGGAGGCGTTCGGCTGGGTGATCACCTCGGTGACCGTCGGCATCGCGCTGGGGCAGCTGACCAGCGGGCAGCTGGTCAAGTACGTCGGGCTGTGGTCCTCGTACGTGGCGGCGACGCTGATGGGACTGGCGTTCGCGGCGGTTGTCTACGCTCGTAGAAAAACGGTGACCCGCTACTCGGACGCGACCGAACGGGAGCCCGCGCTCGCTGTCTAGTCACCCGATCAGGGCTGTGGACAACTTTCCGCGCCCTGTCGGTCCCCGAGGCTACGGTTCCCGGCATGGACCTGACCGTCACCACCGCAGACCTGGCCGCAGCCGCCGCCGACGTCGTCCGCCTCGTCCCGGGGCGGCTCATCGACCCGGTGCTCAGCGGCGTGCTGCTGACCGCTGACGCCACGGGCGTGGTCGTCGGCGCCAGCGACCGGGAGCGCACGGCCCGGGTGCGCCGCGGCGCGCTCGTGCACACCGAGGGCCGCGTGCTGGTGCCGGGCAAGCCCCTGGCCGAGACACTGCGGATGCTCGACCAACCCCAGGTGCGGCTGGTGGTCGAGGGCAGCATGCTCGCCATCCGGGCCGAAGGCGCGCGCTTCGCGCTCCCGCTGCTCGACGTCGACCTCCACCCCGGCCTGGGCACCCCCGCCCACACCGGCGTCCAGGTCTCCGGCGAACACCTGTCGTCGGCCCTGTCCACCGTCGCGACCACCGCGTCCCGCGACGAGGCCCTCCCGATCTTCACCGGCGTCCGCATCCGCACCGAGAACGAGCGGTTGGTGCTGCGCGCCACCGACCGGTACCGCATGGCCATCGCCACCGTCCCCTGCGCGGCCGAGGCCGAGTTGGACGTCATGGTCCCGGCGGCCCTGCTGGCCGAGGTGGGCAAGCAGCTGTCCCGAGCGGGCGAGGTCACCCTGGCCATGGACGCCAACCAGCTGACCCTCCGCTGGTCGGACACCGTCGTCACCACCGCCATCCTCGACGGCGCTTTCCTGAGCGAGAACAAGCTGAACCTGTCCGGAGTGGACACCACCGTCGTGGTCCACGCCGACACCCTCCTCGACGCCACCCGTCGCGTCGCCCTCTACTCGGACACCCGCGGCGTCATCAGCGTCGAGGTCGGCGACACAACGCTGCGCCTGCGGGCCACCGCCCAGCAGACGGGCGAGGCCGAGGAGTCCATCAAGGCCACCGTCACCGGGGGCCGCACCAGCCCGTCCTACCTGTCCCGCTACCTGCAGGACGCCCTACGCCCCTTCGGCGGCAGGGAGGTCCGCCTCGCCATCCAGCCGGGCATGCGCGCGACCATCCTCACCCACGTCGAACCCCAGGACATCGACCTCACCTACATCGTCATGCCCATGCTCCCGCCCAACCACTGACCCATCTCACCCAGACCGCACCCTCACCCACACCTCTCCGCCCGCCCACCGGTCACCCGGTCCCCACCGGGTCCCTGGCCATGACCGCACCCTCACCCGCCCGCAACCTCGCCTCTTCGCCCGCCCACTTGGTCACCCAATCCTCACCACGTCCCTGGCCTCCACCGCCCATCACGTGCCCAACCACTGCCACCGACCCAGCCTCCGGCCTTGCCGCAGCGCGCCGCCCATCCACCACAACGTTCGCCCGCCTGGCCCACTCCGCTGACCTCGCAGCCCACCTGGTGAACCCGCTTCGCTGGGGATTCGTCGAACCGCCGCGAGCCCTGCCTTGCCCCCGAGCCAGCGGCGTACGCCTCGGCAGGGAATTGCGCGGCAAGGTCGCGGCACCCGCCACCGATCTCTTGCCGCAAGGCCATCTCAATGCGGCAATCCGCTGACCGTCCTCCACCGCACCGTGGCCGGCCCGCTCAAGGCTCGGCAGCCGGCACGCCGACCCGCAGTGCCGTCTGGCTCGGCCTACCGGTGCTGCAAGCCGCGCGGCCGCACAGCCATCGCTCTGCCCCAGCCACCGCCCGCATCCGCAGGAGCGTCACCACCCGTGCCGCGAGCTGGTCGTCCCCAGCATCGACAGTCTGTGGATAACTTGTGGACAACCCCGCTCCAGACTGGGGACTGCCAGTGGATCGGTCATCCCTTCCTGGGGACAAATCCCGATATGGAAGGCAAAAGACCCACGTCACACCCAGTTCAAGCCCCACACCCAGCCTGTGGACAAGTTCCTCAGGGTCGCAGGTTCTTGATGAAGCTCGTCACCCGCGCGTTCGTCGCCTGCGGTGCTTCCTCGTGCGGGAAGTGGCCGACCTGGGGCAGCGTGTGGGTCTCGGTGTGGCCTGCGATCCACGGGGTCGACGACGGTCGGGTGCGGGGGAGGACCAGCGGGTCGTCCGCGCCGTAGAGCTGCAGGACCGGGGTCGTCAGCCTGCGGGCCATGGCCTCGGCGTACCGGCGGCCTTCGCTGCGGACCTGCGAGCGCAGGGCCCAGCGGTGGTATTCGAGGGCGCTGTGCGCGACGCCGGGGACCAGCATGGCCGCTCGGTACCGCTCGGCCGCCTCCGGCAGCTCCGGCCAGTACCGGCCCGACCACGACCGCAGCTGCCGCTCCACCGCCGCCGCGTCGTCGCGGGTCAGGCGGCGTTCGGGAAGGAGGGGGAGTTGGGCGCGGAACAGGTGGCCCAGGGCGCGCGCCTGGTTGCGGGGGGAGCGGCGCAGCGCGGTGCGGCCGATCTGGGCGCGCAGGGCCAGGGGGTGGGGTGCGGACACCGCGGTCACCGACGTGACCACGCGGGCGTGCAGTGCCGCGACGCTCCAGGCCAGGAGGCCGCCCCAGTCGTGGCCGACCAGGTGGGCGCTGGTCTCCCCGAGGGACTTGACCAGCCCCGCGACGTCGCCGGACAGGGTCCACGCGTCGTAGCCGCGCGGGGGTTTGTCGGAGTCGCCGTAGCCGCGCAGGTCGACCGCGACCGCGCGGAAGCCCGCGTCGCCCAGGGCGGTGAGCTGGTGGCGCCACGACCACCAGAAACCCGCGAAACCGTGCAGCAGCAGCACCAGCGGGCCCTCGCCGGTCTCGGCCACGTGCAGCCGGATGCCGTTGGCGTGGACGTCCCGGTGCGCCCACGGCCCGTCGATGCGGACGCTCGACGGGTCCAGCCGCGTCGCCATGCCCCGGGTCAGGGCTTGGGTTCGCCGCGGTGGGTCAACGCGGCGGCGGTGTCCTTGACCGTGGTGATCGTGCGTTCCGGTGCCCGGATGGCCTTGACCTTGCGCCAGCCGAGGAACGCGAACAGCGTGACGATGACCAGCATGAAGCCGAACACCATGCCGAACGCGGCGGAGCGCTTGAAGCCGACGTCGGCGAGCAGCTCGGCCAAGGCGAAGAAGAAGAAGATCGAGCTGTAGAGCAGGACCGACAGCGAGATGAAGAAGAAGATGCTGCCCTTGATCCCCTTCTTGACCTCCTTGGCCACCTCGGACTTGGCCAGCTCGACCTCGGCCCGGACCAGGGTGGACAGGTGGGTCGTGGCGTCCTTGACCAGGGCCCCGATGGACTGGTCGGCCCCCGCCGCGGTGGCGCGGTCGTCAGCCAGGGGGATCGAGGGGACTTGCGGCAGCCCCGAACCGTCTGCTTTTCCGTGCGCGCTGGTCACCTGCGTCATCGTGCCATGCTCGATCAGCGGAGGCCGTGTGGGCTTCTACCCCGCGTTTCGCGCGTCGCGCCCGCTCACCCCGCGCGGTGTGCCTTGCTCCGCCTGATCAGCGCGGCTGCCGCGAGCAGCGCCGCCGCGGCCGACGCCAGCAGCACCGCGGCCTTGGCCACCTCGGCGTCGGCGGGGGGCAGCGCCAACTCGGAGATCAACAGGCTGACGGTGAACCCGACCCCGCCCAGCAGCGCCACCGCGACCAGGTCCCGCTTGCCCAGCCCGGGTGGCAGCGCGCCGAGCCGCAGCCGCACGGCCAGCAGCGCCGACCCCGCGATCCCGACCAGCTTCCCCACTACGAGCCCGATGGCGACAGCCCAGGCCACTCGATCGCTCACAAGCCGGTTGAGGGCCTCCGCGCCGACCGGCACGCCCGCCGCGAAAAACGCGAAGACGGGCACGGCGACCCCTGCCGACCACGGTTGGAGGCGGTGTTCGAGCCGCAGCGCGGGGGCTTCTCGCTCGTACGGGTCCTTCTTGACCCTCGTCAGCAAGGCAAGCCCGACCCCGGCGAGGGTGGCGTGCACGCCGGATGAGTGCACTGCGAGCCACACGGCCACTACGAGCGGGACGTACACCCACG
This sequence comes from Actinokineospora auranticolor, assembly GCF_041897805.1. Classification (GTDB taxonomy): domain Bacteria; phylum Actinomycetota; class Actinomycetes; order Mycobacteriales; family Pseudonocardiaceae; genus Actinokineospora; species Actinokineospora auranticolor. The sequence goes on from NZ_CP154825.1 coordinate 299,769, forward strand.
CCGTGGTGATCCTTCGACGTTGGAGGTACCAGTACAGGCCCAAGAGGACGATCGCGATGCCGAAGGAGACGAAGTTGATGGAAGCGGTGAAGAGGATCGCGATTAGCACTATCGCGCCCAAGTCATCCACTACGGCCAAACTCAACAGGAACACCCGCGCGCCGCTGGGCATCCCCGACCCGGTCAGCGCCAGCACCCCCAAGGCGAACGCGATATCCGTCGCCACCGGTATCGCCCACGCGGCGTCCGCGCGCGGATCACCCCAGGCAACGGCCAACGCCAGCACCGCGGGCACGACCATCCCGCCCAACGCGGCCACTACGGGCAACAACGCCGTCTTGAACTCGGACAGCTCACCCAGCACCAATTCGCGCTTGAGCTCCAGTCCCGCGACGAAGAAGAAGAGCGCCAGCAGACCGTCCTTGGCCCAGTCGCCGACGGTGAGGTCCAGGTGCAGGAAGTGTGGACCGACGACCGTGTCGCGGATGGACTCGTAAACCCCCGAGACAGGCGAGTTCGCCAACAACAAGGCGAGGGCGGCGGCGCCCAGCAGGACCATCCCGCCGACTGTCTCGGTGCGCAGGAAGCGGGCGAACTCCGTGAGGGTCTTGGGGGCGTGCGGGCGGCGACGGCGTGACAAGGGCTGCTCCAGGGTAGGGCGGATCCATTGCCGACCAGACTTCCCGGCGCACCTTTACACGACTCTAACGCACGGAAGCTCAACCCACCGTGACGCCGAAGAGCACTCCTACGAAGTAGGTGACCACCATCGCCAAAGTCCCCACTACGACGTTGCGGACCACGGCCCGCCGCGCGGACGCGTTCCCTAACCGCGCGCTGATAGCCCCTGTCAGCACAAGACCGACCACAACGGCCACGATGCACGCCCACACCCGCACGTCCACCGGCGGCAACGCGATGGCGACCAGCGGGATGAGCGCCCCGACCGCGAAGGACACGAACGACGCCCACGCCGCCTGCCACGGGCTGGTCAGGTTGTCCGGGTCGATCCCCAGCTCCGCGTCGGCGTGCGCGTGCAGGGCGTCCTTCTCGGTCAGCTCCCGGGCCACCCGCGCGGCCAGCTCGGGGGACAGGCCCTTCTCCTCGTAGATCTCCGCCAGCTCGCGCTCCTCGGCCTCGGGCATCTCCCGCAGCTCGCGCTCCTCGAGCCGCAGCGCGGCCCGCTCGGTGTCGCGTTGCGTGCTGACCGACACGTACTCACCGCCCGCCATCGACAGCGCGCCCGCGACCAGACCGGCCACCCCGGCCGCCAGGATCGCCGTGCGGTCGGCCGTCGCGCCCGCGACACCGACCACCAGGCCCGCGGTGGAGATGATCCCGTCGTTCGCGCCGAGCACGCCCGCGCGCAGCCAGTTCAGCCGGTTGGCCAATCCATTGTGGTGCGGCTCACCCTCGTGGGTGGCGCCCTCCGGTGTCACTGCGGCGTCGCGTTCGGTGCTCACCGGGGCATTCTCCGCCGTGATCGGGGATCCGACCACCACCACCGGGAGTTGTGCAGCAGGATTGCGGCGTGAACGACTCCAGTGGACCGGGTAAGCCGATGGGCACGTTGCGGGCGATCGGGATGATGTTCCGGGTGCCGAGGCGCGGGCGCGGCTTCTGGTTCAGCCTCGCCATCGATCTGATCTGGCCGCTCATGGCGCTGGCCACCCGCCTGCGCTTCCGCGGTCGGGACAAGCTGCCCAAAACCGGCGGCTTGCTGCTGGCGTCGAACCACCTGTCGTTCGCCGACCCGGTCACGGTCACCGCGTTCGCCCTGTCGGCGGGCCGGATCCCCCGGTACCTGGCCAAGGCGAGCCTGTGGAAGGTGCCGGTCATCGGCAAGGTGGTCGCGGGTGGCGGTCACATCCCGGTGGAGCGCAACACCTCCCGCGCGCGGGACGCGTTCACCGGCGCGGTTGAGGCTGTCCAGCGCGGTGAGTGCGTGATGTTCTTCCCGGAGGCGGGCTTCTCCGACGACGTCGACCACTGGCCGTCGCAGCGGGTCAAGAACGGTGTCGCGCGCGTGGCGCTGGAAACCGGCGCACCGGTGATCCCGGTGGTCAACTGGGGTACGCACGCGTTGTTGCCCGCGACCGCGAAGTTCCCGAAGCTGTTCCCGCGCAAGACGGTCGACATCATCGCGGGGGACCCGGTGGACCTGTCCGACATCGAGGGCACCGACCGCGCGGCGATGGACCAGGCGACCAAGCGCATCATGCACGCCATCACCGAGCTGCTGGCGGAGCTGCGCGGCGAAGAGCCCCCCGTCCGCTAGGACGAGGGGCTCCTCACAAGACCGGTACTTCGTTAATCCTCGCTACTGGTGGAGCTCTTGAGGCCGCTGCTGATCAGCTCCATGACCGCGGAGTCGGCGAGGGTGGTGGTGTCGCCGATGTCGCGGTTCTCGGCGACGTCGCGCAGCAGCCGCCGCATGATCTTGCCGCTGCGGGTCTTGGGCAGCTCGTTGACGATCAGGATCTGCCGGGGCTTCGCGATCGGGCCGATCTCGCTGGCCACGTGGTCGCGCAGCGTCTTCACGGTGTCCGGCGACGGCGCCGCCGAGCCGCGCAGGATGACGAAGGCCACGATGCCCTGGCCGGTGGTCGCGTCGGTGGCGCCGACGACCGCGGCCTCGGCCACCGTCGGGTGCGACACCAGCGCCGACTCCACCTCGGTGGTGGAGATCCGGTGGCCGGAGACGTTCATCACGTCGTCGACCCGGCCCAGCAGCCAGATGTCGCCGTCGTTGTCGTACTTGGCGCCGTCACCGGCGAAGTAGAAGCCCTCCTCGGCGAAGCGCGACCAGTAGGTGTCGCGGTAGCGCTCCTCGTCGCCCCAGATGCCGCGCAGCATCGACGGCCACGGCTCGTCGAGCACCAGGTAGCCGCCACCGCCGTGCGGGACCTCGACGGCCTTGTCGTCGACGACCTTGGCCGAGATGCCCGGCAGCGGGCGCTGCGCCGAGCCCGGCTTGGTGTGCGTCACACCGGGCAGCGGGCTGATCATGATGGCGCCGGTCTCGGTCTGCCACCAGGTGTCCACGATCGGCGTGCGGTTCGCGCCGACGTTCTCCCGGTACCAGATCCACGCCTCGGGGTTGATCGGCTCGCCGACGCTGCCCAGCACGCGCAGGCTCGACAGGTCGTAGCGGGCCGGGATGTCCGCGCCCCACTTCATGAACGTGCGGATCAGCGTGGGCGCGGTGTAGTAGATCGAGACCCCGTGCTCCTGGATGATCTCCCAGTGGCGGCCCTCGTGCGGGGTGTTCGGGGTGCCCTCGTAGACCACCTGCGTCGCGGCGTTGGACAGCGGGCCGTAGACGATGTAGGTGTGGCCGGTGATCCAGCCGATGTCGGCGGTGCACCAGTAGACGTCGGTCTCCGGCTTGAGGTCGAAGACGGCGTGGTGGGTGTAAGAGGCCTGGGTGAGGTACCCGCCGGAGGTGTGCAGGATGCCCTTCGGGTTACCCGTGGTGCCGCTGGTGTACAGGATGAACAGCGGGTGCTCGGCGTCGAACGCCTGCGCCTCGTGCGTGTCCGCCTGGCGGTCCACCAGGTCGTGCCACCAGATGTCGCGGCCCTCGGTCCAGCCGACCTCGCCGCCGGTGCGGCGCACCACCAGCACGTGCTCGATGGACGGGGTGTGCGCGGTGGCCTCGTCGGTGTTGTCCTTCATCGGGGCGGGCGCGCCGCGCCGGTACTGCCCGTCGGAGGTGATCAGCAGCCGGGCCTGCGCGTCGTCGATGCGCGAGCGCAGCGCGGTGGAGGAGAAGCCGCCGAAGACGACGCTGTGCACCAGGCCAAGGCGGGCGCAGGCCAGCATGGAGAAGATGGCCTCGGGGATCATCGGCATCTGGATGGCGACGCGGTCGCCCGCGTTCAGCCCCAGCTCGGTGAGCGCGTTGGCGGTCTTGGACACCTCGCGGTGCAGGTCGGCGTAGGTGATGGTGCGGCCGTCACCCGGCTCGCCGACCCAGTGGATGGCCACGCGGTCGCCCAGGCCCGCCTCGACGTGCCGGTCGACGCAGTTGACCGCGACGTTCAGCTTGCCGCCGACGAACCACTTGGCGAAGGGCGCGTTGTCCCAGTCCAGCACCTGCGACCACTTGGTGTCCCAGGTGAGCCGCTCGGCCTGCTCGGCCCAGAACCCCTCGCGGTCCCGCGCAGCCTGCTCGTACGCCGCCGCCCCCACGTTCGCCGCGCCGCTGAACTCGTCGGACGGGGCGAACACCCTGCTCTCCGTCGACAGGTTGTCCAGCGTCGGACTCTGACCGGACTGCTCGGTCATGGAACTGACCTCCTCGGGTGAATACCGGCTTCTCCGGCGGGCGCGGCCGGGTGTCGAGTGGAATCTAGTGCGCGCGGGTCGCGCATGACAGTCCGACACCGCATAGGTATAGACCAGTAACGCCCCGGTTCGGGCTCCGCCGATCGGGCGGAGTCTGCTCCGTTCGGCTGTCCCCGGCCGATTTCGCGGAAAGTGGTCTTGCGGAGACGTACCGTGGTCTACGGGGCCCGGCAAGGTGAAAACCGGTGCGCCAGAGTACTTCCTCCACTGGCCGCACCGCACCGATCCGGGGTCGGACTGTGCTGTCCGACATAGTCGGGGGAGGTGCTGTTGATGTGCGCGGGCTAGCCGTCGCTCGTCGGATCAGGGCGCTCGACCTGCGTGGTCACACCACCGCGGCGGGCTTCCTCTGGATAATCGCCGCCGAGGTCGCCGTCTGCGCGTGGGTGGTTGTAAGCACGTTGGCCGCGGGGCCGGTCGACGGGTACTCGTTGTGGGTCCTGGGGCTGTTGACCGCGTGCGCCGTCGCGCACATAGAGGCCACCCGCACTGCGGAGATGCGCCGCTGGGCCGCTCCCGTCACCGGTGAGCACATTGACCACGCGGGGGTGTGGACCTTCGCGGGCGCGTTGTTGCTGCCGGTTCCTGTAGTGGTCGTCCTGGTGTTGGCGATCCGGTTGCGGCGGTACTTCATCATAAGGAAACCACTCGGTCGCTATGTGTTCACGACCTGCGCCGTCACCTCGTCCGTCCTGGCCGCGCACGCCGTGGCGACTGTGTCCGGGGTGCACGACTGGGTTCGAGGCGCGCCGATCCCACCGGAGCGGGTGGCGTCGGCGGCACTCATGGTCACCGCCGCGTTCGCGCTCTACTACGTCGCGCAGACGGTCGTTATCGGTGTCGCGCGCGGTCTGCGCACCGGTTGGTCGTTGGTGGGCATGCTGGGCGATCGGCGACAGAACTTCGACCTGGTCGTCACGCTCTGCCTGGGCTTGGTCGGCGCGTGGGGTGCCGGTGTCGCCAATGGGGCGCTTCTTGTGGGCGTGCTGGTCGTAGTAGTGGCGTACACCCGGCACACGCAGCGGATCGAGCTCCTGGAGCAGGAGCGCGACCGGTTGGAGGTCGACGCGCTGCACGACCCCCTGACCGGCCTGGCCAACCAGCGCGGGTTCAACCGCGCCGCGGCGCTCGCGCTGCTGGCCGACCACGCCAGGCAGCGGCGGACCGCGGTGCTGATGTTCGACCTCGACCGGTTCAAGCAGGTCAACTCGCGGCTGGGGCACCTCGGCGCGAACGAGGTGCTGAAGGGCTTGGCGGCGGTGCTGCGCGACTCCGTGGGGTCCGACGACCTCGTGTGCCGGTGGGGCGGTGAGGAGTTCTCGGTCGTGGTGCCGAGCACGACCCGCTCCGACGCGTGGGCCGTCGCCGAGCTCGTCCGCGCGTCCGTGGAGTCGATGATGGTGCGGCTGACCAAGGCGGGTCGCGCCGAGTGGGTCGGCGGCTTCACCATCTCCGGGGGGATCGCGTTCTCCCCGGAGCACGGCGCGGACCTGGCCACCCTGCAGGAGTGCGCCGACCAGGCGCTGGCCGAGGCCAAGGAGGGCGGTCGGAATCAGGTCCGGGTCTGCCCGGCGCTGCCCGCGCGGATCCTCGACACGCCGCTGTGAGGCGCCGGTAGTGTCCGGCGGCGTGACAGATCCGCTGGCCCCGCTGCTCGACCTGCCCGGCATCACCGATGCCGTGGCCGCCGCCCGCGACGCGGTCGCCGACGTCCACCGCCACCCGACCAACCGCCGGGGTTGGCCCGCGACGGCCGCGGAGGCGTCCGTGCGCGCTGCCCGCGCGTCGGCTGTCTTGGACGGTGGCGATCCGGAGATCCCGGAGGAGGGGGAGGTCCGCGACCCTGTCTTGGCGGGTGCGCTGCGGGTCGCCGAGGCACTGGGCCCGTTGCTGCCGACGTGGGAACGAGCCCCCATGCAGGCCCTCGCCAAGCTGCACGTACTCGCCGCCGCCGACCTGACCGACGAGGAGTCCCTGGGCCGTCCCCGCGCGGGCTTGGGCGTGACGAGCAGGCTCGACTTGCTCGCGGGCCTGGTCGCGGGCGGTACGAAGGTGCCGGGCCCGGTCTTGGCCGCCATTGTCCACGGCGAGCTGCTGGCGTTGACACCCTTCGGCACCGCCGACGGCGTAGTAGCCCGAGCGGCGGCCCGACTGACCCTCATCGGCACCGGCCTGGATCCCAAGGGCCTCGCCGTACCGGAGGTCGCCTTCATGCGCCGACGCGACCACTACGGCGCGTTGGCGGACGGCTTCACCACCGGAGACCCGGACGCCATCGCCGCCTGGATCGTCTTCTGCTGCGAGGCAGTCCAGGCAGGTGCCCGCGAGGCCACGAGCATCGCCGACGCCGCTACCGGCTGACGAATTCCTGCCAATTTCGCATAACTCCTCGCTGGCGCGGAGTTATGGCAGCTCTGACTGCCTCAACCCGATTGGCCGATTCCTATCTCGGACCGCTTTTGGTGAGATAGGAACTAACCGATAGCAGTCCTCGTCAATGGGTAAGAGGGGTTCATGAGCAGCAGTATTCGTCGGTTCGCGCTAGTGGTCGCGAGCCTGGGCGCGATGGTGGCCGTGACCGTGGTCAGCGTGCCCGCGCAGGCGTCCGAAGGTGGTCCGCTCTGCCACGTCGACCGCAACACCTGGGTGTTCGACTCGCCCGGCGGGAAGCACGTTTACACCATTGACGCGGGTGGCGGTTTCCGGCTGCACGAGGTGCGTGGTGACGGCTACGCCTTGGGCCACGGGAATGGTCACAGCGACGGATACATCGTCAACGACGGCCGCATCCAGGGGTGCCACTATTAGTTCGCCGCGGCCACTCCCCGGGGACGGATCCGTCCCCGGGGAGTTTCGCTATTGATCGCGTTTTCCGCTCACCCGGATCAGAGCACGGGCGCGGCGAGGAGGCCGAGTGCGCGGCGGACGTGGCCGCTGGCCTCGGCCAGCGCGCGGGCCGCGTCGCGGATGTCCACGCCGGAGAGCAGGTGGACCATGGCCACCTTGAGGTCGCCGTGGGCCGCCATCAGGGCCGCGGTGCACTCCTGGGGGCCCGATCCGGTGGCCTCCCGCAGGATGCGCAGGCTGCGACCGCGCAACTTGGCGTTGGAGGCCCGCATGCTGACCATCAGGTTCGAGTAGGTGCGCCCCATCTTCACCATGACCGCGGTGGAGAACGAGGTCAGCAGGATCTTCTGCGCCGTCCCCGCCTTCATCCTGGTCGACCCCGAGATCGCCTCCGGACCGGTGTCCACGGCGATCATCAGGTCCACCCCGGGGACGATGGAGTCCGGGTTGTTCGACACCAGCGCCGTAGTGGCGCCGATCTCGCGCGCCGCGGCCAACGCCCCCAACACGTAGGGGGTGCGCCCGGACGCGGTCAGGCCCAGCACGAAGTCGCCGGGTCGGACGTCGCGCCGCATCTCGGCGGCGCCCGCCAACTCGTCGTCCTCGGCGCCCTCCGCGGTGACCCGCAGCGCGGCCGTGCCGCCCGCGTGGTGCACCTGGAACCAGTCGTCGGGGACGTTGTAGGTGGGGGCGAGCTCGGCGGCGTCGAGCGTGGCGAGCCTGCCCGAGGTGCCCGCGCCCACGTAGTGCACGCGGTGACCGGTGCGCAGCGCTTCCGTGGCCTTGTCCACCGCGCGGCCCAGCTGGGGCAGCGCGGCGGCGACGGCGGCGGGCACCAGCTGGTCCTCGGAGTTGATCGTCCGCAGGATCTGCAGCGTCGACATCCGGTCGATCTCCGTGGTGCGCGGGTTCCGCCACTCGGTTGGGGATTCGACGTGGATCGACTGGCGTGGCACGGTCATCTCAGGTCCCCCTTCCCGGCGCGGCGGAACCGCGCACCACGGGTCACTTCCCGGTCTCTCTCGGCTTGCGCCTGCCGTCGTGCCTGGTCTCCAGCCGGTGCGGGCCGACCGCGTCCCGGGTGGAGTCCAGCGCCTTGATCGACTGGTCGAGGTGGTGCTGGGCGACGCCGATGAACAGGCAGTCGACGACGGTGAGCTGCGCGATGCGGCTCGCCGTGGCGCCCGAGCGGAACGTGGTCTCCCTGGCCGCGGTGGTCAGCACCAGGTCGGCGACCTCGGCGATCGGGGAGGTCGGGTAGTTCGTGAGCGCGACCGTGGTCGCGCCGTGCTCCCGAGCCGTCCGCAGCGCCTCGACGGTGTCCGCCGTGGCGCCGGTGTGCGAGATGGCAACCGCGACGTCACCCGGACCGAGTACCGCCGCGGAGGTCAGCATGATGTGCGTGTCGTTCCACGCGAAGCTGACCCGACCGATGCGGTGCAGCTTCTGCTGCAGGTCGGCGGCGACGAAGGCGCTGGCGCCCACACCGTAGACGTCCACCCGACCCGCGGTCGCCAAGGCCTCGACGACCTTGGCGAGCACGTCGATGTCGAGTTGCTCGGAGGTCTCCTCGACGGCGCGGGCGTCGGCGAAGGTGACCTTGCCGACGACCGTCTTGAGGTCGTCGTCCGGTGCGATCTCACCGCCCAGGTCGCGGTCGGCTCGCGCCGCCGTGCGGGCCGTGTCGGCCGCAAGGGCGATGCGCAGCTCGGGGTAACCCCCGACGCCGATCGCCTTGCAGAACCGGGTCACGGTCGTCTCACTCGTACCGGCGGCCTCGGCGACCTCGGTGATGCTGCGCCGCGCCACGGTGGACGGGCTGTCGAGCACGACCTTGGCGACCCGCTGCTCCGCACGGGCCAGGCCGGGCAGGAGCGAGCGAATGCGGACCAACGGGCTTGACTCGCTGTGTTCTGCTGTCATTTGACTCGCACTCACGTGGGAAACTTACTAACAGTTACGGGGTAGTACAAGGCGCTGTGTGGCACCGCGGCGGGAACGCTACCGAACCGCGTTCATCGTCGTGGTCGGCCCTGGTGGGGGCTTGACCACCGCATCGCTACGCGAACGCGGATTGTTAGCGTCTGATCGTCAATGACTTCCAAGTTCCCACCCGACCGGTCGCATCAAGTGGGGTTCTTTCTCACCGTTGAGCAGCATCCGACTACCGTCGGTCACGAGTATCCGATCCACGATTACTCCCCGGCCGGTGTAGCGACTATCCGTGAGGTAGCGCCAGCGCAGAGTGATCTTGTCGCTGACCGGCGCGATTGCGTTGACTCTCCACCAACTGCGATGGCCATAACCGGACAAAGCCGATGTTTCGCCAACCGGAGCACCCGGGCCGGTCGCACGCACGAGCACGCTCCGCCACGAGCCGTTCCTGTCGGTGGCCTCCAGCCGCAACTCGTCGCCGGGGCCCGCGTCGACGAAGGCGTCGAACCCGACCCGCAGCGCGCGGGTGCCCGGGAGGGCGGGCCCGGTGAGCGTCGCCTCGGCCGAGTCGCCGAGACCGGTGGACCAGTGCCGCTCGCCCGCTGAGGGGCGGACCGCGAGGGCGCGGGACAGCCCGGTGGCCAGTTCCTGCCGGGCGGCGTTGATCGAACCCCGGTCCCGCCCCGGGTGGACCCGGTTGGTCAGCAGGATGGCGATCGAGCGCGATGCCGGGTCGAGTACCAGCGAGGTGCCCGTGAACCCGGTGTGCCCGGCGGAGTGGGGGCCGGAGAGGCCGCCCATGTACCAGGGTTGGTCGAGTTCGAACCCGAGTCCGTGCGCGTCTTCGGGGAAAGAAGTGTTGTAGTTCGTCAACATCGCCCGCACCGTGTCTTGCCGCAGAATCCGCCTTCCGGCGTAAGTGCCTCCATTGAGGATCGCCTGACCCAGCACGGCCAAGTCGTCCGCCGTGGAGAACACCCCCGCGTGCCCGGCGACCCCACCGAGTGCCCACGCGTTCTCGTCGTGCACCTGCCCGCGGACCATGCCTCGCGGTGGGGAGGCCTGGAACTCCGTCGCGGCTATCCGGTCGAGTTTGGTCGCTGGGGGGTTGTAGCCGGTATCGGTGAGGCGTAGTGGCGCGGTGATGCGTTCGGCGACAAAGTTGTCGAGCGGCTTGCCGCTCAGCCGTTCGACCAACACGCCCAGGGTGATCAGGTTCAGGTCGGAGTACGTAAAGGACACACCCGGGGGCGTGGCGGGCGCGCGGTCCATGACCGCCTTGATCCGGGACGCGCGGTCCGGCCAGTCGCGCCAGAGCGGGATGGTCGGTTCGAGGCCGGAGGTGTGTGTGAGCAACTGCTGGACGGTGATGGATTCCTTGCCGTTGACGCCGAACTCCGGCAGGTAGACCGACACGCGCTCGCCGACCCGCACGCGACCGTCGTCCACCAGGCACATGACCGCTACCGAGGTGAAGAGCTTGCTCATCGAGGCGACGTCGAAGATGGTGTCCCGGCGCATGGGTACCTGGCGGTCGGCCGGTAACTCCGCCTGCGCGTCGGCGTACTTAACCGCGTGCCCTACGGCCGTCCGGTCGACGATGACGCCGTTGTGCGCCAAGAGCGTGACCGCGCCCGGGTAGAGCGGTGAGCCGCCCCGCGTCCACTCGGCTATCGCGGTGTCGGCCTCGCGGATCGGCGCCGGGTCCAGCCCCACCGACGCCGGAGGGCCGTCGCGCAGCACGGTGCTCGGCGCGGCGAACCCCATCTCGGGGCGGTCGAACCTCCCCGGCGGGTTCGGCGTCGCGCTCGTCACCGTGCCGCCTGCGAGTAGACCCACGGCGACCAGCGCCACCCCGGTCCGGACCTTCCCGGCCATCGCTCCCCCTCACCGATACCGCAGATACGGTGCCCGCCTCTCGTGGAACGCCGCCAGTTCCGCCTGCCACGCCCCGACCACCTCCAGGATGCCCGCACCCGCGTCGACCATGTGGCGGAGCCGGTCGGAACCTGAAAGTTTGTCCACGTAGTTGTCGGGTCGCCAGGCGAATACCTCCGGATAGAGCAGTCGGGCGGAGACGAGCATCGTTACCGCCGTCGTGATCGCGTCGTAGTCGGCGGCGCCGGTCAGGTGGACCTGGACACCGCCGCACGCCACGCCGGTGAACTTGCCGAACGTCGGTTGGAAGTAGTGCTCGCGGAAACCGACACCAGCGAGCCCGTGCCCGTTGAGCGCGTCGGCCCACCGCCAGTCCATCCCCGGTGCACCGATGATCTCGAACGGCCGGGTGGTGCCGCGCCCCTCGGAGAGGGTGGTTCCCTCGAAGAGGCCGGTGCCGGGGTAGACCAGCGCGGTCTGCGGGGTGGGCATGTTCGGGCTCGGCATGACCCAGGTGAGCCCGGTCTGCGCGAAGAGCCGGTCTCGGCGCCAGTCGCGCACCTCGACGACCTGGAGTTCGCGCAAGCGCTTGCCCGCGTCCTGGGGCAGGAACTCGGCGTCGAAGAGGGCGGCGAGTTCGCCGACGGTCATGCCGTGCTGCTGGACGATCGGCTTGAGGCCGATCGCGGACGCGTATGCCAGGTTCAGGACAGGCCCGTACGCCCTGCCGCCGACCGGGTTGGGCCTGTCCAGCACCAGGAAGGCCGCGCCGGCGAGCACCGCCGCGTGCATGGCGGTGTACATGGTCCAGATGTAGGTGTAGAACCGCGCGCCGACGTCGGCGATGTCGAACACCACCAGGTCGACGCCCGCCTTGGCGAACTGCGCGGCGACCTGGGCGGCCGTCTTGCCGTAGGTGTCGTAGACCGGCAGGTCGGTACGGGGGTCGCGGTAGTCGCCCTCCGAGCCGCCCGCCTGCGCGGTACCCCGGAAACCGTGCTCGGGGCCGAACACCGCCACCGGCCGGACCCCGGCGGCGACCATCGAGTCGACGACGTGCGTGCCGTCCCGGGTGATGCCGGTCGGGTTCGAGACGACCCCGACGCGGTGCCCCGCGAGGCGGCGCCAGTGCTGCTCAGCGAGCACGTCCGCGCCCGGGGTGACCCGGCTCGGCCGGGGTTGCCCAAGGGTCTCGGCCAGCGCGGTCGGCTGGGCCGGGGTGGCCGCGACCAGGGTCGAGCCGGTCGCGGCGACCCCCACCGACGCGGTCAGGAACCGCCGTCTGTCCATGCGCCCCTACCAGGTCAGCCCGTGCCCGAACGGAAAGCGGACGCTCGTCGGGTCGGTGCTCGACGGCACGTCCACGGGGAGTCTTCCGAGCGGCGGTACCTCGCCGAAGAGCACCTTGACCAGCGATTCCAGCGACACACCGCGCCACGAGTAGGTCGCCACCCAGGTGGGGGCGTCGAGGAAACCGGCGTCGTAGGGGACCTGGGCGGCCACGGCGACGACCGGCTTGCCCGTGCCGAGCAGGGCGGCCAAGAGGTTGCGCTGGGGTTCGTAGGTGGAGAGGTTGTTCGTCAGCACCACTACGAGGTCGGACTCGTGGGCCGTGGCCACGGCCTGGGCGATCGCGGACTCCGCCGGGCGCGTGCCGGTCGGCAGTGACGTCGTAGTAGAGCCCCGGGCGGCGATGGCCGCGGCGACGGTGTTGGGGGAGTTGTTCGGGTTGCCCGGGTCGCCCACACCGGTCACCAGGACCTTGCCGGGGGCGGACAGGGGCAGCGTGTCGGTCGCGTTCCGCAACACCGTCACGGTTCGGTCGGTCAGCCGCTGGATCGTGGCGCGGTTCGCCGCCGACCCGACCACCCGGTCGACCTGGCGCTCCTCGACGAACGGGCGGCTGATGACCCCGCGCTTCCATTTCAGCGCCAAGACCCGACGCACGCTTTCGTCTATCCGCCGCTCGGTGAGCCTGCCGCTGCGCACAGCGCTCACTACGGCGTTTTTGGCCAGGTTGAGGTCCGGTGGCATCAGCAACTGGTCGGCCCCGGCCGACAAGGCGAGCACGGGTACCTCGGCGTCGCCGAACATCTCCCGCACACCCTGCATGTTGAGCGCGTCGGTCACGACCACGCCCTGATAACCCAGCTCCTCCCGGAGCAGGCCCGTCAGGATGGGGCGCGACAGCGTGGCGGGCACCCCGGACGGGTCGAGGGCGGGGACCTGGATGTGCGCGGTCATGATCGAGTCGACCCCGGCCGCGATGGCCGCGCGGAAGGGCGGCAGGTCGGTCCGCCGCCACGCCTCGGCCGTGCGGGTGATCACCGGCAGGCCGGTGTGGCTGTCGGTCGCCGCGTCGCCGTGGCCGGGGAAGTGCTTCGCCGCGGCGGACACGGTCTCGGTCGGTCTGCCGGAGCCCTGGTAGCCCCGGACCTCCGCCGACACCAGCTCACCGGCCAGCTGCGGGTCAGCGGAGAAGGACCGCACCCCGATGACCGGGTTGAGCGGGTTGGAGTTCACGTCCGCCACGGGGGCGAAGTTCTGGGTGACCCCCATCGCGCGCAGCTCGGCACCGTTGACCGCGGCCAGCGTCCGCGCGTCGGCCGCGTTGCGGCTCGCGCCGACGGCCATGGCGCCGGGGTACTCGGTGGCGGGTGCGGGGATCCGGGTGACGTTGCCGCCCTCTTGGTCGATGGACACGACCAGCGGCAGGCGCGGCCCCTTGGCGAGGGCGGCTCGTTGCAGACCGTTGGAGAACGCCGCCAGCTGCCGGGGGCTGTCGACGTTGTCGGTGGAGGCGTTGTTGAAGTAGATGACCCCGCCGACCTGGTAGCGCTGCACCACCTGGGCGGGCGTGTCGACGCCGTAGTGGGCGCGGTTCTCCGGGTGCGCCTCGTCGGCGGACTTCCCCCAAACCGTTGCCACGAAGAGTTGGCCGACCTTCTGCTCCAACGGCATGTGGCGTAAGAGGCTGTCGGCCCAGGAGTTCATCGCTATATCGGAGCTTGTGGACATCGAGGGTCCATCTTGCCCGGGTGCCGCCGCGGCCGGTGCGGCGGTGACGGCCGTGGCGGCCACCGCGGCGGTCGCCCACCGCCGGGCGCGGTGTCGGGGGATCGGGACTGCGGGCACGGGGCCTCCGTCGACTCGTGAGGTCTTCACCGAAAGTCGAACATCAGACGGAAGTTACCCACTGGCGCGAAAGCGCGTCAACACGTGGAACAGTCGGGGAAATCGCGGCGAGAAGGGCCCGGAAAACGGATTAGGCGGTCCCGCTCTGCAGGCGGGACCGCCCAAACCGGCGGCGCGAACCACTCGGTTTACCAAGCGTGCAACTCAAGTCGTACCTACCTGGACTCGGCGTCCGGCGTCCCGGTACGCAGTCCCTTGACGACATGCCTCCCGCGGCGCGCTGCGCGTGGGTGCTCCGGTGTCCGCGCACGGAGCCCGCTCGGGGTGGATCGGAGCTTCTCTTCGCTCTGTCCCTGGCCGACTCGGGGTCCGCACTTATGTTTCTACCCAGTGAGGAAGGTCACTTCAAGGGCACTTTCGTGTGCACCGGTCAAGGTATGTCGAAACGTCGACCTCGACGGTCGGTACGCGTACGCTGCCCTCGCCACCCGGCCCGGCAACCGTTGCGATCAGGGGGATTTCGTCACTTCTTCCGGCGCCGGTGCAGCCCGTACCATGCGGCCGCGCCCGCCGTGGCCACCGCGCCGATGCCGATCGCGGTGACCGCGACCGCCGTGCCGGACGGCGCGTGGAAGCGCGACCGCAGCGACACGGGCCTGGTGAAGGTGAGCACCGGCCACTCCCGCTCGACGGCCACCTTGCGCAGGCCGCGGTCGGGGTTCACCACCGACGGCTTGCCGACCGCCTCCAGCATCGGCAGGTCCGTGCTGGAGTCCGAATAGGCGTGGCTGGCGGCCAGGTCGTAGCCGTGCGCCGCGGCCAGCTCGCGGATCGCGGTGGCCTTGTTCGGGCCGTAGCAGTAGAAGTCGATCTCGCCGGTGTAGCGGCCGTCCACCGCCACCATGCGGGTGCCGACGCTGTGCGTGGCGCCGATCATCGCGCCGATCTGGGTGACGATCTCCGCGCCGGAGGCCGAGACCACGACCACGTCGTGCCCGTCGGCCTTGTGCCGGGCCACCAGTTCCGCGGCCTCGGCGTAGACCAGCGGGTCGACGATGTCGTGCAGGGTCTCCTCGACGATCGACCGCACCTGCTCGACGTCCCAGCCCTCGCACAGCGCGGTCAGGTGCGCGCGCATCCGCTCGACCTGGTCGGCGTCCGCGCCGGAGGAGGCGAAGACGAACTGGGCGTACGCGCTCTTGAGCACACCCCGCCGGTTGATCAGCCCGCCCTGGAAGAAGGGCCTGCTGAAGGCCAGTGCGCTCGACTTGGCGATGACCGTCTTGTCGAGGTCGAAGAACGCCGCGACCCGCCCGGGCGCGGCCTGGTCGGGCTCGCTCACGCGGCCCAGCATAGGAGCGGGTGGCCGGGTGCGGCGGTCCGCGGTGGACGAACGGCCCTGCCAGCGGCGCCGAAGCCGGATTTCCCACCCGCGCGGCGCCCGGGTGCGGGGAGAACTCGGGCGGGTGTCTTCTCCCGTATGTAGCCAAGGGACCCCCGCGAGGGGATACAGTATGCCTACCTGGCCTCGAGCCAGGCCGGTTCAGTCCGACCCCCCGGGGCTGAACCCTTCGACGACCCCCGCCCCTCCCCCCTGGCGGGGGTCGTCCCATGTCCGGACAGGGCACCCCCCCTCCAGCCTGCCGCATGGCACCGACAGTTCGCGGTCGGCACCACCAAAGAACCCTCTGAGTTATCCACATGCGGCTCAGCCATCCACAGGTTGACCAGCGCTCTTTCACCGCTCCGGGTTTTCCCCAGATTCTGGTCACAACTTCCGGGAACAACCCACCAGGAGCGATCGAGATGCCCGAAACCACCCCGCCGCGGCGACCCGCCGTGTGCGTGCACGACGAAACCCTGCTCGACGAGGTGCTGCGGTTGGCCGCCGCCGCGGGCGCCGAACCCACCCGCGCGGCCGACCCGGTCGACCTCCGCGCCCGCTGGCGCGAGGCACCGCTGGTCGTGCTCGACGAACCCGCGGCTGCGGCGTGCGTGGCCGCCGCGTTGCCGCGCCGGGCCGAGGTGGTGGTCGTGGCCAGCGGTTCCCCGCCGCCGGAACTGTCCGCGGCCGCGGCGCTGTTGGGCGCGGAACGGCTGTTCTCCCTTCCGGCGGACGAGAACGCGCTCATCAGCGCGCTCGCCGACGCGGCCGAGGCACCGGCGAGCGCGGTGGGGCGAGTGCTGGCCGTCATAGGAGGTCGGGGCGGTGCGGGCGCGTCGGTGTTCGCGGCCGCGGTGGCACTGGCGGCCGTCGACGCCGGGGACAACGCCATGCTCGTCGACTGCGACCCGATGGCGGGCGGCATCGATCTGGTGCTGGGCGCGGAGGAGCAGCCGGGACTGCGGTGGCCCGATCTCCGCCTGAAAGCGGGGCGGGTACCGGTGTCCAGCCTGCACAGTTCCCTGCCCGGGCGAACCAAGGGCGGAGCCCGGCTGACCCTGCTTTCCGGTGCCAGGGAAGGCGACGGGCCCGCCCCGGACGCGGTGGCGGCCATCGTCGAGGCGGGCCGCCGCGCAGGCGAAACCGTCATCTGCGACGTGCCGAGAACCCCGGGCCCGTCGGCCCGCGCCGCCCTGGACCGCGCGGACCTGACGGTGGTGATCACCCCGGCCGAGGTCCGCGCCACCGCCGCCGCCAAGCGCGTCGCGGCTTACCTGGCAGCACAGGGAGTTCCGGCGGCTTTGGTGGTGCGCAACCCAACCCCGACCCGACTGTCACCAACGGACATCGCCGCCGTAGTGGGCCTACCGCTGCTGACCACATACCGCCATGACCCATCACTGCCGAACACGCTGGACCAAGGCACCCTCCGCCTCCGCCCACGAACCTCCCTGGCCCGAGCCGCCACAACGGTCCTGCACGCCCTGACCGCACCGTCCACAAGGACCGGTCATGCCTGTTGACCTGGTCGACCGAGTCCGCCGCCGACTCGCCTCGGCGGGCGGGCCCACGGACGTCAGCGCCTCGGTCGTCGCGGGTGCCGTGCGTGATGAGGCCGGTGGCGTAGTGGGGCACGCGGACGTTCTGACCGCCCTGACCCTGCTACGCCAGGAATTCGTCGGCGCAGGCCCGCTCGACCCCCTGCTCCGCGACCCGACGACAACCGACATCCTCGTAACCGCCCCCGACCAGGTCTGGGTCGACAACACCGCAGGACTGCGCCGCACCACCATCCGCTTCGCCGATGAGGACACCGTCCGGCGCCTTGCCCAACGACTGGCGATGTCCGCGGGCCGCAGGCTCGACGACGCGCTGCCCTATGTGGACGGATGGCTCCCGGCCGCATCCGGTGGCCACGTCCGCCTGCACGCCGTCCTTCCCCCGATCAGCGACCACACCTGCTTGTCCCTGCGGGTCCTCCGCCCGGCCTCCCACGGCCTCGCGGACCTCCACGCCCTGGGCACCTTCCCCGAGGAGATCCACCACCTGCTGACCGCCATCGTCCACGCCCGCCTCGCCTTCCTCGTCACCGGCGGCACGGGCTCGGGCAAGACCACCCTGCTCTCCGCCCTGCTCGGCGAAGTCCCCCACCACGAACGCGTGATCGGCGTCGAGGACGTAGCCGAACTCCAACCCGCCCACCCCCAGTACATCCGCCTCACCACGCGCTCCCCGAACATCGAGGGCGCAGGCGAGGTGTCCCCGGAGACCCTCGTCCGCCAGGCCCTCCGCATGCGCCCCGACCGCATCGTCGTGGGCGAACTCCGGGGTGCCGAGGTAGCTCCCCTGCTCACCGCGCTGAACACCGGCCACGACGGCGGCGCGGGAACCGTCCACGCCAATTCCCCCACCGAACTACCCGCCCGCCTGGAAGCCCTGGGCGCGCTGGCTCAGCTGACTCCCGGCGCCCTGCACAGCCAACTCGCCGCCGCCATCCACCTCGTCCTCCACCTGCACCGCACCCCGACCCGAACCCTCACCCACATCGGTCTCCTATCCCGCACTCCCACCGGCGTTTCGGTCGTTCCCCTGTGGGCCAACGGAACCTGGACCAGTCACCGCCCCGCCTTGACCGCCCTCCTGCGCGCTCGAGGAGTAGCTCACCCGTAGCCCGCCCTCTTTCCTTTTCGCCACAACGTAAAGCCCCAATCAGCGCATCAGAACAACCGTCTATGGCAGACAACCGAAGGGAGCGTCATGGTCCCCCTGTTTTTCCTCACCCTCGCCACCCTCGCCTGGCAACCCCGCGCCGCCCGGCCCCAACAGCGACTCCGCAACCTCGCCCACCGGAAACGCCCGCCCTTCCGCCTCCCCCGCCCCACCATGCCCACCAGCACAGCCCTGGCCGCCGCCACCGGCTGGTTCCTCCTGGGCCCTGCCGGAGCCATCTCCGCTGCCCTGCTCGCTGCCATCACCTGGCACCGCCACCGAGCCAAAAACGAAATCCGGACCCGTCTGCACAACCTCGACAGCACAAGCGAAGCCATCAAAGGTTTCGTAGCCGAACTCACTGCGGGAGCCCACCCCGCCCACGCCGCCGAGCGCGCCGCCGAAGACGCGACCCACCCCGGCGCCCAAGTCCTGCAAACCCTCGCCACCTCACTACGCCTGGGCGCGCCCGCCACGGAAATCCCGAACGCCGGCCTGGCCCACGCTTGGCAACTGGCAAACCGCCACGGCCTGCCGCTGGCGGACGTGCTAGGACCACTGGCCGACGACCTCCAGCGCAGAGCCCGCTTCGGTCGTCAGGTCCTGGCGAAGATGGCGGGCGCACGTACCAGCGCGTCGATCCTCGCCTGCCTGCCACTGCTGGGCTTCGTCGCGGGCGAATCCGTCGGCGCCCACCCCTACGAAACCCTCGCGCATACCGCCACCGGCCAAATCCTGCTGGCCACCGGCGCCATCCTCGCCTGCGCCGGAATCCTCTGGACGAACCGGTTGACCGAGGCCGCGATCACATGAGCCTCGCCTTGACCCTTATCGCCCTGGCCATCCTGATCGCCTTCCCGCATGCCCCCGTCAGGAAACGGCTCGCGAGCATCTACGGACGTACACCTAAACGCCCGCTACGCAAATTAATCCCGCTGGTATTCGGCCTAGCACTGGGCGCACTGGTGGCGGTCGTGGCCGCGCCCCTTGCCGGAGCCCTCGTCGCGCCCCTCGCGATGTGGACTGCGGTCCGACTCCTGAAGCCAAGGCCAACACCTGTCGACCCATTCGACCTGGCCGCCACCTGGGACCTGTTAGCCGCGTGCCTGCGGTCGGGCATGCCCGTGCCGGACGCCATCCGTGCGGTGCTCGACGGGTTGCCGGACCACCCTCGTGCGGCGCTGCGGGAGGTCGCCGAGTCGCTGGCGCTCGGTGCCGACCCGGTGCGTGCCTGGAGTGCGGCACTGGACTGCCCCGACACCGCCGCCCTCGCCCGCGGCGCACGGCGGAGCGCGCGCTCGGGCGCGGCGCTGGCCGGTGTCGCCCGCACGCTGGCCACCGGCGTGCGCGACCGTGCCGACGAACTGGCCGAGGCGCGCGCCCAGCGCGTCACGGTCCTGGTCACGGCGCCGCTGGGGCTGTGCTTCCTGCCCGCCTTTCTCTGCGCGGGCGTCGCGCCCGTGCTGATCGGCCTGGTCGGCCGAACCCTGAACTGACCATCCACACCAGACACATGCATGGAGGTACATATGTTTTCCCGTGTCCGCTTCGGTGCCGACGACGGCGCCGCGACCGTCGAGCACGTCCTCTGCATCGTCGCCTTCGCGGCGCTGGCCAGCGTGCTGGTCGCCTTGTTCACCGGCCCGGTGATGGAGGGCGCCGTCCTCGACCTGATCATGAAGGCGTTGCGGTGACGGCCACCCGACCGGACCGCGGTTCGGTCACGGTCGAGGCGGCGATCGCCATCGGCGGCCTGCTCGCCGTCGTCGCGCTGTGCCTGGCCGGGTTCGGCGCGGTGGTTGATCAAATCCGTTGTGTGGACGCCGCTCGGGAGGCGGCGCGGTTGGTCGCGCGCGGTGAGGGGGAGCGCGCGCTCGGCGCGGCCGCCGACATCGCTCCTGAAGGGGCGGTCGTCACCGTGCGCACCGAAGGCGACACGGTGTCCGTATCCGTGCGGGTTGGCGCCGGGCTTTTACCCGTGCATCTGCACGGTGACGCCTATGCCGTTGTGGAACCCGGCGGTCCACCGTGACGCGTGATCGCGGGTCCGCCACGGCCTTGTTGGCCGTGGTGACGATCGGGATGGTCTCGCTCGCGGCGGTCGTGTTGGCGCTCGGTTCCGCCGTGGTCGCACGTCACCGGGCGGAAAGCGCGGCCGACCTCGGTGCGCTGGCCGCCGCGGCGCACGCCGCGGCCGGGCCGGAAGTGGCCTGCGGCCGGGCGGAACGGGTCGCGCGGCGGATGGGCGCGCGGCTGGTCGCGTGCGGGCTGGACGGTTGGGTCGCCACGGTCGAGGTCGCCGTGGATGTTGTCGTGGTGGACGGCGCCGCGTCGGGTGTGACGGGGGCCAGGGGTGTTGAGAGCACTGTGGAGGCCGCCGTTCGTCCCGCGGCGACGGTGCCGGTCATCGGCCCGGCGTTCGCCCGCGCCCGCGCCGGACCGGTCGGCGACGCGCTCGCCGACGGATCAGCGGTCGGCCCCATACGGTGAACGGCATCACAGCACCAGCGAACGGGTGACCCGGCGGAATTCCGACCACGGCGCCGCCGCTCGGCATCTGTGCAGCTAGAAGCCGCATTGGGCGGGGTGCCGCGGCGGTTTTGCCCGCTCAGCGGGCCGCTCTGGTGGGTGAGCGGTCGGGCGACGGCGACCGGTAAGCGCAGTTTGGTCGCTCAGGTCGGGCAACCGGTCGTTTACCTCGCCAGACCGACCAGTTGCCGACGCCGAGTTTCGGACGGGCCCGTTCGTGCCGTTGAGTGTTGTGTAGGGCGCCGAACCCGGTGCTCGCAGCCGCGAGGAGGCTCTGCCCGAGATGTTGGGAAGCGACAGGTCGGACAACTGGCGGAGAGCGTTCCGCGTCGAACTCCGGGCCGAGGCCATCGGCTTGGCGTTCCGCGGTTGGCCGGTGCTGCCAGGCACCTACCCGGTGGGTGGCCACTGGGCGGGCCGTGACGGTGTCGAGGACACCGGACCGGTCCCGGTGCACGCCGACTGGCGCGACCGCGTCGGCACTCGGGCGGAGCAGGTGGCGACCTGGTGGACCGGTCACCCCTACACCCTCCTGCTGGCGACCGGCGCGGGCTACGACGCGATCGAGGTCGGCGACGACCTGGGTCGCGGTGCCGCGCGTGTGCTGCGGTCGGTCGGGCTGCCCGTGCCGATCATCGCCACGCCGGAGCACCGGTGGTTCTTCCTCACCCGCTCCGGTGACGAGCTCGTCGCCGACTTGGCCGCCAACGCCGACGTGGTCCACCACGGCGAGGGTGGCTGGATTTCCCTGCCGCCCAGCCCGTTCCAGCACGGAGTGGTGCACTGGCGCGTCAAGCCCGAGGTGTGCGGCTGGCAGATCCCGTCCTCGCGGGTCGTCCAGGACGCTCTCCTCGACGCCATCCAGGAGTCGGCGGGTGCGCGCACCCGGCAGCTCGTGGCCGGCTGAGCGAGCAAGACCGAACTGACCCGACTACCGACCACAGTGGTTGTCCGCGTCACCTCCGCCCGGTGCGCGGTCAACCGCAACAGCCTGTTCAGCGGCGCCGACACGACCTCCCGCCCGTGTTCGTGTCGCCCGTCGGACAGGCGCCTGCCGAGTAACCCGCTGGAGATTCCGCTTCTCCCGCCAGATCACGGAAAGGGACCACGGCGGCCTCGCCGCCAGTCGACGTAACCCCGCCCCGGGATGACCGCCCTGCCCGGCACCTACCGCCTCCAGGTGCCACCGCACACGCAGGGTCGAGGTATTCCCCGTCGACAGTCCCACGCACACACCCGTGATCGGCGGTTGCAGAGTCGGAACCGCGAAACTCGGCGGCATGCAGCGCGCCGGGATGCGCGACCGGTCCTCGACCGGTTGCCCCCGGCGCGCTGCTGCGTTCCCAGGTTCGTTCGCCCACTCGGCGAGTTCGACTCTGGTGCCGAGTGCCCTGTTCAGTCCCGCTCCGCTGCGGCGACCTTGCCGCCATCTTCCGGAGCGGAACTCGCACTCGGTCGCCCCTTGACGTCATGTGATTGCTGATGTCGCATGATCGTTGGAGAGCCGTGCCCGTGGCGGAATCCAGCCTGATCCCTGCCGCGTTCGATCGATTGGCCCCGTGTGTCGGGTCGGGCGCGGAGTCTGTGCTCATGCCCGATCGGGTGGCCGATCTGCGGGAATATCTCGGGCGGGTGCCGGATCCGCGGGCTCGGCGGGGTGCGCGGCATCCGGTCGGGTCGTTGTTTGGCGGTGTTGTTCCATCCGTGTCGGCGTAGGGCGCTGATGGCGAGGTTGCACGGGCTGGCCATGACGCGGGGTGCGTTGCCGGTGCGGACCCGGGAGTGGTCTTCGTGGAACGTGACGTCGCGGACCCAGTGCAGGCGGTTCTCGATGTGCCAGTGGTTGCGGACGTGGGTGGCGATCCGGGCGGGGTGTGCGAGTTCGGTGGGGAGGTTGGTGAGGCCGAGGGCGGCGTGGGCGCGGTGTGTACCGGTGGTGTGGGTGATCCCGGCCAGCAGATGGACCCCGGCTCCGCCGGTGCGGGCGAACGTGCCGCGCAGCGACTTGCCGTCCACCGCGATCGCGCTCGGTGGCGGGGTGTCGACCTGCCCGGTGTCCCGGTCACCGGCTCGGTCGGGGGGTGTGCGCTGCGAGCCAGGCGCCGATCGCGGCGTGGAGCAGGTCACCGTCCACCTGCCGGGCCAGTCGCCGCACGGTGGACTCGTCCGGGACGAGATAGTGACGACGACGGTCGAATCGCGCACCCAGCGCCGCCAGTACCCACTGCGGGACATCGGCGATCCATTCCCCGATCGCGGCGAACGACCGCGCACCCGCCAACACCGCCGCCGCGGCCAACGCCAGGACTACGCCACACCGCCCGACCACTCACCCTGCTCGGAATCCCCACCTACCACCAGAAATGACTTTGCCGACCCCTGCCGGAGGAGGGCGGGGCTGGGTGCGAGGGGTTGGGGCGGTTGTTGATCAACGAGTGTTGATCAATCTCAGGTGAGGGCGGACAGCACCGTGGTCAGGACCGTGATCGCGCCTGCTTTGTCCAGGGGTTCGTTGCCGTTGCCGCACTTCGGGGACTGGACGCAGGACGGGCAGCCGTTGGGGCATTCGCAGGATTGGATGGCTCTGCGGGTGGCGGTGAGCCAGGGGATGAGGGCCGCGTGGGCTCGGTCGGCGAAGCCCGCGCCGCCGGGGTGGGCGTCGTGGACGAAGACCGTGGGGTGTCCCGTGTCGGGGTGGTTGGCCGTTGAGACGCCGCCGAGGTCCCAGCGGTCGCAGGTGGCGAAGAGGGGGAGCAGGCCGATCGCCGCGTGTTCGGCGGCGTGGAGGGCGCCGGGGAAGGTTTGTGGGGTCAGGCCCGTGGGGAGCAAGGCCTTGGTGCTGGCGGTGTACCAGACGGCGCGGGTGGTGAGGGTGTGTTCGGGGAGGTCGAGGGGGATCTGGTCCAGGACCTCGCCGGTGGGGAGGCGGCGGAGGTAGGCGACTACCTGTGACGTGACGGCTACCTCGCCCAGGCAGACCGTCACTTCACCGCCGCCGGGGACGGGGTGCACCGATTGCTCGGCGGTCGAGAGGATCGAGATGTCGACGACCTCGCGCGGGGTCGTGGTCCAGTCCGGGCTTTCCGCGTGCACCAGGGCCAGGCACGACTCCAGGTCCAGCTCGTCCACCACGTACGACTTCCCCTGGTGCAGGTACAGCGCCCCCGGGTGCACCGTCGAGCACGCCCGGCCCTGGTCGACCGTGCCCAGCATCCGACCCGAGTCGGCCTCCACCACCGCGATCTGCTCGCCGCCCGACCCCCGGATGTCGACCGACGCGTGCGGGCGGTCGCGGGACGTCCAGTACCAGCCCGTCGGGCGCTTGCGGAGCACCCCGTCGGCGACCAGGTCGTCGAGCACCGCGCGGGCGCCGTCGCCGAAGGTCGGCAGGCAGTCGGGGGTCAGCGGCAGCTCCGCCGCCGCGCACGCCAGCTGCGGGGCCAGCACGTACGGGTTCGCCGGGTCGGTCACCGTGGCCTCGACCGGCTTCTCCAGCACCGCCGCCGGGTGGTGCACCAGGTAGGTGTCCAGCGGGTCGTCCCGGGCCACGAACACCACCAGCGACCCGTCGCCCGCCCGGCCCGCGCGCCCGGCCTGCTGCCAGAACGACGCCAGGGTGCCCGGGTAGCCCGCGATCACCACCGCGTCCAAGCCGACGATGTCCACGCCCAGTTCCAGCGCGCTCGTGCTGGCCACACCGAGCAGCTCGCCCGAGCCGAGGTCCCGTTCGAGGGCCCGCCGCTCCTCCGGCAGGAAGCCCGAGCGGTAGGCCGCGACCCGGTGGGACAGGGCCGGGTCGACCTCGTCGAGGATGCGCCGGGCGCCCAGGGCGGTCAGCTCGGCGCCGAGCCGGGAGCGGACGAACGCCAGTGACCGCGCGCCCTCCAGGACCAGGTCGGCCAGGATGCGGGCGGTCTCCGCGCCCGCCGACCGGCGCACCGGGGCGCCGTTCTCCCCGGACAACTCGGTCAGCGGCGGCTCCCACAGCGCCACCGTGCGGGCACCGCGCGGCGACCCGTCGTCGACGACCGCCGCGCAGTCCACTCCGGACAGTCGGCTGGCGGACGCGGCCGGGTCGGCGACGGTGGCCGACGCCAGCACGAACACCGGGTCCGCGCCGTAGCGCCGGGCCACCCGGCGCAGTCGCCGCAGCAGCAGGGCCACGTGCGAGCCGAAGACGCCCCGGTAGGAGTGGCACTCGTCGACGACGACGTAGCGCAGGCGGCGGAAGAACGTGGTCCAGCGGCCGTGCGCGGGCAGGATTCCACGGTGGAGCATGTCCGGGTTGGTGAAAACCCACCGGCTGTGCGCGCGGACCCAGTCGCGTTCGGCCGTCGGCGTGTCGCCGTCGTAGCTCGCGGCGCGGAGGTCGGGCAGGTCGAGTTCGCGCACCGACCGCAACTGGTCCGCGCCGAGTGCTTTGGTGGGCGAGAGATAGAGCGCGGTGGCCCGCTGGTCCTCGGTGAGCGCGGTCGCCACGGGCAGCTGGTACGCCAGGGACTTGCCCGACGCCGTCCCGGTCGCCACCACCACGCTGCGCCCGGCCGCCGCGTGCTCGGCCGCCTCGACCTGGTGCGCCCACGGCAGTTCGACGCCGCAGCGCGTGAAGGCCGCGCGGACGCCGTCCGGCACCCAGTCGGGCCACGGCACGGGCCGCGCGGCGCGCTCGGGCAGTTCGGCGACGTGCGTCACCGGGTTCTCGCCACTGGCCACACCGGCCAGGACCCGGCCGAGCAGCACGGTGCCACGCTCGGTCGCCGCGTCGACACTCACCCGACGAGCTTCGCACACCGCGACGGCGATCCCGGCATCCCGAAAAATGATCATGAGAGCTTGATCACACTCCGCCCGCGTAACGTCACCCAACGTGCACGGTATGGGACAGCTCGCGTAGGTGTTCCGCTTTACCAATAGACTCCGCCGGCATCCCACCGATTGTGGTGGCGCACACGCGAAAACGGGGCCGTCGGAAGCCGTGTGGTAATGGCGGATGTCGGCGCTGTACAGGCAGATCATCAGGAGGACGGATGTCCGGGCAGTTCCTCGCGGAGAGCTTGACGCTCACCGGCGGGGACCGCGGTGTAGTCGCCGTGGTCGCCGTGATCGCCCTCGCCGCTCTTGCCGTCGGTTATGTGCTGCTGAAGGAGGTCCTGGCCGCGGGTCAGGGCACCGTGAAGATGCAGGACATCGCGAAGGCGGTCCAAGAGGGCGCTGCGGCCTATCTCAAACGGCAGCGAAACACACTTCTCATCTTCGGCACAGTCGTGTTCCTGCTGCTGTTCCTGCTCCCGGCCGACAGTACGGGCGAACGGATCGGCCGTTCCCTGTTCTTCCTGGTGGGTGCGGTCTTCTCGTTCACCATCGGCTACCTGGGCATGTGGCTGTCCACCCAGGCCAACCTGCGGGTCGCGGCGGCGTCGGTCGAGGACGGTGGCCGGGAGAAGGCCACCCGCATCGCCTTCCGCACCGGCGGCGTGGTCGGCATGGCCACCGTCGGGCTGGGACTGTTCGGCGCCGCCATCGTCGTGCTGGTCTACACCGGCACCGCGCCCAAGGTGCTGGAGGGCTTCGGCTTCGGCGCCGCGCTCATCGCGATGTTCATGCGCGTCGGCGGCGGCATCTTCACCAAGGCCGCGGACGTCGGCGCCGACCTGGTCGGCAAGGTCGAGCAGAACATCCCCGAGGACGACCCGCGCAACGCGGCGACCATCGCCGACAACGTCGGCGACAACGTGGGCGACTGCGCGGGCATGGCCGCGGACCTGTTCGAGTCCTACGCGGTGACCCTGGTCGCCGCGCTGATCCTGGGCAGCACCGCGTTCGGCTCGCTGGGCCTGCTGTTCCCGCTGGTCGTCCCCGCGCTCGGCGTGATCACCGCGATCCTCGGCGTCTACATCACCCGGGTCCGCCCGGGGGAGAACGGCCTGACCGCGATCAACCGCTCGTTCTACATCTCTGCGCTGATCTCGGCAGTGCTGTGCACCGCAGCGTCGTTCATCTTCCTGCCCGGCTCGTTCTCCGAGCTCGCCGGACTGGAAGACGTGGCGCAGAAGAGCGTCGCGGGCAGCCCTGCGGTCATCGCGGCCGTCGCCGTGATCATCGGCATCGTGCTCGCGGGCGTGATCCTCTGGCTCACCGGCTACTACACCGGCACCGAGCACAAGCCGGTCCAGGAGGTCGGCAAGACCTCGCTGACCGGTGCTGCGACGGTGATCCTCTCGGGTATCTCGGTGGGTTTCGAGTCCGCCGTCTACACCGCGATCGTCATCGGTGCCGCCGTCTACGGCGCGTTCCTGCTGTCCGGTTCGGTCATCGTGGCGCTGTTCGCCATCGCGCTCGCGGGCTGCGGTCTGCTCACCACCGTCGGCGTGATCGTGGCCATGGACACCTTCGGCCCGGTCTCCGACAACGCGCAGGGCATCGCCGAGATGTCCGGTGACGTGCACGGCGAGGGCGCGCAGATCCTCACCGAGCTCGACGCGGTCGGCAACACCACCAAGGCCATCACCAAGGGCATCGCCATCGCTACTGCGGTGCTGGCGGCTACCGCGTTGTTCGGCTCGTACTCGAGCGCCATCATCGAGGCGCTCAGGGACGTCGGGGTCAAGCTGGAGGACGCGGGTTCGGCGTTCACCTACATCGTGTACAGCCCGAACGTGCTCGTCGGCATCGCGCTCGGCGCGGCGGTCGTGTTCATGTTCTCCGGTCTCGCGGTCAATGCGGTGACCCGGGCCGCGGGCGCGATCGTGTTCGAGGTGCGCCGCCAGTTCCGCGAGATCCCCGGGATCATGGAGGGCACCGGCAAGCCCGAGTACGGCCGCGTGGTCGACATCTGCACCCGCGACTCGCTGCGCGAGCTGGCCACCCCCGGTCTGCTCGCGGTGCTCGCCCCGATCGCGGTCGGCTTCGGCCTCGGCGTCGGCCCGCTCGCGGGTTACCTCGGCGGCGCCATCGCCACCGGCACGCTGATGGCGGTGTTCCTGGCCAACTCCGGTGGTGCCTGGGACAACGCGAAGAAGCTGGTCGAGGACGGCAACCACGGCGGCAAGGGCTCCGACGCGCACGCCGCGACGGTCATCGGCGACACCGTCGGCGACCCGTTCAAGGACACCGCCGGTCCGGCCATCAACCCGCTGATCAAGGTGATGAACCTGGTCTCGCTGCTGATCGCGCCCGCGATCGTCACGTTGTCCGTTGGCGTGGACGCCTCCACCGGCACCCGCGTCGCGATTGCGCTGGTGGCGGTCGTGCTGATCGTGGCGGCTGTCGTGGTGTCCAAGCGCCGCGGCACCGCCATCGCGGACACGCCCGCAGAGGCCCCGGCCAACGCGTGAAAATTCCCGGTCACCACGACACCGTGGTGACCGGGACACCAGTTGAGCGAAGATGAGGCCGGTTTCCGCCGTGGGCGGGACCGGCCTCATCCGTGCTGTGTGGTGTCGGTTCCGCGTGCGAGCATCTACCCCCGTGTCGAGCCCCGGTCTCGGCGCGTATCGGTTTGTCGATCAAGGAGAGTGCACATGGCCCGCCGACTCGTCGCGGTTTCCGTGACGGCCGTCGCCCTGACCGCCGCCCTCGCGGGCTGCGGCGGTACCAACGACGCGGGCGGCGGCACCCCCACTTCCGCGCCGGGCACCACCACCTCGCAGGCGGGGTCGGCCTCGGCGTCGGCAGGCGAGGTGCCCTCGACGACCGCCGCGGGGACCGCGCCCGCCGGGGACAAGGTCGTGGCGTGGGCGGAGAAGGTCTGCGGCACGCTGACGCCCGAGATCGCCACGCTCAACAGCGAGCCCAGCATCGACCCGGCGGGTGACTCGGCCAAGGCCCGTGACGGCCTGGTCAAGTTCCTCGGCGTGCTCGTCGGCGCGCTGGACCGCTCGGCGCAGGGCGTCCAGGCCGCGGGCGCGCCGCCGGTCGCCGACGGCGAGAAGCTGCTGGCCGCCCAGGTCACCGCGCTCAGCACCGCCAAGACAGCCACCGAGAAGGCCCAGACGATGATGCGCAACGTCTCGGCGACCAACCCGGCCGAGTTCCAGGCCGGGTTCGTCCAGGTCGCCGAGGAGCTGCAGAAGCTCGACGAGCTCGCCGACCCGATCAAGGCGCTGCGCGCGAACCCGGAGCTGGCGTCCGCCTTCAAGCAGGGGCCGAACTGCAAGAAGTTCGAGCAGACGTTCACCGGCAGCGCCGGCAGCACGCCGACCTCCTAGGGCACGGCGCTGGCCAGGGGGTGGACCGCGGCCGTGGCGGGCGTGCTGCTCGCCACGGCCTGCTCCGCCGCGCCCGAACCGGACCCGGCGGCCAATTCCGCGTGGGCCGACCGGCTGTGCGCGATCGTCGCGGACGTGGACGTCGTGCTGGTCCAGGCGCCGCCGTCGATCGACCCCGGTGACCCGGCCGTCGTGCAGACCGAGTTCCGCGCCTACCTCGACCGGGTGGTCGCTGCGCTGGGCAGCGCGGCGACGGCGATCGGGGCGATGGGGCCCGCGCCGTTCCCCGACGGCGA
Organism: Actinokineospora auranticolor; assembly: GCF_041897805.1. Lineage (GTDB taxonomy): Bacteria > Actinomycetota > Actinomycetes > Mycobacteriales > Pseudonocardiaceae > Actinokineospora > Actinokineospora auranticolor. Next base: position 329,039 of record NZ_CP154825.1, read on the forward strand.
CCGGGTCGCGCACGCCGCCGTCGACGCGCTGCGACTGCTGCGCGCCCCGCTCGCCGAGGCCGGGACCGCGATGGCCGAGTGGCCCGACGCCCCCGACCGGGTGGCGGCGGCGTTGGGCGAGGTGGCCCCCAAGGTCGCCGCGCTCGACCTCGCCGAACCGCTCGCGGGCGCGGTCGGCACCGATTTCACCCGATGGGCCGAACGGGCACCGCAGTGCGCCCGGATCCCCGCGCTGCGTCGCTGAACCGATCCAGTCACTTCCCGGGGATCGAACTGCTGTTCTACCCTGGCCGTCGTGGCGCAGCAGATGTCGTTCTTCTCCGCCGAGGCCTGCCGACCCCGCGTCGCCGACCTCGCGGGTCTGCTGTGCGGCCCCGGTCGGACGGTCGTCTTCGCGGGCACCACGGCCCGGCTGCTGCTCCCCGTCGGCGCCCACTGGCGGGCGAACGCGCTGGTCAGAGCCTGTGCCGAGCGTGGTGTCACAGCCGAGGTGACCGCCTGCGACCAGACCGGCGCGCCGACCATGCGCACCGCTTTCCGGGCCGACCTGGCCCCGCTCGCCGGTGCCTGGGGCACCGACTTGGCGAAGTCCGTGCCCGTCGGCTTCGCCCCGGACGGCGCGGTGCTGCGGATGTGGGTCCTGGCCGTCGGGCGCTGGCAGGACGGCACCTACCTGCTGCCCCTCGACGGGGCCGCGCCCGGCACCCACGAACCCCTCCGCGCGGCGCTGGCCCGTGCCGGTTTACCTGCGGCGATGTACACGACCGGGGACGGCGACCCGGCCCTGCGGCTGGTCGGCAGGCGCAGGCTGGCCCGGCTGCGCGAGCTGGTCGGGCCACCCGCCGGACCGGGCTGCGCCGACCAGTGGCCGGACGTTTCCCGGATGCGTGTCGTGTCCTGACCGTGCTACTGGTTGAAAAAGGGCCATACTTCGTCGGCTGATCCACTTGGCTGGGGTGACCTGGGATAGGGCATTCCCGCCTCGGCGTGCACACTGACAGGCTGACGCGGGATGGACACGGGTTAGAAGAGAGCGGGACACGCGTGGCAGGCTCGACTGGGACGAAGAGGAACGGCAACGGCACCGGCGGTGCCGAGCCACGTCGACTCGTGATCGTCGAGTCGCCAACGAAGGCGCGCAAGATCGCGTCCTACCTCGGCCGCAACTTCGTCGTCGAGTCCTCCCGGGGTCACATCCGCGACCTGCCGCGCAAGGCGGCCGAGGTGCCGGAGCGGTTCAAGGGCGAGGCGTGGTCCAACCTCGGGGTGAACGTGGACAACGGCTTCGAGCCGATCTACATCGTCACCCCGGACAAGAAGTCCACGGTCACCGAGCTCAAGGGCCTGCTCAAGGACGTCGACGAGCTCTACCTCGCGACGGACGGCGACCGCGAGGGCGAGGCCATCGCCTGGCACCTGCTGGAGGCGCTCAAGCCCAAGGTGCCGGTGCGCCGGATGGTCTTCCACGAGATCACCGAGCCCGCCATCCGGGCCGCCGCGGCCAACACCCGCGACCTCGACCGCGACCTGGTCGACGCCCAGGAGACCCGGCGCATCCTCGACCGGCTCTACGGCTACGAGGTCAGCCCCGTGCTGTGGAAGAAGGTCATGCCGCGGCTGTCGGCCGGCCGCGTGCAGTCGGTGGCCACCCGGATCGTGGTGCAGCGCGAGCGCGAGCGGATGGCCTTCGTGGCCGCCGACTACTGGGACATCTCCGCGACCATGGACGCGGGCGCCGCCGCCGAGCCGCCCACCTTCGGCTCCCGGCTGCTCTCCGTCGACGGCGTCCGGCTGGCCGCCGGTCGCGACTTCGGCCAGGACGGCCGCCTCAAGGCGGGCACCGAGGTGCTGCGGCTGGAGGAGACCGAGGCCCGTCGGCTCACCGAGGCGCTGCGCGGTGCCGCGCTGACGGTCTCCAGCGTCGAGGAGAAGCCGTACACGCGGAAGCCGTACGCGCCGTTCATGACCTCCACGCTGCAGCAGGAGGCGGGCCGCAAGCTGCGCTTCGGCTCGGACCGCACGATGCGCACAGCCCAGCGGCTCTACGAGAACGGCTACATCACGTACATGCGAACCGACAGCACCACGCTGTCGGACACCGCCATCGAGGCCGCCCGCAGCCAGGCGTCCGACCTGTACGGCCCGCAGTTCGTGCACCCGACGCCGCGCCAGTACACCCGCAAGGTCAAGAACGCCCAGGAGGCGCACGAGGCCATCCGCCCCGCTGGCGAGGTGTTCCGCACCCCCGGCCAGGTGGCGGGTGAGCTGGAGGCCGACGAGTTCCGCCTCTACGAGCTGATCTGGCAGCGCACGATCGCCTCGCAGATGGCCGACGTGCGCGGCACCACGATGACCGTGCGGATCACCGGCAACGCGGCCAGCGGCGAGGAGTGCGTGTTCTCCGCCTCCGGCCGCACCATCACCTTCCCCGGCTTCCTGCGCGCCTACGTCGAGGCCGTGGACTCCGAGGCCGGAGGCGAGGCCGACGACGCCGAGCGCCGCCTGCCGATCCTGACCAAGGGCCAGTCGGTCACCGCGACCGACCTGTCCGCCGACGGCCACACCACCAGCCCGCCGCCGCGCTACACCGAGCCGAGCCTGGTCAAGGCGCTGGAGGAGCTGGGCATCGGTCGCCCGTCCACCTACGCCTCGATCATCAACACCATCCAGGACCGCGGCTACGTGTGGAAGAAGGGCTCGGCCCTGGTCCCGTCGTGGATCGCGTTCTCCGTGGTCGGGCTGCTGGAGCAGCACTTCGAGCGGCTGGTCGACTACGACTTCACCGCCGCCATGGAGGAGGAGCTCGACGGCATCGCCGCGGGCACCCAGCAGCGGACCAACTGGCTGTCCGGGTTCTACTTCGGCGGCCCGGTCGGCCCCGAGGGCTCGGTGGGCCGCTCCGGCGGGCTCAAGAAGCTGGTCGGCTCCGGTGTGGACAACATCGACGCCAAGGTCGTGAACTCGATCGAGGTGTTCAAGGACGCCGAGGAGCGCCCGATCGTGGTCCGGGTCGGCCGCTACGGGCCGTACCTGGAGCGCGAGGTGGACGGCGCGGCGCAGCGCGCGAACCTGCCCGAGGACCTGGCGCCGGACGAGCTGACCGTCGACATCGCCGAGAAGCTGTTCTCCACCCCGATGGAGGGCCGCTCGCTGGGCACCGACCCGGTCACGGGGCACGAGATCGTGGCCAAGGAGGGCCGTTTCGGGCCGTACGTGACCGAGGTGCTGCCCGAGGTCGAGGAGCCGCCGCCGCCCGCCGAGGGCGCGAAGAAGACCCGCGCCAAGGCCCCGGCCAAGCCGAAGCCGCGCACCGGGTCGCTGTTCAAGTCGATGACGCTGGACACGGTCACCATCGACGACGCGCTCAAGCTGCTGTCGCTGCCGCGCGTGGTCGGGGTCGACCCGGCCAGCAACGAGGAGATCACCGCGCAGAACGGCCGCTACGGCCCGTACCTCAAGCGCGGGACCGACTCGCGGTCGCTGGCCGGTGAGGACCAGATCTTCACCGTCACGCTGGACGAGGCGCTCAAGATCTACGCCGAGCCGAAGAAGCGCGGCAGGCAGGCCGCCGCGGCCCAGCCGCCGCTGCGCGAGATGGGCAACGACCCGGTGTCCGGCAAGCCGATGGTGATCAAGGACGGCCGGTTCGGGCCGTACGTCACCGACGGCGAGTTCAACGCCTCGCTGCGCAAGTCCGACAGCGTCGAGTCCATCACCGACGAGCGGTGCGCCGAACTGCTCGCGGAGAAGCGCGCCAAGGGCCCGGCGCCCAAGAAGACGACCACGCGGGCCAAGGCGACCACGGCCAAGGCGACCACCGCCAAGACCACCGCGGCCAAGAAGACGACCACGACCGCCGCCAAGAAGACGACGACCGCGAAGAAGACCACGACGGCCAAGAGCGCGACGGCGACCAAGACCCAGTCGTAGCCGGACCGCGATGCCAGGTGTGGCGACCTCGGCCGAAGTCACCCGGTCGGGTGGAAAACCTGGCTAGCCTGGTGACTGGCGGTCGGGGGATCACCTGTACGGCGCAACCACGCGGGGTCGTCCCGGGGTAACCCGTCGCCAAGTGTGACCGTGCGCCCGCGTGCCGTGCGCCACCCGGATGACCTGCCCGCACAGGTTCCACGGTTACGCTGGGCAGCGGCGACGACCGCGTGGAAGGTGGGTGGGCGCCCTGAACGGCGACAGCAGTGCGGAGGCACCGTCAGGCTCCGAGGGGTCGATGACCCACCGGGCACGCAGCGTGCTGTCCATCCGGCCCTTCCGGCGGCTCTGGGGGGTGACCTACCTCTGCAGCATGGCGGACTGGTTGTCGCTGATGGCGTTGACCGGTCTGGTCACCCAGGCCACGAACGACTACAAGGCGCAGAGCTTCGCCTTCACGGGGGTCGTGCTCACGCAGCTGTTGCCCGGGCTGCTGTTCGCGCCGCTCGGCGGTCTCTTCGCCGACCGGTTCGACCGGCGCAAGGTCATGGTGTGCGCCGACATCGGCCGGTTCGGGCTGCTGCTGTCCATCGCCGTCGTCGGTTCGCCGATCTGGCTGTTCATCGGCAACTTCCTGGTCGGCTGCTGCTCGCTGCTGTGGATCCCGTCCAAGGACGCCGCGGTGCCGAACCTGCTGCGCAGGCCGGACCAGGTGGAGACCGCCAACCAGCTCGGCATGGTGATGACCTACGGCATCGCGGTCATCAGCGCGGGTGGCGTCTACGCGGCCATCACGGGGATAAGCACCAACTTCAGCTTCCAGTCGGCGGCCACCTCGCAGACCGGCACCACCAAGCTCGTCCTGGTGATCATCTCGGTGCTGTACCTGAGCAGCGCGGTCCTGGTCGCCACCCGCGTCCCGGAGCTGTCGCGCCGGGTCTCGTCGGCGCCGGTCGAGGCGGCCGAGTCGGACGAGCCCGCGCACAGCGGGTTCGCCGCCATGGTGCGCGACGCCGCCCAGTTCGTGCGCACGTCGCCGCTGGTCCGGGGGCTGCTCATCGGCATGATCGGCGCGTTCGTCGCGGCGGGCGCGCTGGTCGGCTCCTCGCAGGTCTACGCGACCAGCGTGCTCGGCGGGCAGGCGAGCTTCGGGCTGTTCTTCGTCGCGCTGTTCATCGGCCTGGCCACCGGCATGGGCGGGGCGCCGAAGCTGGCCCGGCGGCTGCCGCGCAACCGGCTGTTCGGCATCGCCATCGTCACCGCGGGCACCGACCTGGTGCTGGTGGCGCTGTCCCCGCACCTGGCGGTCTCGCTGATCACCGTGGCGCTGCTGGGCGCGTGCGCGGGCGCCGCGTTCCTGACCGGCGTGACGATGATCGGCATCGAGGTCGAAGACGCCATCCGGGGCCGGATCAACGCCATCTACCAGTCCCTGATGAAGATCATCTTCGCGGGCGGGATGGCGCTGACCCCGGTGCTGGTCGGCCTGGTCCGCCCGCACAGCGTCACGGTGTTCGGCCGCGAGATGGCCATCGACGGCACCCGGCCGGTGCTGCTCGGCGCGGGCCTGTTCGCCGCGGTCATGGGCGTGATCGCCTACCGGCAGATGGACGACCGGCGGCCCGAGACGATCATGTCCGACCTGCGCGCCGCGCTCGGCCGCAAGGCCCGGCGCAGCGCGGGCCTGCTGGTCGCGGTCGAGGGCAACACCCACATCGACACCTCCACCCAGGCCGGTCTGCTCGCCGCGTGGCTGCGCGCGGTCTCGGGCAAGGAGGTCCTGCTCGCCGTGGACCCGGCGCTCGACGACGTGCGGCTGCGGTCGGTGCTGACCGGGGCGGGGCTGAGCACGATCCGGGCGCACGCGCTGGTCGCCGCCGCCGTGCGGGCCGACCTGGTGGAGCGGGAGATCCAACCCGCGCTGGACCGCGGCGCGCTGGTCGTGATGGAGCGCTTCGCCGACAGCCCGGTCGCGCACCTGTCGGTGGCGGCAGGACTGGACCCGTCCGAGCTGGAGGGCCTGTCCGCGTGGGCCATGGAGAGCCTGCGCCCGGACATCACCGTGCTGCTCGACCGCGACCCGAGCACCCTGCCGCCGCGCGCGGGCAACGCGGAGCATCATTGGCACGTGCAGACCGTGCTGACCGACATGGCCGCCGCCGACCCGGACCGCTACGTCGTGGTCGACGGCGACGGCTCGGCGGAGGACGTGCACGACCGGGTCCGGCTCGCCGTGCGGACCACGCTGGCGGGCCGCAGGCTGGCCCAGTTCGACGAGGCCTTCGCCGAGGCCACCCGATGACGGTCTGGTCCCAGGTCGTCGGCCAGCCGGACGCGGCCGAGGTGCTGGGGACCGCCGCCCGCGCGGCGGCGCGGCTGGTCGCCGGGACCGGCGACGCGACGGGGATGACCCACGCCTGGCTGTTCACCGGTCCGCCGGGGTCGGGGCGCTCGGTGGCGGCGCGCGCGTTCGCGGCGTCGTTGCAGTGCACGTCGGCCGAGCCGGGCTGCGGCGAGTGCCAGGGCTGCCACACCAGCATGTCCGGCACCCACGCCGACGTGCGGATGGTCGTGCCGGAGGGGCTGTCGATCTCGGTCGCGGAGATGCGCGCCCTGGTCCAGACCTCGGCCAGGCGGCCGACGGGCGGGCGCTGGCAGGTCGTGGTGATCACCGACGCGGACCGGCTGACCGAGGGCGCGGCGAACGCGCTGCTCAAGGCCGTGGAGGAGCCGCCGGAGCGGACGGTGTTCCTGCTGTGCGCGCCGTCGGACCACCCGGACGACGTGTCGGTGACGATCCGCTCGCGGTGCCGCGTGATCGCGCTGCGCACCCCGGCGCCCGCGGCCATCGCGGAGGTCTTGCAGCTGCGCGACCGCATCGACGCCGAGACCGCGAACTGGGCCGCGTCGGTGTGCGGCGGTCACGTCGGCCGCGCGCGGCGGTTGGCCACCGACCCGGCGGCCCGCGAGCGCCGGGACAAGGTGCTGCGCATCCCGATCACCCTGCGCGGCCTGACCGACGTGTTCACCGCGGCCGACGACCTGGTCAAGACGGCCGAGACGGACGCGACCGAGGTCAGCGGCAACCGCGACGAGGCGGAGAAGGAAGCCCTGAAGACGGCCATGGGCGCGGGCGGCACCGGCAAGGGCACCGCGTCGGCCACCAGGGGCAGCGCGGGGGCGATCAAGGAGCTGGAGCGCAGGCAGAAGTCCCGCGCGACCCGGACCCAGCGCGACGCGCTGGACCTGGCGCTGGTCGACCTGGCGGGCTTCTACCGGGACGTGCTGGTGACGGCGTCGGGCTCGCCGGTCACCCTGAACCACCCCGACCACGAGCGCGGCTCCGGCCAGGCCGCCGCGAAGTGGACCCAGGAGTCCACCCTGCGGCGGCTGGAGGCCGTGCTGTCCTGCCGCGAGGCCATCGAGCAGAACGTGAAGCCCCGGATCGCGATCGAGGCGATGCTCACCCGGCTCTACGTGGGCTGACGGTGCGCGGGCGGCGCGGCAGCGCGGCCACGATCACCACGCCGAGCAGGAGCATCGCGGTGCCCGCCCAGAAGATCGGCACGGACTGGTAGGCGGCGTTCGTGTAGGCCAGCGCGGGACCGCGGTTCTGCGGCGTCGCCGCGGGCGGCGCGGCGGGCGCGGCCGTACCGGTCCCGCAGACCACACCACCGGCGGGGGCGAAGGCGCGGGCGACCTGTTCGCCCAGCGAGACCTGCGCCAGCGCGGATGGCAGGTTGGGCAGGCCCAGGGCGTCGGTCGGCAGGACCTGGAGGTCCAGCAGCCGCGCGGTGGCGCCGAGCTGGTAGCCCTTGAACGGCTGGGTCGACTCCTCGGTCTTCTGGTTCAGTCCGGCGACGGAGAGCCGCAGCACGCCCAGGTCCAGCTTCTTCAGACCGTTGCCGAGCGCGTCCTGGACGCCTTGGCCGTTCGCCAGCAGGTTGCCGATCACGGGCAGCTTCTCGAGCCCGGGCAGGGCCGCGCCGGTCGGCAGTGGAACCCCGATGGGGATGTCCAGCCTGGGGTTCGCGGCGTCGAGGCGCCCGAGGCTCTTGCCGCCCTGGACCACGTCGACCACCGGGGCCGTGTACTGGACGGTCGACGTGGCCTTGTCCCCGGTCGAGGTGACCACCAGCGTCGGCTGACTCACCACGTTGACCGAGATCTCGAACGGTGTGCCCCCGAGCAGCTTGACCGAGGAGACCTGGAGCGTCGAGGTGGACTGCACGGCTTTGTTCTTCGAGCCCGGGATGTCGACCAGCTTGACCACCGAGCGGGCGGCCATGGTGTTGGGGAGGCTGAGCAGGGAACCGGTGTTGCTGCCCGCGCCGCCCAGCACCCCGCCCAGGGTGTTGAGGCCGCCGGTGAGGGACTTGAGCCCGTCGATGATCGACTGGTCGGCGGCCGGGTCGAGGTTGGGGGCGTCGAAGACCCCGGTGAGGTCGCGGGTGCTGGGCAGGGTGGGGATCGCGTTGAGCGCGGAGAGGCTCGCCAGTTCGGTGGACGAGTCGGCGATCGTGTCGACGCACGGCCCGAGCGTGTCGCTCCACTGGGCCTGCACCCGCCCGTTCAACGCCCCCACCTTGACCAACGTGTTCAACGGCGTTGACGGCGGATTCACCCCACCACTACGCGGCTGCGCGTTGTTCGGCGGCGCCGTCTGGGCGAGGGCTCCCGGGGTCTGCGGACTCGCCCCCTGGAGCGCGATCCCACCCGGCGAGGACTGGGCGATGGACCGCTCGAAGGCCAGGTAGGCCTCGGAGTTCGCCTGGGCGCTGGCCAACCCGAACCCGACCTCCACGGCCGACTGCCTGGGCAGCTTGTCCGCAGCCCCCGGAATGATCGACTTCGTCGGCGCCGAGTTGGGTAAGAGCCGCACCACGGCCAACCCGGTCCCCGCGTCCCCGATCGCCCGCCCCAGCGGCTGGACCTGCGCAGGCGCCGAAGCGGGTGGCGCCCCGGGGTTCCTCGGCGGCGGCACCGGCGTCGTGGGGACCTGGGCCGCGGCGGGCCCGGCCACCAGCACCCCCACCACCACGGTCACGGGCAAGGCCACCAGACGTCGTCGCATCGCCAGGGTCCTCCTCGACACCTCGGCTGCACAGCTACTCCCCAGTAAACGACGTAACCCCCTGCGAGTCACGCCCCCGGACCCGCTATAGTTGGCCACGGTCACGCCGCCTTAGCTCAGTCGGCCAGAGCGGTTCACTCGTAATGAACAGGTCAAGGGTTCGATTCCCTTAGGCGGCTCGCAGGTCAGGCCCCGTCCACAGTGGTGTGGACGGGGCCTGAGTCGTCTCTGAGTGACTAAGTGAGTGACTAAGCCGCCCCGGTCTCCCCCCGGTCGTCTTGGGCGCCTGGGAACAGGCGGTCCATGGCCACCGCACCGTCGTCGATGACGGGCCGGATCTGCTTCCGGTAGACCAGCTCGGTGACGGCCGTGCTGGAGTGCCCCACAAGGCGGGAGATCTGTTCGAGGGGGACGCCACTGTCGGAGAGCAGCGAGACGAAGCTGTGCCGCAACTCGCGGGGAGTCCACTGGACTCCTGGCAATCCCGCCGCTTTGATCACGCGCCGGAAGTCGCGTCTCACGTTGTTGACGTCCTGGGGAGTGCCGAACATCGTGGGGAACACCAACCCGTGGTCACGCCACAACTTGCCAGCGGCTTCGCGCGCAATTTCCTGAAGCCTTCTGTGCGCTTTGAGCGCGTCCACGGCTCGCTGGGGCAGTGCAAGCGCACGGCGCGACTTCTTGGTCTTTGTGTCACCGCTCGCCCGCACCGAGCGCAGCACCTGAATATTGGGAGGCACGGCCGGTGATGCATCAAGCGCCCCAACCGTGTCCACGTCATTCCAGGTGAGTGCGCGCAATTCCTCGGTTCGTGCCCCTGTCAGCAAGGCCACAACGACGTAGCCACGCATCGGTGATTTTTCCGCTGCCTTCATCACGGCTTCCGCTTGGGCGAGCGTGAGGGACTTGGACGGTCTCCCCTTCCCCTTCCCGGTTGGGCAGTCGCAGAGGAGTACGACATTCCGCTTTACTCGGTCACGCGCCAGTGCGCGCGTGATAGCCCTGCGGAGGATCGACCGGAGATTTCGGAGGGTTGATGTGACCATCGTCTGCGCCTTTGCGGCAAGCCACCGGTCCACGTCCTCGGCCGAAAGGTCCACCAGCTTTCGGGCTCCTAGATCAGGCAGGATATGGTGGATGACGAGCGACCGTACGGTCCTGACCGTATTTGGGTCTCGACCGATCAACTCGTAATTCGCCATCCAATCGTTCACGGCGTCGCCGACCGTGTAAGTCGCCGATGCCTTTGCCGCAAGGCCGTCGTCGAGATTGCGCACCATCTCCTTGAGTTTGTCGTTGGCGGCCTTCCTCGTCCTGGCGCTGGCCTTGCGGGTGATGCGCTTTCCGGCCGGGGTGTAGCCCACGGTTATTTCAGCGATGTAGCGTTCGCGAGTCTTGTCCCACCGGAGACTGCCGTCACCTCGACTACGACGCTTGGTCATAACGCACCTCCGCCCCGGAGAGGAGTCGGCCGATGTAGTCGCTGATTGCAGTTGCGGGGACGCGGCGGGAGCGGCCGATGGTGACGGTGTTGAGTTCTCCGGCGCGGATGAGTTCGTAGGTAGCGGATCGGCTGATGGAGAGCAGTTGTGCGGCTTCCTCGACCTTGTAGAGGTGTCGAGGCGGGACAATGGTGGGGACGTGACGGTCGGCCATGGCGTTTCCCCCGGTTTGTGCGGAGTGACAGGGTCGTCGGGGTGTCACAGGCGGTGTCACAGCCGTTCCCGCTGGTCAACCGAGGTGGAGTGACAGAGTGACAGGTGTGACGGGTCAGGGGCGGGGGTGGTGTCACTGGGTGGGTGGTAGGCGCCGCGGTCGTTGCGGAGTTGTCCGTCGGTGACCATGCGTCCGAGGGTTTTGCGGACGGTGGCGGGCTTGATGTCGAGGGCTTCGGCGATGTCGGCGGGCTTGCTGCCGGGGTAGGCGCGGATGTGGTGGATGAGGCGGACGCGGGTGTCGGCCATGAGGTAGTCCTCGGCGGGGCCATCGAGTTTGGTCCAGGCGCCGGTGTCGGAGTCGAAGCGCATGGCGTAGTCGGCTTCCTCGACGTCGCGGCCGGTGACGTGCAGGACCCCGGTGTCCTCCCCGCGCCCGCGTTCGAGGACGAGGATGGAGTCGGCAGCGCCGGTGAGGCCGTTGGTGCCGGAGACGAGCGCTGACCAGTCTTCATGGCCCTGTTTGCGGACGTGGTGGATGAGCAGGATGGGGACTTCGTAGTGGTCGGCGATGCGCTTGAACCGCCCGGCGGCGAGGTAGTCAGCGGCGTAGGCGGACATGCCGGGGGTGTCGGTGCCGCGCATCTTCTCGAAGGTGTCGATGATGACCAGCCGTGCGGCCGGGTTGGCTTCCAACCAGTCCACGATGACCGCGTCACCTCCGGCGGTCATGGGCGGGCAGGAGGTTTCCAGGGTCAGCAGGGGTGAGGGCCTGCCACCGGCTTTGAGCATGTGTCGACGGCGGCGTTGCAGGCGGCGTCCGGTGTCCTCCAGGGCGCAGTAGAGGACGGGGCCTTTGTCGACGTCGACGACACCGAGGGCGGGTTCTCCGGTGGAGATGGACGCGCCGAGTCCCAGCGACAGCCAGGATTTTCCGAGTTTTGGGGCTCCGGCGAGGATGTTGAGCCCTTCGCAGAGCAGGCCGGGGACGGCCCAGCGGGGTTCGGGGAACTGGGTGGCCATGAGTTCGGTGTCGGTCCACCGCGACTGCCGACGGACCGGTTTGGCGTCGACCACGGGCCTCAGGTGCGGGGTCACGCGACTGCCTCCCAGGTGGTTGTGGTGTTCGTTGTGGCAGCTGCGAGGACGCGGGCACGCCAGTGCAGGGCGTAGGGCAGGCAGTTGGCGCAGTTCTTGTGGGTGCCGGGGCAGTCGGGCAGCCCGGAAAGGCGTCGGAGTTGGCGGGCGTCGTAGGACCAGGCCAGGGAGTCCGATGAGGTGAGCAGGTGGCCGTGTTCGATGAGTCCGAGGGTTTTGAAGCCGAACCCGTGGATGCGGGTGATGCCTTCTGTGTGCAAGACGCGAAGGATCTGCCCGGCTTCCTTGGTGCCTTGTCGTCGGCAGACGCTGCCGAGTCCGACCAGTGGTTCGGCGGTGAGGTCGATCCCGGCCCGGTCGTAGAGGTCGCGGCAGCGTAGATAGTCGTCGACTTCCCAGCCTTGCAAGGACGGCACGATCCATAGGTCGGGGGCCAGGGCGCGCATCTCGATGAGGTTGTCCACGGTGCGGCGTTGGTGGATGGGCACCGACAACCCGGTGCCAACGAACACGTTCGGTCCGGCGCGTCCGCCGCTGATGATCAGCGGTTCGCACATCCAGTCCTGCTGTGCGGCCCAGAGCATGCCGCCGATCTCGTCGCGGTAGCGGCGCAGTCGGGCGATGTACTCGCGGGGGCCGATGGTCCAGGCGCCGTGTTTCTGCAACTGGGTGAACCCGCCGGAGTCGTAGGCGACCGGCGCAGCTGCCCGAGGCAGCGTCTTGCGCGCCCGCAGCCGCGTATCCGACACGAACGCCGGAACCCCCGCCCTCGGCAGATCGCTGGGCTGGTGCAGACCCAGCAGGAACTTCGGCAGCACGGTCGGCAAGCGGGTGATGGTGCCCATGTCAGGCCACCTGACGGGGTCGCTTGGCTCCGGCGAGCATGCCAGAGGTGATGGTCTTGTGGGCCTCGTGTTCGCTGAACCGGCGGACGCCGATGTGGCGGGCGGCGCCGGACATGAGCGCGGTGCGGGCGTCGTCCTCGGTGAGCGCGCCCCCGGCGACCAGGCGCCCCAGGGCGATAGCGGCGCCGTAGAGGGTGGCGTTGCGGTCGTGGGTGGCGTCACGGACCTTGGCGGTTTCGGCGACCACGGCCGCGTGGACGTACTTGTCCCGCCGGGACTCGCCCACGCGCGTGGGCAACGGGGGAGCGATCGGGGCCGGGGGCGGGAGCAGCCGGGCCACCAACCAGTCGGGCAGCGGCGCGGGCTCGCGGTCGTAGGTGATGGTGTAGTTGCGGCCGTCGACTGTGGACCCGGGGGCCGCGACGTGCCCGCCCCACGCGCGGGTATCGACCTTCCAGCCCAGCCCACGACCGCGATCCCCGTTGGTGCAGCGCAACTCCACGCCTTCCGGGGCCGTGAAGTACAGGTGGGTGCCGCCGGAGGGAGTGGCCGCGGTGAAGGTGTCCCAGGGGACCTCCTGGCCCGCGCTCTGGCAGACCACGGTGAACACGTCGGCCCCGTCCCCCACACCCGGGAGGTCCCACGCGGCCGGGCGCGGCGGGTCGTCGGCCTTGGCGATGTCCAGGTCCACCACGCACAGCCCGGATGGGCCGGTGGCGATCCCGACGTTGCAGTCACGGCCCCGCTCGCTGCCCCAGTACCAGCGGACCTTCTCCGGGTCGCCCATCGCCCGCCGCTCCGGCTCCAAGTGCCCGGACACGCACGGCCCCGTCCGAGGGCACCGGTCGCGCCCGTGGAAGGCGGGCAATTTTCCGTTGCGCTGCAACGGGAACACGGTCCATCCGCGTTCGACGGCGGCGAGCGCGGCAGACAGCAAGGAAGTCATGGTGAGTCCTTCGAGACGGAGTCGGACGGACGGGGCGGCGGTCGGCTCTCCGGGGCGGGGCCTGGGTTACAGCCGTCCCCGGCGGGCCAGGCGTGGTGCGAGTCGTTGGATTTCGGCCCAGTGGGCGCGGATCAGTGCGCGAGCGCTGGCGCGTAGGTCGTGTTCCGACCATTGCCGGGAGGGTTGGTGACGGCGGCGCACGCGGCGGAACAGGCCGAGGTCGAACGCGCAGCCTCTGGGGTCGTAGGGGATGGTGGAGTGCGGCTTGTGGAACAGGTCGGCTTCGCGTCCGGCGAGCAGACCGACGAGGTAGCCGTGGTCGAGGGCGCCGTTGTCGTCGGTGGGCCAGTCGACGGTGGTGATGCCCTCGGTGTGGCGTCCGTGGCCGGTGACGCGCACGGCGCGGATGCCGGCGCCGGGCAGATCGCGCCAGGCGATGTAGTGGCCCAGTTCGTGGATGGCGACCTGGAGTCGGTGGGGGTCGAGGTCGGGGGGCTGGGTGGTCATGGGACTCCTTCGGGTCTTTTGGGCGCGTCGAACCGGGGGCGTGGCCTTGGGGGTGATGTGTGGTGGTGGTGCCGGTCGGCGCGCGTGACAGTCGGGGTGGCGCGCGGGGCGGGGTTGGGGTGGAGAGTGGGAGGTCGCAGGCGGTGTCACGGGTCGTGACAGGTGCCGTGACACCGCCTGTGACAGGTGCCGTGACAGCGGTCGCGGGTGGGTGTGACACCCGCGTGACAAGATCATTTTCACGGCGGCCGGGTGTCCTACGCGCAGCCGCGCGCGGGGGTCAGGCGGCGAGTTGCCCGGTGTCGACGTCGGGGGTGTGGTCGGTGTCGGGTTCGATGGTGTAGACGCCGTTGTGGACGGTCAGCCGTCCGGCTTCCTGGAGTTCCCCGAGGACCTTGTAGGTCCAGGAGCGTCCCATGCCGAGATGGTGGCGCAGCGCGGCGAGGCTGGGGTCGGAGGCGGTGAAGGTGTCGTGTCCGGCCGCGACGCGTTCGGTGAGCCAGTCGTGCAGCGCGGCGCGGGATTGCGCCGGGGTGGCCCGCCGGGCGGGCGGGTCGCTTTCCACCGCCTGGGCCTCTTCGGCGGTGGGGTGCTGGATCGGGGTGTCGGGCCGCGCGGCGGCGGTGACCGCGGTGTCGGGGTCGGCCAGCTCGGGGTCACGCCGGGCCGCCTCGTCCAACTCGTCCGCGGCCACGTCCCACTCCTCGGTGTCCTCGTCGTCGGTGTCGGTGAGGTCGGTGTCTCGGGTGTCGGTGGCGGTTGGGCCCAGCAGTCGGGCGGTGAGCGGGTCGGGGGCGTGGGGCTGGTGGTACTCGGCAAGGTGGGCGGCCATGGCGTCCCTGTAGGTGGTCTCGCCCCAGCTGTAGCAGCGCAGCGGCATCATGGCGTGCTTCTCAGAGACGCCTTGTGCGTCGAGGTAGGACATGCCGGGGTAGTTGGCCTCCCACTCCTCGGGGGCGACGGTGTCGACCTTCTGTTGGCGGGTGGACAATCCCCACTTGGCGTCGTCGGAGGAGCCCAGTCCGAAGCACCACTTGGAGAGTTGGCCGCGCACCAGGGTGGGCATCTGGGTGTAGTCGGAGCGTTGCAGCGACAGCACGATGGCCACTCCGGCGGAGCGGGCTTCCTTGACGATCTCCTCGAAGCGCTCTTCGTCCTTTCCCGACAGCGCGGCGAGGAACTTGGAGGCTTCCTCGATCCACAGCACCACGAAGTCCATGCCACAGCCCTCGGACCACTTGCTGTAGCCGTTGCGGCCCAGCGTCTTGGTGCGCTCGGGGATCTGGCGGTGCAGCCTGCGCAGCATCTCGACCGCGCTGTTCTGGTCGGTCACCAAGGCCGCCAGGCCGGGCTTGAGCGGACCGAGAGTCTGCTCGTCCTTGCTGGTGTCGATGGCGATGATCTGCACGTCGCGGCGGGTCATGAGCTCAGCCAGGGTGTTCCAGGCCGAGCCGAAGCTCTTGCCCGATCCGCTCATGCCCATGACCTGCAAGTGCCTGCCGGGCAGGATGAACTCGCCGTCGTCGCCGTCCTGCCACCCCCCGACCCGCAACGGTTCGGCGACGGACGCGCCAGGCCGGGACGGTCCGGGCCACGGGATCGGGGTGCGCAGCACACGCGGGTCGGAGACGGTGATCTCGGCCAGGTCGGCGCGGTCGGGGTTGGCGGCCAGCGCCAGCGTGCCGGGCGGGACCTGCATCCCGGACTCCAGTTTGCCGATCGAGCGCTGTGCGTCGTGCACGGTCGCCTCACCGGGCGCCAGCGCGACCACGCCCTTGATCTTGCGGTCGGTGACCTGGGTGGCCCGGGCGCGGGCGCCCTTGAGTCCGGCTTGGTCCTTGGCCTTGTCGAACAGGGTGGCCAGCGCGTCCGCTCCGCCCTGCTGGTCGGGGTCCAGGCGGCGGATGACCGTCCGCAGGTTCCACGACAGCGCCAGACCGGCCCCGCCCCACCACAGCGCGCCGGTGACCACCTCGGAGTCCAGGCCGGTGACCGTGGCGGTGGTCAGCCACGCCCCGGTGGCCGCGACCGTGGCGGAGGCGTGCACCCGCCCCAGCAGCCGCCGCGCGTGGGTGATCGCCCATGTCAGGCTGGACAGGCCGGTGGTGCCCAGGGTCGCGGCGACCGCGGCCCAGGTGACCTCGCCCGGATCGCCCCACACCGCGTGCGAGAGCGCCCCGGCACCGGCGGTACCGGCCAGCAACAACCACGGCGGCGCCAACACCCCGGCCTGGCTGCCGACCTTGGCCCACAGGCGTGGTGTGGTCGCCTCGTCGGCGGCGACCATGGTCACGGCGTTGGTGTTGCGGCGCATCACAGGTCGACCTCCCCTCGGTGGTGCTTGGTCTTCGCGGCCCGGGTCGGGTCCAGCGCCTCGGCGAACTCGCGGCGGAACTGGAGGTTGAACGCGACCGCCTCAGCGGAGATGCCCTTGCACAGATCGCGGGCCTCACGCAGCTCCCGCGCCACCTTCCGCGCCCGCAACCGCACGTCGATCCCCACCAGCAGCGGGTGGCCCTTGAGCCGCCGCAACGCCGCCTCCGCCGCTTCCTCGGCGATGTCCAGTTCCCGGGCGAGGTCGTGGGCGAGTCGCTGGGTGAGTTGGGCGTAGCGGGCGATGCGCTCCGCCACCCGGTCCCCGGTGAACTCGCAGTCGGCGATCTCCTCGATCCGTTCCCCTGCGGTCTTCATTCGCCGCTCCTGTCCAGCTTGCGGGTGCGGTCCTTGGCCTCGTCGGCGCTCATCACCAGGAACTGCCTGGCGTACTGGACCCGGAACCGGTCGGCGCGGTCGGCCAGCGCCGATGCCAGCGACTGAGCCCGCCGCAACCGCCGCGCGACCCGCCGTGCCCGCAGTCGCCGGGCCGCCTTGTCCAGCCCCAGCCACGACCCGCGGATCGACACCAGAGCCGCCCGCACGTCCGCCGACGCCAGCCCCAACTCGGTGTCCCAGCGACGCGAGATGGTGCGCAACGCCGCCGAGTAGTGCCCGATCGCCTCACCCATCGACCCGGTGAACTCCACCCGGGCCAGCTCACCGATCCTGCGATCCCTGCTGCTCATCGCCACACCCCTTTCTCCCCGTCAACCACTTCGGCGTCGATCACGCCACACCGCCACGCACGCCACTCGCAGGCCACCTGTTGGCACCACCACCGCACACGCGGCACCACCGGTGCCACACCCAGCCACGCCGTCACCAACTCGTCCAACGGCACCGCGACGAACCCCACCACCGACACCACCCGGCGCCAGCCCGCACGCACCACCGACCGCCACCCCGAACCCGGGTCCACGGGGTTGTTGACCTGCCCGTTCATCGCCGGTCCGACCCGTCGATGTCCTGACGCCACAGGTGCAGCAGAGCCGCCGCGCATCCGAGTACCGCCACCGGCAGACACGACACGAACGTGGTGATCCACCACGGAGCGACGGTGATCCCGGCAGCCTCCATCAGGTGGTACGCAACCTGTCCGAGTCCCCCGAGGATCAGCGCGGCGATAGCCGACCACTTGGCGAACCCACGCCCTTTCGCGGCGCGGGAACTGGTCAACCAGACCCGCAGGGCGAACGCCGCGTACGCCTCCATGCCCAGCGGCAACGTGATCGCCGAGTTAATGACGAACTCGTCGGCGATGCCCGGCAGCAGCCGGACGAGCCCGAACCCGGCCTTCTCGCCGAGTCCGACCCACCCGCCCCAGATCGCCACGAACGCCCCCGCCGCGATCACCAGCAACGGCAACGAGTGCGACCGTCCCCGACTCCACCACGGCTTCTGCCCGGCCTCCGCCGGTACTGGACCCGGTTGCGGGGCGGCCGTGGGACCCGGGTCTACGGGTGCGGTGACCTCGGCGCAGGCCACCCGCGCGGCTCCCGTGTCGTCGGCGACCAGAGGCGCCCAGGGCGCTTCCGTCACCGGGGACGTGACCGGCTCGTCCGGGTCGGCCGTGACCGGCTCACCTTGACCCCGGCCGGGCTCGGCGGGCTCGTTCTCTGGGCCTGGCTCGTCCTCCGGGGCGGGGTCGGTGGGCGAGACCGTGTGCAGGCGCCGGACGGCGGGGTCGAACCCGGTGGCCTCCAACTCGGCCAGCACCGCGTTCGCCTTCGGAGCACCGACCCTGAACTCCGTCTTGATCCGGTTACGCGTGGGCACCTGACCCAACTCGACCGCACGAGCCTTGACCCGCTCGACCAGCGCATCGACAGTGATGGGGTAGGCGCTGGTCATGCCGCCACCGCCATCTCGGCACCGGTGACGGTGTCCAGGACGGCGAGCGGGAACCGCTCCGTCTTCTCCCCCAAGCCCGGCAGGTGCGGCAACTCGCCGAAGACGGTGATGTCGATCCCGTCGACCCTCCCCTTGACCAGGATGGTGACCCGGTCGCGGGAGGTCCACGCGTCGAGGCTGGTGGCACCCAGCAGCCGCGCCCAGGCGGTGAACCGGTCGAAGGTGTCCACGAACACGTGCGCGTCGCCGCTGACGGCCACGTGGTCAACGAACAGGCCGTGCTCGGCAGACAGGGTGATCAGAGTGGTCAGAATCGTGTCAACTCGCGCCAGGACCTCAGCGGTCCTGTCGGGCGTGGCTACCATCGGTAACGCCTCCACAGAAGTCAGGTGGTGGTTGGAAGGCCCGGCCCGGTGGGCGTTCTTGCCGGAAGGACCACCGGGCCGGGGCAGAGTCAGGAGATGGCGAGCTGCGCCATGGCGTCGGTGACGATGCGGCCGTGGTCGAACGCCAGCCCGGTGGCGGTGACCTCGGTCAGCGGCACCCATCGGGCGGCGCGGGCGTCGTCGGCGGCGACCGGGGTGGGCATACCGTCGACAACGGCGGCGTAGGCGTGGGTGGCGTAACGGCCGCGCGGGTCACGGCCCGGTGCGTCGTAGACACCGACCTTGACGGCGGTGGTCGGCATGAGCAGCCCGGTTTCCTCCCCCAGCTCCCGCACCGCGGCCGCGTCCGGGGACTCGCCGGGGTCGATGTGGCCACCGGGCAACGCCCACCGGCCCTCGAAGGGGTCCCACTTGCGTTCGATGAGCAGCACGTGCCAGCGCCCGTCGGCGCGAGTGAACACCACCGCGTCGGCGGTGAGGATCAGCTTGGTCGTGTCCATGGTCGATCTCCTTGTCAGGCGTGGAAGTCGCCGTCGATGACGACGGTCGCGGTGTGGCCGGGGTGGGCGCCGCGGATGCTGACGCCGTCGCGCTCGATCGCGCCGCCGTTGCGGGCCGCGCGTTGCATCAGTCGGTCGAGGTCCTCCACGCTCACACCGGGCCGGGTCGTCTTGTCGTTGTTGTCGCGGGTGCTCATGGCACGTCCTTTCGCTGAACTGGGGTGCTATCGGGGCAGGAGGGGATGGGTGTCAGGCGCTGCCGCACTGACCGGCGGTGTGGGTGCCGGGCAGTTGGCCGCAGCGGCACTCGCACAGCGCCTCGTCCTGCTCGATCTCCACGGCCGGGGCGGGGTGGGTTCGGGTCCTCACGCGGCGCCTCCGTTGCGGTCGTGGTGGTAGGTGGACATCCAGCACAGGCACCACGCCTCGCGCTCCACCGCGTCGCTGTCCCAGCCGATGGCGGAGTCGGCGGTGAACGCCGACGCGACCCGCGCGGCCAGGTCGGGGTCACCGCAGACCACCGGCAGCACCCGGGCCTGCTCGCCGATGTGGGGGTCGCGGACCTCGATCACGCCCCACCGGTCGGTGCGGATCTCGATCGCCCGGTCGGTGACGGTGATGTCCGGAGCCACCGCCGCCACCTGCGACACCGGGATCAGCGGCCGGTCGAACGCGTACACCCGCTCCCCCACCGGCACCCGCATCCGCACCCCGTAGCAACCCCCGTCGGGCAGCTCGATCTGTGATGCCATGACCACGGTGTTCACCGGCTCTGCCCTTCGCCGTTGGTGAGGACACGGGGCAGGTGGACGTGCCGGTGGGTGACGTCGACGTCGAGCCCCTTGCCGCGCAGGCCCCACCCGACGCACAGCGCCAGCGCCACCGACCGGTGACGACCACCCGCACAGCCCAACGCCACCGACGTCATCCGGGGCGCGGCCTCCACCAGCGCGACCACCTCGTGCACCGTGGCCAGCGCGCCCGGGGT
This sequence comes from Actinokineospora auranticolor, assembly GCF_041897805.1. Lineage (GTDB taxonomy): Bacteria > Actinomycetota > Actinomycetes > Mycobacteriales > Pseudonocardiaceae > Actinokineospora > Actinokineospora auranticolor. The sequence goes on from NZ_CP154825.1 coordinate 349,195, forward strand.
GTCGAGCACCACCTGCATCACCGCCAGGTCCCGCCCGTCGAGGTCGAGCAGGTCCGCGCTCATCCGCGCCGGGTCCCGCAGGTAGCGGCGCAGGTCCACCACCACGTCCGCCTCCGGGGCCGGACCGTGCAGGAACCCGAACGACACCACACTGATCGAGCGCCCACGACCCACGGCCGCGCCCGAACTTCCGGATACCATCTGTCCCTCTCCATTACCGGTTGCCTGGTGGTGGTTGAGCGACCCGGTCTGGCGAGCGTTCTTGGCGGTTCGAGCGCCAGACCGGGGGCACATCCCGTACACGGCCCTGAAGGCCGATGCGGTGTTCACCTGCCCGTCCCGGACGAGTCGTCGGTCACCGACTCGCCGGACTCCACCGACCTGCCCCAACGCTCGTGCAGGTCCGCCATCTCCCGCTGATAGCAGGCGCGGGCGCCCCGGATCATCCCGGCGAACATCGGGTCCTGCTCCGGGTCGTACTCGTCGTAGTTGCTGTTCCTGTTGTTCTTGGCCATGTCGATGCTCTTCCTGTGATCAGTTCGTGGACTCGGAGTTCGTGGCCCGCTCGCACGGCCAGCAGCGGCGACCGTTGGAGACGGGTAGGCGGTAGGGGCAAGCAGTCCGCAGGCGGTACAGGTGCGCAGCACTCGGTGGGCCTTGCGCAGCGACACCAACTGGGCTGTCGTGGCGCCCGGAGACGGTCGGGCCAGATCCAGCCGGAACAGCGCCGCCCACCGACGCCCCCGCCGCCACCGGATCTGCGCCACCCAGTCCGCACCACCCGGGCACAAGCCGCGGGCACGCAGCCAGCGGCGGGTCACCAGCCCCGGGGGGACGTCGCGATAGCGGAAGGTCGGGACACCATCGGCCATACGACCCGGCCAGTGCTGCCCGCTCCACGGCAACCGGACCACCGTGGCGCTCACGAGACCGTCACCGAACCATCGACAGCGGTCTCGGTGACCTCCCGGTGGCTGTAGCGCCACGGGGCACCGTTGACCGGCACCCACGGGTGGTGATCGGACACCCAGCGAGGCCGGTACACCAGCCGCAGGGCAGGACCCAACTCGGCAACAGCGAAGCGCACAGAACCGCCACGCTTCACGCCGCCTCACCCCACACAACCTCCTGGTCCGCCACCGGCAACACACGAACCGCGGCTGCCAACGCCCGGTTCATCTCGCGGCGCTCCCGCCGTGCCCGGGCGGACCCGTCCAACAACGCGGTCGTGGGCTCCGGTCCGCCTTCCGCCTCGGGCACCCTCAGTGCGGCGATGTCCGCTCGACTCCGGCCCTCCGGGTCGAACCACCGTCGACTTGCCATCTGCGATCATCGTCCTTTCGGTTCGTATCGTTGTTGCGTTCGAACGATACGAACGTTAGGGCGCTGGCTGGACCGGTGTCAATAGGTTGCGTAGGATTCGTTCGAACGAATCGAAAGGGTGAGGCGGACCATGGGGCCAGGACCTAGGTACCAAGAGCTTGCCGACGAACTGCGGGAAGCCATCCAGGCTGAGGCGACGGTCCTTGGCGTGCAACTGGTGGATGGAGCCAAGCTCCCCACCGAGCCCGAGCTCGCAGACCACTACCAGTCGGGGCGAGGAACGATCCGGGCTGCCCTGGCAGGACTCGCCGCCGAAGGGTTGATCGAGACACGCGGCCGGGCGGGAACCTACATCCGACGGCTCCCCCTGCTTGAGTACAACGTTGACGCCGAACACCCGCGACGACGGGACCGTACGGGCACAGTGACGGACACCTGGTCTTCTGTGGTTCGGGAGTCCGGCCGGGAGCCCAGTCAAGACTTCAAATTCCGCATAGAACCCGCCACTGTCGTCATCGCGGACAGGTTGAACGTCGCCGTCAATGACCTCGTCGTCGTGCGCGAGATGTTCCGTTACGTCAACGACATCCCCTGGTCCGTGCAGACCACGTTCTACCCGTACGAGATAGCCAAGGCATGCGGGCTCGACACGCCGACCGATATCGCCGAAGGAACGGTGCGACGAATGGCCGCACGCGGCTACGTCGAGGACCGAATCGTCCACGAAATCAGCAGCCGCCCAGCCAGAGCCGATGAACGCGAACGGTTCGACCTAGCACCAGGTGTTTCCGTCTTGCTGTTCCGTCGACTCGCGACCGCCAAGGATGTAGTCACTCGACTTACCGTCGAAATCCTTCCGGCCGACAGAAACATCATCACCCATCTCACTGACAACAGTGAAGGGGCCTAGGATGCAGTTCCGCCGTGCCACAGTCGCCGACATGGACCTCATCACCGACTGGCGCTGGGAGGTGACCGACTGGATTCACAGCAAGGGCAGCGACCAGTGGGACAGTACTGGCCTCTCTCGCGATGAGTTCCAACGTCGCATCAGCAGGTCCATTGAGGCAGGAGAGACCTGGCTCGCCCTTGACAATTCCGGTGAGCCGGTTGGAACCATCGCAATTGACCTGGTGCCCGACGAAGGCTTGTGGACCGGTGACGAACTAAGCAAGTCCTATATTGTCCATCGGATGATGGTTCCTCGCAGCCACGCTGGCCAAGGAATCGGCAAGGAGATGATCGCCTTTGCGGAAGATCTGGCTCGTTCACACGGGCGCCAGTACCTGGTCTTGGATGCGTGGAACACCAACAAGTCTCTGCATGAGTACTACGAATCGCTCGGGTTCAAGTACGTGAGAACTGTGAGCGACCATTGGACCCCAAGCGCAACCCTATTCGAGAAAGAAGTTTCGAACTACGATCCGAATGTCAAGGGTCCAGATATCAACCCGACACCCTTCAAAGATAAGGGTCGATAGACAGACTTGAGCCGAGGACGCACGAACGGAAGGTATTCTCTACTCAATACCGGCTCGCATCGCTACATAGCTCATCGAGCGGTCGCAGTAGAGGGTCCACAGGCGCACACTCATCCAGCTTAGATACGCGCCCGACTCCAACCGTGGGAGAATCGGATGACACCAAGGAGAAGAGATGGGCGGCACCAAAAGAGCGGCTCGGTATGGTCGAAAAACCACAATTGCGATAATCGTGTGCGGCCTTACGGGACTAACATCTGCCATAATCGGAGTAATTCTCGACTTCACCAGCTCCCACCCCTTGCAGAATGCGCCATTTCTAACAAACATATTGTCAGCGGCATGCGGAGCGTTAATTGGCGTACCGATTGCGCTTTTGGTACTGCAAAATGTGATCAGTCGAGCGACAGAGCAGGCCCAGTGGCGCTCGACGATGAATCTCGCGATAGCCTCAATAGAGGAGGTGATGACCTTACTGGATGCGCAGATTCTGAATTATCCTAACGGTTTCGACCTATATAAAGACCTCGCCGGGGCCGCAGAAGCTATCGAGCCTAAAGTGCGCGTTCTACTGCCTGCCTATGCGCGAGCGAGGGACGAGCGGAATTGGTCGCTCGTGGATCCGCAAGAATCCGCAAGAAGGCCAGCATCGAACGAGCTGAAAGCAGCAATACAAGAGCTCTTGGCCGATCTAAAGGAGACCAAAGCCGCTTTCGGGAAGTATCTTCCAACCGCAACGGAACGCGAACTGGTTCGCCCGTATATGGAGGCGCGATGGAATTTTCTACAAAACTACGTACGTCCTAGAGTGCTTGAGCTTGAAGGACGCTGGCATATCACCGAGGCAGACGTATGGATACCACGGCTGTTTAGTCATTCGCTTACGCGCGATTCATGGGAGTACTGTCTAACCCAAATTTCCAACGAGCTGGAGTCATTCGTCCATAAGGGCTATTTTGGCAACAATGGCATATTCCTATGGGATGCTATTGACGAAATCGGTAAATGGCGAAAAGATCTGCTAGTAATACATCGGGCGACGCCCTACGTTACTGACTTGAAAGAGATGCTAGATGGCCTTAAACGAGATGAACGATGACTCGTGAGCTTTAGCACGGCAGGACATGTCTGAAACAGCACGCAAGCATCTAGCGCAGACCCTGCCGCGCCGGTCGTAGATGAGTTCTACGGGAATGCTCAAGCCGCATATGGTCTCCTTGACGCGGCCAGGCACGGGGTCAGGGGACACCCAGAGGTGAACCAGGCGGTCGCGGGTACACCACAGGAGCCGCACGACGGCACCCTTTCGAGTCGAAAGCTAGCCCTGACAACCATCAGTAAACGCCAGAATCGCCAGATCCGCCACTAACGCCAGGTGACCAGGACAAACGCCAGAAATGCCAGGCAGGCTGTGTCCCGTGGCCGTACGTCTCGTGTCAACCGGAGACGCAGCGAGAGAACTCGGGATCAGCCGAGAGACGCTGCGGGCCTGGTGGCGCGCGGGACTCGTCACCCCGGCAAGCGAGACGGTAGGAGGTCACGCCCGTTGGGACGTCGACCAGCTCCAACGCGACCTTCGCGCGCTCAGGCAACGCGGCGATGGATTGGACGCCCTCGAATGACCCGTGGGCTCTACCGGGCGCGTGTCACACCTGTCACTCTGACACACCGCACAGGGTGACCTGGGAAAACGAGAGTGACATTGACGGTGACAGCTCCGCGCGCTGTCACGCTTCACCTGCCTGGGGCGGGGTTCACGGACAAGCGGCCGGGACACCGCCGGGGTGTCCCGGCCGCTCTTCCTGGTTTGCCGGGGTGGCGGTGAGCGACGAAGCGAGTGACTACGGCCCTAGATCGCCGTGGATCGCCGTGGACTGTCTAGGACGATGCGCGGTGGCTGACCAGCCTGTTTGTCGAGGTGAACAAACAGCCGCGAGCCGCTCGTAATGAACAGGTCAAGGGTTCGATTCCCTTAGGCGGCTCCACAGGTCGAGAGCCCTGGTTGCCCCGTTCGGGGCAACCAGGGCTCTTTGCTGTGCGGGAGGGCGAGGAAAAGCACAGGACGGGGTGGTCCGGGGCGGGCTAGCGTGGCGGGAGTGGACCTCTTCGCTGACGCCGTTGCCTCCGAGGAAGAACTCCGCTCGATCTACGAGGACCCGAAGGCGAATGCCCGGGCCAAGGAGATCTCCGGGGTGGATGAGCTGGCTCGGGAGTTCATCGCCTGCTCGTCCATGGTGTTCGTGGCCAGTTTCGGGGCCGATGGGCGGTGCGACGCCACGCCGCGGGGTGGGCCGCCGGGGTTTGTGTCTGTTTTGGACAGTGGGGACGTGGTCATCCCCGATGCCACCGGGAATCGTCGGTTGGACACCTTTCGCAACGTGGTTGCCACGGGGCGGGTGGGATTGGTCTTCATCATTCCCGGTCGTGGGCAGACGTTGCGGGTCAATGGGCGGGCTTGTGTTTCTGTGCGGGCCGAGTTGCTCGCGGGGTTGACCGCGGTGGGGAACCCGCCGCGGGCCGCGTTGGTGGTGCGGCCCGAGGAGGTGTTCACGCACTGCCCCAAGGCTTTTGTGCGGTCCAGGGTGTGGCAGCCCGAGTCCTGGCTGGACGCGTCGGCGCAGCCGGATCCGGCGGTGATCGCGCAGGCGCACATCGGGGACCCGGGGCTCACGGTCGAGGACGTGCGGCAGGACCAGATCGACTCGTTGCGGTACCGGCTCGCCTAGCGGCTATTCGCAGGCCACGCCGTCGTGGTCGCGGTCCAGGGCGGCGCGGTAGCCGGGGTCGCCCGTGTACAAGGGGGCCGCGCCGGCTGCTCGGGCCGCGTCGCAGTTCTTGTAGTAGGCGGCGGGTTTGGGGGCGGGTTCTTCTTCCGTCGTCGTCTCGGGTGGCGCGGCTGCCCTGGGGGCGGCGGTGGTCGTCTTGGGCGGCGCCGGGGGAGCGGGTGGGGCCGGGGGAGCGTCCGAGCCGTTGCACGGCGCGCCCCAGAGGCCGAGGGCTGCTGACTGGGCGGCGGCTTGGGCGTCGGTCAACGCCGTGGTGGCGACGGCCGTGGCCTTGCCCATGCCCTTGCCGATGGCCAGGGCCGCGAAGTCAGTGCCGTCCGCGAGCAGGGCCGAACCCGCGTTCGTCAGCTGGATCGGCTTGCCCACCAACGTGTCCTTGGCGAACGCGACCGCCGCGGCCTGCCAGCAGTCCCCCGGGGCCGCGAGGCCCGCCACCACGACCCGCGCGCCCGCCGAGGTCAGGACGGTTCGGGCGTCGACCACTTCGGACACCGTGGCTTGCGCCGGCGCGGGAGGTGTCGTGGTGGTTGGGCGTTCGGTGGTCGTGGACCCCGCGGCCGGGGTGGCGGGCGGTGCGCTGCCCGTCGCCGTGACACCGGCCTGGTTGCCGCAGCCCGCGAGCAGGGCGGCGCCGAGCAGGGATGTGATCACTACGGACTTCACCCGTGTGGACATCTCAAGCTCCCCTCTGGACCAAGCCGTGTGCGGGGTGCATCGCGTATCTGGCAACGAACTGTTACTTGAACATTCAGTAGTCACCCGAACGGGGGTAATCGCTTCCCCGTTCGATGAGACGTCATTCGGCCAGTCGTCGGCGCACCGCCGCGCTGAGCAGGTCGACGGCGATGATCAGGACCAGCACCATCAGGATGTAGGTCGCCATCTCGTCGAAGGCGAACAGCTGGATCGACTGGTTGATCAGGAACCCGACCCCGCCCGCGCCCACCAGCCCGAGCACCAGCGACGAGCGCACGTTGACGTCGAAGCGGTACAGCAGCAGCCCGACCAGCGACGGCACCACCGCGGGCAGCACGGCGTTGGCCACCACCTGCGACTCCCGCGCCCCCGCCACCCGCAGCGCGTCGGCGGGACCCGGGTCGACCTCCTCCATCGCCTCCGACCACAGCTTGCCCATCACGCCCACGTTGTGGCAGATCAGCGCCAGCACGCCGGCGAACGGCCCGAGCCCGACCGCGGTCACGAAGATCAGCGCGAACACCACGTCCGGCACCGCGCGCAGCAGCGACATGACCGACCGCGAGACCTGGTACACCACCCGGTTCCGGCCGCGCGTGCCGAGCACCGCCAGCAGCAGCGCCGCCGGGACCGACAGCGTGGTGCCGAGCAGCCCGATGGCCAGGGTGGTCAAGCACGCCTCCAGGCCCGGCTGGACCACGGAAGCCCAGTCCAGGTCCGGCGGCAGCGCCTCGCCGAGGAACCGGATCATCCCGTGCCAGCCGTCGACCAGCGCGCCGGGGGAGAACTCGGTGACCCGCCACGCGCCGACGTGCGCTGCGCCGAGCACGACGGCGACCACGACGACACCGAGGTAGAACGGTTTCCGGTCGCGCGCGGGCACCGGCACGCGCGGGCGTTCGGTGGTGGTCACGAGTCCTCCGACTGGTAGAGCGCATCGATGTCCGATTCGGACAGTGCGGAAGCGTGGCAGGACAAGCGGATCTCGCCGTCGACCAACCCGATCACCCGGTCCGCGTGCTCGCGCGCCAGGTCCGGCTGGTGCAGCACGGCCGCCACCGCCAACCCGTCGCGCCGCGCGAGTTCCGCCAGCAGCGCCATGACCTGGGTCGCGGCGGCCGGGTCCAGAGCGGACACCGGCTCGTCGGCCAGCAGCACCTCGGCCCCCTGGCACAACGCCCGCGCCACGGCGACCCGCTGCTGCTGCCCGCCGGACAGGCTCCCCGCCCGGTCGTGCGCGCGGTCGGCGAGCCCTACCCGTTGCAGGCACGCCATCGCGCGCTCCCGCAACTCGCGCGGGAAGAACGCGGGGGCCAGCGACCGCGACAGCGGCAGCCCGGCGAGCCCGCCCGCGCACACGTTGTCCAGCGCGCTTCGCCTGCGCACCAGGTGGATCTGCTGGAAGACCATGGCCGCCGCGCGCCGCGCCTTGGCCAGCTCGGCACCGCCGAGCCCGCGCAGCCGCCGCCCGGCCAGCCGGATCTCACCCGCGTCCGCCTCGGCCAGCCCCACGACGCAGCGCAGCGCCGTCGACTTGCCGGACCCGTTGGCGCCCAACAGGACCACCAGCTCGCCGGGCGCGACCGCGAAGTCGACGCCCTTGAGCACCTGCCGGTCGCCGTAGGACTTGCGCAGCCCGCTCACCGAGAGCGCGGTGTCCAACGGGGTCAGCTGCTGCTCGGGAGGAGTGGGGCAGGCGGGGAGGGGCCTGGACCCTCCCGCCTGCCGGTCGTAGGAGATCACACGTCGCCTTCGGTCAGCCCGAGGGTGTCGGCCAGGTCGAACAGCGGCTGGTAGGTGTTCTTGTCCACGGCCACCATCGGGCCCGCCGGGTCGACGTCGAGCAGCTTGCCGACCTGGGCGACCTCGTCCGGCTTGAGGTTGAGCAGCGCCTTGCGGACGGCTTCCTTGAAGGCCGGGTCGGCCGCGCCCGCGACGGTGATCGGGTCGTTCGGGATCGGGTCCGACGACCAGATCTGGCGGAACTTGCTCTCGTCGAACTTGCCCGCCGCTTTGGCCGTGGCCAGCTGCTGGGTGTTGATCTCGGCGGCCTCGACCTTGCCGTTGGTCAGCGCCAGCAGCGCCTCCGGGTGCCCGCCCGCGTAGTCGAGCTTGACCGAGGTCTTGTCCAGGCCCAGCTTGGCCATGGCCGCGCGGGGCAGCGCGTCGCCGGAGGTGGAGCCGGGCTCGGACAGCGCGAGGGTCTTGCCGCGCAGGTCCGCGATCGACTTGACGGCCGAGTCCGCGGGGACCCAGATGCCCGCTTGGTAGCTGGTCAGCTTGCCCTGCGCGTCACCGAAGGAGACCAGCGGCTCGGCGCCGGCGCGGCGGTTGGCGAAGACGAAGCCGAGCGGGCCGAACTGGGCCAGCTCCAGCTTGCCGTTCTGCATGGCCAGCACCTCGGCCGAGTAGTCCTGCACGATCTGCAGCTTGACCTCGCAGTTCAGGCCGCGCTCCAGCGCGCCGGTGAGCACCTGGTAGGCCGGGGTGAGCTTGGCGGGGTCCTCGTACGGCTCGATGCCGAACTTGACCTCGCCGTTGGGGCACGCGGACGACGCGGCCGCGGGCTTGGCGGGTTCCTCGCTGCCGCACGCGGTGAGGGCGAGGCCCGCGGCGACGGCGAGAGCGACGATGCGCTTCATGGTGGGGAACTCCTGTGGTTCAGGTGTGAGCGGGGAGCGGGGATCGCGCCGGCTCGCCAAGTCGGGGACGATGCCGGGCGGGGAAGAGGGGAAGTCAGCGCAGCAGGTCGTCGAGCACGGTGGGGGCGAGCCCGAAGGCGGTGGTCATGCCGATGCCCGAGGTCACCGAGACCACGCGGACGCCGGGGAACGGTTGGGCGACGAGGAACTCCGCGTCGGCCGACGCGTAGACGCCGCGCCAGCGCCTGCGCACGGTGAGCCGGTCGACGCCGAGCAGCCGGGCGGTTTCGCGGAGCACGAGGTCGGCGGTGGCCTCGTCGTCGAAGGGGCCGTGGGTGGTGGCGTAGGCGTGGGTGTCGCCGATCACCAGGTCGCCGCCCGGGCGTTGGGTGAACATCAGGTTCATGACGACCTCGAGCAGGTCCGGGTGGTCGGCGGCGAGCCTGCGCTGGACCTCGTCGGCGGACGGGCACGCGCGCAAACCCGCGTAGCGCACCATCGACAGCCCGGTCAGGACCGCCGGGTCGAACACCACCGAGTCCGGTGTGGACACTTCGAGCATCTGCAGCAGGCACCGCCGCACGCCCGCCGCCTCGGCGACACCGGGCAGCAGCCGGTCGACGTCGTGCCCGACCGCCACCACCACGCGGTCGGCGGTGACGGTGCCGCGCGTGGTGTGCACCGCACCGGTCTCCACCCCGGTTGCCGAGGTGTGCCAACGGAAGTCGACGCCCTGCGCGGCCAGCCACGCGGCCAGCGCGGGGATCGCCTCGCGCGGGTCCACGCGCAGGTCGAGCGGCAGCCACGCGCCCCCGGTGACCTCGTCGGACACCCGGGGCAGCTTCGACCGCACCCCGGCCGCGTCGAGCAGGTGGACCTGATCGCCCCGTTCGGCGGCGAACTCGGCGAGCACGGCGTGCTCGTCGGCGGTGCGGGCCGCGACGACCGTGCCCGCCTCCGACACCCAGAACCCCGCCTTGGCCGCCATCGCCAGCCACCGCTCGCGGGCGGCGAGCCCGTACTCGAGCGCGGGCCCGTGCTGGGCGGTCAGGCAGATGTGGCCGAAGTTGCGCACCGAGGCGCCGACGGCCCGCTCGTCGCGGTCGAGGACCACGACGGAGAGCCCGCGCTCGACCGCCTCGACCGCGTGCGCGAGGCCGACGACGCCCGCGCCGACGATGGCGAGGTCGACGTGCCCGGTGGGAGGTGTACGGGGTGCCATGCCGAGAAAGGTGCGGTGCCACCCGCCTTGATCACAAGGGGTGAGCGCCACTTGTTCAGACAAGTTTCCGCGTTGTTAACCCTGTTCAGAGCCGTGCACCACAGAACTTGACAGCGGGGTGTCCTCGACTCGTATGGTCAAGTCCGTGACCCCACCGCTGCACCTGAGGGTGGCCGACGCCCTGCGCGGCCGGATCAGCCGAGGCCAACTGCCGGTCGGCGCCGCCCTGCCGTCGGAAGCGCAACTCTGCGAGGAGTTCACCGCCTCGCGCGGCACCGTCCGCCAGGCGCTCGCCGCGCTGCGCAACGAGGGCCTGATCGGCGGTGGCCAGGGTAAACCGCCGGTCGTGCGGCAGGCCGCGGTCGCCCAGCCGTTCGAGACGTTCCTCTCCTTCACCCGCTGGGCCCGCGAGATGGGCCGCGAACCGGGGCAGCGCACCATCGAGGTCGCCCGCCGCGGCGCCAGCCCGGTCGCCGCCGACGCGCTGGGCATCGACGAGGGCGCGCCGGTCGTCGAGGTGCTGCGGCTGCGGCTGCTCGACGGCATCCCGACCATGCTGGAGCGCAGCAGCTTCGTCGAGCCGGTCGGGCGGCTGCTGTTCGACTTCGACCCCGACTCCGGCTCGATCTACGAGCACCTGCTCGGCCGCGGCGTCGACCTGCGCGCGGCCCGGCACACCATCGACGCGATCGGCGCCGACGCGGTCGACGCCGAACACCTCACCATCGCGGAGGGCGCGCCGCTGCTGCGGGAACGCCGCCGCGCCACCGACGCCACCGGCGCCCGGGTCGAGTACGGCGACGACCGCTACCGACCGGACCTCGTCACCTTCACCATCGACAACGCCCAGACGGGCCGCGCGGGCCAACACGTACTCAAGGAGACCTCGTGACCATCGAGCTGGTCGCACTCGACATGGCGGGCACCACCGTGCAGGAGAGCGGCGCGGTGTACCGGGCGCTGGCCGACGCGGTCGCCGCCGCCGCGGGCCGCCCCGTGCCCGAGGCCGACATCCGGCGCTGGATGGGCGCGGACAAGCGCGAGGCCATCGCGGCCCTGCTCGCGGGCGCCCCGGCCGAGGTCGAGACGGTGTTCGACGACTTCCGCGCGCGCCTCGCCGCCGCCTACGAGGCCGAACCGCCCACGGCCCTGCCCGGTGTCGAGTCGGCGCTGGCCGAGCTGCGTGCCCGAGGCGTGCAGGTGGCCCTGACCACGGGTTTCTCCCGCGACGTCGCCGAGGGCATCCTCGACGTGCTGGGCTGGCAGGTCGGCGCCGCGATCGACGCGCTGGTCACCGCCGACGAGGTCGCGGCGGGCAGGCCCGCACCGTACATGATCTTCCACGCCATGGAGGCCACCGGCGTCCTGCGCGCCGACGCCGTCCTCACCGCGGGCGACACCATCCTCGACCTGCGCGCGGGCACCAACGCGGGCGCGCGCTACGTGCTCGGCGTGCTCACCGGCGCCCAAGACGCCGAGACCCTCGGCCGGGAGCGCCACACCCACCTGCTCCCGTCGGTGGCCGACATCCCGTACCTGCTCGCCTAGGCCCAATGCCGGTCGGTTAGGTCATGGCGGGGCTGTAGCCTGCGGTGGTGGATCTTGGGTTGGGTGTGCGCGAGGGCGGCGGTCTGGCCGACCGAGCTGCGGTTGGTGTGCTGACTCGGACGTTTCCGGTGGAGTTGGTCGATCGGGTCATTGACCAGTATTGGCGTCGGGAACAGCGGACCCGCGCATTGCCTGCTCGGTTGGTCTTCTATTTCACGCTTGCTTTGTGTCTTTTCCCGAATGAGTCGTACCGGTCGACGATGAAGATTCTCATGTCGGTGTTCGGTCGTGGAGGGCAGGGCTATCGGGTACCGACGACCGGTTCGATCGGTGATGCTCGTCGTCGTCTGGGTTCGGAGCCGATGGAGACCGCGGTGCGGGCGGTGATACGACCGAGAGCGTGCCGGGAGACGATAGGCGCGTGGTATGGGGATTGGTTGTTGACGGCGGTTGACGGGACGACGTTCACGGTGCCGGATACCGAGGAGAACGATCGCGAGTTCGGGCGACCCGGTTCAGGGCGCGGCGAGGGAAAGACGGCGTATCCTCAGATTCAAGCGGCGTGTGTGGTCGAGTTGGGAACCCACGCGGTATTCGATGCCCGGATGGATGGCTATGCCGCCGCGGAAACGATGTTGATCGAGGAGATGTTCTCTTCATTGCGGCCGGGCATGCTGGTGTTGGCCGACCGGCACATCTACTCGTCCCGTCGCTGGGCCAAGGCCGTGGATACCGGCGCCGACCTGCTGTGGAGAGTGACCGCGAACCTCGCCCCACGGCCGGTGGAGAGACTATCGGACGGTTCCTGTATCGCCGAGATCACCCCGCCGAGGAGTTCGGGCCAACCATCTTTCCGGCTACGGCTGATCGAGTACCGATTGCCGTGGACGGAGGAGGTGTATCGGTTGGTGACCACGATCCTGGACCCGCTTCTGGCGCCCGCGAAGGAACTGGCCGCGCTCTATCACGAACGGTGGGACATCGAGGGCTTCCTCAAACAGATCAAGAGTGTCCAACTCAATACCGAGAAGATCTTCCGGTCGAAATCGCCCGACGGGGTACGGCAGGAGTTCTGGGCGCATCTGGCGGTGCACTACGCCACGATGTGTGTGCAGGTCGACGCCGCCGATCACGCGAAGCTCGATCCTGATCGGATCTCACACAAAAACACGGTACGCGTCATCCGGTCCCGTATCTGGGCGCCGGGATCTTTCCCCCCTCACGCACAGCGATGACCACTATCGGATGTTGCTGATCGAGGTCGGCAGCGAGATCAACCCGGAACGCCGCCACCGGAGCTACCCGCGGGTGATCAAACGGAAAATGAGCAACTTCCCGGTCAAACGCGCACGACACCGACAACAACTCCGAAACAGCCGACCACCTCACTCGAACATCACCCTCACCCCGCCCAGCAAGACCCGACACCGCCGCCGACCAGCCGAAACCACCTAACCGACCGGCATTGCGCCTAGGCCGCCAGGACCCGTCGACGGGCCGCCCACGCGGTCGCGAGCACGAAGCCCGCGGCCGCCAGGCCACCCGCGATCGCCGCGCCGACGCCGTAGCCCGCCGCCGGTTCGCGGCTGGACAGGGCGCAGGTGAACAGCCACAGCGCACCGCCGAACAGGGCACCCAGCAGCAGCGCCGCGACCGGCGCGGCGGGCCTGCGGTAGCCGCGCCGCAGCGCGCGCATCAGGGACTCGACGTAGGCCACGGCGAACAGGGCCAGCAGGAGGCTGCCGGTGCCCATCGCCGTGGCCATCGGGTGCACCGACGACGCCAGGGTGAACTCCACCGGGGGTTGGTCGCCGACCGTGATCGACCCGGTCGCCGCGCCGCCCGCCAGCCACCGCATCAGCGGGTCCGGGGTGATCTCGGCCCGGAAGGTCCGGTCGGCCGCGGGGCGGACGTTCTGCATGATCGAGCTGCCGAAGGGGATGCCCGCGGCGTTCAGGTCGAACTTGACGGTCCCGGGTCGCTCGATCGTCCCCTCGACGGTGAACTCCTTGGTCAGGTCCACCTCGACGGGACCGCTCAAGGCCTTGCCCTGGATCGTGATCGGGCTGCTCGGGTGGTCCTGCGCCTTGGGCGCGAGGAACGGCACCACGACCATCGCGACCAGGGCCACCGCCGCCGCGAGCGCGGGCCACAGCGGCGAGGGGCCGGTCGGCTGCTGGATCAGCTCACGCGCGGGCCGCAGCTGCTTGCCGCGGAAGTCGCCCGGGTCCAGGGTGCGGGTCGAGTCCTGGGCGGTCGCCCGGATCGGCGGCGTGACCACCGTCGGCAGGTCCGGCTGACGGGTCAGCTGCTGCGAGATCGCGCCGCTCACCCGCGGCGCCAGGTGCACCGGCACCGCCGAGCGCTCCAGCCACCCCTGGCCGAACACCGCCGTCGCCGCCGCGCTCAGGTCGATGGCGAACGCCTCGGCGTCGCGGTAGCGGTGCTGCGGGTCGCGGGCCAGGCTCCGCATGACCACTGTGGACAGCGGGTCCGGCACGCGCGGTAGCGGTCGCGGGTCGTTGAAGATGCGCTGCCGCATCATGCTCACCGCGCCGCGCGTGCGGTCGTACGGCAGCTCGCCGCACAGCAGCTCGTACAGCACCGTGCCCGCCGAGTAGATGTCCGCGGCGGGGGTGAGCGCGTTGCCCATCGCCTGCTCGGGGGCGATGTAGGCCGGGGTGCCCAGCACCTCGCCCGCGTGGGTCATCAAGGTCGCGCCCTCGCTGACCACCTGGGCGATGCCGAAGTCGGCCACCTTGAGCAGCCCGGCCGAGGTGAACAGCAGGTTCTTCGGCTTGATGTCCAGGTGCAGCACCCCGGCGGCGTGCGCGGCGTGCAGACCGCCGAGCATGGCCAGGGCGATCGCGCAGGTCTGCTCACCGGTCAGGCCGGGGCCGCGGAAGCGGTCGTAGACCGTGCCGCCGTCGAGCTTCTCCATCACCAGCAGGTTGTCGTGGCCGGTCTGCACGTAGTCGTAGACCGGCACGATGTGCGGGTGGTCGAGGCTGGCCAGCACCCGGGCCTCGCGGTCGAACCGGGCGTTGACCTCGACGTCGCCGACCACGTCGGATGGCAGCTGCTTGATCGCCACGTGCCTGCCGAGCGACCGGTGCACGCCCTCGTAGACCACCCCCATGCCGCCGGAGCCGATCTTCTGGCCGATGGCGTACTGCGGCAGCGCCGCGGTGAGCCCGGCGGGTGCGGTCATTCAGGCCACCTCGGGGTGTCCGGATCGGGCTTGGCGGCGCCGGGCGCGGGCAGCGCCTGGGTCGCGTCGGTCGGCGGTACGGGCAGTGCCTGGGTGGCGCCCGCGTGGTCGTCCTTGATGAACTCGTCGAGCAGACCCGCCTGCTGGTGAATCGATGTCGGCGCGGCGGGCGTGACCTGCGTGCCGTACTCCGGCTGGGCCACCACCGGCGGCTGCGCGCCGGTGTAGCGGGCCGTCATGCCGACCGTCGGACCGTCGAGCGGGGCGTCCGGTGTGGGCAGTGGCGGCACCGGGTGCGGGGTCAGGAAGCCGAGCACCATGGCGATCGCCGCGGCGCCCAGCACGATCGGGATCTCCACCAGCGCCACGGGTGGCACCAAACGGAGTACCGACAGCGTCACCACCGCGACCAGCCCGGTGCCCAGGCCCGCGGGCAGGAACCGCAGCGCGCGGCGGAACCGGTTGGGGGACAGCCGGTGCCGCGCGAGGGCGAACAGCACGGTGGCCCAGATCGCCGCGGTCAGCGCCAGCATCAGCAGGCCGAACAGGCCGTACACCGACCAGACGGTGCCGCGCACGTCGGCGATCGTGTCCACGCCGCCGAGCACGGTGCGGTCCTCGGCGAGCAGTTCCACCGAGGTCGGCAGCAGGCCGGTGGCCTGACCGTCGAGGTCGCGCACGTCGAGTGGGAACGTGCGCACCACGCGCCCGCCGGACGGGACCTCGAAGGGCAGGTTGGTGTCGTAGGCGAAGAACGTCAGGGCCAGGGCCACACCGGAGATCCGGATCAGCCGGACCTTCTGGGCCGTCGGGCCCCGGTTCTCGGCCGTCACGGACAGCTCGGCCGGTTTCCCGGGGTCGAGGGTGACGGTGCGGTCGGTGATGTCCTGACCGTCCAGAGTGACCGTCACCCTGAGCGAGTCGCCCACCTCTTGCGCGACCGCTGGGGTCGCGCCGAGCACCAGCGCGGCCGTCACGAGGGCAACCGTCGCCGCGATAAGACGTCCCATGGAGGACTCCGGAGTTGAGGCGGGCCCGATCGAGGCGGAATGCTACAACGGGCCGGGGCCTCGTCCGGGGCGTTCCGCCGGATCAGGGATACGGACAGGAGTGTCGGTCGTGCGCAGTGGAGGACGCTTAACCGGCTTGGCCGTTGCGGGTCTGGCGGTTTTCCTCGCCGTGGCCCCCGTCTCGCAGGCGGGCGCGGCACCGGCCGCGGTGACGTTCAACCTGACGATCAAGCCCGCGGCCGGTCCCGCGGGCACCACCTTCGCCATCGGGTGGACCCTGCGGCCGAACACCGGCTGCAAGATCATCACGTTCAGCTCGGCGTTGACCTCGATCCCGTCATCCCCCGGATCGCCGCCGCCCAACACCGGTTCGGTGAGCGCCACCGCGCCCGGGACGGCGAAAGCGGGCACCTACGCCATCACGGGTACCTGCGGTGAGACGTCCGCGGTCACCCGCTTCACCGTGACCTCGATATTGCCGCCCACCACCACTACTACTACGACTACAACGAGAGTTCCGCCAGTCACTACGACCACACCGCCGGTGACGACGGTTCCCCCGGTGACGACCATCCCACCGGGCGGCAACTCCTCGACGACCCGTCCGCCGGTCACGGTCATAACAACGCGGCCGGGATTCACCACAACGCCAACGATCTCGACGGATGGCACCACTACGCAGACTGTGACGTCCACATCGGACGGTACGGCCCCGCCGCCCGGCACGACGCCTGAGATCCCGGTCACGGACGTCCCGGAACCCGACGGGGGGCTGGAGCTCGACCGCAAGAGCGTCCGGCCCGGGGACCCCTTGGTCGCCAAGGGAACCGGTTGTGAGCCCAATCGGACGGTTCTCCTCACCTCCGAGGGCGACAAGGTCGGCGAGTCGATGTCCGACGGCAACGGTGAGTTCACCGCGCCGGTGGAGTTCGAGCGGGTGCAGCCGGGCAGGCACACGGTGTTCGCGGACTGCGGGGTCGTGCTGAGCGGATCGGTCGACCAGCTCGTCACCAGTTCGACGAGCGGCAACTCCGGGACGCTGGTCGTGCTGGTGTTCTTCGTCCTGGCCGGTGCCGCGCTAATCCGCGTCGCGTAGGGCTTTCGCGACCGGTAAGGGCACCGACATCCGGGTGACCACATCGCCGTAGCGGCGGCGGATCTCCGTCGCCGCCGCAGTGGGCTCACCGACCACGGCGAACGCGTGCAGGACGTCGTCGTCGACAAGGGCGGACATCTCGTCCCACCGACCCCGCTTGGACAACGCGTTCAACTCGTCGTGCAAGGCGCCCCAGCCGTGGAAGTCGAGCACGGGCCGGTAAGACGGTGTCGAACCGTAGAACGCGATCTGCTTTCGCGCCTCGGCAAGCGACGCCGTCATCTCCTCCTCCGACGCGCCGGTCGCGATGAACGCCGGACCGCTGATGTCGAACCCGTCGAGCGTCTTACCGACTTTCGCCCTACCGCGTTCCAGCGCGGGGAGCGTCACCTCGCGCAGGTAGCGCTCGGTGGAGAAACCGTGGCAGAGCACGCCGTCGGCCACTTCACCGGCGACCTCGGTCATCAACGGCCCCACCGCGGCGAGGTAGATCTTGGGGTTGCCGAACGGGTTGGGGCCGGGGTCGAAGAACGGCGTCATCAGCGTGTGCCGGTAGAACTCGCCCAGGAACCGCAGCCGCGCACCGGTCTCGAAGCTCGCCCAGATGGCCCGCACGGCCAGCACGAACTCCCGCATCCGCGCGGCGGGCGCCGACCACGGCATCCCGAAGCGCTTGGTGATGTGCGGTTTGACCTGGGAGCCCAGGCCGAGCACGAACCGCCCACCCGAGAGCGTTTGCAAGTCGTTGGCCTGCACGGCGACGGTCATCGGATTGCGGGCGAACGCCACCGCGATCCCGGTGACCAACTCGATCCGCTCGGTGCGGTCCGCGCCGACCGCCACCCCCACGAACGGGTCGATCTGCGTCTCGGGAACCCACACACCGTCGTAGCCGTCGCGCTCGGCGGCCACTACGCGCTCACCGGCCTCGACCACAGTCGCGGCGTAACCGCCTGCGTCCAGCCTCATGCGCCCCACATTACTGTGGGGTAACGCCCCTGTACTCCTTCGAGGGCAAGAGCCCTCGCGGCGACCCGACGGCCTGGATCGCACCCACCGCGACCCTGATCGGTGACGTCACCGTGGGTCCGGGCGCCTCGGTCTGGTACGGCGCCACCATCCAGGACGGCGCGGTGATCGGCGCGCGGACCCTCATCGCCGCCGGGGCCATGGTCGGCCCGGGCACGGAGGTCCCGCCGGAGGTGGTGGCGATGGGCGTCCCGGCGAAGCGGCAGGTGCCGCTGGCGGGCGGGCCGAAGGTCTGGGTCGACCACAACGCGGAGATCTACCGGGAGTTGGCGCGCAGGCACGCGGCGGGGACCAGCCCGGTCGAGGACTCCGGAAAGCAGTGAAGCCGGTGCCCGGCACGCCATGGGTGGGCGGTGCCGGGCACCGGAAGTTCTGGCCGGACTCCGGGAGTTGTGCCCCCGGGGCCTGCGCGGATCCTGGTAGGGGCAGTCCGCGCGAGAACCGGATGTGGAGAAATATGCCCGGTCCCCCTAGCCGGACCTCATCCGAACGGGGTATCAATTCCCCTTATGGCCGAACTCGAACTCCGGCACCTCCGGGCGATCTGCGCGATCGCGGAGGAAGGCAGTGTGTCCAAGGCGGCCATCCGGCTCGGCGTCACCCAACCGGCCCTGACCGCGCAGCTGCGTTCCATCGAGCGCCTGGTCGGCGGCGAGCTGTTCCGCCGCTCGTCCAACGGCAGCGTGCCCACCGAACTGGGGCGCAGCGTAGTGCGCTCCGCCCGGGTCGTCCTGGAGGACATGTCCGCGCTGCTCGCCTCGGCCCGCACGCACACCCAGAACCCCGGCGAGGCGCCGCTGGTGCTGGCGTCGAGCCCGATGCTGTTCACCAGCGCGCTGATCACCGAGCTGCGCGCGTGGGTGCGCTGCACGGAACTGCGCACCGAGATCGACTCCTCCGGGCCCGCGCTGCTCGACCTGATCTCGGCCAAGCAGGCCGACCTGGCCGTCTTCGAGCGGTTCGAGGGCATGGAGCACCGGATGCTGCGCGACGTCGAGGTGCGCACCATCGTCGAGGAGCCGCAGTTCGTCGCGTTCAGCTCCGACAGCCCGCTGGCCGAGCAGGACGAGGTCGACCTGGCGGACCTGGCCGACCTGGACTGGATCGTCCCGCCGCCGGACCAGGACACGATCCGGCTGGGGTTCCGGGAGGCGTGCGAGAAGGTCGGCTTCACGCCGCGGATCACGCACCACGTCACGGAAGCGCGCACCGCCATGGCGCTCGCGGCGTCGGGCGGGGTGTGCCTCGCGCAACCGGCGTCCCTCGGGGGGCCGGGCTTCGAGATCCGCCCGCTGCGCGGCGCGCCGCTGCGGTTGCCGGTCGTGCTGGTGATCCGGCTCGACGGCGTGCTGGGCAACCGGCGGCACGAGGTGTTCGCCTGCGTCGCGCACGCCTACCGGTCGATCGTCGACCGCAACCCGACGTACGCGCAGTGGTGGAAGGAGCACCCCGAGGCGCACGTCGAGGTGGACGCGGCCCTGGCCTTACCCCGGCCGACCCGCCCCAGCTGACTCAGCGGGCCGGGCGCAGGGTCCACACGACCGTCATCTCGGCGGTGACCACGCCCGCCGCGTCCCGGATCACGCACTCCACGGGGAACTCCGGTCGCACCCCCGACTCGAGTTCGGCGACCACGTCCGCCGCCTTGCGCCCGAGCACCGCCTCGGCCGTCAGCGCGCCGAGCGCGAGCTTGCGGTAGCGGATCTCCGAGCGCACCACCAGCGGCGTCACCCGGCCCATCTCCGCCGCGAACGACGCCAGCCCGACCGCGCCCGACGCGGTCTCGGCGAGCCCGAACAGCACCGCCGCGTGCGGTCCGCCGACGTGGTTGCGCTGGTCCTCGACGTCCGGCAGCGCGCACACGACCCGGTCCGCGGCCACCTCCAGGAACTCGACCCCGGCGGCGCGCACCCAGGGGACGGACTGCTTCATCGCGTCGGCGACCCAGCCGAGGTCTGTGCTCATGGCCTCATATTACTCGTGAGTAACTTCAACCGGTCAAGTGTATGGTTCTCCCTGGTCGTGACTGGCGTGCACGGGTGGGGTCAACCACCGGGGAGCGGCCGCAGCGGACAGTGGCACCGAACGCCTGGGTGTCCCCGGCGAAGCCAAGAACCGCGGAAGGACGCCACATGCACCAGCCCGCCATCACCCACCTCGCCGCGGCCGACCCCGCCGTCGCCGACCTGGTCGAGGGGGAGGCGCGCCGCCAGTACGAGAAGATCCGGTTGATCGCCTCGGAGAACTACGTCTCCACCGCCGTGCTGGAGGCCACGGGCACGGTGCTGACCAACAAGTACTCCGAGGGCTACGCGGGCAAGCGCTACTACGAGGGCCAGCAGTTCGTCGACCAGGTCGAGACCCTGGCCATCGAGCGCGCCAAGGCCGTGTTCGGCGTCGAGCACGCCAACGTGCAGCCGTACTCCGGCTCCCCGGCGAACCTCGCGGTCTACACGGCGCTGGTCAACCCCGGCGACAAGGTCATGGGCATGGCGCTGCCCGCCGGTGGCCACCTGACCCACGGCTGGGGCGTCTCCGCGACCGGCAAGTGGTTCGACGCCGTGCAGTACGGGGTGCGCAAGGACACCGGCCGCGTCGACCTCGACGAGGTCCGCGAGCTGGCGCTGGCCGAGCGGCCGAAGCTGATCTTCTGCGGTGGCACCGCGATCCCGCGCACCATCGACTTCCCGGCCTTCGCCGAGATCGCCGCCGAGGTGGACGCGGTGCTGGTCGCGGACATCGCGCACATCGCGGGCCTGGTCGCGGGCGGTGCGCACCCGTCGCCGGTCGGC
This sequence comes from Actinokineospora auranticolor, assembly GCF_041897805.1. Classification (GTDB taxonomy): domain Bacteria; phylum Actinomycetota; class Actinomycetes; order Mycobacteriales; family Pseudonocardiaceae; genus Actinokineospora; species Actinokineospora auranticolor. The sequence goes on from NZ_CP154825.1 coordinate 370,031, forward strand.
CACGCGCAGATCATCTCCACGACCACGCACAAGACCCTGCGCGGCCCGCGCGGCGCCATGCTGATGTCGGACGCCAAGCACGCCAAGGCGCTGGACAAGGCCGTGTTCCCCGGCCTGCAGGGCGGCCCGCACAACCACACCACCGCGGCCATCGCGGTGGCGCTGGGCGAGGCGGCGCGGCCGGCGTTCCGCGACTACGCGGCGGCCGTGGTGGCCAACGCCAAGGCACTGGCCGACGCCCTGATCGAGCGCGGGTTCGACCTGGTCTCCGGCGGCACCGACAACCACCTGATCCTGGTCGACCTGTCGAACAAGGCCGTCGCGGGCAAGCCCGCCGCGCAGGCGCTGGACCGCGCGGGCATCGAGCTGAACTACAACTCCGTGCCCTTCGACTCCCGCAAGCCGTTCGACCCGTCGGGTATCCGGCTGGGCACGGCGGCGATCACCACGCGTGGTCTCGGCGTCGAGCACATGCCCCGGTTGGCGGCGTGGATCGACCAGGCCGTCGCGGCCAGTGATCAAGCCGAGCTGGACCGGATCGCCGCCGAGATCCGCGAACTGCTCGCCGCGCACCCCATGCCCGGCTGGGTGTGAGGACCCCCAAACAGCTGTTGATCAGCGTGAACACCCCCCGACCGGACCCCGGTCGGGGGGTGTCCGGCGTTGTGAGCGGGGTCTCGGGTTAATCGGTTGCCATCCGTCACCCGAAAAGCGCATGCTTGTATCGACCAACTACTTGGATGATGCAAGCAACTCGGGAGGTACGGTGTCCGCGCCAGAGATCGACGCGTCGGCGTCGGGCCTCGCCGACGGGACGAACGACCCGGTCGAGCCGGGGTCGGTCCAGCCGGACCTGACCCAGGCGGAAATCGATCGCGGCCAGCGGCTGGCCTCGGTACTGTTCGCCTTCGGCAAGCAGCAGGCCGCGGTAGCCGCGCGGATGAGCAAGGTCGGGGTGGACCGCTCAGCCGTCGTCCTGCTGAAGAACCTGTACGTCCTCGGCCCCAGTCGCGCGAGCGCGCTGGCCGAGGCCATCCACTCCGACCCGTCCACCGTCAGCCGCCAGGTCGCCGCCCTGGTCAAGGACGGCCTGGTGGAGCGCCGGGCGGATCCCGAGGACGGCAGGGCGAGCCTGCTGGCCATCACCGACAAGGGCACCGCGCTGCTCGAACGGCAGCGCGCCGGGCTGGCGCTGGCGCTGTCCCGCATGGTCCGCCACTGGGACTCGGACGACCTGGACGCGTTCACCACCCTGTTTGAGCGCTTCCTCGCCGACCACGCCACGTACCTGCCGCAATTGATCACCGAATGCGCCGCTTACGCGCGTTCTGAAGGGGGAAAGCAATGACCGCTCCGGCCATCGAGGGCCAACCGGGGCAGCTCAGCCACCGGCAGATCCTCACCGTCCTGTCCGGGCTGATGCTCGGTATGCTGCTCGCCGCGCTCGACCAGACGATCATGGCCTCGGCCATGAAGACGATCGCCGACCAGCTCCACGGCCAGACCATCCAGGCCTGGGCCACCACGGCCTACCTGATCACGGCCACCATCTCCACCCCGCTCTACGGCAAGCTGTCCGACATCTTCGGCCGCAAGCCGATGTACCTCACGGCGATCTCGTTCTTCCTGGCCGGGTCCATCCTGTCGGGCATCGCGAACTCGATGTACGAGCTGGCCGCGTTCCGCGCGGTGCAGGGCCTGGGCGCCGGTGGTCTCATGTCGCTGGCGCTGGCGATCATCGCCGACATGGTGCCGCCGCGGGAGCGCAGCAAGTACCAGGGCTACTTCATGGCCGTGTGGGGTCTGTCCAGCGTGGCGGGCCCGGTCGTCGGCGGCGCGTTCGCCGGCCTGGACACCTTCGCGGGCCTCGAGGGCTGGCGCTGGGTCTTCCTGCTCAACGTGCCGATCGGCATCGTCGCGCTGATCGTGGTCGCCCGGAAGCTCAACGTCCCGCACACCCGCGTCCCGCAGCGCGTGGACTACTGGGGCGCCATCGCGCTCACCGTCGGCCTGGTGCCGCTGCTGATCGTGGCCGAACAGGGCCGCGAGTGGGGCTGGGGCGCCGGTAGCTCGGTCGCGATGTACGCCATCGGCGTGGTCGGGTTGGGGGCCTTCATCTTCATCGAGAAGAAGATGGGCGACGCGGCCCTGCTGCCGATGCGGCTGTTCCGCAGGCAGACCTTCGCGCTGACCAACGTGGTCAACTTCGTGATGGGCGTCGGCATGTTCGGCATGATGATGTCGCTGCCGCTCTACCTGCAGATCGTCAAGGGCGCGACCCCGACCGAGTCCGGCCTGATGACCCTGCCGATGACCTTCGGCATCCTGGTCGCGGCCACCGGCAGCGGTCAGCTGATCGCCCGCACCGGCCGCTACCGCAAGTACCCGATCATCGGCCTGTCGCTCATGGTCGTGGCCATGTTCCTGTTCTCGCGGATCGGCGTGGACACCCCGGTCTGGGCGACCATGCTGATCATGGTGCTGGCCGGTGCAGGCTTGGGCCTGTGCATGCAGACCCTGATCCTGGCCATCCAGAACGACGTCCCGGTCAAGGACATGGGCGTGGCGACCTCGTCGGCCACCTTCTTCCGCTCCATCGGCGGCACGGTCGGCACCGCGGTCTTCCTCTCCATCCTGTTCAGCGTCGTAGGCGACCGCATCGGCGACGCCTTCGCCACCGCCCGCGGCGACGCGTCCTTCGTGGCCGCGCTGCAGCAGAACCCCCAGTTCGCGGAGAGCCTGTCGAACGGTGGTGGGATCGACCTGAACAACACGCAGTTCCTCACCACCCTCGACCCGACCCTGGCCAAGCCGATCCTGACCGGCTTCGCCAGCTCCCTGGACACGGTGTTCCTGGTGGGCGCGTGCGTGACCGTGGTCGCCTTCGCGCTGATCTGGTTCCTGAAGGAGACCCCGCTGGTCAACAAGTCCGGCATCCAGCGCGCCGCCGACGAGGCAGCGGAAGCCGCCCCGGCCCCGGCCGCGATGCACTGACACCAGTTCGACGACAGCGGCCCCGCACTCCTCCCGAGTGCGGGGCCGCTGCCGTCGTTCCCCTTCTGCTGGACCGCAACAACCCACCCAGGCCGAACTCGCCCGCTCGCCCAGCGGCAAAATTCCCTTGATCGCGAGTTGTCCCCATCCGCCGCACTCATCCGCAGGCCTGAAGGAATCGGGCGTACTGACGCCCATCAACACCTTTACCGAGACCACCTCCGCAGTCATCGGCCTATATTTCTACGCCGCTGAATAAGCTCACAGGATTTCGCGGTCTCTTCCCGAGCGGCCTACCGCAGATACACGCCCACCCAGGCTGGAACACCTCGCCACTGTCCCCTCCCTGCCCGGCCGAGCCCGCTGCCCGCCGACCTACACCGACCCGGCCTCCACCCACCCAAGCCCCGCTCGCCCACCCCACCCAGGTCACCACGCAACCCTTCCCCGCCCCGCCCCGCCCCGCCCCGCCCCGCCCCGCCGAACCCGCCACCCGCCGACGTGTGCCAGCCCGGCCCACCACTCAATCCACCGCGCTCCACCCCATCGAGCGCAGCTCGAAAACTCGCGCCTGGACCACGAGAGAACGCAACCACGCTGGGTCGGAACGTCTGCGTCCCGGACCACGAGAGAACGCAACCACGCCAGGTCAGAACGTCCGCGTCCAAGACCACGAGAACCCCGCTGGCCGGAACCCCGCTGCACGCGCGCACACCCTGTCCGGGAATGGGAATTACCCCCAGGGCTGGGCAGGACGAGCCCGGTCTGCGATCTTGTCTCTGGCCCCGTTGCCCACCAACGGCTCGCACGGGCGCCGTGCACATCTCTCGCGGTACCTACGAGGTGGTTGATGCGGGTAGTCCTGGCGATCTTCGCCGTGGGCGGGTTGCTGATCGCGTCGGCCCTGGCCATCGGCGTGGTCCGGGACCGGGAGCGCGCGTCGCCGACCGAGTCCGCCCCCGCCCCGCCCCCGAGCGCCTCGCGCTGCGTGCCACCCGAGGGGCCGGTCACCATCTCGCCCGCGCCACCCGCCCTGGTCGCCCGGCTCGCCACCACCCTCGACCGCCTGGACCGCTGGCTGGAGACCAACGCCCCGGCCACGTCGACCGTGTGGAACCGGTCCGCCACCGCCGCCGACCTGGCCACCATGCAGCGCGACCTCGGTGTCCGGCTGCCCGCCGACCTGGCCATCGCGCTGGCCCGCCACGACGGCGCCCGACCCGGCGGCTTCACACTGCCGCCCGCGTACCTCCCGCTGTCCGCGCGCGACATCGTCACCACGGCCGTCGAGCTCTGCGAGCGGGGGGACGGGTGGCAGCAGGGGGACCTGCCCTTCGCGCGGAGCGACTCGGGCGTGCTCTACCTGCGCGGCGGCGCCGTCTACCGCCACCCGGCGCGGCAGTTGGTCGCGCCGAGCCTCAGCGACCTGCTGGAGCGCGCGGTCGACCGGCTGGAGGGGGCGAGCGCCGCCGAGTACCGGCCGGAGGTCGACGCCGTCGGGACGCTCACCTGGGTCCGGGAATGACTGAACGCCCCGGGTCGGCATGACCCGGGGCGCTCATAACCCGCGGGCTCAGTGGTGCTCGACGCCCGTTTCCTTGGCGCGCTCGTACGAGCGCTTGATCTCGGCCTCGGCCTCGGTGCGGCCGACCCAGCTGGCGCCCTCGACGCTCTTGCCGGGCTCCAGGTCCTTGTAGACCTCGAAGAAGTGCTGGATCTCCAGCCGGTGGAACTCGGCCAGGTGGTGGATGTCGCGCAGGTGCTCGGTGCGCGGGTCGTGCGACGGGACGCACAGCACCTTGTCGTCGCCGCCCTTCTCGTCGGTCATGCGGAACATGCCGATGGCGCGGGCGCGGATCAGGCAGCCGGGGAACGTGGGCTCCTGGACCAGGACGAGCGCGTCCAGCGGGTCGCCGTCCTCACCGAGGGTGTTGTCCACGAAGCCGTAGTCGGCCGGGTACTGCGTCGCGGTGAAGAGGGTCCGGTCCAGCCTGATGCGACCAGTCTCGTGGTCTACCTCGTACTTGTTCCGGTTCCCCTTGGGGATCTCGATCGTGACGTCGAACTCCACGCCGTTCCTCGCTCCTCTTCGCCTTCTTCGCTTCGCCTCTAGTGTGGACCACGGCGTCCCCCCGGCCCGCACCGATACCGCGGCCACGGGGTGTGAGATTCGCCTTGGGCCCAGGGGGAGGAAGCGGCGTGCCGGAGCCGGACCAAGATCGCGGCGTGGGGTCGGAGCCGGTCGCGCGGCAACCTGGTGACCAGCAGAAACGTCCTACTGACGTGCCCGATGAGACCCCAGCGTGGCCCACCTCGGACGATGCCGCGTGGCCGACCGCCGACGGTGACGAAGCCGACCACGGCACCACCGACCCGAACACCGCCGACGACGCGGTGGTGTTACGTGACGAGACCCACGTCCCATCCGACCCCGACACGCCCGACGACGCCACGGCACGAACGGGTGAAACCGCCGACTCGGGCGCCGAGCCGACCCCGGACCCGTCGACCAAGACCACCCGACCGGTCCGCCCACTCGCCGACGGCGGCACCACGGTGCCCACGCCCAAGCCGCGGGTCGAACCCGCCGCCCAGGCCTCGGTGGACCAGGCGAAGCACCCGGACACCGAGCCGACACCCGAAGGCCAGACGGCGCCACTACGACCAGAGGCCGCGCGACCGGCCAAGCCCACGCCAAGTCAGTCGCCTGGGCAGCCGACTGGTGCGGGCGCACCGGACTCGGACCAGACGGCGTCGTTGCCCCGGGGCGGGCACTCGGGGCTTCCGCAGCCGGGGAAGAACGACGCCCCCAGCGGCGGTCAGCCAGGGCAACCGGCCGAGCCGCCGCAGCCCGATGCCGGTCGGGCCGCGGGTGATCGGGAGTCGGGTCAGTCGGCGTTGCCGCTGGACCGGGCCTCGAAGCCGCAGGCGGGTGCTACCCGAGGGGCGGCCAAGTCGGCGGGGCCGCGGCTGCCGGATGCCGGCCAGGCCGCGGATGGTGGTGAGCGGGAATCGGGCCAGACGGCGTCGTTGCCGCTGGACCGAGCTCCCGGGCCCCGGTCCGGTGCTACCCGAGAGTCGCCTGCGCAGTCACCTGACGCGGGCCAAGCCACCGACGGCGGCGATCAGGGGTCGAGCCAGACCGCGTCGTTGCCGCTGGGCGGGGCGTCGGGGCCGAAGTCTGGCGCGGGTCAGGCGGAGCGGTCTGGTGCTGGTCGGGAGGTCACAGCGGCCACGCCGCTGGGGTCGCCTGACGCGGATGGCGGCCGGCGGGAGTCGAGCCGGACGGCGTCGTTGCCGCTGGGTGGGGTTCCGGGTCGGCAGTCTGGTGCGGGGCAGCTGGAGGGGGCTGGTGCTCCTCGGGAGGCTGGGACGGCCAAGCCGCCGGGGGCGCACGCACCTGATGCCGGCCAGCGGGAGTCGGGGCGGACGGCGTCGTTGCCGTTGGGCGGGGCTAACGGGGCGCAGTCCGGTGTGAGCCAGGCTGAGCGATCCGGTGCTCCTCAGGAGGCTGAGGCGACGGAGTCGGCGGGGTCGCAGCTGCCGGGCGCAGGCCAGGCTGTGGACGGCGGTGCGCGGGAGTCGGGTCGGACTGCGTCGTTGCCGCTGGATCGGGCCTCGAAGCCGCGGTCCGGTACTCCGCAAGGAGCGGCCAAGTCGCCGGGGACGCAGCTGCCTGATGCCGGTCGGGCCGCGGATGGTGGCGAGCGGGAGTCGGGCCAGGCCGCGTCGTTGTCGCGGGAGTCCAGCGCGAGTCGGGCGGAGCAGCCTGGTGCCACACGAGAGGCGAAGCCGCCCGCTGGTCAGGTCCCGGGTGGCGGTGATCGAGCCCCGGAAGATCGCCAGTCCGGCGGTCAGGCGGAACGGCCTGGTCCCCCGGCGCCTGGTGTCGGTCAGGCGGCGGGCGATGGTGATCGGAAGTCGGGGCAGGCGGCTTCGCCGCAGCCGGATGAGGCGTCGGGAGGCCCGAAGCCCGGTGTGAGTCGGGCGGAGCAGCCTGGTCCCGCACGGGAGGCCAAGGCGCCCGGTGCCGGTGCGGGCGAATCGGGTCAGACAGCAGCCGTGCGGCCCGATGGGCTTGCGGGACTGCGACAGTCACCTGGTGCGGGCTCCGTTGGGCCTGGCCGGGCGGAGCGGCCAGGGGCCGTGCCGGGGAAGCCGTCCGACGGGGAGCCGCCGGCCGTGCGGCCGGATCGTTCCCCGGGGAGGCCGCAGCCGCGGCGCGAGCCTGAGGCCGCGCAGGACACCACGGTGGTCAAGCCCGTCGGGCCGAAGCCGCCGGGCGGGGGCAATCCGGACCTGGGGCAGACGGCGGCTGTGCGGCCGGATCGGATCCCGGGACGGCCGCAGCCCGGCGTGGGCCCGCTCCCGCCGGGGCAGCGGCCCGGTCAGGTCGCCGGTGGGGAGTTCGGGCAGCCGCGGCCAGGGGCACCGCGGCAGGCGCAGGGCGGTAACCAACGCGGCCCGGTGGGGGCCAACCAGCAGATCAGGCCGCCGGGGCAGGCACCCGACCGCGCCGAGGCCACCCAGGTCTTCGCACCCGCCCAACTCCCACGCGGTGGCGGGCCGAACCAGAACCGCCCGGGGCTCGGCGGGCGGCCGGAGGAGGCGGCTGAGCGGACCCAGTTCATCAGCGTCGGCGCGGTCTCCCGCGAGCCCGCGCCGCTGGAGGTCGAGGACGAGCCCGCGCCCGCGGTCAAGCGGAAGCGGACCGGGTTGGTCGTCAGCCTGGTCTCCGTCGTCGCCCTGCTCGCGCTCGCCGCCGGGGCCGTGTTCCTCGTGCCCGGGCTCGCTGAGAAGGTAGGGCTCCGGCCGTCCGAACCCGACGTCCCCATCGCCGCCCCCAGCCCGCCCGTGCAGTTCACCCCGACCCTGCGCAGGCCCGGCGCCGACAGCCCGGCGCCCACGGCTGCGGGGGTCCAGGCCGCGTTGGCCGGACCGGCGAGCAACAGCGTCCTCGGCGCGCTGACCGGCACCGTCATCGACCCGACGACCGGTGACGTCCTCTACGCGCAGAACGCCGACACCACGCTGGTGCCCGCGTCCACCACCAAGGTCCTGACCTCGGCCGCCGCGCTGCTCGCCCTGCCGCACTCCGACCAGCTGACCACCAAGGTCGTGCAGGGCGACCAGCCCGGCACGGTGATCATCGTCGGCGGCGGCGACCCCACGCTCTCCTCGTTCGCCGCGGGCAAGGACACCGTCTACCCCGGTGCCGCGCACCTCGACGACCTCGTCGCCCAGGTCAAGACCGCTGGCCCGGTCGACACCGTGCTGCTCGACGTCGGCCGGTACACGGGCGACTCACTGGCCAAGGGCTGGATCCCGGGCGACGTGCAGGGCGGCTACATCGCCCCGATGGTGCCCGCCATGCTTGACGGCGGCCGGGCCGACCCGACCGCGGCCGTGTCGCCGCGCGCGGCCAACCCGGCGCGGGCGCTGGCCGAGAAGTTCGCCGAGCGGATCGGTGCGAAGGTGCCCGCCAAGGCCACCACGACCGCCAAGCCCGACGCCAAGGTGCTGGGTGAGGTGCGCTCCGCGCCCATCGTCGAGCTGGTCGACAACGCGCTCCAGAACTCGGACAACGTGCTCGCCGAGGCCGTGGCCCGCGAAGTCGCCAAGGAGACCGGCCACGAGGTGTCGTTCACCGGCGCCACCGAGGCCACCACCAAGATCCTGCGCGACAACGGGTTCGACGTGTCCACGGTCAGGCTCAGCGACGGCAGCGGCCTGTCCACCGACAACCTGGTCAGCGCCGCGCTGCTCGCCGACATCCTGCGGGTCGCCGCCGCCCCCGACGGCAAGGACCCGCGCACCGCCAAGCTGCGCCCCCTGCTCGGCGGCCTGCCCGTGGCGGGCGGCAGCGGCACCCTCGCGGGCCGCTACCAGGGCCCGGCCGACGCGGTCGGCAAGGGTTGGGTGCGGGCCAAGACCGGCACGCTGGCGAACGTGAACTCGCTGGCGGGCGTGGTGCTGACCAAGGACGGCAGGCTGCTCGTGTTCGCCATGATGTCCAACGGCTCCAACGCGGCCGAGGCCCGACCCGCGCTCGACGCGGTCGCCGCGACCCTGCGCCAGTGCGGCTGCCGGTGAGCGGGCGCCGGCGTGGTGCCTGCCTCGGCCGGGCGGGCACCACCCGGATTTTTCCTTGATCGCGAGTTGTCCCATCCGCCGCGCCCATCCACAGGATTTCGCGGTCTCTTTCCCGGCGCCCCGCCGCCGATGGACTGGAGCAGCTGCTTGACCTCAAGGGGAGGGCGGGGGCTGTGCTCGTGGGCTCTTGGGCGGTCAACGGGTAGCGTCGACGCTGTGAACGCGACCGGTGCGGACGTGGCGGGTGTTTCGACCGAGGGTGCGCCGCCGGTCGACTGGGACCTCGCGGTGTCGACCGCGCGGCGACTGGTGCGGCCGGGGCCGGTGGTCAGCCGCGAGGTCGCCGAGCACTCGGTGGTCCGGTTGCGGGAGATCACCGCCGAGGCCGAGGAGCACGTGCGCCGCCTGACCGGGCTCGGCGCCGGGTTGCCGCTGCTCGACGGCGACGTGGTCGACCGGCAGCACTGGATCGAGGCCGCCGCGCAGAGCATCGCGACCCTCACCTCCGGTGTGCTGCCGCAGCGGCCGAGCCGGGTGGTCGGCGGTGTCCTGGCCGGGACGGCGGGCGTGCAGGCCGGGATGGTGCTGGCCTACCTGAGCAGCCGGGTGCTGGGCCAGTACGACCCGTTCGGCGCGGGCACCGGTCGGCTGCTGCTGGTCGCGCCCAACATCGTCGCCGCGCAGCAGGCGTTGGACGTGCCGCCGGAGGACTTCCGGATGTGGGTCTGCCTGCACGAGTGCACGCACCGCCTGCAATTCACCGCGGTGCCGTGGCTACGGGACTACTTCCAGCAGCAGGTCGCGACCTTCCTGACCGGCCTGGACGACAGCGCCAACGGCGTCGTCTCGCGGCTGCCGGACATCCTGCGCGCCGCCCGCGGCCGCCCCGACCCGGACGCCGACCCGACGGCCAACACCGGTCCCATGGCGCTCATGGAGCTGGTCCAGTCGCCCGAGCAGCGGGCCGTGTTCGACCGGCTCATCGCGGTGTCCACGCTGCTGGAGGGCCACGCCGACCATGTGATGGACGCGGTCGGCCCGATGGTCGTGCCGACGGTGGCGACCATCCGCGAGCGGTTCACCGTGCGCCGCCGCGGCGGCGGCCTGCTCGACCGCGTCCTGCGCAGCCTGCTCGGCGTCGAGGCGAAGATGAAGCAGTACGCCGTCGGCGCGAAGTTCACCACGCACGTGGTCGACGCGGTCGGCATGGACGGCTTCAACACGATCTGGACCTCGCCGGAGACCCTGCCCCTGCGGTCCGAACTGGGGGACCCACAGGCGTGGATCCGGCGCGTTTCCCCGGTCTGAGCCCGGGCAGGCCGCACCCGGCGCTGGCCAGGGTCCGGGTGGCCGTGCGCGACCTGCTGGCCGCGGCGCGCCCGGTCGACCGCGTCGCCGTCGCGGTGTCCGGCGGCGCGGACTCCCTGGCGCTCGCCGCCGCCGCCGAGTTCGAGGGCCACAAGCTGGGCCTGCGGGTCGACGGACTGATCGTCGACCACGGCCTGCAAGCCGAATCCGCCAAGACCGCACTACGCGCCGCCGACCACCTCGCCGTCCTCGGACTCGACAAGGTCGAAGTCCTCCTGGTCGACGTAGCAGGCGGTGGCGGCATAGAGGCCGCCGCACGACGCGCGAGGTACGCAGCGCTAAGAGAGGCTGCGGGCGACTCTTGGGTCCTTCTCGGTCACACGCGCGACGACCAGGCGGAGACAGTCCTGCTCGGTCTGGGCCGTGGGTCCGGCCCGCGGTCCATCGCGGGGATGCGCGCCCTCGACCGCCCCTGGGCCCGCCCGCTGCTCGGCGTCTCCCGCTCGACCACGCGGGACGCCTGCGCCGCGCTCGGCGTCGAACCCTGGCAGGACCCGCACAACGACGACCCGCGCTTCACCCGCGTCCGGCTCCGCCACGAGGTCCTCCCGCTGCTCGAGGACGTGCTGCAGGGCGGCGTCGCGGGCGCGCTAGCGCGCACGGCCGCCCAACTCCGCGACGACCTCGCCGCGCTCGACGACCTCGCCGCCGACCTCCTGGCCCGCGCCCGCCACGACGGCGCGCTGGACGTGTCCGAACTCACGCCCGCCCCGCCCGCGCTGCGCAGGCGGGCGCTGCGCGGTTGGCTCATCGACGGCGGCGCCCCCGAACTGAGCGACACCCACCTGCGGGCGGTCGACGAGCTGATCTCCGCCTGGCACGGGCAGCGCGGCGTGGCCCTGCCGGGCGGCTTGGTGGCGCGCCGCGCGCATGGCAGGCTCCACATTGAACGGCCGGACACCTGAGAGGGGAACCGTGTACGACGGCGACATCGCCTCCGTGCTCATCACCGAGGACCAGATCAACGAGAAGATCGCGGAGCTGGCCAAGCAGGTCGGCGGCGACTACCCCGGTGGCGGCGCGGACCTCGTGCTGGTCGGTGTCCTCAAGGGCGCGGTCATGTTCATGACCGACCTGGCGCGGGCGCTGCCGGTGCCGGTGCAGTTGGAGTTCATGGCCGTCACCTCGTACGGCTCGGCGACCTCCTCCTCCGGTGTCGTGCGGATCCTCAAGGACCTCGACCGCGACATCGCGGGCCGGGACGTGCTCATCGTCGAGGACATCATCGACTCCGGGCTCACGCTGTCCTGGCTGCTCAAGAACCTCGCCTCGCGCGGCCCGCGCTCGCTGGAGGTGTGCACGCTGCTGCGCAAGCCGGACGCGGTGAAGGTGGACGTGCCGGTCCGCTACGTCGGCTTCGAGATCCCCAACGAGTTCGTCGTCGGCTACGGCCTCGACTTCGCCGAGCGCTACCGCGACCTGCCCTACATCGGGACCTTGGACCCCAGGGTCTACACGTCCTGATGAAAAACCACCGGGAACCGATGGCGGCCCGGGCGCGTTGACACCTATGCGCACTCCTACCGCGCTTCGTGCGGTGAGGGTGCCGATGCGGACGGTACTCTGGTGGGACCGGAGCTGCGCCGTCCGGCCGGGTAATGGGTCGTCATTGCCCTCACGTGCACGTCAGGGAGGGTGGAGGCCGCGTCGCGGCCGTAAGTGAATGGACCGCAAGCGCCTGCTTCGCAACCCGCTGCTGTGGATCCTGGCGGTGTTGCTGATCTACTTCGCCTTCAGCCTGCTGTTCGACGACACCCGGGGCTACGCCTCGGTGCCGACGTCGAAAGCCGTTGCCCAGATCGAGGCGGGCAACGTCAAGACCGCCGAGCTGGGCGACAAGGAACAGCAGCTCAAGCTGACCCTCAACACCCCGATCGACCAGGACGGGCAGCAGGTCACCCAGATCCTGACCCAGTTCCCGTCGAACTCGACCAACGAGATCTACAAGTCGTTGATCGGGAAACCGGGGATCGAGTTCCGCACCAGCGTGACCCAGGACTCGTTCCTGACCCAGATCCTGATCTTCCTGATCCCGCTCGCGCTGCTGTTGCTGCTGCTCATGTGGATGATGAACAACGTCCAGGGCGGCGGCAACCGGGTGCTCAACTTCGGCAAGTCCAAGGCCAAGCAGTTGCCCAAGGACATGCCGAAGACCACCTTCGCGGACGTGGCCGGTGCCGACGAGGCCGTCGAGGAACTGCACGAGATCAAGGACTTCCTGCAGAACCCGGCCCGCTACCAGGCGCTGGGCGCGAAGATCCCGAAGGGCGTGCTGCTCTACGGCCCGCCCGGAACCGGAAAGACCCTGCTGGCCCGCGCGGTCGCGGGTGAGGCCGGGGTGCCGTTCTACTCGATCTCCGGTTCGGACTTCGTGGAGATGTTCGTCGGCGTCGGCGCCTCCCGGGTGCGCGACCTGTTCGAGCAGGCCAAGCAGAACGCGCCGTGCATCATCTTCGTCGACGAGATCGACGCGGTCGGCCGCCAGCGCGGCGCGGGCCTCGGCGGCGGTCACGACGAGCGCGAGCAGACCCTCAACCAGCTGCTGGTCGAGATGGACGGCTTCGACGCGCGCGGCGGCATCATCCTGATCGCGGCCACCAACCGGCCCGACATCCTGGACCCGGCGCTGCTGCGCCCCGGCCGGTTCGACCGGCAGATCCCGGTGTCGGCGCCCGACTTGACCGGCCGCAAGAAGATCCTCCAGGTGCACGGCAAGGGCAAGCCGATGGCGCCCGACGCCGACCTCGACAGCCTGGCCAAGCGCACCGTCGGCATGTCCGGCGCGGACCTGGCCAACGTGCTCAACGAGGCGGCGCTGCTCACCGCGCGGCAGAACGGGTCGCTGATCACCGCGGCTGCCCTGGAGGAGTCGGTCGACCGGGTGATCGGCGGTCCGGCGCGCAAGAGCCGGATCATCTCCGACAAGGAGAAGAAGATCACCGCCTACCACGAGGGCGGGCACGCGCTCGCCGCGTGGGCGATGCCGGACCTGGAGCCGGTCTACAAGCTGACCATCCTGCCGCGCGGGCGCACCGGCGGGCACGCGCTGGTCGTCCCCGAGGACGACAAGCAGCTGATGACCCGCTCGGAGATGATCGCCCGGCTGGTGTTCGCCCTGGGTGGGCGCTCGGCCGAGGAGCTGGTGTTCCACGAGCCGACCACCGGCGCGTCCAGCGACATCGACCAGGCCACCAAGATCGCCAAGGCGATGGTCACCGAGTACGGCATGAGCGCCCGGCTGGGCGCGGTCCGCTACGGCCAGGACCAGGGCGACCCGTTCCTGGGCCGCTCGATGGGCCACGGCGCGGACTACTCGCTGGAGGTCGCGCACGAGATCGACGAGGAGGTGCGCAAGCTCATCGAGGCGGCGCACACCGAGGCGTGGGACGTGCTCAACACCTACCGCGACGTGCTCGACGACCTGGTCGTGGAGCTGCTGGAGAAGGAGACGCTCACCCGCAAGGACCTGGAGCGGATCTTCTCCAAGGTCGAGAAGCGGCCCCGGATCACCGCGTTCAACGACTTCGGCGAGCGCACCCCGTCGGACAAGCCGCCGATCAAGACCCGCCGCGAGCAGGCCATCGAGCGCGGCGAGACCTGGCCGGAGGACAACCCGCGCGAGCCGGTGCCGACCCCGGTCGGCGCCATCCCCGGCGCGGGCGACCTGCCGGGCGGACTGCCGCGGGCCAACCCGGAACTGCCCCAGGGCAACGGGACGAACCCGAACGGCACCCCGCCGCCCTACGGCAGCCCCCCGCCCTACGGTTCCCCGCAGCCGCCCCCGTACGGCCAGTCCACGGGCAGGCAGGGCGGTCCGCCGCACTACGGCGCGCCGCCCGGGTGGACCCCGGCGACCGGGCCCAACTCGAACGGGCCGCACCAGTCGTGGCAGCCGTCGTGGGGTGAGCGGCAGAACGAGGCCCGCGACGATTCCACTGGTCGGGATCAGGACTCCGGTGGGCGCTCGAACGGTTCCTGATGCGATGGTGGCGGCCGACAACCGGCCGCGACGATCCGGAGGTAACCGATGATGACCAGCCGTAACGGGGCCGGGACGGACACCGTCCCGGCCTCGGCCTTCGACCGGGACCGGGCCGAGCGCGCCGTGCGCGAGCTGCTCCTCGCCTGCGGTGAGGACCCCGACCGCGAGGGCCTGCTGGAGACCCCGGCCCGGGTGGCCCGGGCCTACGCCGAGCTGTTCGCCGGCCTCTACACCGAGCCCGACGCGGTGCTCGACAAGACCTTCGACGAGAGCCACGGCGAGCTCGTCCTGGTCACCGACATCCCGATGTACTCCACCTGCGAGCACCACCTGGTGCCCTTCCACGGGGTCGCGCACGTCGGCTACATCCCCAACGAGCAGGGCCGGGTGACCGGGCTGTCCAAGCTGGCCCGGCTGGTCGACCTCTACGCCAAGCGCCCGCAGGTGCAGGAGCGGCTGACCTCGCAGATCGCGGACGCGCTGGTGCGCAAGCTGGAGCCGCGCGGGGTGGTGGTGGTCATCGAGGCCGAGCACCTGTGCATGTCGATGCGCGGCATCCGCAAGCCCGGCGCGCGCACGACCACCTCCGCGCTGCGCGGCCTGCACAAGACCTCGCCGTCCACCCGCGCCGAGGCCCTCCAGCTGATCAACGGGCGCCGCCGGTGACGCGGATCCCGAGACCCGGCCGCTGCGCGGTCATGGGCGTGCTCAACGTCACCCCGGACTCGTTCTCCGACGGTGGCCGCTTCCTCGACCTCGACGACGCCATCGAGCACGGCATCGCGCTGTGGTCGCAGGGCGCCGACCTGATCGACGTCGGCGGCGAGTCGACCCGGCCGGGGGCGGACCGGGTGGCCGCGGACACGGAGATCGCCCGCGTGGTGCCGGTGATCCGCGAGCTGGTCGCCGAGGGTGCCGTGGTCAGCGTCGACACCACCCGGGCCAGGGTGGCCGAGGCCGCGGTGGCGGCGGGCGCCCAGGTGATCAACGACGTGTCCGGCGGGCTGGCCGACACCGACATGGTGCGGGTGGCCGCCGAGACCGGGGTGCCGTGGGTGCTGATGCACTGGCGCGGGCACAGCCGGGACATGGACACCCTCGCCGAGTACACCGACGTGGTCGCCGAGGTGCGCGCCGAGCTGTTGGCCCGGGTCGACACCGCGCTGGTCGGCGGGGTGTCGCCGGAGGCGATCGTGCTGGACCCGGGCATCGGCTTCGCCAAGACCGCCGCGCACAACTGGGCGCTGCTGCGCGAGCTCGGCGCGCTGCTGGACCTGGGGTTCCCGGTGCTCATCGGGGTGTCCCGCAAGCGGTTCCTGGGGGCGCTGCTGGCGGGCACCGACGGCACGCCCCGCCCGCCGCACGGCCGCGAGGACGCCACGGCCGCCGTGTCCACGCTGGTGGCGAGCGCGGGTGCGTGGGGGGTCCGGGTGCACGACGTCCGCCGGTCGCTCGACGCGGTGGCGGTGGCGGCGGCGATGGCGTGCGAGCAGGGAGAGCGATGACCGACCGGATCACCCTTACCGGGCTGCGGGTGCGCGGCCACCACGGCGTGTTCGCGCACGAGAAGCGCGACGGCCAGGAGTTCGTCGTCGACCTCACGCTGTGGATCGACCTGCGGGAAGCCGCGGCAACCGACGACCTGCGGCACACCGTGCACTACGGCGAGCTGGCCGAGCGCGCGGCCGCGGTGGTGGCCGGGCCGTCGCGGGACCTGATCGAGACCGTGGCGGCGGAGATCGCCGACGCCGAGATGGCGGACGCGCGGGTGCACGCGGTGGAGGTCACCGTGCACAAGCCGAGCGCGCCCATCCCGCTGACCTTCGCCGACGTGGCGGTCACCGTGCGCAGGAGCCGCCGCCGATGAGCCGGGCCGTGCTGTCCATCGGGTCCAACCTGGGTGACCGGTTGGCCAACCTGCGCGTCGCCGTCGACGGGTTCGCCGACGTGCTGGTCGCGGTGTCGCCGGTGTACGAGACGGCCGCCTGGGGGGTGACCGACCAGCCGGACTTCCTCAACGCCGTGCTCGTCGTCGCGGACGACGCCACCGACGAGTGGGGTTGGCTGCGGCGCGGGCAGGAACTGGAGCAGCGGGCCGGGCGGGTCCGCGAGCTGCGCTGGGGGCCGCGCACGCTGGACGTGGACGTGGTGACCGTTGATGGGGTCGTCAGTGACGATCCGGTGTTGCTATTGCCGCATCCGGGGACCCACGAACGGGCTACGGTGCTGATCCCCTGGCTGGACGTCGAGCCGGACCCGGAGGTGCCGGGCCGGGGCCGCGCGGTCGACCTGCTGGCCGGGCTGGACACCGCCGGTGTGCGCAGGCGCGACGACCTGGAGCTGCGATGAGGTTCACCCGGGCCCGAGACCTGGTGCCCGCCGGGCTGGTGGTGGCCGTCGCGGTGTACCTCGCCGCGCAGCTGCTCTACGACCGGCTGCCGCCGCTGCCCCGCCTCGCGGGGCTCACGCTGCTGGCCCTCGCCGTGGTCGAGGCGCTGTTCGGGTTCGCGCTGCGCAGCCGCATCCAGCGCGAGGAGGGGCGGTCGGTGCAGCCGCTGACCGCGGCCAGGGCGGTGGCGCTGGCCAAGGCGTCGTCGCTGCTCGGCTCGATCATGGCGGGCGCGTGGCTGGGGCTGCTGGGGTACGTGTTGCCGCAGAGCGGCCGGGTCGATGCGGCCGAGCACGACGTCACGGTGGCGGTTGTGGGCGTTGTGTGCGCGCTGGCGTTGATCGGTGCCGCATTGTGGTTGGAACACTGCTGCCGCACCCCGGATGACCCGGATGAGCGACGCGGCGACCCGATCAGGTGAATATCATCCCCGCCGTTTGATCTCGCGGAGATAACGGCCCGGTACGGTAGTGCCCATGACGGCCCGGACCGACTCCACCGCGCAGCGGGGCTCGCAGAGCGCGCGCATCCTGCTGTTCGCCGCTTTAGGCCTGGCCCTCGCGTCGACCGCGGTGCTGGTGCTGAGCGACTCCCTGCGGTGGATGCGGCTGGGAGTCGTCGCGGCGTTGTGGGCCGCGCTCGCGGGGGCCTTCCTGGCCGCCCGGTACCGCAGGCAGGTCGCCGACCGGGCCGACGACGCCGACCGGCTCCAGCGGGTCTACGAGTTGGAACTGGAGCGCGAGATCACCGCCCGGCGCGAGTTCGAGCTGGAGGCGGAGGCCGAGGCCAAGCGCAAGGCCGAGGAAGCGGCCAAGGACGACCTGGTCGAGCTGCGCGAGGAGCTGCGCTCCCTGCGGCAGAACCTGGAGCTGCTGCTCGGGGGCGAGGTGCTGGTGGAGCGCTTCGCCCTGCACGCCGAGGCCACCAGGATGCGCGCGCTGGCCGAGGACCGGTCGATCGGCCAACCCGCACGGCAGGGCGCCCAGGTCCGGCGCATCACCGCCACCGGCCGGGACCCGGAGACCGAGCTGATCCAGCGCGTCCGCCGCGAGGGCTGGCGGGACGACGACGAGCGGATCGACCCGGAGTGGCACCCGTCGTGGGAGGCGGACGGCGAGGGGCCCGCGCCCCAGCGGGGGCGGTCGAACGGCAAGAAGGCCCGCGTGCTCGCGGCGGCCCCCCGGCCTGCGGGCAAGCCGGACGCGCAGTCCACGCCGCAGCGGCCCGCCCGCGCGGCCGGTCCCGTCCAGGGACCGCAACGGGCACCCCGGTCCGCCCAGGAACACGCGGCCGCGCTGAACCACCAGTCGACCGCGGACAAGCCCGCCGCCCCACGCCAACCGGGCCGCGTCCCGGACGCGGCGGCGCCGGGATCGGTCCAGCGGAACCAGGCCCAGCGGCCGCCGCAGTCCCCGCCGACCGTCGCCGAGCGCACCGCCGCCGACCTCCAGCCAGCCCAGCCAGCCCAGGCAGCCCAGGCAGCCCAGGCAGCCCAATCCGCCCAGCGTCCCGCGACCCGCCCGGCCCCGGCCCGGCAGCCCCCGGCCGCCCAGCCCCCGGCCGCTCGCGCCGCGGACCAGTCCGGTCAGTTCCCGAACGCGGCTCGCGCGGAAGCCCAGCAGGCGGGCCACTCCGGCCAGGCTCCAGCCGCCGCCCGGCCGGATGGCCAGCGGGTGGATCACTCTGGCCAGTTCCCGACCGGGGGGCGGGCGGACGCCCAGCAGGCGGGCCGCTCGGGCCAGGCCGCTGTGCGTTCGGATGGTCAGCAGGTGGACCAGTCCGGCCGGTTCCCGTCCGGGGGACGCGCGGAAGCGCAGCAGGCGGGCCACTCCGGCCAGTTCCCGAACGCGGGCCACGGGGACGACCAGTCGAGTGCGCGGTCGGCGGGGCAGCCGCCGTTCGCGCCTGCCGCTCGTGCGGCGGGCCAAGCCCAGAGCCCCGCCCGCGCGGGTGGCAAGGCGGACAGCTCCGGTCACTTCGCGCCCGCGCGGGGTGAGAGCCACTCCGCTCAGGCCCCGTCCGGTGCTCGTCCGACCGGCAGGCCCGCCGCCGCGCCACAGGGGACTCGCGGTGGGCAGTCCGGCCACTTCCCGCCTGCTCAGCAGTCCCGCGCGGGCCAGTCCGACCACCTGCCACCCGAGGGTGGCCGCCCGGCGAACCAGTCGGGTCACTTCGCTCCCGCGTCGGCGCCCGCCGCCGCTCAGCAGGGTCCTCGCGCGACCCAGTCGACCGGCACCCACGCCGCGCCCTCCGGCCACTTCCCGCCGGTCTCGCCCCAGTCCCCGCCTGCCGCCGCGCGGTCGGCCTCCGCGCACGCCGCGCCGTCCGGCCACTTCCCGCCCGTCGCACCCGGGCACGCCTACGCCTCCGGCGCGCGGTCTGCCCACGCCGCGCCGTCGGGCCGCTTTCCGCCGGTCTCGCCTGATTCGGTGGATAGCGAGGGCGGTCGACGTCGCGCGCCCACCGGGACCTTCCCGCCGGTCAACGCACCGCAGGACAACCGCGCCGGTCGCCGGGCCAAGCCTGAGGACGAGGGTGGCCGTCGGCGTCGTGCCGAGGAGGCGCAGCCCGCTGCCGAGGACACCGGGTCCCACGCTTCCGGCAAGTCGGTCGACGAACTGCTGGCCGCTCACGGCGGCTCGACCCAGTCCCGCCGCCACCGCCGCCGTCGGGATGACGACTAGTCGCGTAGCAAGATCATCGGTATGCCTCCGGCCCCCGGTATCCACGATAGCGGCGGGTACCGACGGCGGGTGCCGATGATGATCAAGCCTGTGCACAACCCCACGACCCTCGACGAGGTGACGCGTCACGGGGCCGGGTGTCACCCGTCAGCCCTATGATCACTATCCGTGCCTGAATTGTCCCAACACCGGCATACCCCGCGTCGGCTGACCGTGCTGCTCCCCGTGGCCGGGCTGGTCCTGTTGGCGGGGTGTGGGCTCACGTTGCTCGCCCTGAGTACGGCGCGGGTGGGGTTGCTCGCCGAACTGGTCGGCGTGGGGGCCGCGTTGCTCCCCGTCGGGCCGGTCGTCGCCGCCTTCCTGTGGGTCGACCGGTGGGAACCCGAGCCCGCGCGGCTGCTCTGGCTCGCCTTCGGGTGGGGTGCCTGCGTCGCCGCGATCACCGCGTTGCTGATCAACAACACCGCGGAGGCGGTGGGGGATCTCCTGCTGGGGAAGGGGAACGGGGACAAGATCAGCGCGATCGTGTCGGCGCCGCTGTTCGAGGAGGGGCTCAAGGGCGCGTTCGTGCTGGGGATCTTCCTGTTCCTGCGGGACGAGTTCGACGGCGTGGTCGACGGGATCGTCTACGCCGGGTTGGTCGCGGCCGGGTTCGCCTTCACCGAGAACATCTACTACTTCGGCCGCGCGTTCGCCGAGTACGGCTTCGGCGACTCCCAGTCGCCCGGGGTGCTGGCCGCCTTCATCCTGCGCGGGGTCCTCTCGCCGTTCACCCACCCGCTGTTCACCGCGATGATCGGGATCGGCATCGGCGTGGCCGCCCGGACCCGCAGCCCGCAGGTCCGGATCCTGGCCCCCGTCGCGGGCTACCTCGCCGCCGCGCTGCTGCACGCCCTGTGGAACGGCTCGGCGACGCTGGGTACCGCGAACACCTTCCTCACCGTCTACTTCCTCGTCATGGTGCCGGTCTTCGGCGTCGCGGTGTACTTCCTGCACTGGCACCGCAAGCGCGAGCAGCGGATCGTGGCCGACGCGCTGCCCGCGATGGTCGACGCGAACTGGATCGTGGTGTCCGAAGTGGACCTGCTGGGCAGCCTCAAGGGCAGGCGGCAGTGGCGCAAGCAGGTCCGGGCGCATGCGGGCGCCGAGGCCGCCCAGGCCGTGGGGGAGTACCAGGCCGCGGTCAGCGAACTGGCCTTCCTCTGGCACTCCATGGCCGGGGGCACCGCCGGTCCGGCCGGGCCTGCGCGGGAAGCCCGGCTGGTCACCCTGGTGCGCGGCACCCGCAGGCGCGCGGTCGAGCTGGCCAGGGGCGACGCCTGAGCGGTGTGACCAGCGCGCCCGGTGAAGCTGGTCACCCGTGCGGCACGCGCTGTCACGGCTGCCGATACCCTCGGTGGGTCGTCCGGTACCCGCGCCGATGCGGGACTGGAACGAGGCTAGGGAGTCTGCTCGCCATGTGTCCGAAGCCCGCGCGGCTGTCCGTCGGCGTGGTGTCCGCCGGTCGGGTGGGTGCCGTGCTCGGCGCGGCGCTGGCCAGGGCCGGGCACGTGATCACCGCCGTGTCCGCGGTCTCCCGCGAGTCCCTGCGCCGCGCCGAGGAACTGCTGCCCGGCGCCGCCGTGCTGCCCCCCGACGAGGTCGCCGCCCGCGCCGACCTGGTGCTGCTGGCCGTACCCGACGACGCGCTGCCCGGCATGGTGCGCGGCCTGGCCGCCGCCGGTGCGCTGCGCGCGGGCCAGATCGTGGTGCACACCTGCGGCGCGCACGGCGTCGAGGTGCTGGCCCCCGCCGCCGAGCACGGCGCGCTCGGCCTCGCGCTGCACCCCGTGATGACCTTCACCGGCCGCCCCGAGGACCTCCAGCGGATCGCCGCCTGCGCCTTCGGCATCACCGCCGCCGACGGCGACGAGGTCGCCTGGAACGTCGCCGAGGCGCTGGTCGTGGAGATGGGCGCGGAGCCGGTCCGGGTGCCGCCCGCGGCCCGCCCGCTCTACCACACCGCCCTCGCGCACGGCGCGAACCACCTGGTCACGCTGGTCGGCGAGTGCGTCGACCTGCTGCGCGACGCGGGCGTCGCGACCCCGCAGCGGCTGCTCGGCCCCCTGCTGTCCGCCGCGCTCGACAACGCGCTGCGGCACGGCGACCGCGCGCTCACCGGGCCCGTCGCCCGCGGCGACGCGGGCACCGTGGCCCGGCACGTCGAGGTGCTCGCCGAGCACGCCCCCGAGAAGTTGCCCGCCTACCGCGCGCTGGCCGCCCGCACCGTGACCCGCGCGGTCGACGCCGGGCTGCTGCGCGCCGACCGCGCCCCGGACGTGGCCGCGGCCATCGAGGGAGAGACCCCATGACGCCCAGCTTCACCATCGGCAAGCTGCACACCCACACCTCCCCGGCGGAGCTGGGCAAGGTCACCCGGGCGCTGCGCGCGACCGGCCGCAAGATCGCCTTCGTGCCGACCATGGGCGCGCTGCACGACGGCCACCGCGAGCTGCTCAGCCGGGCCCGGCGGATCCCGAACACCGTGCTGGTGGCGTCGATCTTCGTCAACCCGCTCCAGTTCGGCCCGGGCGAGGACTTCGAGCGCTACCCACGCCCGCTGGACGCCGACCTGGCGGTCTGCGAGGCCGAGCGCGTCGAGCTGGTGCTCACCCCCGACCGCGAGGCCCTGTACCCGCCGGGTTCGCAGGTCACCGTCCACCCCGGACCGCTGGGCGACGAGTTGGAGGGCGCGAGCAGGCCCGGTCACTTCGCGGGTGTGCTGACCGTGGTCGCCAAGCTGCTCAACATCGTCCGCCCCGACTACGCGCTCTTCGGCGAGAAGGACTTCCAGCAGCTCGTCCTGATCAAGAAGATGGTCCGCGACCTCGACATGGACACCCAGGTCGTCGGGGTGCCGACGGTCCGCGAGCAGGACGGCCTCGCCAAGTCCTCCCGCAACGCCTACCTCGACCCCGACCAGCGCACCGCCGCCGTCGCGCTCTCCGCTGCGCTGGCCGCGGGCGCGCACGCGGGGCACGGCGGCGCGGGCGCGGTGCTCGCCGCCGCCCAGGACGTGCTCGACGGCACCCCCGAACTCGACGTGGACTACCTGGCCCTGCGGGGCCCGGACCTCGGCCCCACCCCCGACCGGGGCGAGGCGAGGTTGCTCGTGGCCGCGCACATCGGCGCCACCCGGCTCATCGACAACGTCCCGCTGCTCCTCGGCACCCCCGAGCTCGGGCAGCACGGTTAAGGAGTCCGCCTTGTTCCGCACCATGCTCAAGTCGAAGATCCACCGCGCCACCGTCACCCAGGCCGACCTGCACTACGTCGGCTCGGTCACCGTGGACCCGGTGTTGATGGAGGCCGCCGACCTGCTGGCGGGCGAGCAGGTGGCGATCGTCGACGTCACCAACGGCGCGCGCCTGGAGACCTACGTCATCGAGGGCGAGCGCGGCAGCGGCGTGATCGGCATCAACGGCGCCGCCGCGCACCTGGTGCACCCCGGCGACGTCGTCATCCTCATCGCCTACGGCCTGATGGACGCCGCCGAGGCCGCCGCGCACCAGCCCCGGGTGGTCTTCGTCGACGCCGACAACCGGATCGCGCACCTGGGCGCCGACGCCGGGCACGCGCCCGCCGACTCGGGCCTGCTCAGCGGCGCGGTCACCGCCGAGCCCGCCGCCGAGACGGTGGACGCGGCCAAGCTGGACGCGCTGCTCGCGCACGAGGGCGCGAGCTGACCCGGCCGTGCTGCTCACCATCGACGTCGGCAACACCAACATCGCCCTCGGCCTGTTCGACGGCGACGAGCTGCGGCACGACTGGCGGATGCGCACCGACGCCCGGGTCACCGCCGACGAACTGGCGCTGACCACGCGCGGCCTGCTCGGCGCGCACGCCGACGCCATCGATGGGGTCGCGGCGCTCTCGACCGTGCCCGCGGTGCTGCGCGAACTGCGGGCGATGCTGTCGCGCTACTACCCCAAGGTGCACCGGGTGGTCGTCGAACCGGGGGTGCGCACCGGGGTGCCGCTGCTGGTGGACAACCCGAAGGAGGTGGGCGCGGACCGGATCATCAACACCCTGGCCGCCCACCACCTGCACAGCACGGCCTGCGTGGTGGTCGACTTCGGCACGTCCACCAACGTCGACGTGATCTCCGCCAAGGGCGAGTTCCTCGGCGGGGTGTTCATGCCGGGGATCGAGATCTCCGTCGACGCGCTGGCCGCGCGGGCCGCCGCGCTGCGCAAGGTGGAGATGGTGCGGCCGCGGTCGGTGATCGGCAAGAACACCGTGGAGTGCCTGCAGTCGGGCATCATGTACGGCTTCGCCGGTCAGGTCGACGGCGTGGTCCGGCGGATCACCCGCGAACTGGCCCGCGCCGGCCACGAAGGCCAGGTCACGGTCATCGCGACCGGCGGGTTGGCGCCGCTGGTGGTGGACGAGGCCGAGACCATCGACCACCACCGCCCCGACCTCACCCTGCTCGGCCTGCGGTTGGTCTTCGAGCGGAACTCCCGCTAGCGCACCGCTCCCGGGTGCGCGGTTACCCGCCGAGCCGGGAACGGTGCCGGGTGGGGATGAGGGGGTGGGTGGTGGGAGGAATCAAGCACCGCGCTTGTAAGCGCGGACCGCGACGCAGACGAGGGGCCGGTCGAACTCGCCCTGCGAAGTCTCCGGGCGCGACCACAGGTAGGTGCGCAGCTGGTCGACCAGCTTGGCGCGCTCGGCCCCATCGATCACCAGCATGCTCGACTGCGTGCCCAGGGTCGACAACATCGACTCGACGGTGCGCCGCTGCGCGTGCGGGAAGCGGTGCTCCTCCGGTTCGGTCAGTGCTTCGTGTCTGGGCTTGTGCGCGTGGTCCAGGTTGTCCACGACCTGCCGGTCCTGCTCGCTGTTGGCGCTGGTGCGGCTGAGCCGCACCATCTCGGCCACCCACTCCACGCTCTGGTCGTCGTAGTTCCACAGCGCGCCGAACACCCCGCCGGGGCGCAGCACGCGGACGATCTCGGCGAGCGCTCCCGGGTTGTTGAACCAGTGGAAGGCCTGGCCGGTGACCACCGCGTCGAAGGACGCGTCCGGGAACGGGATCTGCTCCGCGGTGCCCGCCAGCGCGGCCACGTCCGGCAGCAGCCGGGACAGCTCGGCGCGCATGCCGTCGTCCGGCTCCACCGCGCTGACCTCCAGTCCGAAGGCCAGCAGGGTCTCGGTGAGCTTGCCGGTACCCGCCGCCAGGTCCAGCACCCGGGCCCGGTCCCCGATGACCCATTCGACGGCGTCCTCGGCGTATCCCGGGCGGTGTCGCGCATAGGCCACGGCGTTGCTCCCGAAAGAACGGGCCCGCCTGGCGAACAACTCCGGTTCCTGCATGTTTCAACCGTATCGGGTGAGGAGAAGGTGAACTGCGGCGAGGCGGGTGGACCGATCGGCGCAGGTGGGCGGCCCGTGGCGGGATGTCGCCGGGGTTTCACCCGGCGAACTGCGCTTTCCGTACAACGGCCGGTCGGAGAATGCCGACGGCGGCTCCCGTGGTAATGGGCATTGATGGCTCGTTGATGACGCGCACCCGGGTGGGCATCGCGCTCGGGGATCTCACCCGGCTCGAATGACCCGTTCGGGTATCGGGCACTAACGCAATCGCCTGGATTTGCGCTAGCCTGGCCCTCGGCGGCATTTCTCCAAGTGGCCGCATAGCCCAATGGGACGGCACCGAGCAGGCAGCAGGGCACATTCATCGCAGGAGGAGGCGCATATGGTGCAGAAGGTCACGGTGTCGCTGGTCGACGACCTTGACGGTACCGAGGCTGGGGAGACCGTGGAGTTCGGGCTCGACGGCGCGTCGTACCAGATCGATCTGTCCGTCGACAATGCGGAGAAGTTGCGCGACATCTTCGCCGACTTCGTCGAGCACGCCCGCCGTTCCGGCGGGCGCAAGCGCCAGTTGGGCAAGGCCACCCCTGGTAGGCCGCCCCGCACGGCCACCGCCGACCGCGAGCAGAACCAGGCGATTCGCGAGTGGGCCCGCAAGCAGGGCATGAAGGTCTCCGATCGTGGGCGAATCCCTTCCGAGGTTCTCGACGCTTACAACCAGCAGGCATGACAGGACGCGCTTAAGGGGCTGCCGGAGGAGGGGTCGGCAGCCTCTTGCGTTGTCGGTGATCATTTGTTAATGGGTCATCCGGGCCGTGTCGGAGTGAATTCGTCAGGCGTTCCCGTTATTCACATCTGGCCTACCGCGATGCTTTCACCGGGTGAATGAAGCAATACGTCGGGTAACCGGATCTTGGGTCGAGTGGCGTTCGGGCAGTGATTCGTGGTGCGGCGCGGGTGGCGCCGTTTCCTTTGTGGGCACGCTCCGTCGGAACCGACGGTCGCGGAGTTCGCGCGGCTTTCACGGGCAAGCGGACCGGGGTCCGGGAGCCGTCAGCGGCACTCGGCGCCGGGGTGCTCCGGTCGGCGGCCCAGCCGCGGGCAGGTCTCGCAGGCGCCCTGACCCTGGGCCAGCAGGTAGTGGAAGCAGCAGCTCTCCCGCCGCCGGGTCCACGTGGTCGGGCCGTGCTCGCCCGGCACCGGCCGCAGCGTCGAGGCCGAGGTGAACGGTGTGCTGCCCGGGCCCAGCACGAGTGCCGCGTCGAGCACGCCCGCGCCCTCGTCGCCGCCGTAGCGGCCCGCCTGCCACAGGGAGCTGTCCAGCACGTCGGTGGCCGCGGCCCACAGCATCCGCTTGCCCAGCCGCACCCGGGGTTGGTACGCCTCGACGAACCGGGCGGCGTGCGCGGCGAAGCGCCCGCGCAGCACGGCGGCCAGCGCGCGCTCGTCGGCGACCACGGTCGCCTCCGGTGTGCCCGCCGCCGGGTCGTCGGGCAGGCAGGCGAAGCGCGGGGACAGCACGGCGATGGCGTCCGGGTGCGGTCGCGGCCGCGAGAACCGGAACGCGAGGTCGGCCGGGCGCAGCGACGGCACCCGGCGCTCGTGGTGGAACAGCGTCGCGGCCACGTAGCCGGGGACCCAGAGGTACCAGGTCATCACGTAGCCCGCGGTGGTCCGATCGGGCGAATCGGCGTACCGGTCGACCAGCCAGTCGGCCAGGCCGGCGCGCCACCGGTCGAACTCCTCGGGCGTGGCGAGCAGGTCGGCGCAGCCGGTCCAGCGGTCGCGGTCGGCGGGCAGGCCGTAGCGCAGTTCGGCGCGGGCCTGCCGGTGGTTGACCCGGGCGAGTGAATCCGCGAGGAGGCCCCGGCGGCCCGTGCCCGGGGCCGCGACGCGGTAACCGGCGGTCATACCGCCCCGCCGTCCCGCGAACGGAGGCACACTGTGCTCCGCACGGCGGCCTCCTTCCACGACCATCCGCAGCCACCCGTTGTGGTGAGGCTTGCCTAACCTTACCGAGTGTGCAGGTCGTCCGCCGGTGAGGTCCAGGCCGAAAAGCCCACACTTATGAGTGGCTGTGTTCGCGCTCAGCGGACATGCCGTGTCTTGTGGAATCCGGCCGGGTAGTCGCACGTTGGGATGGGCGAAAGACCGCCTTGGGCAGCCGGGCGCGGGCGGGATGGGCTGAGAAGTGGCACTGAACGCACGAGTCGGGCCTACTACAGTGGTCCCACGGTGCTGACTCCACGGGACGGACGTGGACAAGGGCCGCCGGCGCAGCAGTCAGGGAGTGCGAATGTTCGAGAGGTTCACCGACCGCGCGAGGCGGGTGGTCGTCCTGGCCCAAGAAGAGGCCAGGATGCTTAACCACAACTACATCGGCACCGAGCACATCCTCCTGGGCTTGATCCACGAGGGTGAGGGTGTCGCGGCCAAGGCGCTCGAGTCGCTGGGGATCGCGCTCGAGGGCGTGCGGCAGCAGGTCGAGGAGATCATCGGCCAGGGCCAGCACGCGCCGAGCGGCCACATCCCCTTCACCCCGAGGGCGAAGAAGGTCCTGGAGCTGTCGCTGCGCGAGGCGCTGCAGCTCGGCCACAACTACATCGGCACGGAGCACATCCTGCTCGGGCTGATCCGCGAGGGCGAGGGCGTGGCCGCGCAGGTGCTGGTCAAGCTCGGCGCCGACCTCAACCGCGTGCGCCAGCAGGTGCTCCAGCTGCTGTCGGGCTACACCAACCAGCCCGGCAAGGAGTCCTCCGAAGGCGGGCGCGGCGAGGGCACCCCGTCCTCCTCGCTGGTGCTCGACCAGTTCGGCCGCAACCTGACCGCGTCCGCCCGCGAGGGCAAGCTGGACCCGGTCATCGGCCGGACCAAGGAGATCGAGCGGGTCATGCAGGTGCTGTCCCGCCGCACCAAGAACAACCCGGTCCTGATCGGCGAGCCCGGCGTCGGCAAGACCGCGGTCGTCGAGGGCCTGGCCCAGATGGTCGTCAAGGGCGAGGTGCCCGAGACCCTCAAGGACAAGCAGCTCTACACGCTCGACCTGGGCTCCCTGGTGGCCGGTTCGCGCTACCGCGGTGACTTCGAGGAGCGCCTGAAGAAGGTGCTCAAGGAGATCAAGACCCGCGGCGACATCATCCTGTTCATCGACGAGATCCACACCCTCGTCGGCGCGGGCGCGGCCGAGGGCGCGATCGACGCGGCCTCCATCCTCAAGCCGATGCTGGCCCGCGGCGAGCTGCAGACCATCGGCGCGACCACCCTCGACGAGTACCGCAAGTACGTCGAGAAGGACCCGGCGCTCGAGCGCCGCTTCCAGCCGATCCAGGTGGGCGAGCCGTCGCTCGAGCACACCATCGAGATCCTCAAGGGCCTGCGCGACCGGTACGAGGCGCACCACCGCGTCACGATCACCGACGCCGCCCTGGTCGCCGCCGCCACCCTGGCCGACCGCTACATCAACGACCGGTACCTGCCGGACAAGGCGATCGACCTCATCGACGAGGCGGGCGCGCGGATGCGCATCCGCCGGATGACCGCGCCGCCGGACCTGCGCGAGTTCGACGAGAAGATCGCGGACGTGCGCCGCGAGAAGGAGTCCGCGATAGACGCGCAGGACTTCGAGCGGGCCGCCAAGCTGCGCGACAACGAGAAGCAGCTGCTCTCGCAGAAGGCCGAGCGGGAGAAGCAGTGGAAGGACGGCGACCTCGACGTCATCGCCGAGGTCGACGACGAGCAGATCGCCGAGGTGCTGGCGAACTGGACCGGCATCCCGGTCTTCAAGCTCACCGAGGAGGAGACCTCCCGCCTGCTGCGCATGGAGGACGAGCTGCACAAGCGGATCATCGGCCAGGAGGACGCGGTCAAGGCCGTGTCCCAGGCGATCCGCCGCACCCGCGCGGGCCTCAAGGACCCGAAGCGCCCCTCCGGCTCGTTCATCTTCGCCGGCCCGTCCGGTGTCGGTAAGACCGAGCTGTCCAAGGCGCTGGCGCAGTTCCTGTTCGGCGAGGACGACGCCCTCATCCAGATCGACATGGGCGAGTTCCACGACCGCTACACCGCCTCGCGGCTCTTCGGCGCCCCTCCCGGGTACGTGGGCTACGAGGAGGGCGGCCAG
Organism: Actinokineospora auranticolor; assembly: GCF_041897805.1. GTDB lineage: Bacteria > Actinomycetota > Actinomycetes > Mycobacteriales > Pseudonocardiaceae > Actinokineospora > Actinokineospora auranticolor. Next base: position 399,016 of record NZ_CP154825.1, read on the forward strand.
CTGACCGAGAAGGTGCGGCGCAAGCCGTTCTCGGTCGTGCTCTTCGACGAGATCGAGAAGGCGCACCAGGAGGTCTACAACACCCTCCTGCAGGTGCTGGAGGACGGCCGCCTGACCGATGGCCAGGGCCGCACGGTGGACTTCAAGAACACCGTGATCATCTTCACCTCGAACCTGGGCACCCAGGACATCTCGAAGGCCGTGGGCCTGGGCTTCACCAGCGGTTCGGACACCAGCTCGAACTACGAGCGGATGAAGAACAAGGTCAACGACGAGCTGAAGAAGCACTTCCGCCCCGAGTTCCTCAACCGCATCGACGACATCATCGTCTTCCACCAGCTCAACGAGCAGCAGATCATCTCGATGGTGGACCTGATGATCGCCCGCGTCGAGACGCAGCTGAAGAACAAGGACATGGCCCTCGAGCTGACCGACAAGGCCAAGAAGTTGCTGGCCAAGCGCGGGTTCGACCCGGTGCTGGGCGCCCGCCCGCTGCGCCGCACGATCCAGCGCGAGATCGAGGACCAGCTCTCGGAGAAGATCCTGTTCGGCGAGATCGAGCCGGGCCAGATCATCATCACCGACGTCGAGGGTTGGGACGGCGAGGAGGCGAGCGCGGACAAGGCGCACTTCGTCTTCCGCGGCGAGCCCAAGCCCACCCGCGTCCCCGACTCCCTCCCGGTCGAGCTGTCGGCCTCCGGTGGCTCGGACGCGAACGACGCCCCCGAGGCCGCGGGCGAGTAAGCAGTACGACGACACCGGAGGCGGCCTCCCCGTTCGCGGGGAGGCCGCCTCCGTTTCCCGGGAACAATCCGCCCTAGCGGGTACCACCTACCCAAGTCGGGCGGACGCGTCCCGTGCCAGCGGCCAATCCGGTAGCCACGTCTGGAAAGCTGTGGCGTGTGCAGGTGGCGATACTCGGACCGCTGCGTCTCGACCACGGTGCCGGGGCGGCGGTCGCGCTGGGCGGCACCCGGCTCCGCATGCTGCTCACCCTCCTCGCCCTGCACGCCGACCGGGTCGTCCCCGCGCCCGCGCTGATCGATGGGCTCTGGGGCACCGAGCCGCCCGCCGACGCCACCAACGCGTTGCAGTCCCTGGTCTCCCGCCTGCGCCGCGCGGTGCAGACCGATGGACTCATCCAGTCCCACCCCGCCGGCTACCGGCTGGTCCTCGACCCCGACGACGTCGACGCGCACCGCTTCGAACGCCTCGCCGCCGAGGGCCGCGCCGCGCTGCGGGACGGCCGCTTCCCCGAGGCCGCCAAGACGCTGCGCGCGGCGCTCGCGCTCTGGCAGGGGCCGCCGCTGTCGGGCACCGAGGACGCCCCGTTCGCGGCCGCCGCCATCGACCGCCTGGCCGAGCTCAAGGCCGCCGCCGTCGAGGACCTGCTGGAGTCCGACGTCCGCGCGGGCAGGCACGTCGAGGTCATCCCCGAGCTGCGCACCCTGGTCGCCGAGCACCCGCTGCGGGAGCGGCTGTCCGCGCTGCTCGTGCGCGCGCTGTTTCTCGCGGGCAGGCAGGCCGACGCGCTCGCCGCGTACGAGCGCGTCCGCCAGGTGCTCGACGACCAGCTCGGCGTCGAGCCGTCCCCCGAACTCCGCGACCTGCACCTCGCCGTGCTGCGCGGCGACATCGAGCCCGCACCGGCCCCGCGCCGGGCCGTGAACGCCGCGCTGACCAGCTTCGTCGGCCGCCACGCCGAGCTGCGCGAGGTGACCCGCAGCCTCGGGGAGGCCCGGCTGGTCACCCTGGTCGGCCCGGGTGGCGCGGGCAAGACCCGGCTGTCGCGCGAGGTCGTGGCCGGGCTCGACGAGGTCACCTGGTTCGTCGAGCTGGCCGGTGTGCGCTCCGCCGAGGACGTGCCGGTCGCGACGCTGTCCGCGCTCGGCGTCCGCGAGATCCGGCTGATGGAGAACCACACCGCCACCGGGCCGCGGCCCAGCACCGGCGTCGACCGGCTGGTGGAGGTGCTGGGCGGCCAGCGCGGCGTGCTGGTGCTGGACAACTGCGAGCACCTGATCACCGCCGCCGCCCTGCTCGCCGACCTGCTGCTCGCGGGCTGCCCCCGGCTGCGGGTGCTGGCCACCAGCCGCGAGCCGCTGGCCATCACCGGCGAGGTCGTCTACCCGCTGGGCCCGCTCGGCCTGCCCGCGGAGAACGCCGAGGCGGGCGAGGTCGCCGCCGCGGACGCGGTGCGGCTGTTCACCGACCGGGCCCGCTCGGCCAGCCCCGGCTTCGAGGTCGACGCCGCCAACGCGGGTGCCGTCGGCGAGATCTGCCGCAGGCTCGACGGGCTGCCGCTGGCCCTGGAGCTGGCCGCCGCCCGGCTGCGGTCGATGACCGTCGGCCAGGTCGCCGAGCGGCTCGACGACCGCTTCCGGCTGCTCACCGGCGGCAACCGCACCGCCCTGCCCCGGCACCGCACGCTGCGCGCGGTGGTCGAGTGGAGCTGGGACCTGCTGGAGAAGCCGGAGCGGCTGGTGGCCACCCGACTGTCGGTGTTCCCGGCCCCCGCCGACCTGGCCGCGATCACCGCGGTGGCCGCCGAGGACGGCGAGTCGCTGCCCGCCGAGGACGTGGTCTACGTGCTGGCCACGCTGGTGGAGAAGTCGATCGTGGTGGCCGACGAGGGCCGCGACGGCCGGGTCCGGTACCGGATGCTGGAGACCGTCCGCGCCTACGCGGCCGAGCGGCTGACCGAGTACGGCGACGGCGACCGGGTGCGGGCGGGCTACTGCGCGTACTTCCTCGACCTGCTGGCCGAGGCCGAGCCGTACCTGCGCGGCGCGGAGCAGGTGCGGTGGCTGGCCCGGCTGCTGGCCGACCACGAGAACCTGCTCGCCGCCCTGCGCTACGCCATCGCCGCGCGCGACGCGGACGTCGCGCACCGGCTCGCGGTCAGCTCCGGCTGGTTCTGGATGGTCAGCGGCAGCCACCGCGAGGCCATGAACATGATCGCCGAGGTGGTCGAGGTCGCAGGCCCGGCCCCCGCGCACGCCCGGGCCGCCCTGCGCGCGCTGGCCGTGTTCGCGCACGCCGGGGGCGGCCTGCCGGACCGCGAGGTCATCCGGGAGGTGCGCAAGGAGCTGGTCGACACCGACGCCATCGCGCACTACCCGATCATGGCGATGCTGGAGCCGATGCTGGCCGCGTTCAGCGGCGCGGTCGACGAGGCGCTGGCCGGGCTGCGGCGCAGCGCCGAGCACCCGGACCCGTGGGTGCGCGGGCTGGCCCGGCTGGGCAGCGCGTTCCTCCTGGAGAACCAGGGCGACCTGGCCGAGGCGGAGGCCGACGCCGAGCTGGCGCTGGTGCTGTTCCGCGAGCTGGGCGACCGCTGGGGCCAGGCGATGGCGATCGGCCAGGTGTCCGAGCGGCGGGCGCTGCGGGGCGACCTGACCGGCGCGGTCGCGGCCACCGAGGAGGCGGTGCGGCTGGTCGCGGAGCTGGGCGCGGCCGACGAGCTGCCGGGGTTGATGGGCAGGCTGGCGATCCAGCAGGGCCGCGCGGGTGACGTGGACCTGGCGGTGCGGACCCTGGAGTCCGCGCTGGCGCTGGCCCGCGAGCGCGGCAGCGAGGAGACCCAGGCGCTGCTGCTGGCCTGGCTGGCGACCGCCGAGCGGCTGCGCGGCAACCTGGCCGCCGCGCGCGAGCACTTCGCCGTCGCCGACCGGTGGCTGCGCGACGCGCCCGGGCACAACGGGCACTGGCAGTCGATGTTCGGCACCGTCCGCGCCCAGCTGGCCCAGGCGGCGGGCGACCACGACGCCGCCTTCGCCGCGATGGGCGAGGCGCTCGACGGGCTGGCCGACATCCCGGACATGCCGCACTTCGGGGCCATCGGCGAGGTGGCCGCGCTGGTCCTGGCGGGCCGGGGCGACGCGGTCGCCGCCGCCCGGATGCTCGGGGTCGCCGCCGCCGTGCGCGGCGAGCCCGACCTGGGCAGCCCGGAGCTGGCCGAGCTGCGCGCCAAACTGGACGAGGTGCTCGGGGTCGACGGCCGGGTCGCGGGCTACGAGTCCGGCTTGGCGCTGGGGCAGGCCGCCGCGTTCGAGGAGCTCAAGCGGGTCCTGGGGCGCTGAGACGCCGACGGCCCCGTCCACCCGGTGCGGGTGGACGGGGCCGTCGGCTCCCCCTGGAGGTGGGTCAGCCGAGGCGCTTGCGGTAGCCGCGCAGGGCCAGCGGCAGGAACACCGCGGCGATGCCGATCGCCCACGCGAACGCGATGGCCGCGGAGCCGACCCACTCGCCGCCGAGCAGCAGGCCGCGGCCCGCGTCGGTGAGGTGGGTGACCGGGTTGATGTCGACCCAGGCCTTGAGCCAGCCCGGCAGGGTGTCGGCGGGCACGAAGGCGTTGCTGCCGAAGGTCAGCGGGAACATGAAGGCCACCAGCGTGCCGGGCACCGCCTGCGGGCTCTTGACCAGCATGCCCACCCAGACCGACACCCAGCACAGGCACAGGCCGAAGGCGATCAGCAGCACGACCGCGATCAGGAAGCGGCCCGGGTCGGTCTGCACCCGGAAGCCCATGATCGTGGCGAACACGAACAGCACGGTCAGCGTGACCACGAACCGCACGATGTCGCCGAGCACCGCGCCGATCAGCGGCGCCGACCGGGCGATCGGCATGCTGCGGAACCGGTCGAACATGCCCTTGGTGATGTCGGTGTTGAGCGCCATGCCGGTGCCGAGGCTGGCGAAGACGATGTTCTGCACCATCAGGCCGGGCAGCAGCACCTGCAGGTAGGCGTCGGTGCTGCCGCCGACGGCGCCGCCGAAGAGGTAGACGAACAGCACCAGGAAGATGATCGGCTGGAGCGTGACGTCCAGCAGCGACTCGGGGTTCTTGCGGACCTTGGTGACCGCGCGGCCCGCGAGCGCGAAGCTGTGGCGCAGGGTCTCGGAAAGGCCGACGGTGGCCGTTGGCCGGGGCAGGACGGCGGCGGTCATGCCGGGCTCCCTTCGGGGATCGGGGTGGTGCGCCCGGTGAGGGACAGGAACACCTCGTCGAGGCTGGGCAGGCGCAGACCGAGCTCGTCGGCGGTGATGCCCGCCTCGTCGAGCTTGCGCACCAGCGCGGAGAGCAGCAGCGGGTTGTCCACGGCGGTGGACAGCAGGCCCGCGTCCGCGTCGACCTGCGGCTCGGTGCCGGTCAGGTCGCGCAGGATGGTGGCGACCGCGGCGGTGTCGGCGGCCACGGTGGGCCGGACCTGCAGGCTCTGGCCGCCGGTGCGGCGCTTGAGCTCGTGCGGGGAGCCCGAGGCGATGACCTTGCCGTGGTCGATCACGGTGATCAGGTCGGCCAGCTGGTCGGCCTCTTCGAGGTACTGGGTGGTCAGCAGCACGGTCACGCCGTCGTCGACCAGGCCGCGCACCGTGGACCACACCTCGTTGCGGCTGTGCGGGTCGAGGCCGGTGGTCGGCTCGTCCAAGTACAGCACGTCGGGCCTGCCGACCAGGCTGGCCGCGAGGTCCGCGCGGCGGCGCATGCCGCCGGAGTAGGTCTTGATGGCCCGGCCCGCGGCGTCGGTCAGCTCGAACTTCGCCAGCAGCTCGGCGGCCCGCGCCTTGGCGTTCGCCTTGGACAGGCCGAGCAGCTTGCCCAGCAGCACCAGGTTCTCGGTGCCGGACAGGTCCTCGTCGATCGACGCGTACTGGCCGGTGAGCCCGATCAGGCTGCGCACGGAGTTCTGCTGGGTGGCCACGTCGTACCCCCCGACGCGCGCCCACCCCTCGTCGGCGCGCAGCAGGGTGGCCAGCACCCGCACGGCCGTGGTCTTGCCCGCCCCGTTGGGTCCGAGGACCCCCAGCACCTTGCCGGTCGGGACGGCGAGGTCGACCCCGTTCAGGGCGACCGTGGATCCGAAGCGCTTGACCAGCCCCTCGGCCTCGATTGCGTAGGACATCTTCGCCCCCTCCTTGTTCGGTACCGAGGTTCGCGCGGCGCGCTGTCAGCACCAGCACAGCCCGCTGTCAGCCCCGGACGGCGGTTGACAGGCGTTGCCCGACGGCCGACAGCGATGTCAGGCATCCTGTGACCATGGCCGATGACCAGCGGGGGAACGAACGGCGTGGCTGAGTCGACGATCGCCTACGAGGACCAGGCGCAGGAGCAGCCGGGCAAGCCCCGGCGCCGCCGCGGCGTGACTGTGTTCCTGGCGTTCCTGCTGCTCCCGGTACTGGCGCTCGGGGTCCTCCGATTGGGTGGGATCGACGGCAACAACCTGACCGTGGCCGCGCTGTCGCTGACCCCGTACGCGGCGGGCTTCGGCCTGCTGGTGACCCTGGTCTGCCTGCTGCTGCGCCGCCGGTCCCTGACCCTGATCGGCCTGGTCGCGTCGTTGTCCCTCGGTGTCCTGCTGCTGCCCCGGATCCTCCCGGACGGCGACCCGATGCCGCAGGGGCAGCACCTGCGGGTGTTGACCGCCAACCTGATGCTGGGCAAGGCGGATCCGCAGACCCTGGTCAACCTGGTGCGTGACACCCGGACCGAGGTCCTCTTCTTGCAGGAACTGACCCCGGCCGCCCTCGACGCCCTCGACGCGGCCGGAGTGGACAGACTGCTGCCCTACCGCGTGGTGCGGCCCATGGGCGGGGCGAGCGGCAGCGGGATCCTGGCGAAGGTCCCTTTGCGACAGATCGTGCTGGTGGAGAACACGGTGCTGGAGAACCCGGCGGCGGTGCTGGACCTCTCCGGGCCGGTCGACATCGAGGTCGTGGCGGTCCACATCGTGCCGCCGGTCAACAGCGACACCGACCGGAAGACGTGGCAGCGCGAACTGGCGTCCCTGCCCAACCCGGACTCGGACGGCCGCCCCCGCATCCTGGCGGGCGACTTCAACGCGACCCTCGACCACAACGCCCTGACGTCCTTCATGGCCCGCGGCTACGACGACGGGGCGGAGAAGGCGGGGGAGGGGATGCGGCCCACCTGGTCGTCGCTCAGCGACTTCGGACCGCCGGTCACCATCGACCACATCCTCGTGGACCGCCGGATCGCCGTCCCCAACGCCGCCGTGTACGACCTGCCGGGCAGCGACCACAACGCCCTCTTCGCCGAGGTCGCCCTACCGGACTAGGTCACGGCCAATACGGCGCGGCCGATTCCGCCGCGCGCGCAACGGCACTTCCGTCCACTGTGTGATTCGTCCGGGTGGCGAATTGCCGGATCGGCGCGGGATGGCCCAGCACTTCCCTGGGAGGTCCCTGTCAGGCGGCTGTGTCCATACCCGCAACGGTACCGCCGGCGCCTTTTCGTCAACGGCCCAACAGCGCCGACAGGAATGCCTCCACCGCGCCCCGATATCCGCTTTCCGCCGATTCGTGCACGAGGTGGCCGCTGCCCGGGACCACCACGTGCGTCCCGCCGGTGCGCCGGGCGATCTCCGCCTGCTGCCCGGCGGGCATCACCGTGTGCTCGGCTTCCACCACCAGGACCGGGCACCGCACCCGGTCCACCACGTCCCAATAGGACCGCTCGCCCCACTCCTGGGCGATGCCGAACAACTCCTGCGGCGGCGCGAGGAAGTGGTAGCCGTCCTCCCGTTCCTCCACGCACTCCGCGAAGTAGTCCCCGGCTGGGCCGAAGAACTCGCGCACGTGTCGTAGTGACGGGAATGGCACCGGCCACGCGTCGAATAGCGCGCGCCAGTCTTCGACCGTGCGTCCGCGCAAGTCGACGCCCGTGTCCTCGATGACGATTCCGCGCACGAGGTCCGGGTGGTCGGCGGCCAGGGCCAGGGCGTGCAGGCCGCCCATGGAATGTCCGATGACGACGGTCGGCTCGGCGAACCCGCGGGCCGCCGCGGCGGCGTCGGCGACGAAGTCCGGGGTGCGCCAGGTCCCGCCGCGGTGGGGGCTGCGGCCGTGGCCGCGCGCGTCGAAGCCGACGGCGCGGCCGTAGGCGGTGAGCCAGGGGGCGACCGGCCACCACGTGCTCGCCCGGCCCATCAGGGCGTGCAGCAGCAGGATCGGCGGTCCGTCCCCGCCGAAGTGGGTCAGGTGCGGCATGGGGCGAGTTTGCCCGAGCCAACAGCGGCGGTACGGCCCAGCCGCCATGATGGTCTGGCGAACCCCCGAGCCGTCTGGAGTGCCGCGATGCCCCGCGTCCGAGTCGTACTCGTGCTGGTGGCCGCGTTGGCGTTCACCGCCTGCACGGACACCGCGGAGCCGGGGACGCCCAAGGAGGCCCCGGGCGGGTCGCCGGGGAAGTCCCCGGCGCAGTCGCCGATCTCGGTGGCCGGCGCGGCGGGGATCGGCGACCCGTACTACCCGGACGACGGCAACGGCGGCTACGACGTCCTCGCCTACGACGTCGGCATCTCCTACGACCCCGCCACCAAGCACCTCGACGGCGACACGACGGTGACGGCCACGGCGTCGGCGGACCTGAGCCAGTACAACCTCGACCTCTCCGGCCTGGTCGTGTCCGCTGTGGAGGTCGACGGCGCCCCGGCGGAGTTCACCCGCACGGGCGATCGCGAGCTGGTGATCACCCCGGCCGCGGTCGTGCGGTCCGGCGCGCGGTTCCGCACCCGCGTGACCTACGCGGGCGAACCCACGGCCCGCGGCGACGCGGCGCTGGGCCCGAGCGGCTGGCAGATCGCCAAGTCGGGTGGCGCGTTCGCCGCCGGGGAGCCGCACTCGGCCAGCTCCTGGTACCCGGTCAACGATCACCCCCTGGACAAGGCCACTTTCCGGCTGACCGCCCGGGTGCCGGACGGCTGGAGCGTGATCTCGAACGGCCGCGAGCAGCCGCCGTCGTCGAGCGGCGGGTGGACGACGTTCACCTGGGAGGAGCCCACCCGCGTCGCGCCGTACCTGACCACGGTCGGCATCGACAAGTGGACCATCGAGCGCTCCCAACTGCCCGACGGCACCCCGGTGGTCGACGCCTACGCACCGGGCGCGGAGGGCAAGAAGCAGATCGAGGCCCGGCTGCCCGAGGTGCTGGCGTTCCTGTCGACCTGGTTCGGCCCGTACCCGCAGAGCGCGGCGGGCGGCATCTTCGTCAACGAGAGCATCGGCTTCTCCCTGGAGACCCAGACCCGCCCGATCTACGCGCAGTGGGCCGAGCTGGACGTCATCGTGCACGAGCAGGCCCACCAGTGGTTCGGCGACAGCGTGTCCCTGACCCGCTGGTCCGACATCTGCCTCAACGAGTGCCTGGCCTCGTACGCGCAGTGGCTGTGGCTGGAGCACAACGGCACGAACCTCGACGACCGCTTCCGCGCCGTCGCGACCCGCGCCAAGGACCCGTTCTGGAACCGCCCGCTGGTCGACATGGGACCCGGCAACGAGTTCACCGCCGTCTACGACAAGGGCCAGCTGGCCGTGCACGCGCTGCGCAGGCAGCTGGGCGAGGAGAAGTTCACCCGCCTGCTGCGCGAGTGGGCCGCCACCCACCGCGACGGCAACGCGGGCTGGGCGGATTTCGAGGCCATGGTCAACCGCATCGCCGAGCAGGACCTGACCCCGTTCCTCGACGCGTGGTTCCACCAACCGGGCAAACCGGCCGACCAGTTCCGCTACCCGGGCACGCTGCGCAAGTAACCTGGCGGCATGGCTGTCGTGAAGATCAACGCGATCGAGGTCCCCGAGGGCGCGGGCCCAGAGCTGGAGCGGCGCTTCGCCGCGCGCCTCGGTGCCGTGGAGGGCGAGCCCGGCTTCCTCGGCTTCGAGCTGCTGCGCCCGACCGGGGGCGAGACCAGGTACTTCGTCTACACCAGGTGATAGAAGTGTTCTATGGGAAATACCGTCACACTGACCGACGAAGAGTTGGACATGATCAAGGCCGGGTTACTCATCCCGGTCGCTGGGTACGCGCGGATCAGCAAGGATGACGAGAAGGACCGCCACGGAGTCAAGGACCAGCATCGCGACAACAGGGTGAACGCCAGGAAGTACGGTTGGATCGTCGTCTACGAGTACGAGGACAACGACCGATCCGCCAGCAAGCCCAACGTTGTGCGCAAAGACTTCGAGACGATGCTAGTAGCGCTCCGTCGCGGCAGGACTACAGAAGGCGTTGAGATCCGAGGCGTGATCGTTGTTCATGAGGACCGACTTATCCGGCGTCCGGGTGATTACGAGCGATTCGTTGAAGAGTTCACCTTGGATGATGGTCGCGTCTATGCGGATGAACAAGGCAAGAAAGACCTCTACTCGGACGACGTGGAAACCATGGGTCTCATGGGGGCTGTGATCTCCAAGGCCGAGTCGAGAAGGATGCGCAAGCGAGCGCGCAACAACCACCGCCGCCGCGCAGCGGAGGGTAAGGTCCCCCGTGGCAAGCCTCGGTTTGGATGGCTCGAAGATAAGATCACGGCGCATCCGGTGAACGGTCGCGCTATCAATAAGGCTGCGAAAGACTTCATTGCTGGCCGCTCAACAGCTTCCATCACCTTGGAATGGCGCAGGAAGGGAATCCTTACGACCGAGGGCAATCAATTCAAGCAGCAGACCTTGGCGCTTGTGCTGAAGAATCCTCGGATCTGCGGGTATCGCAGCATCAACGGCCAGCTTGTGTGTGACGAAAAGGGCAACCCGATCGTTGGGGAGTGGGATGCGCTGGTCACCCCCGCAGAATGGAAGAAGATCGACGCGATTTTCAAGGCTCGACGGGGAAAGGTTGTCGGACCTAGTGGTGAGACGGCAGGAGAGTTGGGCCTGCGTGAACCCAAGTACCTGCTTACCGGCCTAGCGCGGTGCGGCAAGCCCAAGGCCGACGGGTCGCTTTGCCTTACACGTCACCGGATCACCTGGGTACCCAAGCACTCTTGGCACAACTATTCATGTCAGCCAAGGTGCAACGGAGGGTGCGCGGGGACCGCTCGCCAAGGGCCGGCGGTCGATGAGTTCGTCACGGAAGCCGTGCTCGCCAAACTTGAGGAGGTTACCGCGTTTGACGTCACGGATGTTGAGTGGGAAGGGCAGGAACAACTAGACGACAGGTATAGGCGGCTGTCCGCGCTAAAGACGCAGTACGCGTCTGGAGGAATCTCGGACGGGTTCTTCTTTGAGACCGTGCGCTCTCTTGAAGTCGAGATCGACCGCCTCAGAGGAGAGCAGCGAAAGTTTGTACTCTCGGGGCAGCAGGCGCTGACGACCACGGCGAACATTCGAGAACGGTGGTTTGCGGATGACCCCGATGTGGCGCTGGACCTGTCGCAGAAGCGGGCTTTTTTGCGGCTCGCGCTGCACGCTGTTGTCATTCACCCCGCAGGCAAGGGTGGGCGATTCAATCCTGACCTGTTGGAACTGCGATGGCGGAAGGAGATCCAGGTGCCGAGTCTCGCGGCAGCGTAGGGATTTTGAGTTCCACTCCGAGAATCTGACCAGCACGGACCCACATGTCGGCGCCCCACTGGGGGGACTTCGCGGCCTCTTTCTGGCCCCACTCTTTCGGCGTCATCTGGGCTCCCTGTAGGTAGCGGTTGAAGGCTGGGTCGAACAGGTCTGCTGTTCGACCCAGCCGATTCCTGTCTGGCGGGGCTACAGCGACGGTGTTACTCGCTGGGTGTCAGGGGACGGCCCTGGTCGTCGCGGGGGTCGGATAGCGGGGTCACCTTGGGCTCGGCGAGGACGACGATGCCGAGGCTGCCGAGCAGGATGAGGACGGCGGTGATGACGCCTTGGATGGCGTTGCCTTGGGTGGGTGTGATGACGCCGCTGTTGGCGAGTCCGGCGATGAGGGCGGTGATGCCGCCGACGATCCGGGCGGCGGTGCGGAGGGGGCGGGGTCGTTCCGTGCGGGGTTGGGTCATGGCTGTACCTCCGGGTCAGGGCAGGCGGATGATCTGGCCGGGGAAGATGCGGTCGGGGTCGGCGATGGCGTTGAGGCGGGCGAGTTCACGCCAGGTGGTTCCGTTGCGCTGGGCGATGGCGGAGAGGGTGTCTCCGGATCGGACGGTGTGGAAGCGGCCTGCTGCCGGGGTGGTGAGGGTGAGCACCTGGCCGGGGAAGATCCGGTCGGGGTTGCTGATCCCGTTGGTGCGGGCGAGTTCCTGCCAGGTGGTTCCGTTGCGCTGGGCGATGGCGGAGAGGGTGTCGCCCTCGCGCACGGTGTAGGTGGTCGGCGCGGGGGCCGGGTTCGGTGAAGGGTTGGGGGCAGGTGCGGGAGCGGGGGCCGCGCCGAGGGTGAGGTGGTCGAGGCTGTACCCGGCCATGGTGGCGTTGCGGTCGACCTTGCCGGGGATGCCTGGTACGACCCCGCTGTTGGTGTGCTGGTGCAGCGCCAGGCGGGGGTGTGACCAGCCGGGGGAGCCTGGCTGTCCGTTGTAGCGGGCGATCCAGAGGAACACGTCCGCGTCGGCCCATTCGTCGGGCCGTAGGACGTGGGTCCACCAGTCGCTGTTGGCGTACACCAGTACCTTGCGGATGCCGGTGACGGCGCGCAGGCGGGTGATGAACGCGGCGACGAACGGGTTGCCGTTGTCGCGGAGGTCGGCGTTTTCCATGTCGAGCATCGGGGCCAGGGACCCGGGGGCGAGCAGCCCGCGGGCTCGGAGCTGCCCGGCGAAGTGGTCGACCTGGGCGTTGATGTTGACGTCGCGGGCGAAGTGGTAGCCGCCGACGTGCAGGCCCGCGCCCTTGGCGCCGTTGACGTGGCTGACGGAGGCGTTGTCGATGTAGTCGACGCCCTCGGTCAGCTTCACCGATGCGTAGGAGATTCCGTTACCGCGTACCGCACCGAAATCGGTGACGCGGTTCCAGTGGGAAAGGTCGATGCCGTAGTCGGTCATGTGCTGTGTGGTTCTCCTGTGGGCGAACAAAAAGAGCCCGCCACCGGGTGGTGACGGGCTCGGGTCGGGTTGGGTCAGGACTGGACGCCGGAGGCGTAGGCAAAGGTGGCGCGGATCGCACCGGTCCCAGCGGTGCGCCGGGCTTCCAGGTGGACAGCGCGGTTCTCGCCGTGCAGGCCGGGCATGGGTTGGCGCCAGAAGCGGTAGTCGATCACGTATCCCACGGGTGCGGACGCGAGGATCACCCCGCTGCCCTCATCGCGCAGACGGACTTCCCCGCGCGTGTCCGGGTTGTCGCTGGTGCAGCGCACGTGTGCGTCGAGGTAGGGGTGTTGGCGGTTGAGGGTCGCGGTTTCGAGTGCTTCCCAGTCGCTGGATGTTGTTGCGGCCCAGTCGGTGTAGCGGGAGCGAGCCACGGTGTGCGGGATGTAGGGGCGAGCCAGACCCGCGCCGGAGTCGACGTCATCGCCGACGATGATGTTGCCGCTGTAGTCCCAGATGGCTACGTACTGGCGGTAGCCCTTGTTCTGGGGGTTGTCGTCCATGACGGTGATGCGCCACCGGCCGCGATCGTCACTGATCGCGGTGATCGGCTGGGGTGTGCCGTCCGGGCGGGCCATTGTCCCGGCGAGGCCGCCGACGAGGAACACGACTTGCCCGTCCTGGTCGATGAGCTTGATCCCGCCCAGGTCGCGAATCTCGATGCCGCCACTGGAGATAACCGCGTTGGACAGGGTTCCGCGCGCGAGTTCGTCGACCTGTCGCTCCAGGGCGGTGATGCGGTGGGCGAGATCGTCGGGGCTGGAGGTGACGGGCACGGTGTCCTTTCAGGAGACGGCGGGGACCGGGGCCAGGGTGAGATCCACGGTGTGCGGCGAGCTGCCCCGGTAGGTGATGGCGGTGATGCGCCGCCGCCGCTGCCCTGCGAGGGTGAGCCGGTCGGGGCGCGGGGTCAGGACGATGTGGTCGCCGACCAGGTAGCGGCCGAGGCGCGGGTCGGTGTCGGTGCGCACGGTGGCGCTGTCGCGGGTGACTCCGGTCCGCATGACGTCGAGGTAGCCGCGGGCGTGCGCGGCCAGTACGGCGGGGCGCTTCTCGCTGGTATGACTGGTGATGACGGCGTCGAGGGCGGGCCACCCGGCCCGGGGCAGCGCGTCGTTGGACGCGCGGCCGATCAGTCGCCCGCGCTCGACGCCGTCCCCGGGAACGGTCACGGCGTCGGCCATCGCCGAACCGTCTTCGTCCCAGCCGTAGGCGACGAGCTGGCGGCCGTGGTCGACGTGCCACAGCTCACCGCTTTGGGCGAGTGTCGGGGTGCCGACGCGCATCACCCACTCGACCCCGGCGCGGTCGGCCCGGTATCGGGGAAGAAAGTGCAGGTCGGGGCCGTTCTCGGAGCGTGTGAGCTGGCCGAGCCGTTCGCCCACTGTCGCCAGCTCGTGCCCGAAGTAGGTGCGGTCCTCGTCGCCGGAGTTGTCCAGTCTCGGCAGCAACAGGGGTAGTTCTCCATAGGGGCGGGTCAGCGCGGCGCGGACGATGTCGAGCGCGACGCCGGGCAGTGACCGGTAGGTCAGCACCAGGTCCGCGCGCGGGTCGGTGAAGGCCCAGTCGCCGTAGCGGGCCAGGATGCGATGGTCGAACACCGCCCATAGCCCAGCGGCGGTTACGTCCAGCTCATCCACGCCCGCGCGGCGGGTACGGGAAATGACCGGCCCGGCCCACAACACCCGTTCGGTGTCCGCGATTGCCAGGTAATGACGCCACGGTGCGGTGACGGCACGGATATCGACTTCCCGTGGCACCGCGTCCAAGATCAGTGTCGTGCGCGCGGAACCGGCGGCGGAGAGCTGATCGGTGTAGTCGGCGGGCGCGTCCAGCTCGGCGACGATCTCGCCGGTCCGGAGATGCCCAAGCAGCAGGCGGGGCAGGGACGCGCACCCCCTGTCCTGCTGGGGCCATGACGATGAGCCCTAGACCGGTCCGACGGGCTCACGCGATACCCACAGGTGGCTGTTGTAGGGGGTGATTGCCCATGTGCCGTCGCCGAACAGGCGGGCGATGGTGAGGTAGACCGTGTGGGGGCCGGTGAGAATCCCGGTGCCGCGTGTCTGGGTCTGGAACCATCCGCCGCTGTTGGTGGGGCCGACACCGACGCCGAAGATGCCCCCGGTGGGACTGTCCAAGCGCAGGAACAGGTCGGCACGGCAGTTGGTCGTGACGATCTCGGCCGATGCCTGGGCGGTGATGCGGTAGGGCCAGCCTGGGTCGGGGATGTCGACACTGTTGATGTCGGCGTTGTCGCGGATGCCGGTGCGCACGGTGAAGCGGTTACCTTCGCCGGTCCAGCCGGGTGTGCCGGCTCGCCAGCGTTCGCCGTCCCAGGTTTCCAGGCCGGTGGGCCGGTAGCGGGCGTGGCCCGGGTAGGCGCCGGGGTCGGTTTGTGCGTCGCCGGGGAGCAGGACACCGATCCCGCCGCGGGTTCCGGCGGCGCGGCGCAGGTCGGTGCGCATCGAGGTGGAGAGTTGGCGGGTCGCGGGTGGGAGCGCGAAGGATGCGAGCGGGATCGCGCCGGGCGGCAAGGGCGGGGCAACGGGTTCGGGCGCGGCTTGACCGGTGACGGGTTCGATGACGAACGCGCTGCGGGCGTCGCCGAGCCGTTCGTCGTAGACGCGTGCCACGATCAGGTCCACGCGAGGCAGGGAGGGGTCCGCCGGGTCGAGCTCGACGCGGCCGGTGTCGTCCAGGGTGCAGATGTAGGGGCCTTGTCCGGTGCGTTCGATGACGCATTGGCCCACGCCGATGGTGACGCCCAGGCCGTCGTTGGCGCGCAGCAGCGGGCGTAGGTCGGCGATCACGCCGCTGTCGGTGCGGGTGGGCAGGACTCCGGAGGACCAGCCCATGAGGCGACCGGGTGCGGGTGCGAGGATCGCGCCGAGTGCGTAGCGGGCGTCTCGTTCGCTGATGCGGCGGTTGACCGCCCAGGGGTCGAGTCCGTCGACGGTGGTCGGCATCCGGGGCTCCTTCGTGGTCGGTCACCACCAGGCCGACCGCCACGCGAGGGTCAGTGACGCGGTGGGGTTGGGGCGGTCGTTGTGGGTGAGGACGAAGACCCCGGGGATGCCGGGGTGCAGGGTGAACGCGTCCCAGTCGGTCACGATGGCGCGGGCGCGGGCGGAGACGCCGTCGAGCTGGACGAGCCGCTGCCGGGTGTCGATGACCAGCCGTTGGTCTGCGGTGATCGGGTCCAGGAACGTCACGGTCGCCCGGTCGCGGGTGACGATGACCGGTGGGGTGAGCGGGCCGGTCAGGGTGAGGACGGGCGCGGTGTCGGCGGTGCCGGTGTTGGTGGCGGTGAGGCGTCCGGTGTGCTCCTGGGGGCCGAAGTCCAGGCCGGTCCCGTCGAAGCCGAGACCGGGCGCGGTGAAGTCCAACCCGCCGGTCGCGGAGGGGGCGGGCAGCCGGGTGGCGGCGGTCTGCTCGGGGCCGTACTTGCGGGGGTCGGCGGCCACGAGCTGTAGGGAGAAGTCCAGCCACAGCCCGCCGGGCCGGATGGTGACCAAGGTCGGGTCCTCCTGGACGACCTCGGCGACCAGGTCGCCGGTTTCCTCGGTGCAGGTCAGCGGATACCGGCCCGCGGGCTCCGCGCACAGCGCGGCCAGGCGGTGTTCGGCGTCGCGGCGGGCCTCCCAGGTGGGCGAGTAGACCCAGCCGTCAAGTCGGATCGTGCGCGCCTCGCGGTAGACGGTGCCGGGCCATGAGCCGTGGTCGCCGGTACGTGGCGCGGCCAGCGAGTCACGAACACCGGGCGAGGCGGACCAGCCGGTCACCCGGTCGATCACCCATTCCCGGCCCGCCGCGTCGGGCGGGCCGTTGAACACCAGGCCGTCAAGGGTCCAGCGGACCCGGAGGGGGAGCCCCGAGGGCGGCACGGGGCATCACCCCCTCCGGCTGGTCCGTCGCGTCCTAGGGCAGTCCGCCGGTACGCAGTGCGTAGCCGATCTGCCTGTTGGCGGCGGTGGCGATGGACCAGGGCGATTGGTCCGGGTGCGGGGTGATGCTCTGGTTGACCGTGACGCCCGCACCTGCCCCGGCGGCGGTGGTGTCGAAGTCGGCGCGCACGGGGTCGAACGTGGCGGCGTTGGCGAGTCGATCGGCCGCGCGCGCGGCCAGCGGTGTGGCGTCGGCGATGCCGCGCGCGAACCCCTCGGCGGTGAATGCGCCGATCTGGTGCATTCGTCGGGACGGACTGGCGATGCCGAGCCACGACAGCACATCGCCCACGGCGTCCTTGACCAGGTTCAGCAGGAACCGGCCCACGGCGCTTGCGGCCTCGCGTAGGCCGTTGAGCAGGCCGGAGATGATGTTGCGGCCGGTTTGGAGCAGCAGACTTCCCAGGTCCCCCAGGGCATCGATGATGCGGCCGGGCAGGCCGCGCAGCCAGGCCAGCATGTCGCCCAGGGTGTTGACGGCGCCGTCACGGACGCCACGGAACCACCCCAGGACGCGGCCCGGGAGCTGGCCGATCCAGCCGACCACGTCGAGCACGTCCCGCACCCGAGCGCCCACCCAGTCTGACACCGCGCGCCAGATCTCGATCGTCTTCGCCTTGATGGCGTCCCAGTTGGTCACGACCAGCACGACCAGGGTGACGATCGCCAACGCGATGGCGGTGAACGGGTTTGTGGCGAACGCGACCTTCATCAGGTTGAAAGCCATGGTCACCGCCCGTACCGAAGTGACCACAAAGGACAGTGCGCTTGCCAGCGGACCGGCGACGGCCGCGAGGGTGCCCAGCCCGATGACCAGCGGCCCCAGCCATCCCGCGTTCTGGGCCAGGAAGGACGAGAGCTGGGCGAGCAGCGGCCCGGCGAGCTGGAGCCCCAGGACCAGCGCGCCCCCGATCTGGGTCGCGAACTGGGACAGGGCGGGCAGCAGGTTGATCAAGGCCGGGGCCAGCTCGGTCAGGGCGGCACCGAACACGCCGGAGGCGGCTTCGCCTGCGGCGGCGAGGAAGTCCGCGAGCTTGGACAGGACCTCGGTCCCCTCGGCGCTCTTGAGAAACGCGCTGAGTTGACCGGTCGCGTCGACCAGGAAGGCGAGGAAACCACCGCCGTCATTGAGCGCACCGAACACGGTGCGCACGATGGAGCCGATGTTGCGCAGGAGCTGCCACATCTGCGACAGCGTCGACAGACCCTCCCCGATCCAGGTCTTGAGCTGGCCGCTCTGGCGGGCCTGGGCGATGAAGTCGGCGAAGCGCTGCGCCGAGGCGGCAAGGCTGGACGCCAGTTGCGGAAGGAACTCCGATCCTACGGCGGCGATGTCGCGGAACGCTTGAGCGACCGCGACCCCGGCGGGGTTGAGCCGGGCCAGGGAATCCCGGACGTTGTCCAGGATGGCCCCGGTGTCCGATAAGGACTGGGACGAGGTGAGGAACGCTGAGAAGCCGCGCGCCCCCGTGTTGAGTTCGGAGGCGATCCCGCCGAGCCCGGACCGCAGGACCGGCAGATACGAGCCACCGAGGCGGGTGACCTCCTGGCCCATCCCGGCGAACAGCCGCTGCTGAACATCCAACCGCAACCCGGCAAAGCTGGGTTGCAGGTCCTTGACCGCCTGGGCGGTCTCCCGCGCCGAGGGCGCGAGCTTGGCCAGCGCGTCAGCGAACGCCGCCGGGTCATCCAGGCTCGACAGCGCGTCGCCGAAACCCTGGAATCCCAGGACAAGGGTTGCGATGGTCGCGGCGGCAGCGGCCCCGGCGGCGGGGAGCAGCAGCAGCGCGCCCGACGCCGACACAGCGGCGGACGCGATCCCGATCAGCGACTGGGCGGCACCGGCGGCGTTGCCGATGGACAGGGTGGTCCCCGCCACCCGACCGAATGCCGCGCCGATGGCGCGGGCCTGGTCCAGCGCCCGCTTGTCCACCTCCACCGACAGGTGGACGGTGTCCCCGGACAGCCGCGCGACCAGCTCACGCCAGCGCGTCTGGACGGTGGCGTCGTCCAGCTCGGCCGCGACGGTGACGGCGGCGGCCCGCTCGGCGGTGTCGGCGACCCGCCGCGCGTCGGCGGCGAGCCCGGCCGCGTCCAGGACAGCGGGGATACGCACCACGCTGGTGCGCTCGACCCGGTCCAGGTAGCGGGACAGGGACCTTCCGAACGCGTCGGTGCCGGGCAGGACCCGGACACGGACACGGCCGATCTCGCGGCCACCGGGGTCCGCCAAGGGGGTACACCCCCTCGACTGCTAGCCGCCGGGGTGCTGCTGGCGGGCCGCGATCTCGGCCACGGTCACCACCCGACCCGCACGTCTACGTGGCTGGGTCGGGCGCGGCATCGGGGCGGGCGGGCGGGGACGGCGGCGCGAGTTCGCGGCGACGGTGGTCCAGGTGCCGAGTTGCACCGCGTCCACCACGGTGGCGAGCAGGTGGGTCGTGGCGGTCCACGCCCGGTGTTCGGAGCCGCCGCGGAGCGCGGCGACAGCGGCGGAGTCCTCGGGAAGGTGCTCGATCAGCCACAGCACCCGACGCGGGGTCAGGGTGCCGTGCCACAGGTCGGCGAGGTCGACCCCGTAGTAGCGCCGCAGGTCGGCGTACAGGGCTGCCCCGCCGACCTTGTCGGCTAGCTGATCGAGCCCGAGGGTTCCGGGAGCTGGCACACCTCCTGATACCGGCGGAACAAGCCGGTCAGGGTGAGCAGATCGCCGCCGATCTCGGCGAGCAGGGCGCGGGCGGTGGGCTTGGTCTCCGCGACCAGGAGCACGACGTCGGCGAGCGCGGCGACGAGCGCGTCCTCGTCGTCCCCCGCCTCCGCGACGACCGCGATCCGCTCACCCAACGCCGTCAACGTCTCTCTGTCCTTCTTGGACATACGCAAGGCGTTGCGCAAACACACGGCCTTGCCACCCGTCAGACCCACGGTTAGGTCCTGGATGCTGGCGCGCGCCTCGGCGCGGATCTGGTCGAGCCCGATCACGGTGGACATGCGGTGTTCTCCTTACGTGACAGGAATAGTGATCAGGCGGGGCGGCCGAGACCGGCGGCGAACCACTCCATGAGGTTGGAGCCGGTGACCTGGAGGACCTGGGCGCGCACCGGGAACGCCAGGAAGTTCTCCACGTCAACGGAAATGTCGTCGTCGGACCCGATCGACACGCGCGGCACGTACAACCCCGCCTCTGCGGCACCGTCGATCATTCGGACGAACAGGGCGCGTTCCACCGGGGGCGCGGAACCCTGCACACCGAACACACCGGCGGTGTCGACGTCGCCGGGCCCGAAGAACAGTTCGAGGGTGTTGTTGTCGAGCTGGTGGAGCTGGAAGGTGATCGCCCACGTGGCGGGGTCGCGCCGCTCCCGCAGAGCGGGGTTCTCCCACGTGCCCTTGACCTCGGAATCCCCGCTGTCGCGGGTGATGGTCAAGCCCTCCTCACGGGAGGTGTGGCCGATGATCGACCAGGGATCGAGCGGGTTACGCGGGTCCGGTGGGGCAGCCTGCCCGGAGGCGGCGAGGTACACCCGGCCGGTACCGGGGATGAGGACTGCGTTGTCGTTGAGCGCCAAGTGCGGGTCTCCACAAGGGTGTGGCGACCCGCGTCAGCGACCATGCCCCCTCCCGCAAGTCGCCTCGCGAACAGGGGAAGTACGGCCGCTGGTTAGGCTCGTGGGGGACGAACGCCCAGTGCGTATGTCCCGGTGTAGTGGTGGATCTCGGCGGGCTGCCCGGTCAGACGCAGCGCACGCGGGTAGGACACCGTGCGGAACGAGGCCAGGTGTCCGAACGGCGTGACGACCTGGTCGGCCCAGGCGGTGTAGAGCGCGGTCCGCACGGCCTCGGCCAGGTCCGCGCCGTGCCGCTTGGGGCCACGGGTGTAGGACTCGACGTCCACCAGGGGCAGGCCCAGATGCGCCGGGAGCGGTTCGTCTCCGCCGACCACGTCGGCGAACACGTAGGGCATGCGGCGCAAGGGGTCCGATAGTTCGGTCTCGACGGTGACGGTGGTCGGGAGCGCGGCGCGCAGCAGGTGCAGGACCAGGCCGTCGACATAGGGCAAAAGTCGGGTAATCTTCTACCCCCAAAGCGGTCGTCAGGATATCCCGTCGATGCGCAGGAGGCGATACCCCGCACTCATCATCGCGTGGACCTCACGAGCGGTTATGGGGATCGAAGCTTCATCGTGTCGCCGGACGATGGAAAAGAACGAGCCTTCCACCTTGCCGTCCACAACAGCGCCGTGCACAAGGAATGGCCTGTCCTGGTCTCTTTGTAGTGGAATGGTGATGACCACAATGCAACGCTCAGGGTCGACTTGCTTCTGCGCTACTTGCAAACCCCGAACTGGAGGGTATATGCGAGCGTCGAGAATCGCGCGATATCGTTGTGGCGAGTTGACTTTCGGATCAACGGGCGTCAGCTTCTCGGCGGTATCAACGCCGTTGAGCCGTTCGGTTCGGACACCTATGATCAAGAGGGCCGAGTGCTCGGCGTTAGCGAATCGGGCCACGTCTTGCGCCATCTCGATACGTCCCGCTTCGCTGCTCAAGTCGGCCCGCATCTTGAACTCTAGACAGTGGTTCTCGGCTAGTCCGATCAGATAGTCAAGATTGTCCGCGTTGAGATGGTGAGTGATCTCGCTAATCCGGGGAGCGTCATACCCGCCGTCGCCGGGGATTGATATGAGGCTGATGGCCCGTTTCAAGCACGCAGCCAACTCCCCGACGGTCGAGCCCAAGTGACCCAATTCTATTCGATACTCCCAGCAGGTGACCCCTAAATCATCCGACAACCTAATCATGTCAACGATTGCACTAAAAGGGGTGTAGGCCGTTTCGATCGTGCGAACCGCATGATCCTCAGAGAAGGGGATAGCGTACTCCGCGAAACCTTCCGACTCGACCATCCCGCCAGGCAAGAAGTCCACTAGTACAAATACCTGCTTCTCGCCCTTTAGTGGACTGAAAGCCAGGGAGTAGATCTCGTCGCATTGGGTGACGTGTCGAAAGAAATGAGTGAGACTGAGGCGGATCTTTTCCAGTGGGACGTTCTCGAAGTCTTCGAGGCAAACTGTGATAGTTGAAGGGTCGAGGTCATCCCAACCGTAAGCTTTCAAACGCTGATTGGACTTCGTCACTGCGGCGGTAAGCCACTCGTAGTCTCCGGCCATCTCTCCCCGCTTCGCGCATACTCAGTGACCTCCTGTGTAGCACTGGGTCACCTCTTATAGGTCGGCGGCGTCGCGTAGCACCCGCAGGCCCTGAACCGGGGTGCCGTCCGGGGCGAGGTGACCGTACTCGATGGACAGCGCGCCCTCGTCCACGAGTGACACGGTGGTGTCGGTGCGGCCCCGGGTGACCTCGATGTCGGCGGTGCCGGTGCGGCGGTGCGCGGCCAGGGTGGCGCGGGCGCGGTCGGCGATCTGGTCGGCCGCGTCGCGCACGGCGGCGCGGACCTCGGGCAGGTGCGCGACGATGTCGTCGGCGCGGCGGTCGACCTCAGCCACGGTTCACCCCCCGGGCGCGGATGACGATGGTGGTGTGGCGGGTGGCGGGGCTGTCGCCGCGTTGCTCGGGTTCGCCGATCACGTCCCAGGTGCGCCCATCCCACTCGACCCGGTCCCAGGGACCGGCGGGTGCGTCGCGGGTGATGACCCGGGCCAGGGTGGCGACCTGTTGGCCGTTGACGACCAGGTCGGCGGAGCTGATCGGCTGGACCCGGGCGGTGACCTGGTGCCCGGTCGGCCCGGGTCGCCAGGCGTGGTTGCCGTCCTGGTCGGCCGCCCACATCGACGGGTAGATCACGACGTGGTCGGGGCCGTGGTCGAGCAGGCTCACCAGCGGCTCACCCCCAGCGGTCGGGCTCCGGGGGTGGGGCGAGCGCGGGGCGGATGGTGAACGCGCCGCCTCGGGGGTTGACGCCGAGGTCGCGCCAGTCGGTGTCGGGGATGGTGAGGTACCCGGCGGCGGCGCGGGTGTCGAGGGTGTAGGAGTAGTCCCCGGCGGTCTCGGAGGTGTAGCCGGAGGGGTTGCGCAGCACCCGAGCCACCGCGTTGGCCTCGATCATGACGACCAGGTCGCGGGCGATGCGGCCGGTGGCGACGCGGGCGTCCAGGTCGCGCAGGCGCGCGCGGATCATGGTCTCGGCGTCGCCGAGCAGCACGGCCGCCAGCTCCCGTTCGGGGTCGGTGAGCGGGCGGCCCAGCCGCTTGGCGACGTCCTCGGGGTCGGCGTAGGTCACTGCCCGCGGCCCCGGGTGCGCTTGGCGCGGGTGGTGGTGCGCCGCGCCGGAGTCGGGGGGGTGGTGGGTTCGCGGTACCCGGCGGCGATGAGTCGGGCGGCCAGCTCGTCGCGGACGTGGACGCGGGTGCCCACGGTGTTGATCAGCTCCATGGGTCAGCGTCCCTTGTGGTCGGTGTGCAGGGTTTCCAGCTCGGCGACGAATGCGGCCAGCTCGACGCGCGGGTCCAACTCGGCGGCGCGGCGGCGCGCGACCGCCGACACGACCGGCCAGGTGTCGGGGTCGAGCAGCGACCGGATGGTGCTGACCCAGGTGTCGGGGTCATCGCGGTCGGCGTAGGTGCCCGCGTAGGACAGGGATTCGAGCAGGCCGGGTGTGGGGTGGGCGATGGTGGGAATGCCGGAGTGCGCGGCCTCGACCGCGACCATGCCGAACGACTCGTAGATCGACGGCATGAGAAGCAGCCGGGTCCGGGACCACACCTCACCAGGCATGTCCGCTGTCTGCGGCTGGATCTCCACGTTCGGCACGCTGAGGTCGATGACCTGTGCGCCGTGCCCGCCGACGACACCGAGGAAGCCTACGTCGGGCATTCGGCGGGCCAGCTCGTAGAAGTGCGGACCGCCCTTGTCGCGGTTGAGGTTGACCAGGGTGACCCGGTCGCCGGGGGTGGTGGCGTGCTGCTCGCCCCACACCGGGGGGTGCACGACGATCGAGCGCAGCCCCCGGTGCCGGGTGGCGTAGTAGCGGCGAATCCAGTGGGTGTTGAACACGACCAGGTCCGGGCGCTTGTGGAGCCACAATGTGGTGTGGTGCATGTTGTTGTGCACCACGTGCACCACCGGCACCCCCAGGTCGCGCCCGAGCTTGGAGGCGTGCGGCGTTTCCTGGTGGTGGGTGATGAGCACGTCCGGGGCCAGCGAGGCCACCAGGCGGGGCACGATGCGCTCACCCGCGCCCGCCCGGTGCACCTCGACACCGTCCACTGTGTAGTGGTCCTCGCCCACGGGTTGGGACGTCACGACCACGTGGACTTGGTGCCCCGCGTCGATGAGGGCGCGGAGCATGGCGTGCATCATCGTTTCCGAGCCCGCGCGGTGTGCCGGGAGGTAGAAGTGGATGAGCGCGACCACACGCACGGGCGGCTCCCCTCAGCTTCCGGGCATCTCGTAGGCGGCGAAGGCGTTGACGTCGCCGATCGCCCAGGCGAACCAGCATTCGATGAGTAGGCCCACGAGGTTGCGCTGCCACAGCGACACGACCTCGCCGTCGATCATCAGCGTGGCCTCGGTGGACACGCGCAGCGTCATCTCCTCGGCGAATCCGTAGCGAACCTGGGTCCAGTCGCCGCCGTAGGCGCGCACGGAGGTGTCCGGGCTCGCGCCCACGCGCCCGGACACGGCGCGGGCGTAGGCAGCGGGCAGACCCAGCACGACGTCAAGCGGATCGGCCAGGTTCGCGGTGGTCTGGAGCAGGGGTCGGCCCTGCACATCGGTCGCGCCCATCAGACGCGGTCGCAGGCGCTTGTCCATGGCGAAGCCGGTGAAGTCGTCGCTGCTCTCGTCGTTGACGATCAGCTCGTACCCGGCGATGAAGTCCCCGGCGATGCCGCCTTCATCCCTGGGAGTGGAGCCCAGCACGACGCGGTTGGAGGTCTGGTCGATGTACTCCTTGTCGGGCACGCGCGTGCCGTCAATCGGGGACCGTCCGTGCAGGGTGAGCAGGTCCACGCCGCGCGCGACGGCGTCGGCCAGGTCGTCACTGAGGCGCGAGTACGTGCCGCCGACGTTGGCGCGGGCGAATGCCTCGCTGACCACGACAATGGTGGCGAGCTTGACCGGCTTGAACATCTTGAACTTGCCGCCGACGTTGCTGACGGGCTTCTCCTGGCCCTCACCGACGACGCCGACCTCCGGCTTCTGGGTGTTGACCGGCACTGCGATGCCGCCGATGGGAACCGGGACGTTGCCGCTGAGTCGGGCGATGACGGACTTGTCGGCCGCCTTCTCGAAGATCGGTCCGGTGACCTCGGGCGGTAGTACCTGCTCTGGCAGGTTGTCCAGAGTGGTGGGTGCGATGGTGACTCACTCCTAGTCGGTCTAGTGGAGGCGGTCCTGCACGAACGCGGCGAACGCGTCGGCGGGCGACGCGGCGGAGGTGGCGTTGTCCAGGCCCGCGCCCTGGGTCGGGTCGGGGCGGGTGCGGTCGGGGGCGGGAAGCCCGATCAGCTCGCGCAGTCGCGCGGCGTCGGCGGCGAGCTCGTCATCGGTGTCACCGACCAGGCGGGCGGCGAAGTCGGTGACGTGGTCGGCGGGGATGCCCACGGCGATGGCCGCGCGCAGCCGCGCCGCGTCGCGGTGCGCGGTGCCGAGCTGGCTGGTCAGCCGCTGCACCTCGGCGGACTGGTCCGCGTCGGCGGCCGTGGCGTCGCGGGTGGTCAGCGCCTGTTGCGCGGCGTTGCGTTCGCGGCGGTAGCGGGCTGCGTCGGTGCGGGCGCGCCGGATCTCGGTTCGGGCCCAGTCGGGCAGCTCGTCCAGCGAACCGGCGGGTGCCGGGGCCGCGGGCACGGTGTCGGGGGCGTTCTCGTCCGGGGTCGGGTCGACGGGGTCGGTGGGTTCGGTGGTGGTCACGGGGTGGCCCTCCTGGGGCGGGTCGGGGACACGCGGCCCGCCGGGGGCCTGCGCGTGCAGGGGGTTGGATCGGCTAGGGCGCGGTCGGGTCGGGAGTGCGCGCCACGGCGCGGCGGAACGCGATCAGCGCGTCGCGCCCGGACAGTCCTGCGGTGGAGTCGCGCCAGAGTCGTTGCGCGGCAAGGAAGGTGGCGCGGCCTTCCCAGTCGTCGGGGTTGGACACCGGCATGACCAGGCAGTCACACCGGTCGTGCCAGCGGGTCATGTCGCCGGAGCGGTACACCGGCCCGCGTGAGGCCAGCAGCCAGCAGAACGCACACGTTTCGCGCCCGGTGGGCACGCGCGCCCAGCGAAGGCGGTCGGTCTGCGCGGCGGTGACGATCACGTCGCGTCCGGCCTGCACGACGTGGCGGGCGACGGCTGCGGTGGTGTCGCTGATCGCGGCCCGGGTGCTGACCTGGTCGGCGATGCGGGTGCGGGCGGTGCGCGCGACCGCGTGTTCGAGCGCGTCGCGCCGGTAGGGGGGTGGGTCCAGCGGCGGGGCGGGTCGGGGCAGCGGTGGGCGCTGGTCGAGGTAGAAGCGGGCGGCCAACTCACCGGTTGCGCGTCGGCCCTGCACCACGACCGGGAACAGCACCCCCAACAGCAGCGACCAGCCGGAGGGGGTGACCGGTCGACCGGCCAGCCCGCGCAGCGCGGACACCGTGGCGGCCACCACCGGGGCGGTCGCGCGGTCCTGGGCGGCGCGGTACTCGGCGAGGTTCACCGGTCGTTCCTCGCCGGGGCCGCGGGCATCTCCAGGCCGGTGGGGCGACCGGCGCCCACGGTGTCCAGCAGCCGCGCCAACGGGTCGTCACCGGACGCGGCGGCGAGCTTGCGGCGCTGCTCGGCGCTGTAGCCCAGTTCCTCCCACGCGACCGCGACCGGCAGGATTCCGGCGGCGACCAGTTTGGCCACCGCGTCGGCCTTGGCCGCGTAGGTGGGGGTCGCCGGGTCGCGCCAGATGCTCTCCAGCCGGGCGGCGTGGGCGGGGATGGAACCGTCCACGATGAGCATCCCGAGCCGCATCGCCTCCTCCCACGCCGACCCGAACGCACGCGCGCGGCGCTCGGCTCGCTTCACCAGCCGGGTTTCGGCGGAGCGGATCGCGTCCGCCGATGGGGGGTTGTCGGTGGACAGGCCGAGGAAGTGCGGGGGCAGTCCCGCCAGGGCGGAGACGAGCCGCGCGTAGGCGTTGATGACCTCGACGAAGTTCCGCAGGTCGGCGGCGGCGAAGCTGCCGACCTTGGCGTCTTCGTTGCCCAGAGCCAGAATCCGGCCGATGTAGGCTTCCCACGCCGGGATCGGCTCGCCCGCTTCGTTGACGAAGTCCGCGCGCGTGGCTCCGAGTACGTAGCGTTGCGGAACGGCGAGAAGTTCTTGCGCGCCTTGCAGGTTGGTCATGGTGCGGCACGCGGCGTCGGTCAGGCCGATCACGTCGGCCATCTCGGATCGGCCGTCCCGGTCGCCGATGCGGGCGCGGTTGACGATCGGCACCACCGGCACCCGGCCGAGCTTGTGCGCGATCACGTCGACCGCCCGCCACCCGGTCCGGCTCCGTTCGTAGTAGACGGTCCGGTCGGGCAGGTACAGCGTCGCCGACAGCTCCCCGCCGCCGCCGCTGGTGTAGAGCCGCAGGGCGGAGCGCACGGCGCGGGTGCGCGGGTCGACGTCGGTGATCATGGAGCGTGCCGACTCCGGGGTGATGACCGGCGCGTCCGCGCCGTCGTCACCGGGGCCGACCGTGATGTACGCGCGTCCGGCGATGAGCGCTTCCAAGTGCGCCAGCCCGGACTCGTCATCGAGGTTGTTGCTCTGCCACCACGACCAGAGTCGTTCGTCGGTCTCGGCCGCGCCCGCGAGCCGGAAGCCCTCCAGGTCCAGGCGTTCGGCCAACGAGTCGACCACCAGCCTCGGCCAGTTGACCACCACTTGCAGACGGCGCATCTCCGGGGGAAGGCCCAGCCCGAGCGCGGCGAGCCGCTGCGCGCCGTCGTAGTAGGTGTCCATCCGCCGCGTGCGCGACGTGGTCGCGGCAAGGCGTTGGCGCAAGTGGTGCAGGACGGAGAGATCGTCGGTGGCAGATGGCACGGCGCACCTCCGCCCCGAGGGTCAGCGGAGGACGACCACGCGGCGGTCGCGCTTGCGGTGGCGGCGCTTGTACTTGTCCGACGCCAGCACCAGACGACGGACCATGCGTGCCCCGATGAGGCAGACGGCGGCATCGATCTTGTGCGGGCTGTCGCGGGTGGGCTTGGCGATGCTGGTTCCGTACCGGTTGGGTGCGCGACGCGCGTTGAGCACGTGGCGGCGCAATCGCAGGTCGTCGGAGTGCTGTAGCTGCCCAGCGCGGAAGTCGGCGCGGGCGCGTTCGACGGCGGCGGTGAACTCCGCGACCCTCACGCGCATGTCGAAGGCGACGCTGTGGCGGTGGCGGCCGGTGGTGGCCTCCACCAGGAGGCCGTCACCGAACTCCAGCGCCCACGCGTCCACATAGCTCTCGAACTCGCGCACATCGGCAAAGAACCCCAGCACGTCGAACCGCTCGAACGCGCGACGCACCGACAGGTCGGCATCGGCCTTGTCCACCCGCCACCGCTTGCCCTCGGGGCCCGGCGGGCGCTCTTGCAGGTGCAGCAGCTCGGGGCGGCCGTCGTCCATGGCCACCGCGACCAGGCCGGTCGCGTCGTCGCCGGAGGAGCCGTCGAAGAACAACACGACCTCCTCACCCTCCGCCAACGGCGGCAGGTCCGGCGCGGCATTGGCGTCCCACTCGGAGACGGTCATCCACGCCGTAGCCGACGCCGTGCGCCGGTTGAAGAAGTAGCGCATGGCGTCGCTCGGGTCTTTGGTGAGGTCCCAGAACTCGTCCCGCACGATCCCGGGCAGGTCCATCCACGACGCCGCGGGGCCGTAGACCTCGGTCAGGGCGGCGACCAATGCGTCCATATCGGACAGGTCGACCCCGGCGGGCGCCTCGCGGTGGTCCCACAGCAGCCGGGCGGCGCGGGTGCGGCCCTCGCGGATGGCCTGGGCCTGGCGGTCGACCGCCTCCAGGACGGAGTCCTCGCCGGGCTGATACATCGTGGAGGTCAGCAGCGCCCACGGTTCGGCCTGCTTGCGCTTGCGCAGGTTGCGGTCCACCGTCCGGAACATCCGCCGCAGTTCGGGCGTGGTGTACAGGTGCGGCTCGTCGTAGATCGCCAGGCTTTCCTTGCCGCCGTCCTTGGATGACGAGCTGGCCGTCGACGGGACGATCTCGCCGCCATCGGGCAGCGTGACGCGGGTCAACCCGACCGCGTCGCGGGTCAGGTCCTCGCCCAGCGGCCCGTGTTCGAGGTTGTGGTGGATGACGTCGTAGGTGTTGCCCGTCTGGGACTCTTCGGTGGCCAGGCAACGGATGTAGGGGTAGGTGATCTCCCGGCCCATGGGTTCGCCGGGTGCGTAGTGGTAGACGAAGTCGCGCCACCGGTAGGTCTCGTCGCCGCGCGCCCACCCGGCGAAGCGTGCCGGGCCGCGTGCCTCGAACAGGCCGATGAACCCCGCAAGCTCGGACTTCGCGCGGCCCTTGGGGCGCACCAGCGCCGCGCGGGAGTACAGCCGTCGCCCGTCGCGGTCGAGCGCGTAGGCGTCGACCAGGAACCCGGCGAACTCGTCGTCCAGCTCGACCGGGTCGCCCTGGATGTCACCGGGGCCGTGCACGCACCAGTGCTCGATCCACGCGGAGGCGAGCCACCCCAGCGACCGGTCCCGGTCGTGTCCGGGCGCGTGGACCAGCTCACGGGGCATCGTCGCCCGCCAACCGTCGGCGGCGCTCGTCCAGCCGCGTCACGGCCGCCGGGGCCTGTGCGGCCACCTGGTCCCCGTCCTGTGGGTCGGCGTAGCGGATGCGCAGCTTCAACCGGTCCTCATGGGTCAAGCCGAGCTTGGCCGACCGCAGCCGCAGCTCGGCGGCGACCGAGGGCTGATCACGCCAGAACGCCTCGACCAACACGGCGGTCTCCAGCGCGAAACGCCAGTCCGTGTCCGTCCATAGACGACAGTGCGGCATCGCCCGCACCGCCTCCCACCACGCGCGGGTCTCCCGGTGCCAGCGCTGCCGCCCGCCCTTCGCGGGCAGCTCCGGCGAGTGGCCTTCGTAGGCGGCGTTCTCGACGGTGGTCCAGTCGTAGGCGCGGGGGTTGCGGTTGCGGGGGTTCGCCGAGGGCGTGCGCCCGGACAACGGCACAGGCACCCCCCGTCAACAGCGACGGACACGCGGTGACACCCGGGCTCGACTAGAACATGCGTTCGAGGTCGGGTTAGGGTGCGGGCATGTTCGACGACCGCCCGCCGGACGGGCCTGTCCACTATCGACACACCAACGCCGGAGAGCGGATCGGGGTGATTCCGGCGACCTGCAAGGCAGGTGCTCACTCGTTGGCGCGAGTCGGCTACATCGCGCAGGCCAGCGAGGCGGAGGGGGTGGTGCGGATCTCCTGCCGGGCCTGCAACGAAGACGTGGACGTGGACCACTTCTGGGTGCTGGCGCTGTCGGGTGCGCCGCCGTACTCGGTGGAGCTCGATGACGAGCCGTACCGGGCGATGGTGCCGCTGATGGTGGACGCGCGCGGGCGGGGCCTGCCGCCGGAGCGGTGGCCACGCGCGACCTAGCGGTGCAGGGCGTCCGGGTGGGTCTGCACCGTGCCGCCGCCGAGCTGGGGCAGCTCGGGCTTCGCCAGGGGCGGGCGCGACCAGGACGGCTCCCACGTGGCGCGAGCCTCGTCCTGGGGGACCTCGACGCGGCGACCGGCCGCGAGGTCGTCCAGGACACGCAGGATGAGCCGGACGCCAAGCGGGGCCAGGTGCTCGCGCCACAAGGTCGTGGCCGTGGCCCCAGGCGGAACGAGGACGTGCTCCTGCGCGGCCAGCGGTCCGGCGTCGGTGTGCTCGGTGAGGTGGTAGACGCTGCCGCCGGTGACCCGGTCGCGGTCGCGGATGGTCCAGCGCACCGCGTCGCGGCCTCGGTGCAGCGGTAGCAGGCTGGGGTGGTAGCCGATCGCGGCGACGCGAGCGCGGGCGCGGGTGGCTCGTCCGATGAACGCGTGCGAGTGGGCGGCCACCAGGACGTCCACGTCGTCGGGGACGTGGTGGGCTCGCAGCTGCACCGCGTCGACCCAGGGCAGACGGCGCGGGTAGGCCCAGGCGCGCAGCCGGTCCCAGTGCGTCGGGTCGCCGTCGCCGTCGTCGGGCCGGTTCCGGCGGGTGGCAGGGGTGGCGACCCCGGTGAGGGTGTGCCCGCGGTCGGTGACCGCCTCGGCGACGGCGAGCGCGAATCCGCCCTGTCCGGACAGGAACAGCCGCACGACCCCACCTCCTCAGCCGTAGTAGCGGAACCCCTGCACCGGGCGGAAGTGCCCGCCGTAGCCGGTGCGGGGCAACGATTTCTCACGGTCGGGAAAGTACTTCTCGCTTCTGCCGGTCTTGTGGCCGGTGAGGCGGGCGGTGATCTGCCGCCACCGCTCGTCGCGACGCAACGCCGCCGCCAGGTGCGGGTGGGTGGTGTGGAACAGGGTCGTCATCCGGCGACTGTCGAGGACACCGTTGCCAGTGCGCTGCAGCTCGGCCACGTGGTTGAGGAACCGCGTGCCCACGCCCGCGCCCTGCCACTCGGGCATGACGACCAGGCGGCTCGCGCGCGCCTCGACCGACACCACGCGCTCGGCGCGCGGGCCGGTGGTCAGGGACTTGGTGGTCATGCCTACGTGGGCGACCGGGTCACCGTCCACAAAGCCCACATACGCGCTGGCGGCGACCATCTTGGGCAGGGTCAGATAGTGATGTGCCCGGAAAAGCGGCCATAGGTTCCAGCCGCCGTGCCTGACCTCCACGTCGATCCTCGGGCGCCGGAATTGAACCGACCCCCTGGTGAACGTGGAAGCGGCCGTGTCGTAGACCCAGTCCGGTTCCAACCAGTCGAGCACGTCGTAGTGACACGTCAGCAGCACGGCTTGTCCGGTGCTGCGCCGCCACGCCTTGGCGAACGCGCCCGCGCCGACCTTCGCGATCTGCCGATCGATCACGGAGCTGAACTCATCGACTACCACACGGGCAGGCTGCTCGGCGATGATCCGCGCCAAGTCCGCCCGGAACCGTTGCCCTGTCGACAACACCGGGTACGGGCGTAGCCACACTGGGACGTCGCCGAGACCGGCCGCGCTCAGCGCGGCGGTGGCGGCCTCGAAGTCGCCGTCGGGGGCGATGGCGTCGATGATCGGCGCGTCGGCGGGCCAGTCGTCCCCGGTGTAGAAGGCGGTGCCGTCCCAGAGTGCACGGCCGATGCTGGACTTGCCGGACCCGGACGGTCCGACCACGACCCCGATCCGCCACGCGTCGTCCTCGATCGGGAGATCGACGTCCAGCTCGAAGCGGGTCGCAGCGGCGTCGGTGGCGTTGAACAGGCCGCGCACCTTGGCGGCCCGGAACGACTCGGCCACGGGCACCTGGTGGCGCACGCTGATCCGCATCAGACGCTCACCACCCGGCACCGCAACCCCATCGCCCGCAGGCGGGTGTAGACCTGCTCCTGGTGGCGGGTGTCGCGGCAGACGACCACGACTCCGTGCTTCTCCCGGTACTGGTCGTGCTCGGGCTTGGCCAGCACGTCGGCCGACCCGGGCACTTGGCGGTCAGGCACGGGCGTTCACCTCCAGTCGCGGCGGGTAGGGGCGGGCGCGGGCGCGGAGCTGGCGGCGCATCGCCTTGTCCAACGGGTAGAGGTACCGGTGTTTAAGCGTGGGCGTCTTGATCGCCCGCACCTGCGGGTCGATGGTGCGGCGCACGAACGCCTCGGCGGTCTCGTCCGGGTCCCGGGCTGCTGCGAGGTGGCGCAGGCTGCGGCCGTGGATCTCGCGGCCGTGGACGATGTAGGACAGGGTTTGCGGGTCGGTCGTGCCCGAATAGATCCAGTTCCCGGCCTGGTAGATGCCGCCGTGGTGGCCCTGGGTGGTGTCGGCGAAGGACACCACCAGCCGCAGTCCCGGCGAGGCGGCGCGAAGCTGGCGCAGTGTCGCGGCGATCATCTGGGTGACCGGGGCGGCGTGGTCGGTGAGCGCGACGCGCACCAGCTCGGCCACCTGCACCTGGTCCAGGCCGTAGGGGCGGCCCAGGTGGTTGGAAGCGCCACGGCCGTAGACGATCGCACCGACGAACCGCCCGTGTTCCCAGACGCCGAAGCAGGCGAGCTTGCCCCGTGGAGTTCGGGCGCTGTAGTGCCAGCGGATGATCGCGTGGTTGGCGGCGGCCCGGGTGCAGGGGGCGACCAGTAGCGGGACGGCCGGGTCAGCGGGCGGTGCGTCGGCGGTGGGTGGCGGGGGAGAGCTGGTCGAGCCGGGGCAGGGTCGCCGCGGGCTGGGGGGTGAAGTCGATATCGCCGGACACCTCCCTCGGTGGGGCGGGTGCGCGTGCTGGCGGCGTGGCGGTGGCCATGCGTTCTCCCTGGTGAGCGCGGGTGTGGTGGGGTGTTGACGCCGGGTTGGGCGGTCGTGGCGTTTCGTACGGACCGCGAGTCGCTATGACCAACCGGTGCGCGGCGGTGGCGGGGGCGGGGGGTAGCCCCCTGGGGTGTGGCGCACGGGCGGGGCCGCCCCGGGCCGACGTGTCGACTACTCGTGTGCGTGGTCGGGTCGATCTGTCGGCCGGGGCAGCTCACCCGGGTGGCGCTCCGGCGGGCGGAGCCGGGAGCGGCGGGCAGCGGCGGCGCGTCCGCCTTCGCTGGCGCTCTTGGCTGCGTGGCAGCCGGAGCACACGCCTTGGAGGTTGTTCAGGCCGTGGTCGTCGCCTGGTGCGATGTGGTCGACCTGGGTGGAGGGCCACAGGCCGCACAGGCGGCACACCGGGTCACGAGCCAGCACCAGTGCGCGGCGGCGCGGCCAGTCCCGAGGCAGACGCGCGCGGCGATCGCTGCCTGCCCATCCGGTACCCACGCGCCCCCGTCCGGTGGCGCGTGAACGCGTCCGTCAGCGGGGCGGTGTGTTGCGGATGGGCCGGGCTGCCACTCAGCACACCGACCGGGGACGAGGACTACGACGGTCAGTGATGCGGGGTGTCGGCAACGGGGAGAGCGTCACCCGTTCGGGGTAGAGTCCACCACTGTGGATCACTCTACGTTCGCCGCTGGTCAGGCGCAACCGACTATCGGGATTCGCCGGTTAGCCGCGTGACGTGGATGTGGGCGGTCGAGTAGGCGATGCCCAGGGTGCGCGCGATCTCGGCGACGTTGACCCGTTCGCCGTTGGCCTGTGCGGCGTGCACCAGCTCGGCGATGGCGGGGCCGATCTCCGTGCGCGGGACGCGGTCGCCGCTGCCGGGCGGTCGGCCGCCGCGGGCTGCTTTCGCGCGGGCGGCTCGCTCGCGTTTGCACTGCTTGACGGTGGCGCGGTACCAGTGTTCGGCCCCGCACACGATCTCATCGGCCGGGGGTACCAGCGGCGTGTCTTCGCGGGCCTGGGTGCGAGCGGTGCGCTGGTACTTGCTCCAGGTGTCGGGGGTGACTCCGGCCAGTTCGGCGGCCTCCCCGCGATCCAGCAGGTCCCGATCGTCCCGCCGCGTGGGCAGGGCCGGGATGGGCTCGCCGTTGGCGTAGGCCCTGGCCTGGGCCTCGTCCCACAGGCGGGGGCGGCCGGACACCGGCCGTCCCCGGGTGATCGGCCGGGGGTGGTCGGGGTCGTTCCACGGCCGTCGCTTGTGCGCGGCGGCGGGCGACAGACCGTGCATGGCGGCGATGGCGTCGCTGTCGACGGCGGTGCGTCCGGCGTGGATCACGGTCGATCGGCTCCCTTCCTGTGCGCGTGGTCGGTGTCATTGTGGCCGCTGCCCCGGCTCCACGCGGGAGCCGGGGCAGCGGTTACGGTCGTCAGGCCCCGGTGGTGAGGTTGACCATGACGTTGGTGACGCGGTGCGGCGGGACGCCGGTCGCCCTGATCTGCTCGGCGATCTGCGAACCGAGCTGGTAGTACGCGACGTCGGTGAGCAGTTCGTCCACCCACTCCCGCAAACGCTCCGGCATCGGCACCGGCCGCAGGTCGATGCTCAGGCCGGTGATCACGCACGCGCCGTGAATGGTGAGGTCGGACATGTTGTTGCGCCTCAACCGCTGGACGCGGGCGAGGTCCCGGTCGCTCACGGCGTAGTTGCCCGCGATGACGTCCTTGACCAGGCGCGTGATCGCCAGCGTCGCGGGCGGGTTGATTTCGGTACGCGGTGCGGCGAACCCGCCCCGCCAGAAGCCCACGCCTTGCACCAGGTCCATCGGGGTGATCTGCCGCTCACCCAGGATCTTGGCGATCCTCTCCGTTGCCGTCTCGGCGGTCAAGGCCACGTGGCCCAGCTCGCCATCATGACGGATGACCAGCGCCGAGAACCGCCCGCCGTCCATGTCCGAGCCCTCCGGGCGCTCCGCCGACCAGCTCGCCGCGTCGGGCGCGTCGCCCTCGGGCTGCTGGTCGACGAGCTCGGCGGCCTGGGCCAGCAGGTTCGCCATGGCGGCGAAGAGTTCGTTACTCACAGGTGTTCCTTTCCATTGTTTCGCAACGGGTTGCGGTGTCGGGGCGGGGTCCCATCCCGTCCCCCGAACAGTGATAACTCTATCCGGTTCACAGGGAAGATGGAAGGTGATCCACGACGCTCGGATGAGCGCGCCCCCCAGGGGCACCCCGGCTTGCGGGCCGGGGTGCCGGTTCGGTCAGTCGGAGTGGACGACCACGTCGGTCACGTTGTCGACCGCCACGTCCTTGCGGGCGAGTGTGTCCGCGATGTGTTGCGCCAGAACGATTCGGCGCAGGTCGGGAGCGAAGCGCTCCCACCACGACCAGAACCGGTCGGGCAGCGGAACCACCTCGTCCGCCTCGTTCATCCCGGTGATCAGGCAGGACCCGTAGAAGACGGGACTCGCTACCTGGTTCATCGACGCGGCTGCTCGTTCGAGCAGGCCGGCCTCGTAGCGCCCGGTGGCGACGGCCCGTACCAGCTCGACGCAGATCGCGCCGGCGACCGGGTTGAGGTCCCACCGCTGGTAGGACTGCTGGCCGGTCCAGAACGCGACCCCGGACACGGGCTGCCAGTGGTGCGCCTTGGGGTAGGCCAAGTGCGTACCGATGAAGCGGGCGGCGTCGCCCTGCTCCACCGTGAAGGGGTAGATGGTGTCGAAGGTGACGTTGATGGTGTCGACCATGCCGGGCGACAGCTCGATCCTGTGCAGCTTGGGTGCCGGGTGGTGCGGCCGGATTCGGGTTTCCATAGTGGACTCGTTCCTTCTGCCTGTTCGCAACGGTGGTGTCGGCGGCGGGGTTCCATCCCGGTTCCCCCGACACCAAGAACTATATCCGGAATATGGTGATCGTGGAAGGTGATTCACGACGCCCCGGAGGCGGGTCCCGCTCGTGTGAGCGGGACCCGCGCCGGTCAGTCGGTCACTATCCGGACGCCGACGACACGGTCGAGGCGGTGCCCGCTCTCACGGATCAGCAGCGCCAGTTCGCGGCCCAGTTCGGTGACGCGGGGGTCACTATCGCGGGTGTACCAGGTCCAGAACTCACGGGACAGCGGTCGGAACATCGGCCGGGGGTCGGTGTAGTCGCGCTCGCCTTCCGGGATCAGGCCGTCGACAACGCACGTGCCGTAGACCCGGCGGGCCTCCGGGTCGCCGTCGAGCAGTTCGGCGGCGTGGCGGCGCTCCCACGCGTTCCTGCCCGGCAGGTAGCGGCCCGCCTTGATGCTGCGCAGGAACGCGTCCAACAGGTTGGTCGCGGGTCGGTTCAGCGGCGCGGTGTCGACGTCGGCGTCCCGGTCGACCCAGAACGCGACCCCGGCCAGGTCCCAACCGGTCATGGCGGACGTGGCGGTCAGCAGGACGGGCAGCCCGCGGCGGTCGGCGTGGATGTCGATCGTGGTCGGGCCGCCCGGGGTGACCAGCAGCGCCCGGCACCGCTGGATTCGGGCGCGGCGGTGACGCCCGGGGTGAGTGTTGTTCGTGGACATTGTTCCTCCTGTGTCGCAACGGGTTCGTGTCCGGTGGCGGGGTTCCATCCCGTCCCCTGACACCAATAACTCTATCCGGATTGTAGGGATTGCGGAAGGTGATCCACGACGCCAAGGCGGGGCGCCCCGGTCGGGACCGGGGCGCCCGGCGGCTACTTGCCGACCCTCTTGCGGTCGGTGGTGTTGACCTTGCCCTGGTTGGTGTCGGCCGCGCGTCCGGCGCGGACACCGGCCGCGTGTCCGGCGGCGGTGGTCTTGCTGCCGCGCCCCTTGACGGTCTTGGGGAAGCGGCGGGCGAACTCGGCGGAGATCCGGTCAGCGTCGCGGACCAGGACCAACGCCTTGGGGCTGTTCTTGACCTCCTCGGCCAGGTCGGTGCGGGTGGCGCGGATCTTCTCCGCCGCGCCCTGGCCGTAGCCCTTGAGGTAGGAGCGGAAGTAGTCGCGCCGGATGATGTTCCGGTTCGCCGTGGTGAGGTGGCTGGTGTCCATCTGGGACATGTGCAGAGGTGTTGCCAGGCGGGCGGAGTTCTCCGCCTGCGCCATGATCCAGGGCAGGAGGGTCTTCAACGTGTCGATCATCGAGGCGGTGCCGATCGCGATCACCAGCCGGTCGTTGGTGGTCATGTCGTCGCCCTTGGTGACGGCCATGCAGCCCACCGCCTCGGCGACGAACCAGTGGAGCGAGGTGCGCGCCTTGCCGTGGCAGCCCTGACCGCTCACGGTGAACGTGTAGGTGGAGACAGGCTCGGGCTTCTGCCCCTTCTCCGCTCGCAGCGTGGCGGCGTCCAGGCTGTAGCGGGCCAGCAGTTCGGCCGCCTTGGCGGCGAACGCCTGCGCCTCCTCCGGGGTGACGCCCTTGTCCTCCGCCTGTGCCAGCAGCGCGGCGACCTTGCGCTTGATGGCGGCCTTGTCGGCCGTCGCGGGCTTGGCCTCTGCGGTCTTGTCCTTGGCGGTCTTGCGAGTGGTGGCCATGGTAGTCCTTTCACTGCTGTGCAACGGGTTTGTCGTTCGAGGCGGGGTTCCATCCCGTTCCCTCACAACAAGAACTATATCCGGACTACAGGGGGTGGAGCTAGCGATCGTGATCCACGACGCCACTTCCGGGAGGGTGAGGCGGGAGCGCAGGGCTCCCGCCTCGGGTGGATCAGTCCTCCGGGTCGAGGTAGAGCAGTCGGGCGACGACTTCCACGCGGCGTCCGCCGTCGGTCAGGTAGCCGGGCATCGTGAACTGTCCCAACTGGACTTTGAAGTCGGAGTACAGCTCGTGGAACATGTCCCGCGCCAGCAGGGCGCGCCGCTCCAGGCCGGGGCAGGGGCCGACGTCGGCGGGCACCAGAGTGCAGATACCGCCGCAGTAGCACCGGTCGTCACTGAACAGGGCGTGAATGAAGGGGGTGGAGACGCTACCGGCGGCGGCGCGCTCGGGTGTCGTCCCGCCGTGTCGCCAGTGATACAGCGCCCACACGGTCACCTCCCTGAATTTGCCGATCTGAACGGGAATCGGAAAGTTCATCGTGTCCATTTCCTTGATTCGCAACGGGTTTCCTTTCGCGAGGAGTGGGGTTCCATCCCGTCCCCCTCACAGCAATAACTCTATCCGTACTTGGGGGAGTGGAGCTAGCGATCGTGATCCACGACGCCACCTGGCGACACAGAGACGTGCTCGCCTACACTGGGCGTGTCCTTTCTGTGGGTCTTCGTCGCCGAGTGCGACGGGGACCGCGTGCAACGGGGACAGCGGGGCCGGTGGTTCCAACCGCTTTCGGGCGGTCACCGGCCCCGCAACTCGTCACACGGGCGCCGCCGGGGCGTGTCTGCGCCGCCAGGAGGCGAGCGCGTCCGCGCGGGCGAACTCCGGCCTTCTCCTGCTGCCGTGGTTGGGCCACTGGTCCTCATGTCGCCAACGGCGCAGCGTGCCGGTCGGGGTGGCCAGCCACACCGATAGCGACGCGAAATCCGACACCGGGGTGCCCAGCTCGCCGCCGAGGTCGTCCCAGCGTTCGCGTGGCCAGCTCGCCCGGCACCGGGGACACCTGATCCGCTCCACCGACAGCCGCGCCCGCAGTGGCGCGCCGCAGACGGCGGGGCGGCCGGTGTCCGGGTCGGTGACCCGGGCCGGGCAGGGACCGACGGGGATGGTGCGCTCCTGCACCCCCAGCGCGGTGCGGAGCTGGTGCGCCAGCTCGGTGACCTCCTGGCCCAGGTCCCCGATCCAGTACTGGCGGGTGGCCCAGTCCAGCCAGCGGACCAGGACGGCGACTTCCCCGGACACGGTGGCCGCCCCGGTGCGCGGGTCCTGGCCGGTGTCCTGGCGGACGTTGTCGGCCCAGCTCGACAGCACCGCCAGCACCGAGTGCGGGTCGCCGTCGTCCACCGCGTGCGTGCGCGGGTCGGTGAGCACGATCACGCTGTCGCGGGCCGGGGAGCGGGAGCCGTGGCCCGGCGCGCCGCGCGCGGCCGACCCGCCGCTGCCTGGGACCACGGCGTCGTCGACCAGGGCGTAGAGCTCGACCAACTCCCCGAGCATGGCGCGGAGGCGGTCGGCGCACGGGTCGCACGTGCGGTAGCCGTGCTGCGCGGGGAACGGTTCCCCGTCGCCCGCGACGCAGCCCAGCAGGCACGGGGTCGTGGCGTAGATGTCCAGTTCGGCGGCGGCGCTCACCGGGTCACCTCCTGGTGCCGGTCGGCGGTGGCCTCGGCCGCGTCGCGCCGGGATCGGTGCACGCCGGTAGCGCTGTCGCGCCGGTCGCGTCGGCCACCCTGTACGCACATCACCCCGGCGGGAACCCCGCAGTCGGGCTCGGGGCACGGCACCGCCAACGCCGCTTGCTGTTCGGGCAGCCGGGTCCACCCGGTCTCGGCGTAGACGGCGGCCATGCCGCGCCGCGCGGCGGCGGCACTGCGGGCCGCGTCGGCGGCCGGATCGCGGGCGAGGCGGTGCCGCCGGGTCTCGGTGCGGTGGCGCGCGTCGCGGATGCGGCCGATGATCTGCGCGGGCGTGACGCTGTCCGGGCTGGTCCGGGAGTGCGCCAGGATCGCGGCTTGGCACTCCGCCGCGCTGTAGCCGGTGAGCTGGTCGCGCCACCACCGCAGCTCGGTGTCGCTGGGCGTGCGGGACCGGAACGCGGCCATCATCGCCAACAGCCCGGAGACCTCGACGCGGGACATGGGCGGCGCGGCCTGCCTGGTGGGATCGGTGGTCATGCCGCGACCCCCAGCGACAGCAACGCGGCCACGGCAGTGTCGTCGTCGGCGGTGCGCAGGATGCGGCCCAGCTCGCTGTCGTCCTGGTCCTCGTGCGCAACCCGGCGCGCCAGCTCCAGCGCGGCGAGCAGCGGGGCAGTGCCCGCGGCCCCGGGTGGCGCGGCGGTGCGCATCGCCTCGCCGACCAGCTCCGGGAGCAGACCCGCCCCGACACGGCGCTGCGACCAGCGCCGCAGGCCCGCCCCGACGCGATCGGGCCCGATCCCCTCGGCCAGCAGCGCGGCGGCCTCGGTGTTGAGTCGGGCGGTGACCCGGCGTGGCTGCGCCGGGACGTGCTCGGCGACCAGTCGTTCGGCCAGTTGGCGGTCCGGTCGCGTCGCGCGCGTGCGCCCAGAAGCAGAGCGAGAGGTGAGACGGGAGGTCTCCCCCTTCCCCCCACCCCCTACCCCCAGAGGGCGCGCGGAACCCTTCCCGGAAGGGTTGCCCGCAGGGTCCCCGGTGTCGGTCGCGTCCTGGTCGACCTGGTCGTGCGCGGCGGCCGATTCGGCGGTCTGCGGCGGGCGGCGTCGGGCGGGCTTGATCTCGACCGGCGGCGCGCTGTCCCCGCGTTCCAGGGAGTCCGCCACGATCGGCGGCAGCGACCCGCAGACCTCCACCGGCAGACGACGCAGCTCGACCGCCAGCGCGGCCCGCAGGATCGGCGACTCGATCGCATACGCCTGCCGCAACGCGGCGGCGAGCACCTGCGGCTGCTTGGCGATGCCGTCGTTGCGGATCAGAGTCCGGATCAACACCTCTTCCGTGTCGTGGTCGATGACGATCATGCGCGCGGCGGCCAGCTCCGACAGCGCCGCCCGGATCTCGCTCACGTCGTGGTCGGGATGAGCGCGTGCCCACCGCTTGGCGGCCAGGTCGAGCAGCCCGGCATAGGTCAACTTCTTCTGTGACAGGAGATGGATGTACAGCAGCTTCGCCAGTGTCGACAGTGGACGGAAGTCGTCGTCGTCCCAGATATCGCACTGGATGCGGGCGTGATCACGCGCCACGTGCGGAACTCCTCAAACGGTTGGTGTGCGCCCGCAGACCCAGACGGCAGCGGATGCGATGGGCGGTGTAGGTCGACATCCGCGCGCGCCCGGCGATCTCGGTGTCGGTCAGTCCACGGGCGTGCAGCCACGCCACGACCAGCCCGCGGGCCGTCGTGGTCAGTTCCTCGGCGACCAGCTCCCCGCCCAGACAGCGGCGGGCCTGCTCGGCATCGGCGTGGCTGCGTGCCGAAATCACGTCCCGGTGGGGCTGTCCGGCCCCACCTCACCCAGCCGCGCCAACGGCAGCGGCGGGTCCTCCCCAGGTATCGAAAGTCGGTAGACCGGTTGCGGCTTGCCGCCGTTGCCCCCGGCCCGGTCGGTCGACCGCACCCACCGGCCGGTCGTGACCAGCAGCCCGGCCGCGCTGAGGCGTTGCACGGTCGCGCCGATCACCTGCGGCCGAATCCAGGTCGGCAGCAGCGCCCGCCACCGGTTGGCGGTGGTCTCCCGCCACGGGTCCCCCAACGCGTCGCACACGATGACCGTGACGACCGCCTCGACGTGGTCGGTGTTGCGCGGGTCGAGTACCAGCAGCGCCGCCACGGCCGCGACCGGATCACCCGCCGCCGGGGTCAGCGCGACCGCCCGCCGCGCGATCTCGCCCGCCAGCTCCCGCACGCCGCGCTCCCGCGTTGCGGCGGTCGCGTTCACCGGTCGAGCACCAGGAAACGGCGCACTTCGGCAATGTCGAGCACTTCCGGCACGATGTGCGGATACTTCTCCTTCAACAGCTTCTGAGACACCCCGACCCGCAGTGTTTTCCGCCAGGACACCACGGGCACGCCGCTCACGGTCCCGATCTCCCCGTCCCCCATCACGGCCTTGATCACCCGTTGCAGGGACCGCTGCCGCGCAGCGAGCTTGTCCAGACGCGGCACAAGGCGCTCCAGTTGCGCGAACTCGTCCGCGACCTGATCCAACGACACCAACAGTGCCGCGTCTTCCTTGCCCGACTCGGGATCGGGCGTAGCCAAAGCTGTTGTGGACATGACAAAACCGCCTCCCAGCGGCGCAAAACCACGTCTGTGGACGATGACGCGCGCGCCGAGCGGACCCGCCCGGCGCGGCAGGTATCAGCGCCAGCCACACCGACAGCAGAGCCGTCACCACAGCGGGCGCACAGCGACGTATTCGCCAGGACACAGCAGACCTCCCCCAGAGGCTCCGAACCCGCCGACCGGAGGGTTGACAACCCATCCCGGCGAGCATCTCCACAGTGGATCACTGCACGTGCATCTGTCAAGAAAGTACGAACACTGAGAAGATGCGGAGTAGTTCCACAGCTACTAGCTGTGATCAAGAGCCGAATTGACAACTGTTCAAGCGGACGCCAGACAGTCGTCCTACGGTGTGCACCAGTGTCGATCCGCACCCCTACGCTGACGCCGCTGGTACGGGGTACGTCAGGATCACGGTGGATCGCCGCTGACCGGTGAACAAGGGGGACGACGTGGCAGATGACGACGACAAGGGACGCGTCGGGATTCTGGTGGACAGGTACCGCCACGGTAGGTCAGTAGCGGAGGTGGAACGTGAGGCCGGTCTTCCGGCTGGCGCCCTCGGCAACCACCTCAAGCCGAGTGCACGCCGAGGGCGCACGCCGTCGTTTAAGGTGATCGAACGTTTCGCCGAGGCCCTCAGTGCGCCGGTATGGGAGGTCTCGCAAGCATTCTTCGCCGACGCGGGCCTATCCCTGAACGGTGGCCCCGTACTCACCCTCGAGCAACAGCGCCTGGTCGACAGCTACGCACTCCTGAACCCCGACCGGCAACGCATCGCCGACCGCCTCATCG
The DNA here is from genome assembly GCF_041897805.1 of Actinokineospora auranticolor. Classification (GTDB taxonomy): domain Bacteria; phylum Actinomycetota; class Actinomycetes; order Mycobacteriales; family Pseudonocardiaceae; genus Actinokineospora; species Actinokineospora auranticolor. The sequence continues at coordinate 441,760 of NZ_CP154825.1, forward strand.
ACGCCCTGGTCGCCGACCAGGCCGACCAGGCCGCCCACGACGGATGCGCCCGGGCCTCAATCGCTCAAGAGAGCAGCGTCACGCCCGACACGTAGATCAACCCGACGCCCAACCGGCACAACCTGAGATTGTGTGGGAAGCGGCGCAACCAGTCGCTAAGCTCGATGCTTCCGCGAGCCACCCTGCCCGCGGCCCTGGCAGTGAGCGACCCGGAGCACAGCGCAACCTGGGGGGTTGTGCGCAAGGGAGACAACAGACGTGTCGGCAGACCTGATCGAGATCCAAGACGACTTAGGCACCACAGCACAACTGGTCCGCAACTCCAGTGGCGGCTTCACCCTGCTTGCGGGTCCATTCGCGCCCGTCGGTGCGCTGTACCAAGTCATCAACGACCTACACCGCAAGCGTGTATCCGCCCTACTTGCGGACGCGGACGGTGACCACGACGAGGACGAGGCCGCCCGCCGAACCGAACGACTCCACCATGCTGCGCTGTCCAAGAGCATTTCTGATCCCTGGTGCTCCGATGTGACGGGGACTGAAAACGCAGGGGGCTCGGGTCAGTAGCCTCTTCGGTCGTCGCGCATACGCGCCGATCAAGGTGTGCGCACTCAGGGGTACGGGCAAGATCTCCCGTCCCGTACCCCTGTCGTCTACCGGTCAGTGCCGAACGCCCGCCCATGCCGCGAACCCGGCAACGGTGTCCACACTGCGGACCTGCTGGCCCAACAGTGTGCGTACTGTCTCGTGAACCATTGGGTGATGCCGAGTCTGCTCGGGTGAGATCTTCCGAGCACGGTCCAGAGCAGCGAGTGATTTCTTCCGATCGCCGTTGTAGAGGAAGCCGCGGGCTAGATCGATGTAGTAGTGCCCGGCGCGCTCCCGGGGGGTGCCATCGGGAATACGGAAGTTGACCGATCGCCGCACCGCCTCTGCGCCGTTGCACAACTCCACTGCGAGCCCCACGCTCCAGATGCCTACGTTGGTCGGACCGAAGCACAGACGGTAGTCATCTCGATCCGCACCGATGCGTTGTGCCGTCTCGCGCGCCTCTGTGAGGTGCTCGTCAGCCAGCACTTGGTTGCCCGCCCGGGCAGCCGCTAGACCGGACTTGAGGTGGAGATTGCCCCAGACAGCGAGGATCGCTGGATCGGCACCCCCTAGCTGGCCTTCGATGTTCCCACGGCTTGTCTCAAGCAGAGTAAGCGCAGCGTCCCAGTCCGCCGTTGCGATCAGTTCGCCTGCTCGCTGGTAGTCACCAACGAGCACAGCCAGTTGGTCTCCTGACTGCGCTGCGGCCCACTCGTACCGGTCAACCGCCAGGGATGACAGATCAACATATCCTAGTTTGTATGCGTATTGAGATGCGGCGTAGTACGCCTCAGCTAGCAGACCGAACGTCCTTTCAAGTTCCGCACCCTCGCTGCGCTGCCACTTCAAACGCAGTGCGTAGAGCAGGCCGGGAAGCTGAGAACCCAACTGATCAAATGTTGTGGCGTGCCTGAGATTCGAAACATGCGACACCCGAGCTGCCAAGATTGGGAGGGCGTCTAGCTGGCTGACATCGCCCGCGTCTTGTTTGTAGCCCGCCAGCTCACGACGAAGCGGGCCGATGCCACTGTGAGAGTGATATCCGGTTCTACCTTCGGGACGTCGAGGAAGGCTCATTAGCTCCGCAGCCCCAGTCCCCAAGGCGCGGGATACAGCCGCAATGAACGCTGGCGAGGGGGGTGCTTGTCCGATCTCGACTTTCTTCACAAGGCTAAGCGAGACAACAGCTTCCTCCGCCAACTTGCGCTGGGTCCAGTTCAGCGCTTTGCGCCTCTTTGCAACTTCCACGCCCACGCCTTCACGCGGTAGGTCTTCCAATCCAGGATCGTCCAAATGGCTCATTGCCTGCCTCCTTCTGGCGCCTGCGCTTGCGGTTCTTGCTGCTCATCGTGCGTGCCAGCGCTACCCCGAACTTTGTCCCTTCTTTGTCACTTCAACCCTACGCGTGACTGCCATGATGACCAGAGAGCAACGAAACGTTCACCGACAGTCAGAGGACCGAACCGCATGGCGAGCACCTGGCGATCTGATTGTTCGGCCGGACAGGGGCGTCTGGCAAGACGCAACTTCGAGTCACCCCGGCGGCCAGCACGGCCAACCCTGCTGGTCGCCGGGTATCCAACAGTTGTAGGACGTAGTTGGCTTGCGCACACCATGCGCCGTGCTCCGAACTTCCCGCCGTGACGCCCCCCGGTCACGTGTGGGCGGCGCGACGAGTTGATCCCCGGTGTTACTCGTCCGCCGACGCCGGGTTCGCGCGGGTGCTCCGCCCGCGCGAACCCGGTGGGTGTCGCTGGAGCCCTCTGCTGACAGCGAAGGACGCAGCTCGCGCACTCGACAACCACGGAAGTGACAGATGAACCACGCGAGTGAGTTGGTCGACCGCCTGACCGCTATCGGATTTTGTGTCTATCCGTTTCCGGTGGTCAACCGGTATCGCGGCCTGTCATTTTACAAGGTCACGCGGGACGGCTTCGTTGACTCCATATTTGTCGGCAATGACAACCTTGCGGTGGCATCTCGTCTGCGCAACCGATTCAATCGTCAGGACCCTTTCAATTCTGGTCCGCCGGTATGGTATCTCAATGATAGCTTCGAAAGAGTGGTGGCGGCGATTGAGGGCTTCTACTCCGATAGTGTAGAAGCAACTGATTCGCGCTTCGTGGAGTGTATTAGCGTTGCTTGACGACCTCATGTGCCGTTGTCGTGCGCTAACCTCACACAATTAATCGAGCGCGGTAGCCTCCCGCCCTTCGCAACAGACCTGTCCAACAATGCAAAAAGGGAGGTGTAGAGATATGCAACCGAGCTTGGTGATCAACGTCGCCGACCTGCCGGCCGTGCACGGGCGCTTTGACGCCGCGCAGGGCGACCCGTCCAAGGACGCGGGCGGTGACGGTCACGGCGACGCGGGCGGTGACGGTCTGAACATGCCCGAGTCGGAGTAGTTCACCGCAGGGGGGCGGGCTGGCCCAGCGTTGTGCTGGCCCGCCCTTCTGCCTATCAGAAGGAGAATGCCCATGGATCACCGGCTAGTGAGGGCTGTCGAGCAGGCCCTAGGCTGGAACGGACCTCAGCCGCTGGGGCGAGCGTTCGCGCGCGGCGCAATTGAGGACACGGAGCTGTGTTCGCGCCTGCTGACGCCCACCAAACTTCTCGACGCAATGATGCGGCGCAGCCTGGACGTCCCGCAACTCCGCTTGTTCAAGGGAGGGAAAGAGCTGCACCCTGATGCCTTCCTGATGGACGCGGTGACGCGCCGCGGGCAGAGCACCTCGATGGCGCACATGGACCGTGTCGGTCGCCTGATCAAGGATGGCTGCACTGTTGTGCTGGACTCGTTCGACGCGTTCGATCCGACGATGGAGGTCGCGTGTCGTGCCTTGCAGTGGTGGGCACACGAGCTGGTGCAGGTGAACACGTACCTCACCACCAACGACGCGGCGGGATTCAATCTCCACTGGGATGATCATGACGTTCTGATCATGCAACTCGGCGGTGAGAAGTCATGGGAGGTGCGTGGCGCCTCCCGTGAGGTGCCGATGTATCGCGACGCCGAGGCAAATCGCACGCCGAGCGAGGAGGTCGTCTGGTCAGGCACTATGCGGCAGGGCGACGTCATGCACATCCCCCGTGGGTACTGGCATCAGGCCACGCGAACCGACCGTGGAGCGGGGTACAGCCTGCACATCACGTTTGGGTTCGTCAATCGCACTGGGGTCGACTGGCTCACCTGGCTCGCGGACCAATCGCGTGAGGACCCGCTCTTTCGCACCGACCTTGACAAGTGGGGGACCGGAGCCGAGAAGGCTAAACAAACCGCCACTCTGAACTCGGCCATCCCTGAGTTGCTGGCGAAGTTCGAGCCGCGTGAGTTCCTGTGGCGCCGCTTGGCCAGCAGACCGCCCCATCGTCACGTGCGCACATTCGGCACCTTCGGTAGCGCCCGGGACGTCGTCTGTGTCACCGAGTTCCCACCGAGCATCGGGGTGGACAGCGACCGGATCGTGGTGCGCGCGGCTGGCAAGGAGATCGAACTCGCCAAGCCCGCCGAGGAAGCGACGCGTCTTCTGCTGTCGGGTGGCCCCGTCAATATCGCTGACGCCAGCCACATGACTGGGCTCGACATCAGCGAACTAGCTGAGGTGTTCTTGGACGCGGGGCTGTGCGGCGAACTCACCGACGAGTTGGCAAGCGGATACCGCGATCTGGTCTAGACCCGAATTCAGATCGGCCGAAGCTCGACCAGCAGGTCGTCCGCCGCCGCCTGCGCGGCCTCCGAAAACGGAGTCGACTCCCCGCGCTTGGCGGCGACGCGGACTGCATTGGCACACTGGAGCAGTTGCGCGAGTTTGCCGGATCGGGTGTTCATGTCGCCTGCGAACTCGCGCCGCACCCGCTCCGCCAGATCTTTGTCCGTTAGGGACGCCTGCCACAGGCAAGCCGCATCGAGTCCCCTCGGACCTGCGCCCCAGTCCTCCCAGTCGAGTAGGTGACCGTCAGTCGTGAGGTTGCCCCAGTGGACATCTGTGTGTGAAGTCGCCCATTCGTCGACGTGGGTGTCTACGTCGCCGAACACCTCTGTAATCCGGCGCGTGAGGTGCTTCTGGCTCATCCCGACTCGTTCTGTGGCGTGCTTGCCGAGCGCTGTCAACGACGCCCGTAGCTCTTCCCACCAAGAGTCAGGCAGCGCGCGTGCTTCTTCGATAGCGCCGACCACTGGCGCCGTCACCAACTCCACCTCGTCGGCGCGCCAGACCACATCCCGACCTTGATCAACCCAGGTGGCACCCTGGAACCACTCGGGCTTCTTCACACCGCAGATCGTCGCGGCGGCTTCGAGGCCCACCCACACGGCGCTGTTGATCCGAAGGCGCCCACGGCGTTCAATGCGGACCCAGGTCTCTCCGGCCGTGCGGAACCCCTCGGTTGCACCGTAGATCCCGTGTACGACCGACGATCGGTCAAGGACGACATCGAGCGTCCGCTCGACTCGATCTAGGACATCCCCATGGGGGTTAACTCGCACGTCAAACACGGGATTGGGTTCAAAGGCGGTCGGTTGGGCGAGGCTCACGGGAGTACCCTTCGAGGTCGACTGGCGCCGCCCTGCATCATGCACTATCAGCGTTCATAGGATCACAACGGGTACGACGTCCGTGCAACCGTCGTCGTGCGCTTCGCGCAATCAAGTTACGCTCACGGTATGACCGCCGTGGTGAAGATCAACGCCATCGAAGTGCCCGAGGGCGCGGGCCCTGAACTCGAACAGCGCTTCGCTCAGCGTCTTGGGGCGGTGGAGTCGGCTCCCGGATTCCTCGGCTTCGAGTTGCTACGCCCGACGGCTGGTGAGACGCGCTACTACGTGTACACACGATGGGCCAGCGAGGCGGACTTCCAGGCGTGGGCCAACGGTCCCGCCAGAGAAGCGCACGGCGGGGAGCGATCCAGGCCGGTAGCTACCGGGTCCTCACTGCTTGAGTTCGATGTGGTGCAGAGCACACTTCCGACCTCTGAAGCTTCCGGATGAGCACAGGTCAGACCGTTTTCCCAGGTCAGCAGGTATTGCCTACAGGACACATCTGCTGGGAGACCGAGGAGCACTTCCAAGCGTGGCTCACGGGCTCCGCCAAGGAGGCGCACTCCGGCGAGCGGGCCAAGCCCGTCGGCACCGGATCCGACCTGCTCGAGTTCGAGATCGTCCAGTCCACCGGCCCGAAGGCGTGACGGAGGCGGACCTGGACCGCGCGGCCGAGCTGCTCCGCGCGGCCGACGCGGTCCTGGTCTGCGCGGGCGCGGGCATGGGGGTGGACTCGGGGCTGCCGGACTTCCGCGGTACCGAGGGCTTCTGGCGCGCGTACCCGCCGTACGAGAGGTTGGGGATCGAGTTCGAGGAGCTGGCCGACCCGGTCCACTTCGCCGAGGACCCGGACCTGGCCTGGGGTTTCTACGGCCACCGGCTGCGGCTCTACCGGGACACGGTGCCGCACGCGGGGTTCGCGGTGCTGCGGTCGTGGGGCGCGCGGGTCTTCACGTCCAATGTGGATGGACAGTTCCAGGAGGCCGGGTTCGAGCACACCGCCGAGGTGCACGGCTCCATCCACCACCTCCAGTGCACGGGCCCGTGCGGCAGCGCGGTGTGGGCGGCGGACGTGGAGGTCGAGGTCGACCCGCTGACCATGCGGGCCAGGGGAGACCTCCCCGAGTGCGCGCGGTGCGGCGCGCTGGCCCGGCCCAACATCCTGATGTTCGGCGACCGGACCTGGGTCCCGGACCGCAGCCAGGCGGCCCTGGACGAGCTGACGACCTGGCGGCGCGGGCTGGCCGGGAAGAACCTCGTGGTCGTGGAAATCGGTGCGGGCCAGGCGGTCCCGACGGTCCGCAGGCAGGCCGAACTCGCCAGCGCCGCCTCGGGCGGGCTGATCCGGATCAACCCCCGGGAGGCGGAGGTCCGGCACGGACGGGGGATCTCCCTGCCGATGGGGGCGCTGGCGGCGTTGGAAGAACTCCAGTCGCGGCTCTAGCGCCTAGGCGGTGCGTGAGCGGATCGCGCCGCGCAGGAACCAGGTGGTGAGCACGCTGCTCACCCCGGTCAGGGCGATTGCCACCTCGATCGGGAGGAACTCCGCGAACCCGCCGAAGACCAGTGGTCCGACGCCCTGGATGGTCATGGTGGCGGTGTTGAGCAGCGCGAAGCCCTGTCCCTGGAGGTCGGCCGGAACCGCCTCCAGGTAGCGCCGCTGGAGGCCGAGCAGGTACGCCGACCCGAAGCCGGTGATCGCGTACGCCGCGACGACCACCGCGTGCGGTGGGTTCAGCAGGATCGCGATCGGCGGCGCGCCCATCACCAGCAGCAGCGGTAGGACCAGCCGTTCCCGGGTGGCGGGTGGGAACGCCCGACCGATCACGATGTCGCCGACGAGCATGCCCGCCGAGGTGGTCGCCAGCAGGACGCTGGTCTCCGCCGGGTCGAACGCGCGACGCGCGGCGTACGGGATGAGCAGGCTCCCCGCCGCAGCGAGGTAGGCGGCGGGCAGGCACTGGGCCAGGATCAGCTTGGCCACCCCCGGGGCGGCGACGAGTTCGGCGTTGCCCCGCAGGGTCTTGCGCACGATCGACCCGGCGGGCCCGTCCGCGCGGACAGCCTCGGTGCGCGCCAGGTATCGGTAGCAGATCACCGCGGCGAGCAGGTGCGCCACCGCGGTGACGAACATCGTCCACTCGACCCCCAGCCAAGCGACCAGCGCGCCACCCGCCGCCATGCCCGCCATCTGCGCCCCGACCGCGACCAGGTAGGACAGCGAACGCCCGAGCACGTACGCGTCGCCGGTGAGCACGTCCGCCAAGACCCGGGCAGCGGCGCCGGAGGTGATCGGCGTCAGGCAGGCCACGGCCGCGACGAGGAGCAGGCTGACCGCGACCGGCAGGTGCGCGAACGCGAGCACCAGTCCGACCGCGCACTGGAACGCGTAGCCCGCGGCGATCAGGGTGCGTGGCGCGAACCGGTCGGCCATCGCGGCGAGGAACAGCCCGCCCGCGGCCTGCGGCAGGAAGCCGATCGTGATCGCCAGCGCCGCCAGCAGCGGCGAGCGGGTCTGGTCGAACACCAGCACCGCGAGCGCGACGGACCGCAGCGTGTCCGACCCGATGCCCAGCAACCGACCCGCGAAGATGGCGCGGAACTGGGTGATCGCAAAGACTTGGCCGTAGGTCGCCTTGGCCGTGAACGCGGTATCCATGGCCCCGGCTCCGCCGGGGCGGCGAGATCGCCTTTCAGCCGATCTCTTCCCTCCCGGTTCCCTCGGCCCGAGGGGCCGAGTGAACCGCTCAGTCCAGAGACCGGCGCGATCTCGCGGGGTGCGCCTCCTCGATGCCACCGTCCCACCCTGCCCAGGTCCCGACGGCAGGATCAACCGGGTTTCAGACCAGCAGGTCCAGCTCGCCGGTGGCGGTGTCGAGGATGGCGACCTGGCGGGCGCGGGCCTGGATCGGGCGGACCGGGAACAGCGTGCTGAAGCCGCTGACGATCTGCGCGTCGGTGGCCCGCTGGAGCAGCGTGCAGTGCGGCACCCACGAGCCCGGCACGTAATAGCTGTTGGGGTTGCGGACCTTCCCCGCCAAGACGTCGTGCACCGCGGAGTGCACGGCCAGCAGCTCGCCGTCGGTCACCGCCGCCAGCATGAGCACGTTCTCGCTGGTGGAGAACGTGGAGAGGGACTGCAACCACAGCGCGGGGATGGACAGCACGCGGAGGTCGGACTTCAGCGCCGCGCGGGTCTTCTGCGGGATGTCCGAGGCCACCGCGAAGGTGACGTGCGGGGGGAAGCGGTCTGCGGGTGGCAGGCCTGCTTCGGCGAGGGTGGACCACAACCCGCGCACTGCCGTGTCGGCCTTGTCGTCGAAGAGGACCACTACGGCGTGTGCCATGCGGTGGAGGCTACCGGCTGAGCAGGCGGAGCCAGTCGGAGATCTCCAGCCGGCCCGGGGTGGAACGGGCCGGGGAGAGCAGCTGCGCCGCTTTGGCCGCCTCGCTGCCGTCGGTGGGGTCAGTCGGGCGAACCAGGGCGGGCCAGGTGCTGGAGCCGATGAGGTGCCGCTCGTCGGCGGCGCGGCAGGCGTAGCACGGGTCGTGGGGGAGCGCGGCGGAGAAGTCGCGGGCCGCGGTGGCCGTGCGGTCGCCGAACACGCCGTCGGGGGCGACCGGGTAGCCGCGGTCGCGGAGCAGGTGCTGAGCTGCCGCCACGAGTGGGCCGGAGTCGCCCGGGGCCAGCAGGGGCAGGACTTCCGGTTGGACGACGGGTTGGCTCAGCTGCGCGCCCACGGCGTCCCGCAGCTCGGGCAACCGTCCGTAGAGGACAGTCCCCGGGCACTCGGTGGCGTTGAAGTCCCGGTGCCCCCGGATCTCCGACGCCGGGATCTCGTACCGCCGCGCGATGTGGGTCACGAGTCCGACCAGCGAGTCCCACAGCGCCACCGGCACGTCCACACCGGTGTACGTGCCCTCGTTCTCGATCCCGATGACCTCGCTGTTGTGGTCGGCCACGTTCGCCCCGAGCACGTGCTGGTGCCCGTTGATCAGCGCCTCGACGCTGCGCCTGCGGCCCTCCACGGCGTGCCCGCCGCGCGTGTTGGTCAGCTGCTGCCCGCTGTCGATCCAGCCGCGCGCGTCCATGTGGAAGTTCTGGATCGAGCGGGCCAGCTCGAAGGCGTGCTCGCGCGAGGTGTCGTCGGTGTTCGGGCCCGCGGTGTGGTGCACGACGATGAACGACGGCCTGCGGTCGAGCATCGTGGTGGGCTCCGACGGTTGCCGCGCGCCCCACTCGTCACAGGTGGCGATCACCGGGTCGCCCGCTTCGGCGACCGCCGGTGTGCCGAGGGCGGGCAGGGCGGTGACGGCGAGTCCGGTCCTCAGCAGGGCTCGACGGGAGACGGTCATGGCCGACGGTAGGCACCCCGTCGCCGGACCGGCAACGCCAGATCAACGATCGGGTGATCAGTGCTCGCCCGGCAACGCGAATCGACCGTCCGCCGTCTGCTCGACCAACCCGTCGGTCAGCAGCGAGTGCAGGCACCGGTCGCGCTGGCCCGCGTCCGACCACACCAGGTCCAGGGTGGACTTGCGGGCGGGTTCGCTGGTGCCGCGCAGCACGTCGAGCAGCAGCCCGCGCACCTGCCGGTCGGTGCCCGCGAACTTCTGGACCGGTTTGGCCGGGCCCGCGTAGGCGGGCCGCCCGGCGTGCTGCCACGCGCAGTCGGCGAACACCGGGCAGTCCACGCAGCGCGGGGTGCGCGCGGTGCAGATCAGCGCGCCCAGCTCCATGAGCGCCGCAGAGGCCGTCGCGGCGGTGGCCGGGTCTTGCGGCAACAGCGCCTCGGTGTCGTTGAGGTCGCGGGTTGTCGACGGCGGTCCTGCGTCCCCCGCGCCGTGCACGGCTCGCGCCACGACCCGGCGGACGTTGGTGTCCACGACCGGGCACCGCTGCCCGTAGGCGAACGCGGCGACCGCGCGGGCGGTGTAGGCGCCGATACCGGGCAGGCCCAGCAGGGTGTCGATGTCCGACGGCACCACGTCCCCGTGGTGCTCGGCGATCGCCGCCGCCGCGGCGTGCAACCGCAGCGCGCGGCGCGGGTAGCCGAGCTTCCCCCAGGCCCGCACGACCTCACCCTGGGTCTCCGCGGCCAGTGCGGACGGGACGGGCCATCGGTCCATCCACTCGCGCCAGATCGGCTCGACCCGGGCGACCGGGGTCTGCTGGAGCATGATCTCGCTGACCAGGACTCCCCACCCGGTGGTCTCCGGTTCCCGCCACGGCAGGTCCCTGGCGTGGTCGGCGTACCAGTCGAGCAGGGAGTCGATCACCGGAGAAGTCTAGCGGCGGCTCTCGTCAACGCGGCTGACCCCGCCACGGTGGCCCGCATGCCAGGTCGGGAACGGTGCCGGGTGGGGATGAGGGGGCGGAAATGTCTCAGTGCACCTCGGTCAGCGCTGCGGTCTGCACGTCGTAGACGAAGCCGCGCACGTTGTCGGTGTACGGGATGAACGGGCTGCGCCGCACGCGCTCCAAGGACTGCTTGACGCTGTCCTTCACCTCGCGGAACGCCTCCACGGCCCAGGTCGGCTTCAACCCCGTGTCCTTGGCCAGGTCGTCGCGGAACTCGTCGTCGGTGAAGGTGGCCATGCCGCAGGAGGTGTGCTGCATGACGATCACCTCGCGGGTGCCGAGCTTGCGCTGGCTGATCGCCAGCGACCGGATCACGTCGTCGGTGACGATGCCGCCCGCGTTGCGCAGGATGTGCACCTCGCCGTGCACGAGGCCGAACACGTCGAACACCTTGATCCGGGCGTCCATGCAGGTCACCACGGTCAGGTGCAGGCTGGGCAGCGGGGTTGGGACCTCCGGTGCGCCGTGGTCGGGGCCGTCCTCGTGGCGCTGGAGGAGTACATCGATGGCGGTCACCCTGGGCCTCCGCGGGTTGTGCTGGCGGAATCGGACATACCTGGCCGCCCATTGGACCCCGCTTCCCAGTTGCCAGACAAGAGCCCTTTAACGAACCTCACTCGTCGTACTCCCGGACGGTTGGAGAACGCCCGATCGGGGTACGTGTTACGGCCGGTTCCGCGCCACGGCGGGGTTACCGTCTCTCGGATGATCGATCCCAACGAGCCCCTGACCCGAGGGGTCTACCTGCGTCGACGGATCGTCGCGGTGCTCGCCGTCGTGGGCGGCGTGGTGGTGCTGAGCTGGGTCATCACCGGGCTGCTCGGGCACGACGAGGGACTGCCCGGCCGCAATGCCGCGGTGCAGGTGCACTCCAGCGCGCCACCCACGCCGTCGACCGGCCCGACGGCGTCGAGTTCGTCCACCGCGCCGCCCACGCAGCCGACCAGCCCGGTGCCGACGTCCAGCGCGCCCCCGCCCGCACCCGCACCGCCGCCCCCGCCGCCACCGGACCCGAACCTGCCGTGCCCGGACCAGGTGGTCGCGGTGACCGCCGAGATGGAGCCGGTCGAGTTCCGCGCGGGGGTCCGCCCGCAGCTGCGGTTGGTCGTGGTCAACACCGGCGCGGTGCCGTGCACCCGGGACCTCGGCCGCGCCCAGCGCGAGTTGGTGATCAGCGGCGGTGGCGCGCGGCTGTGGTCGAGCAACGACTGCGTGCGCACCGAAGGCAGCGAGCCCACGATCCTGGTGCCGGGGCAGCGGCAGGTCTTCGACGTGCGCTGGGCGGGTCGCACGTCCGCGCCGGGCTGCCCCACGCAGCGCAGCACCGTGCAGGCGGGCGACTACGTGCTCACCCCCCGGCTGGGCGGGTTGAGCGGTCCAGGGGTGGCGTTCGCGGTCCGGCCGTGATCAGGGGCCGAACCAGCGCTCCTCGGCGGTGCGCGGCGGCGCGGCGGTCGCGCCGGGCACGAACTCCGTGTCCAGGGTGATCTCGCGCGGCCGGGTCGGGTCGGGCGAGGCGAGTAACAACTTCCCGGCGGCCCGGCCCTTCTCCAGCACCGGCTGCCGCACGGTGGTCAGCCCGACCCGCTCGGCGTCGGCGATGCCGTCGAACCCGGTGACGGTCAGGTCCTGCGGCACCCGCAGGCCGCGGCGCCGGGCCTCGGCGAGCGCGCCGAGCGCGAGGATGTCAGAGGTGCAGACGAGGGCGGTGACGTGCGGGTCGGCGTCGAGCAGCTGCGCGGCGGCGGACGCGCCGCTGGCCACGCTGTGGTCGAAGCGCTCCACCACCGGCACCCGCGACCAGTCCACGCCGACCCCGCCGAACGCGTCGGCCAGGCCGGCGAGCCGGGCGCGCTGCACGTGGAAGTGCGCGCTGTCGGCCCGCTCGACGGTGACGAACCCGTCGTTGCGGTCGCGGGCGAGGCGCATGCAGATCACCCCGACGCGGCGGTGGCCCAGGGCGATCAGCCTGCCCGCCAGCGCGGTGATCGCACCCCGGTCGTCGATGCCGACCCGGTCGACGCCGTCCACGCGGGGCTGGTCGGCCACCACGGTCGGCACCGGTCGGGACAGCACGGCGGCCAGGTGCGGGTCGTCGTCAGGCACGGAATAGACCACGAAGCCGTCCACGCCCGCGCGGTGCACGGAGGCGACGTCCTCGCGCTCGGGGTTGACCGGGACCAGGTGCAGCCCCTGGCCCGCGCCCTCGCAGGCCAGGGCCAACCCCTCGAGGAAACCGAGCGCGGCCGGGTCCCGGAAGGCGTACGACAGGTTCTCGGTGAGCAGCAGCCCGACCGCGCCCGCCTTGCGGGTCCGCAGCGAGCGCGCCACCGGGTCGGGGCCGGGGTAGCCCAGCCGCCGGGCAGTCTCCAGCACCCGCCTGCGCAGCTCGGGGGAGAGCTGGTCAGGCCGGTTGTAGGCGTTGGAGACCGTGGTCCGGGAGACCCCCAGTTCCGCTGCCAGCGACGCGAGGGTTGCCGGGCGTCGCACATGTGTAGACCGCGCCATGGATTGACCGTAACGGTTCAGAACCAATTGCAGAAGCCCGGACGACCGCGCTCGCCCGGGGCGGGTGCGGTGGCCAGTCTCACTCGGTTGGGTTACAGAGACCCCCGTCCGTGTCGTAAGCTGAAACCGACAACGGTTTCCATTCTCGGCTCGCGACCCCTCGCGACGCAGGCGATGGCGCCGCCACCTCCCGAACGGATCCCCCCAAGACCCACAGGAGCGCATGATGATCTCCCGCACGTCCCGTCCACACCGGTCGGTCGCCACCGTGGCCGGTCTCGCCGCGCTGACCCTCGTCACCGGCACGGCGTGTGGCGACTCACAGGCGGGCGGGACCGCCGCGACCGGCGGGAAGGTCCCGGTCGTGGCCTCCACGAACGTGTGGGCGAGCGTCGCCCAGGCGATCGGCGGCGACGCGGTGGTGGTCAACGCGATCCTCAGCGACCCGGGCGCGGACCCGCACGGTTACGAGGCGAAACCGGCTGACGCCACCGCGTTCGCGGGCGCCGAGGTGGTCGTGTCCAACGGGGGCGGCTACGACGACTTCATCACCGGGCTCGCCGAGGGGGTCGACGCCCGCAAGGTCGTCGCCTACGAGCTGGTGCAGAGCCCGAACCCCGGCGCGAGCGCGGAACCGGCGCCCGCCGACGCGCACGGCCACGCGCACGGCGAGGTCAACGAGCACGTTTGGTACGACTTGGACACCGTCCACAAGGTCGCCGACAAGCTGGCCGGCGAGCTGAGCGCGGTCGCGCCGGAGCACGCGGAGTCCTTCCGCGTCAACGCCGCCACCTTCGACAAGGCCATCGAGGACCTGGCCGCCCGCGCGGAGGCGATCGGCCGGTCCAAGCCGGGGGCGAAGGTGCTGGCCACCGAACCGGTCGCGGCGTACCTGCTGAGCACCGCCGGGCTGACCGACGCCACACCGCACGAGTTCACCGAGGCCATCGAGGAGGAGTCGGACCCGTCGGCCGCCGCGGTCGCCGAGACCGAGGCGCTGGTCGACGGCAAGCAGGTCGTGGCGGTCGTCTACAACAGCCAGACCGAGACCCCGGTGACCATGCGGCTCAAGGAGAAGGCCGCCGCGGCGGGGATCCCGATCGTTGGTGTGACCGAGACGCTGCCACAGGGCGTGACCGGATACGTTGACTGGATGACCAAGCAGGTCGACGCCCTCGCGGCGGCCGTGGCGGCGGCATGACCGACCCGAACCTCCCGGACGGCGCGCGCGCCGTCGCGCTGTCCGCGGCCCGACTCGCCTACGGCGACCGGGTGCTGTGGGACGGACTGGACCTCGACGTGGCGCCGGGGGAGTTCGTCGCCGTGCTGGGGCCCAACGGTTCCGGCAAGACGAGCCTGATGCGCGTCCTGCTCGGACTCCAGAAGCTGACCTCGGGCACCGTCCGGATCGCGGGGTCGCCGCCGGGGCGGGGCAACCGCGCGGTCGGGTACATCCCGCAACAGCGCGCCCTCGACCCGACCGTGGCCGTGCGCGGTCGAGACCTCGTCGGGCTCGGTTTCGACGGCCACCGCTGGGGCCTGGGCCTCGGCGGGATGCGGGAACGCCGCCGCCGGGTGGACACCGCGCTGGCGGCGGTGGGCGCCACGGCGTACGCGGACCGGCCGGTGGGACTCCTCTCCGGCGGCGAGCAGCAGCGGCTGCGGGTGGCCCAGGCGCTCGTCGGCGACCCGCGGGTGCTGCTGTGCGACGAACCGCTGCTGTCCCTGGACCTGGCCCACCAGCGCGCGGTCAGCACGTTGATCGACGAGCGCCGCAGGGCCACCGGCGCGGCGGTGCTGTTCGTGACGCACGAGATCAACCCGGTGCTGCCCCTGGTGGACCGGATCCTGTACCTCGTGGACGGCCGGTTCCGCGTCGGCACACCGGAAGAGGTCATGACCTCGGAGACCCTGTCGTCGCTGTACCGCACGGACATCGCGGTGGTCCGCGTGCACGGCCAGATCCACGTGGTCGGCGCGCACGGGCACCTGAGCGACCTGTGCGAGGACAATCCGCACCACCACCTGGCGGACCACTGATGGACAAGCTGTTCGACGTCGACCTGACCCTCAAGCTGCTGGGGTTGCCGTTCGTCCTGACGGCACTGCTCGCGGCCGCGATCCTGGGCCTGCTGGCGGGGGTGCTCGGGCCGCTGATCGTCAGCCGCAACATGGCGTTCTCGGTGCACGGCACCAGCGAACTCGCCCTCACCGGCGGCGCGGCCGCGCTGCTGCTGGGCTGGGACGTCGGCCAGGGCGCGCTGGCCGGGGCGATCGTCGCGGCGCTGGTGCTGGGGCTGCTGTCGCGGCGGAGTTCGGACTACGACTCGGTGATCGGCGTGGTGCTCGCGTTCGGGCTCGGCCTCGGCGTGCTGATGCTGTGGCTCTACAAGGGGCGGGCGTCGAACAAGTTCGGGTTGCTGACGGGGCAGATCGTGGGGCAGGACTTCGCGGGCATCGCGCTGCTGTCCGGGTGCGCGGTGGTCGTCCTGGTGCTGCTGGCCCTGCTGTACCGGCCGCTGCTGTTCGCCAGCGTCGACCCGGAGGTGGCGCGGGCCAGGGGCGTCCCGACCACGGCGTTGGCCCTGGTGTTCGCGGTGATGGTGGGCGCGGCGACGGCGCTGGGTGTGCGGACCGTGGGGTCGCTGCTGGTGCTGGCGTTGATGGTCACCCCGGCGGCGGCGGCGTGCCGGGTGACGGCGAGCCCGCTGAAGGCGACCGTCCTGGCGGTGGTGTTCGCGGAGGTGTCGGCGGTCGGCGGGATCGTGCTGTCGCTGGCGCCGGGGGCACCGGTGTCGGCGTTCGTCACGGCGATCTCGTTCCTGATCTACCTGGTGTGCTGGGTGGTTTCCCGCTCACGGGGGCGAGTCCGCGCCTGATCGGGTGAAGCTCCGGCGCCCTGGGGCTGGTTCGCGCCGGAACTGTCGGTTCCGCTGCCGACCATGGCCGTACTCCACTTTGAGAGGACGGCCATGGTTGCTCTGCCCGCGTTCCCCGCTCGTCGTGATGTGTTGGGGATGACGAAGACCCTGCTCGAACTGCGCGAGGGCGACCCGCTCACGGTGCTGTTCAGAACACCCCGGCACGGGCCCTTTCTGTTTGATGGCTGGGCGATCCGCTCGCCCGCGGTCGGCGCGTTCATGGTCGGCTCGCTGTTCATCGAGTCCGGTTGCAAGCCGGACAGATCCGTCCAGGCGCTGGAGCCGGGTGTCGTGCTGGCCGAGGAAGTGGACGAGGTCGCGACTGGCGTTCCACTTGAGCACGGTGATCTGGTGAAGGCGACTTCTCAGCGATATCCGCACGGCCGCTTCACGATCACCGGTTTGGTTGTCGCCACAGTCGACAACCAGACCCTGACCCTGGGCTCGTGGTTCCTCCGCTCCCGTGGCAGACCGGGGGTCGCGCTGCGCCACCTCACCCCGCTCGCCGTGTCGCACCGGGTGCCCGTTCCGGCGCGGATCGAGTGGGTGGCCGCGGCTGCCTAGCCCCAATGCCGGTCGGTTAGGTCATGGCGGGGCTGTAGCCTGCGGTGGTGGATCTTGGGTTGGGTGTGCGCGAGGGCGGCGGTCTGGCCGACCGAGCTGCGGTTGGTGTGCTGACTCGGATGTTTCCGGTGGAGTTGGTCGATCGGGTCATTGACCAGTATTGGCGTCGGGAACAGCGGACCCGCGCATTGCCTGCTCGGTTGGTCTTCTATTTTACGCTTGCTTTGTGTCTTTTCCCGAATGAGTCGTACCGGTCGACGATGAAGATTCTCATGTCGGTGTTCGGTCGTGGAGGGCAGGGCTATCGGGTACCGACGACCGGTTCGATCGGTGATGCTCGTCGTCGTCTGGGTTCGGAGCCGATGGAGACCGCGGTGCGGGCGGTGATACGACCGAGAGCGTGCCGGGAGACGATAGGCGCGTGGTATGGGGATTGGTTGTTGACGGCGGTTGACGGGACGACGTTCACGGTGCCGGATACCGAGGAGAACGATCGCGAGTTCGGGCGACCCGGTTCAGGGCGCGGCGAGGGAAAGACGGCGTATCCTCAGATTCAAGCGGCGTGTGTGGTCGAGTTGGGAACCCACGCGGTATTCGATGCCCGGATGGATGGCTATGCCGCCGCGGAAACGATGTTGATCGAGGAGATGTTCTCTTCATTGCGGCCGGGCATGCTGGTGTTGGCCGACCGGCACATCTACTCGTCCCGTCGCTGGGCCAAGGCCGTGGATACCGGCGCCGACCTGCTGTGGAGAGTGACCGCGAACCTCGCCCCACGGCCGGTGGAGAGACTATCGGACGGTTCCTGTATCGCCGAGATCACCCCGCCGAGGAGTTCGGGCCAACCATCTTTCCGGCTACGGCTGATCGAGTACCGATTGCCGTGGACGGAGGAGGTGTATCGGTTGGTGACCACGATCCTGGACCCGCTTCTGGCGCCCGCGAAGGAACTGGCCGCGCTCTATCACGAACGGTGGGACATCGAGGGCTTCCTCAAACAGATCAAGAGTGTCCAACTCAATACCGAGAAGATCTTCCGGTCGAAATCGCCCGACGGGGTACGGCAGGAGTTCTGGGCGCATCTGGCGGTGCACTACGCCACGATGTGTGTGCAGGTCGACGCCGCCGATCACGCGAAGCTCGATCCTGATCGGATCTCACACAAAAACACGGTACGCGTCATCCGGTCCCGTATCTGGGCGCCGGGATCTTTCCCCCCTCACGCACAGCGATGACCACTATCGGATGTTGCTGATCGAGGTCGGCAGCGAGATCAACCCGGAACGCCGCCACCGGAGCTACCCGCGGGTGATCAAACGGAAAATGAGCAACTTCCCGGTCAAACGCGCACGACACCGACAACAACTCCGAAACAGCCGACCACCTCACTCGAACATCACCCTCACCCCGCCCAGCAAGACCCGACACCGCCGCCGACCAGCCGAAACCACCTAACCGACCGGCATTGTGCCTAGCCCAGCATGAGCAGGGCTTGGAGGTGGCCGACCAGGGCGCCGATGACGGCGCCGACCGCGATGAGTTTCCACTCGTCCTGGCGGAAGGCGGGGCGGAGGAGGCCTTCGTACTCCTCGCGGGTCAGGCGGTTCATCTTCTCGGCGATGGTGCCGCCGATGTCGAGCGCCTCGGTGGCGTAGGGGGTGGTGTGGAGGGCCATGGCCGGGAGGTGGGTCATCGCCTTGTCGGCGGCGGCGTGCTTCATCTCCTGGAAGCGTTGGGTGCCGATGGCGACCGCGACGAAGGGTTTGGCGATGCTGGCCTGTTCGTCCACCGACTTGCGGACCAGTTGGCTGATCATCGTGAGCAGTCGCGCGGAGCCGGGGCCGGTGAGGATGCCGTGGACGATGTTCGGGACCGTCATGACCTCCTTGGCGATCAGGGCCCCGTACTGCTTCGCCACCTCCTTGCGGCGCCGCTGGAAGACGCCCTGGAAGGGGATCAGGCCGAGGATCTTCCGGGGTTCTCGTGGGAAGAACACCAGCTTGATGGCCAGCCAGTCGGTGAACCAGCCGATCAGCGCGCCGAAAACCGGCAGTACCAGGGGTTCTCGGGTGATCGCCCACACCGCCGTCTGGACGACGCCCAGGGTGAAGCCGAAGTAGATGCCGCAGCGGGCGATGAAGGCCATCTCCGGGCGCGAGATGTCGCGCACGAGGCGCACCAGGAGTTCCTTGTCGCGCTCCAAGGCCACGACGGCGACCTGCTGCACGTCGAGGAGGTCGCCGATGTTGGCGCGGATGTCGGCCATGACCTTGGCGACCAGCGCCGGGGTGCCCGCCTGGATCTGCTTGATGACCAGGTCCTGGGCCAGCACCGGCAGCATCTCCCACAGCCGCGGGTGGTGCTGCTCCAGCACCTCCCGCGCGATCTGGTCCACCGTCAGCAGCAGCGGCCCCCGGATGCGCCTGGTCACCTCGTCCGGGTCCAGTCGGTCGACGATCTCCTTCGGGTCGACCAGCCTGCTGGTGATCAGGTCCGCCGACACCCGGATCATCCGCGCCGAGTTGCGCGGGACCACCCCCTGCCACCCCAGCCACGGGTCGGCCACGCCGATGAAGCGCAGCGGGCGGAACATCATCTCGATGGCGACGCGCTTGGTGAGGTAGCCGATGACCGCGGCCACGAACGGCATCGACAGGTAGACCGGCCAGTGGCGGGCGAAGTCGTCGAGGAAGGAGTCGACCACCGTGCCTCCGCGCTTGTTGACCGGTCGGTAGCTTAATGCAGGAGGAGCAGAACCTGCAGCTCACCCACGAGGAAGCCGATCACCGCGCCGACCGTGATGAGCTTCCACTCGTCCTGGCGGAACGCGGGCCGCAGCAGGCCCTCGTACTGGATCGGGGTGAGCGCCTGGATCTGGCGGATGATCGTCGACCGGATGTCCAGCGCGTCGGTGGCGTAGCCCTCCAGGTGCCGCAGCGTGTCCGGGATCCGCTCGATGGTCTGCCGCGCGGCCTCGGCCTTGAGCTCCTGGTACCGGCGCGACCCGACGGCCGCGACCAGGAACGGCTTGGCGAGGCTGGCCTGCGCGTCCACCGACCGGCGGACCTCGCGGTGGATCATCGCGTACAGCCGGTCCGAGCGCGGGCCGGTGAGCACGGCCTCCAGCACGTTGCCGACGGTCAGGATCTCCTTGGCGATCAGGTCGCCGTAGTCCCGGGCGACCTCCATCCGCCTGCGCTGGAACATGCCCTGCCAGATGAACGGCCCGAACCGCTTCGGCTGCCGCGGGAAGAAGATCATCTTCAGCGCCAGCCAGTCGGTCAGCCACCCGGTGAGGCCGCCGAAGACCGGCATCACCCAGGCGTTCTTGGTCAGCGCCCAGGTGACGAGCTGGACGAACCCGATGACCAGGCCGAACCAGATGCCCGACCGGGCGATGAACCGCATCTCCGGGGTGGCGGTCTCGCGGATCAGCCGGTTGAGCACGGCCTTGTCGCGCACCAGGTTGCGCACCGCCATGTCCTTGACGTCGAGGATGTCCTCGATGTTGGCGGCGACCTCCCGCATCAGCCGCTCCACCACCCGCGGCGCCTCGGCGTGCACGCGCGCCACGATCCGGCGCTGCAGCCGGTCGGGCAGCACCTCCCAGAGCCCGGGCTGGTAGCGGGCCAGCAGGTCCCGGGTGATCTCGTCGACGGCCCGCTCGATCGGCTCCCGCAACTGCTCGGTGACCCGCTTCGGGTCCAACCGGGCGAACACCTCACGCGGGTTGATGAGGTTGGTGGTCATCAACTCCATCGCCACCGTCGCCATCCGCCGCGCGTTGCGCGGGATGACCCCCTGCCACCCGAACGGCCCCACCCCGACGAACTCGAGCGGCCGGTACATCATCTCGATCGCCGCGCGCTTGGTGATGTACCCGATGGCGGCGGCGATGAGCGGCATGGACAGGTAGACGTGCCAGTGCGCGCCGAAGTCGTCGACCACCGCCTGCCAGTCCATGCCTGTGTCTAGCACCGCGGCGGGCGGTGGTCGTCAACGACCTCAGTGGTCTTCGCGCTCAGGGTTTCCCGGCGGATACACCGGGAGACGCCGTCGGCCGTCATGTCCACAACCGCATCAAAGCACTGTGGACACTGCCCGAACAGCGGGTTCGCTCAGATCCGGCCTGCGATCCGGCGGCGGCGGGCCACCTCACCGAGGACCACGCCCGCGGCGACCGAGGCGTTGAGCGACTCGACGCCCGCGGCCATCGGGATCGACACCGTGGCGTCGCAGGACTCGCGCACGAGGCGGGTCAGGCCGCGGCCTTCGGAGCCGACGACGACGACCAGGGGGCCCGTGGCCAGTTCCAGCTCGTCCAGGTGCATCGAGCCGTCCGCGTCCAGGCCGACGATCATCAGACCGGTCTCGGCGTACGCGCGCAGTTGGCGGGTCAGGTTGGTCGCGATGGCCACCGGGATCTTCGCCGCCGTGCCCGCGCTGGTGCGCCAGGCCACCGCCGTCATCCCGGCGCTGCGCCGCTGCGGCAGCAGCACGCCGTTGGCCCCGAAGGCCGCCGCCGAGCGGATCACCGCGCCCAGGTTGCGGGGGTCGGTGACGCCGTCGAGCGCGACCAGCAGGGGAGCCTCGCCGGTGCCGCGGGCGGCCTCCAGCAGGTCGTCCGGGTGCGCGTAGGTGAAGGGCGGGACCTGGAGCGCCAGGCCCTGGTGCATCGCGCCGCCGGTCAGCTTGTCCAGCTCCGGGCGGGAGACCTCCAGCACCGAGATGCCCCGGTCCGCCGCCAGCCGCACGGACTCGGCCACCCGGTCGTCCGCGTCGATGCCCAGCGCCACGTACAGCGCCGTGGCGGGCACCTCGGCGCGCAGGCACTCGGTCACCGGGTTGCGGCCCGCGACCAGCTCGTTGCCCGGCTTGTCCCGGTTCGCCCTGGCCTGGGTGCGCTTGGCGTCGGCGTTCGCGCGCCGGTTCGCGGCGTGCCCCGGTCGCTCCGCGGCCTTGGGCGTCGGCCCCTTGCCCTCCAGCGCCTTGCGCCGCTGACCACCGGAGCCGACGACGGCGCCCTTCTTCGTGCCCGCCTTGCGCATCGCGCCCCGGCGTTGGGAATTGCCTGCCACGTCAGCTTTCCTTAATGGTCCACAACGGACCGCCGGGGGTGTCCTCGACGGCGACGCCCGCGGCCAGCAGGCGGTCTCGGATCGCGTCCGCCAGGGCGAACTCGCGGTTGGCCCTGGCCCGCTGGCGCTCGTCCAGCAGGTCGCCCACCAGCGCGTCCAGCGCCTGGTGCAGACCCGTGTCGGCGCCGGAGCCCTCCGCCCACCGAGGTGAGAGCGGGTCGAGCCCCAGGACGCCGGTCATCGAGCGTACCGCCGCCGCGGCCTCCCGCGCCCCGGAGTCATCGCCGGAGTCCAGCGCGGTGTTTCCGACGCGCACCGAGTTGTGCACCGCGGCCAGCGCGGACGGGGTCGACAGGTCGTCGTCCATGGCCGCGGTGAACTCCGCCGTCGGCGCGCTCGGCGCCACCGACCCGGTCCGCTGCGCCACCTTCTGCAGGAAGTTCTCCACCCGCTGGTAGGCGCGCACGGACTCCGCCAGCGCGGCCTCCGAGTACTCGATCATCGACCGGTAGTGCGGGCCCGCGAGGTAGTAGCGCAGCTCCTGGGCGCGCACCCGGCTCAGCATCTCCGGGATCGACACCGTGTTGCCCAGCGACTTGGCCATCTTCTCGCCGCTGAGGGTCACCCACGCGTTGTGCATCCAGTACCGGGCGAACCCGTCACCGGCCGCGCGCGACTGCGCCTGCTCGTTCTCGTGGTGCGGGAACACCAGGTCGATGCCGCCGCCGTGCACGTCGAACTCGGGTCCCAGGTACGCCCGCGCCATCGCCGAGCACTCCAGGTGCCAGCCGGGGCGGCCTGCACCCCACGGGGTCGGCCACGACGGCTCACCCGGGCGGGCGGACTTCCACAGCGTGAAGTCGCGCGGGTCGCGCTTGCCCTGACCGGCCGACTCGCCCTGCTGCGCCTCGTCCGGCTTGATCCCGGACAGCTCCCCGTACGCGGGGTAGGAGGCGACGGCGAAGTACACGTCGCCGCCCTGGGCGTACGCGTGGCCCGCGTCGATCAGCCGCTGCATCATCTCGACCATCTGCGGCACGTGCCCGGTGGCCCGCGGCGAGATGGACGCGGGCAGGCAGCCCAGCGCGTTGTAGGCCTCCTCGAAGGCCCGCTCGTGGGTGGCCGCCCACTCCCACCACGGCCTGCCCGCCTCGGCGGCCTTGGTCAGGATCTTGTCGTCGATGTCGGTGACGTTGCGCACCAGCCGCACGTCGGTGCCGCCGTGCTCGAGCCAGCGGCGCATGACGTCGAAGTTCAACCCGCTGCGCACGTGGCCGATGTGCGGGATGCCCTGCACCGTGGCGCCGCAGACGTAGATCGAGGTGACCCCCGGGGTGTGCGGCGTGAACGCGCGCGAACTCCGGCTCGCGCTGTCGTGGATGTGCAGGGACACGGCTTTTCTCCTGAAGGGAGCAGAGCGTTACGAGGGGAAATGGTACGGGTCACCGACCTGGTGACCCTTGCCCGGTTCGTTGCCAGTTCACGAACGGGCCGCGGCGCGGTGCTCGGGGGCTTGGCGTCCTAGTCCGCGATGCCGTGGGCGCGCAACGCGCCGAGCAGCGCGTCGGGGCGGTTCGCGGTCGCCTGCGGCTCCACCCGCTCGAACCGACAGCCGATCGCCGCGGCCGCGCCGTCGGCCGCCGCGCTGTCGCCGACCATCAGGGTGTCGGCGGGGGCCCGGCCGATGCGCTCGCAGGCCACGGTGAAGATCTTGGCGTCGGGCTTCACGACGCCCTCGGCGTAGGAGAGCACGTACTCGTCCACCAAGCCGTCGAGGCCGCGGTGGGCGAAGGTGGCGCGCAGGTCCCACGCGATGTTGCTGACCACGGCGACCGGGATGCCCCTGGCGCGCAGGAGGCGCAGCGCGGCGTCGGTGTCCGGGTACGGCACCCAGGACGCGGGCGCCAGCATGACGTCGTAGAGCCCGGTGGCGGTGCCGTCGGCGAGGTCGAAGTGCGGGGCGGTCAGCGCGGACTCGTAGGACGCGCGGTGCAGGTCTCCGTCGAGGTCGCGGCGGTGCCACGCGTCGTGCAGGTCGGGCGGCAGGTGCTCCGGGACGCCGGTCGGCACGGTGAGCGTGGCGAGGATCTCCGTGTACCGCGCGGCGGTCAGCTCGGCGCCGTCGCGGTGGCGCAGCCCGCGGACGCTCTCGGCACCCGGCTCCAGACGGAACAGGGTGCCCGAGAAGTCCAGGAGGACGCCGTGGATGGCCACGGTTCCCAAGGTAGAGGTCAGATCGCGCGGCCCGTCACACGGGTCGGAGTGATCCGCACCACAACGCGTTCGGCACCCGGCGCGTCCGCCTTGTAGTCCTCGCCGGTGTACTTGCGCGCCAGCGTGTGGATCAGTTCGCCGCCGCCCTCGGTGGTCAGCTCGGCCGTGCCGCGGACCTCCGCGTAGGCGTACGGGTTGTCCGCGGCGTAGATCGTCAGGCTGACCCGCGGGTCCCGGCGCAGGTTCCGCTCCTTCTTGCGGCCCACGAGCGTGGACAACAGGATGTCGTCGCCGTCGCGGGTGACCCACAGGACCGACGACTGCGGGCTGCCGTCGGCGTTGATCGTGGACAGGACCGCGAAGTTCGGGCCGTCGAAGAGGGCGCGCGCCGCGTCGGAGAGAGTTGCTGCCATATCCGCTGAACCTAGCCGTGATCAGCGGGTTCGGCCCGGCCGGTCCCGGTGGGCGGGATGTGTGCTTTCACTCGGACGGCAGCAGCAACGCCGTGGCCACCGCCGCGATGCCCTCGCCGCGACCGGTCAGCCCGAGCCCGTCGGTGGTCGTGCCCGACACCGACACCGGCCCGCCGACCGCCGCGGACAGCACCTCCTGCGCCTCCGCCCGCCGCTTGCCGATCTTCGGCCGGGTGCCGACGACCTGCACCGCCGCGTTGCCCACCCGGTACCCGGCCGCCTCGACCCGCACCCGCACCTCGGTGAGCAGTTCCGTGCCGTGCGCGCCCGCCCACTTCGGGTCGCCGGTGCCGAAGACGGCGCCCAGGTCGCCGAGTCCCGCGGCGGACAGCAGCGCGTCGCACAGCGCGTGCGCGGCCACGTCCCCGTCCGAATCACCCGTGCAGCCCGCCTCGCCCGGCCAGTGCAGGCCCGCGATCCAACACTCCCGGGCTACGTCGATCGGGTGAACATCGGTGCCGATCCCGACCCTCACGAGTTCTCCTGTCCGGCCAGCACGGCCTCGGCAATCGCCAGGTCAAAGGGGGTTGTGACCTTCATCGCACAGGCGTGGCCGGGCACCGTGGCGACCGGCACGCCGATCTTCTCCACGAGCCCCGCGTCGTCCGTCGCGGAGTCGCCCGCCTCGGCGTACGCCCTGGTCAGGACGTCGGTGGCGAAGCCCTGGGGGGTCTGCACGACGCGCAGGGCGGACCGGTCGGGGGTGGCGAGCACGGTGCCGTCGAAATCGACCTGCTTCACCGTGTCGGCCATCGGCAGGACTGGGATGACGGCGGGCGCCCCGGACGCTACGGCGGCCACTACGGCACGGATGACCGAGGGCGGGGTGAACGCGCGCGCGGCGTCGTGCACGAGGACGACGCGCACGTCGGGGACCGCCTTCACGGCGTGCTCGAAGGCCCGGCGCACGGAGTCGGTGCGGTCGGCGCCGCCGGGCACGACATCGGCCGGGAGATCCGCGTCACGCAGCAGCGCCGCGACCACCTCGACGTCGGCCGGAGGGGCCGCAACCACGACATGCCGCACGCAGCCCGCGTTGAGCAGGCCGCGCACGGCATGGGTGAGCAGAGCGGTCCCCCGCACGGGGACCAGTGCTTTGGGCATCCCGTACCCGAGGCGTTCGCCTCGGCCCGCGGCGGGTACGACCGCCACCGCCCGCGCGGTGGGCTCGCCCCCGGCTGCGTCGGGTGCCATCTGGAGTTCGGGCATGGGTCAGTCTGGCAAGCCGGTCACATCGCTGCGCCCGGCAGGTCACCCAGGCTTGTCCGTCCGGTGGAACCGCTGGTCAGACGGAGGCGGTCGCCAGGACCTCGTCGAGCAGCACCTCGGCCTTGTCCTCGTCGGTGCCCTCGGCCAGCGCCAATTCGCTGACCAGTATCTGCCGCGCCTTGGCCAGCATCCGCTTCTCGCCGGCGGACAGGCCGCGATCCTTCTCCCGCCGCCAGAGGTCTCGCACCACTTCGGCCACCTTGTTCACATCGCCGGAGGCGAGCTTCTCCAGGTTGGCCTTGTACCGACGCGACCAGTTGGTCGGCTCCTCGGTGTGCGGCGCGCGCAGCACGTCGAAAACGCGGTTGAGACCCTCTTGACCCACGACGTCCCGCACCCCGACGATCTCGGCGTTGTCTGCGGGGACGCGAACCGTGAGGTCACCCTGCGCGACCTTGAGGACGAGGTACTTCTTCTCCTCGCCCTTGATCACGCGGGTCTCGATCGCTTCGATGAGTGCGGCACCGTGGTGCGGGTAGACGACGGTCTCTCCGACCTTGAAAACCATGTGTCCTCTGCCCCTTTCGCTGCACCCATCTTAACACGGGTCGGGCTGCTCAGAAGGTCGCACGGGCGCGGACGGGTGGACCGTCTGCGCAGGTCAAGGGCCAGATAAGGGAATGCAGGGGGGTTGACAACGGCGAAACGTGCGTACTCAGGCGGGTGTCGCGCGGGGTGCGGCGCGGAGTCGATCTCCACAGTGGACCTTCACCGGACCTTCACGCCCGGACGTGACGGATCCGACACCCCTCGGGTGATTGTCCGACCACGCGCGGGCCCGATCTGTTGCGCGGGCTAGGCTTCGGCCCGGTAGGTGATTGTCCGCTAGCGACGCAGGAGCCCCAGTGAGCCGTGCACAGCAGAACTCGACCGGACGGTTGCGCCGCGCCCCCGCCGCGTTGGGCCTCGGGCTGGTCGCCGTCCTGGGGGCCGCCGCGTGCGGTTCCGGCCAGATCACCCAGACGGATTCCCAGTTGCCCGCTGTGAACGGCGCGCTCGCCCAGTCGGGCCAGATCGCGCTGCGCGACGCGATGCTCGCCTTCCCCAAGGGCGGCCACTACGAGAAGGGCGCCGACGCGCCGCTCGTGCTCGCGATCGTCAACTCCGGCGGCACCGCGGACAAGCTCCTCGAGGTCACCAGCCCGGTGGCCACCGAGGTCGAGATCACCGGCGACGCCGTGCTGCCGGGCGGCTTCGCGCTCGCCGTCGGCAAGCCGGGCGAGGAGAGCGGCGGCAAGTCCGTCGCCCCGACCACCCCGACGCCGACCACCACCACCACCACGTCGAGCGCCGCCGCCACGACGACGCCGTCCGGCTCGTCCTCCGGCGCCGCGACCACCACGACCGGCAGCTCGTCGGCCTCCTCGGTCGCGCCGACCAGCAGCACCCCCACGACGACCACGACCACGTCGAAGAAGGTCGACCTGGGCAAGCTGGAGATCGTGCTCAAGGGCCTGAGCGACAAGCTCTACCCGGGCAAGACCGTGCCGGTGACCTTCGTGTTCGAGAAGGCGGGTCAGATCACCGTCGGCCTGCCCATCGCCGCGCCGAACGGCCCGCGCGAGGAGCACGCCGCCGCCGAGGGCGGCCACTGAGCCGCTACCCCGCGGGCTGTCGGTGACGGCCCGTAGCGTGGCCGCGTGGTGACGAAGACGACCAAGCTCAGCTACCGCTGCGCCGAGTGCGGGCACGCGGTGGCCAAGTGGTTCGGCCGCTGCCCGGAGTGCCAGGCCTGGGGCAGCCTGGAGGAGATCGGCGCGCCCCGGGTCAAGGTCGCGGCGGGGGCGCCGAGTTCCCCGGCCCGGCCGATCGCCGAGGTCGACATCGAGGCGGCCCGGGCCAAGCAGACCGGTGTCTCCGAGCTGGACCGGGTGCTCGGTGGCGGATTGGTGCCCGGCGCGGTGGTGCTGCTGGCCGGTGAGCCCGGTGTCGGCAAGTCGACGCTGCTGCTGGAGGTGGCCTACCGCTGGGCCGCCCGCGAAGGCGACTACGGGCCCACGCTGTACGTCACCGGCGAGGAGTCCGCAGGCCAGGTGCGGTTGCGCGCCGAGCGCACGGGCAACGTGCACCAGTCGATGTTCCTGGCCGCCGAGAGCGACGTCGCGTCGCTGCTGGGGCACGTGGACGCGGTGAACCCGGGCCTGCTGGTGGTCGACTCGGTGCAGACCATGTCGTCGCCCGCGGTCGACAGCGCCCCGGGCGGCGTCACCCAGGTCCGCGCGGTGACGGCCGCGCTGGTCGCGCTGGCCAAGGAGCGCGGCCTGCCGGTGCTGCTCGTCGGGCACGTCACGAAGGAGGGCTCGATCGCGGGCCCGCGCGTGCTGGAGCACCTCGTCGACGTCGTCCTGCACTTCGAGGGCGACCGCCACTCGGCCCTGCGCCTCCTGCGGGGGGTGAAGAACCGCTTCGGCCCGGCCGACGAGATCGGCTGCTTCGAGATGGTGGACAGCGGCATCGTCGGCGTCCCCGACCCGTCGGGCCTGTTCCTCAACCGCCGCGACACGGGCGTCGCGGGCACCGCGGTGACGGTCGCGGTCGAGGGCAAGCGCCCCCTGCTGGGTGAACTCCAGGCCCTGGTCGCCAAGTCCCACCTGGGCACCCCGAGGCGGGCCGTGTCGGGCCTCGACTCGGCCCGGGTCGCCATGGTGCTGGCCGTGCTGGAGCGCCGCGGCGGCGTCCGCCTCGGCGACGCGGACGTGTTCACCGCGACGGTCGGCGGTATGAAGATCCCCGAACCGGCCGCGGACCTGGCCATCGCGCTCTCGGTCGCCACGGCGGCGCGGGACGTCGCGCTGCCGCCGGACCTGGTGGTCCTGGGCGAGGTCGGCCTGGCGGGCGAGGTCCGGCGGGTGAGCGGTGTGCGTTCGCGGCTGAGCGAGGCCGTGCGGCTCGGGTTCACGAAGGCGTTGGTGCCCAAGGATTCCGGGGACCTGCCGGAGGGGATAGAGGTCCGGGAGGTGGCCGACCTGGCGTCGGCCATGCACAACCTCCAAGTACTGCGGAAGTAGTACCGGGCGGGGCACTCCCAGTGCCCCGCCCGGCGGTTACTTGGGGAACGCGCCCATGGTGGGTACCAGCGCCTCGGTGGTCACCTCCCGAGCCGGGCCGAGTTCGCTGCTGCGGCGACCGATCAACCTGCCTGTCGCCGGGTCGATGTAGAGCTCGAGGTAGATGTGGCCGTCGTTCACCGTGATCGCGGTGGCGATCCGACCGTCGGGGTTGCGCTGGTCGGTGCGGACGGTCACCGAGTCGAAGTAGCCCAGTGTGCGGAAGATCGTGGCGCGGGCCTTC
This sequence comes from Actinokineospora auranticolor, assembly GCF_041897805.1. Classification (GTDB taxonomy): domain Bacteria; phylum Actinomycetota; class Actinomycetes; order Mycobacteriales; family Pseudonocardiaceae; genus Actinokineospora; species Actinokineospora auranticolor. The sequence goes on from NZ_CP154825.1 coordinate 470,571, forward strand.
GCGTCCCCGTACAGCAGGCCGCTCATCGTCTGCACCGCGTTCGCTTGGCCGCTGGGCTTACCGGTGAACTGCTGCCGCAGTTGCTCGTAGTAGCCCGCCGGGTCGTCGGGGATCGCGTCAAGGCGCTGCTGTTGGAGTTCGCGGCCCGATGAATCGGGTTTGACCAGGCGCAGCGCTGGAGCGGGCTGCCCGGCCTTCGGGGCGTCCTGGGTTCCCCAGTCCCCGGCGGGATCCGACGAATACCAGTGGTACACGCCGTGGGTGAGCTTCCCGTTCTGCCACGCCCCGCTGAACTCGAAGCGGAACGCCCCCGGCGGGATTTCCAGGTCGGACACGACGGCGGCCAGGTCACCCGCGTTGTTGACCGGGTGGTTGGGCATCGGCCCGATGGGGCCGAACCGCATGGGAGCCATCGCGTAGTGGGTGGGTGTGCTGCCGACCACCGCCAGCGTCGTGGGTGCGACATCGGTCACGTCTCGGATTGGTGCCCTACTTGTGGGTGCGGGCGTGTGGGGTGCACTTGAGCCGACCGGGCTGTCCGTGGGCACGGTGCCACTGGGAGTGGTCTGGCCGTGGTTGTCGCCGACCGCGTAGATGACGCCCGCCGAGACGGCTGCCACGGCGGCAGCAGCGGCGGCCACCGTCCACACTCGTCGTCGGCGCGGTGGGCTCCGGTCGGCGTGCGGTGACGCCGGCACCAGGACCGGGCGGGGCGTGGGCTGGGCGGGTTCGAGGTCTTCGGCGCTTCCGGTGCGGCCCACCAGGCGGGCCAGGCCGGCGTTGTAGGCGTCGTCGGTCATGTCCGGGACGTCGGCGTTCAGGTCGGCGAGCAGGAGGTCGAGGTCTTCGTCGGTCATGTCCGGTTCTCCCTGTCGGTGAGGTGGGTGCGCAAGGCGGTCCGGGCGCGGTGCAGGCGGGTGCGCACGGTCGTCGGGTTGATCCCCAGGGCCTCGGCGACCTCCTTCGGGGTCAGCCCGGCCCAGGCGACGAGCAGCAGCGCGTCGCGTTCCTCGTCGCTCAGCCCGGCCAGTCCGGCGCTGAGCGCGGCGGTCTGGTTGGCCGCGTCCGCGCGAGCGGTGGCCCGGACCTCGGCGGCCTCGGCCGTATCGGGTTCCGGACCCGCGCGGGTGTGGGCGCGCAGTCCGCGCACCTCGTCGCGGGCGTGCCTGCGGGCCAGGTTGGTCGCGATGCCGAAGAGCCAGGCGCGGGCGCTCGCCCGGCCCGGGCTGTAGGTGGCCCGGCGCTCCCAGGCGATCAGGAACGTCTCGGCCACCAGGTCGTCGGCTGCGGCGGGGGTGAGCCGCCGCGCGAGGTAGCGGTGCAGGTCTCGGGCGTGCGCCGCGTAGAGGCGGGTCAGTTCCGCGCCCGCCCGCGCTCCGGTGAGGTCCGGGCGGTCGTCCGGGATGGTTTCGGCCGTCACACCGGGTACTTGCCCGATGTCGGTCTCCGCGTTCTCAGTCGTGGCCGTCGGACCGGTCCCGCAGGTACCGGGTGTGGTCCGACTGCTTCCGCAGGTCGTCGGCGAAGAACCGGCCGGACACGGCCTCGGCGTCCTTCTCCAGCAGCTCCAGCTGGGTCAGCAGCTCCTCCGCCGCGCTCGGCGTGCTGGAGTTGACCTTCTTCGCCACCGCGAACCACCACGGCAGGTTAAGGTACGTCTCCACCGCCAGCGGCACGTCCACCCGGATGAGCCGGGTCGCGCCGTGCGTCGACTCCGGGTCGTCGGCCAGGGCGCGCGGCCGGTCCAGCATCGACCGCAGCACCTCGGCGATCCGCTCCAGCCGGTCCACCGACCCCTCGGGCATCCGCGTCGAGGCCGCCTTGACCTTCCCGACCAGCTCGTTGAGGTCGGCCCGCAGCCGGGACGCCTCGGCGTCCGGGTCGACGCCCAGGTGCACCTTCTCCGGCGGCGCCCCCAGCGCCCCGACCAGGTACAGGCCCACGACGACCACCGGCCACAGGCCACCGACCGCACCCGCGAGGTGCAGCACGACACCGACCAGCCCGAGGGCCGACCCGGCGAGGTTCTTGGTCGAACCGAAGTAGCGGACGACCGGGTTACTGGTAGCCACGGATCTCCCGGAACACCTGTTGCAGACCCGCCTTCCGGGCGTCGAACACCTTGCCGCCGGTCTGCGCGGCCAGGCCCTCCATCTCGGTCTGGTCGCCCTCGCCGAACAGCACGGGGAACACCGGCACGCCGCGCAACTGCGGTGACCGGCCCGCCTGGGCGCGCTGGAAGTCGTCGTAGCCGGTGCCGCTGGTGTTGGCGCCGTCGGTCATCAGCACGATCGAGGTGAACCGGTCCTCGGCGGGCTGGCTCGCGATCACCTGGTACGCGCGCTCCAGGCTGTCGTAGATCGCGGTGCCGCCGCTCGCCTCCAGCCCCGTCACGGTCGACTTGATCCGCTCCAGCTCCGCCTTCGGGTCGGTCTCCGGGACGGTGAACGACCGCGGTGCCTGCGGTGCGCCGTTGAACGGGATGAACGTGACCTCCTCGCGCCCGTGGAAGCGGCGGTAGCGGCCGACCAGGTCGTCGCTGGCGCCGGTCAGCCCGACGAGCGCGGTGCGCAGCGACCCGATCCGGTCGTCGTCGTTCATCGACCCGGACACGTCGAGCACGTAGACGGTCCGCGACGGCTTGCGGATCTGGTCGAAGTACGCCGACAGCAGCGCGTCGAACGCCTCCTGCGTGGCCGGGAACGGCAGCTCGACCATCGGCTGGGTGCCGAACTCGGCGGCCAGGGCGACGCCGGGCTGCCCCGGCCTGCGGTGGGTCAGCGCCATGATCTCCCGCTGCACGTCCGGCGCCTTCAGGAAGTCACCGAGCCGCTGGTGGTCGTTGCGGGCGTGGTCGCTGGCGTTGCTGAGCAGGGTGAGCGGGTAGTCGGCGGTGACGACGCCGTCGGTCGGGTAGATCAGCGTCAGCGGCTCCGGCAGCTTGCCGCTCGCGTTGAGCGACAGCAGCACGGACTCGTAGTTGACCAGCCCGTCGATCTTCTGGCCGGGATCGGTGCCCGCGGCGCGCCGCTGGTACGCGTCGGAGAGCCAGCCCGACGAGCCCGCGCTCATCGACTGCGCGGCGAAGAACTTCTTCAGCTCAGGGGTGACCGTCTTGACCTGGTCCGCGTTCACCGCGGCGCCGGTACCGGCCAGCGCGGAGGCGACCCCGACGAGCGCGGAGAAACCGGAGTTCGACGCGGACGGGTCGGTCATGCCGTAGCTGAACCGCTTGGCTTCCGCGGCCTTGGCGATGTCGGTCCAGGTGACCGGTTTGCCCGCCCAGCCAAGGGATCCGGCCTTCGACTTGGCCAGCCCGAGCACCACCGGGGAGCTCATGATCTTGGTCTGGTTGCCGAGCCTGCGCGCCGCGTCCGGCAGGGCCTGCGGGTAGCGGTTCGACGAGAACCACACGGCGTCGTAGGCCTTGTCGGCGTCACCGCGGGCCAGCGCCTCCGCGCCCTCGATGGTGCCGGTGAAGGTGAACTCGACCTTCACCCCGGTGTCCCGCGCGGCGCGGTCGAGCACCGGTTGCAGGTCCGCCAGTTCGCTGCCCGCCAGCACCCGCAGCTTGCCCGGCGCGGGCGGGCTCGTCGTGGGGCCCTCCGGGTCGCTGGAGCAGCCCGCGAGCAGACCTGTCCCGACGACCAGCGCCAGCACCGCCGGTAAGACCCTGCCCACTTGTCGTCTCCTGTCGGTCATTGGGGACCGGTGATCTCGCTGATGTCACCCGTGCGCGAGCGGCGCAGGTGTCCCTCGGCCCGGCGCAGCTCCTCGGTGAGCGTCGCGACGGTGGTGGCCATGGTCGTCGCGGCGCTCGCCCGGAAGGAGTCGATCGCGTCGATCGAGCGGTACACCTGGTCGAACGACTCGCGGATGGTGGCCACGCCGACCGCCGGGTCCGCGCTCGCCGCCCGCATCCGCGCGGTCTGGTCGGCCAAGAGCTGGCTGTTGCCGCGCATCAGGCCCTCGGTGGTGCCGCGCAACGCGTCCAGCTCGTCGAGGACGTTCTTCTGGTTGGCTAGGGCACCGCTGACCACCAGCGCGATCCGCAGCGCCGACACCGTGGTCGAGCAGGCCCGCTCCACGCCCCTGATCAGCTCGTCGTTGTTGCGCCGCACCAGGTCCAGCGCGAGGTAGCCCTGGGCGCAGACGGCGAGCTGGGTGAGCACGTCCTGGTGGCGTTGGCGCACCGGCAGCAGCACGTCGGCGCGCAACGCGTTGGCCGCGCCCGGGTCGGCGATGTCGAGCACCCCGGCCCGCTGCTCCACCGCCGCGTCCAGCGCCTCGGCGAACGCGGCGGCGGCCGACAGCCGGGTCATGGTCGTCCACAACCGGGCCCGCTCGCCCTTGATCGCCGCGTTGTCCCGGCGCAGCTGGTCTTGGCGGCCCCGCAGGTCGAGCACGAGCCGGTTCACCGGGGTGCCCGCCGCACGGTAGCGGTCCAGCAGCTTCTTGGCCTGGTTGCCCATCGGCAGCAGCCCGAGCAGCTTGCGCGGGCCGGAGTCGCCCGGGTCCAGCGCGGTGACCGCGCGGCGCAGGTCGGCCAGGCTGCCGGTGACGCCCTGGTCGGCAGTCGAGGCGGCGTCCACGGTCCGGTCGAGCAGGCTCGCCGCGATCGTCGCCGCGACGCGCATGTCCGCCTCACCCAAGGCGAGCAGCTCGTCGACCTTCGCGGTGAACTCCGGGGCGCGCGGGTCCAGCCCGCTCAGCTCACCGGCGATCTTCTCCGCGCGTTCGGCGGTGGCGCCGCGGGTCTGCTCGTCCAGCGGCACGAGACCCGCGGCGCGGTCGACCGGGATCGGGTCGACGGGGTCGGGTGGGGTCAGCGCGAAGTCGGTCACCGGTACTGCTTCCCGACGGCCTCCAGCAGCCGCTCCAGCGTCTCGTAGCTGGGCGGGTTGACCGCCTCGCCGACGTCGGCGGGCACGGTCAGCTTCCGCGCGGTCGCGACCTGCTGGAACACCTGCGGGTGCTGGTAGGGGCGGAAGCCGAACTCGGCGGCCAAGCGAACCAGGTCGGGGTCGTCGCCGAGCAGCTTGCCGACCCGGTCGCCCTCGCCCTTGAGCGGCACCAGCGTGTGCGTCGAGTACACCGTGGGCGCCGGGTAGATGAGCCGCATCTGCGGGGTGATCGAGCCGTCCGCGCGGGCCTGCCGGTCCAGGTACTGCGACTCGTAGATCATCACCAGCGGCGTCTTGCCCATGCCGGTGGCCAGGTAGTCCTCGAACGGGCCCTCGCTGCTGCTCTGCGTGTAGCCCTGGTCCAGGAAGAGCTTCGACACCGCGGGCAGCACGCGCGCCTCGGCCTCGGGGGAGGCGACGGGGCTGTTGCCGTTGGCCACGTAGGACACCAGGGCCAGGTACATCGCGGCGGAGTTGGAGTCCCGGGGGTCGGTGGTGGTCACCAGGATGTTCTTGCGCGCCGGGTACGCGGTGTTGCCGGGCAGCTGGTCCCAGCGGGTGCCCTTGGCGGCCAGGTCGAGGTAGGCGGCGATGTCGAAGACCTGGCGGCCCTCCGGACCGGGCTTCACCACGCCCTGCGCGGCCAGCAGGTCGGCGATCGGCGCGAAGGTGGCGACCGCCATGGGGGAGGAGAACGGGGTGTAGACCTGCCCGACCTTGCGGTCGGCCTTGATCCGCTCGGCGGCGGGCGAGGACGACGGGAACGCGAAGTCGTACGGGGTCAGGTCGACGGTGGTGGCGATCTGGCGGGAACCGGCCGCGTCGTACGCCACCCGCAAGCCGTGGCGGGCGAACACGTCGACCACGCGCGGGTCCGCGAAGAACGCCGCCTTCTCGGAGCCGCCGACGCCACGCACGGTGGTCAAACTCTGGCCCGGCTGGGCGTCGTCATCGCCCGAACTGATGATGATCACCACCACCGCCGCCAGCAACACGACCGCAAGACCCACGCTGACCTGTCGTTTCATCACCCCTCCTCGCGAGGCCGATCATCCCTTCGTGACACTTCGTTGGACGCCGATTCACCGGATCGGGACATGAAGGCCACATGAACGATTGGCTACAACGAGGGGTGATCACCGCCGACGCGCACGGGCCGACCGTCCCGTGTGGACGATCGGCCCGTGGCTGGTGCGTGCGGGTACTAGCTGGACAGGAGCTGCGCGCAGCGGATGAGTCCGAGGTGCGAGTACGCCTGCGGGTGGTTGCCCAGCGACCGCTCGGCCACCGGGTCGTACTCCTCCGGCAGCAGCCCGGTCGGGCCCGCCGCGTTGACGATCTGCGCGAAGAGGTCTTCCGCCTCGGGGCGGCGCCCGGTCAGCAGGTACGCCTCGATCATCCAGGCCGCGCAGATGTGGAAGCCGCCCTCGTCGCCCGGGAGGCCGTCGTCGCGGCGGTAGCGGTAGACCGTCGACCCGCTGCGCAGCTCCGCCTCGGTCGCGGTGACCGTGGCCTGGAACCGCTCGTCGGCCGGGTCGACCAGGCCGACCATGCCGATCATCAGGGTGGCCGCGTCCAGGTCGGTGCCGTCGTAGGCGGTGGTGAACGAGCGGACCTCGTCGTTCCAGCCGTTGGCCAGCACGTCCTCCGAGATCTCCGCGCGCAGCCCGGCCCACCCCGGCTCCGGGGTGCGGCCGTGCGCCTCGGCGAGCTTGAGCGCGCGGTCGATGGTCAACCAGCACATGACCTTCGAGTACACGTGGTGGCGCGGGCGGTGCCGCTCCTCCCAGATGCCGTGGTCGGGCTCGTGCCAGCGCCGGGTGACCGCCTCGGCCATCGCCCGGACCATCGCCCAGTCGCCGTCCGACAGCTCGCCCTTGACCTCGGCCAGGGCCGCGACCAGGTCGACCACCGGGCCGAACACGTCGAGCTGCACCTGCTGGTTGGCCAGGTTGCCCACCCGGACCGGCCGCGAACCGGCGTACCCGGGCAGGGTGTCGATGACCGCCTCGGGCGGCAGCGTGGTGCCCGCGATCGTGTACAGCGGGTGCAGCCGCTCCGGGCCGGGCAGGGTGGCCAGCACGCCGTGCAGCCAGCGCAGCAGCGCCTCGGCCTCGGCCGTGGAACCCAGGGACACCAGCGCCTTCGCGGTCATCGACGCGTCGCGCAGCCAGCAGTAGCGGTAGTCCCAGTTGCGGATGCCGCCGATCTCCTCGGGCAGCGACGTGGTCGCCGCGGCCATGATCGCGCCGGTCTCGCTGTGGCACAGCCCGCGCAGGGTCAGCGCGGAGCGGGCCACCAGCTCCTTCTCGACCGGCGGCAGCACCAGGGTGTCGAGCCACTCGGTCCAGTACCCCGCCGCCCGCGCCTTGCGCTCGTGCTCGGCCACCGGGTGCGGGCCCGTGTCGTCGGTGCCGCAGCGCAGCTCGAACACCACCGGCGCGTCCGGGGTCGGGGTGACCACGGCGCGCGCGGAGTCGAACTGGCCGTCGGAGGTGATCTCCCAGTCCACGCCGGGGGCGCGCAGCGCGATCGGGTCACCGGTGCCGAGCACCAGCAGGCCGTCCGCGGTGGCCGCCAAGCGCACCTGCACCTGCCCGAACTCCGGGCGCGGCGCGAACTCCACGACGGCGGGCGTCGAGCCGGACAGCACCCGCGTGAGGTCGGTGCGGTGCGACTCGGCGCCGTGGTCGAGGTAGTCGGTGACCAGCAGACCGGACCAGCGGGTCTCCACGGTCATGGTGCCGGGCAGGTAGCGCTGGCCCAGCGGCAGCCCGCCGCGCTCGGGGGCGACCGAGAAGTGGCCCGCGGTCGGCCCGCCGAGCAAGTCGGCGAAGATCGCCGCCGAGTCCGGTTCCGGGTGGCACAGCCAGGTGAGCCGGGCGTCCGGGGTGACCAGCGCGACCGAGCGCTCGTTGGCCAGCATGGACAGCCGCTCGATCGGCGGCGCCTGGTCGCCGTAGAGCCAGGCGCGGCGCTCCTCCAGCACGAACGCGAGCATGGTGGCGACCGCGATCGGGTCGGGGATCCGGTGCTCCGCGTGCGACTCGCCGTCGCCGACCTTGACCCCGAGGTCCGGGCCGGAGAGCCGGACGAAGGCCTTCTCGTCGGTCACGTCGTCGCCGACGAAGATCGCCGCGGTGGCCCCGACCTGGTGCCGCAGCACGTCGAGCGCGTGGCCCTTGTCGGTCTGCACCACGGCCAGCTCGACGACCGCCTTGCCCTCGGTGACCTGGACGCCGGACCAGGTGCACGGGCCCGTGCGGACCCGCTCCAGCACCTCGTCGGCGGTCACCGGGTCGGCGCGGCGCACGTGCACCGCGATGCTGGCGGGCTTGACCTCCAGCGCCACACCCTCGGCGCCCTCGGTGAGCTTGGCCAGCTCGGCCTCGATCCGCCGGTGCAGGTCGCGGGCCTCGGCGTCGAGCGCGTGCACGAAGCCCACGTCGAACTCCGAGCCGTGGCTGCCGACCAGGTGCACCTCGGAGGGCAGTCTGGACAGCGTCGCGAGGTCGCGCAGCGCCCGGCCGGAGATCACTGCGGTGGTGGTCTCGTGCAGGCCGGCCAGCGAGCGCAGCGCGCCGACCGACTCGGTGTGCGGGCGGGCGTGTTCGGGGTTCTCGACGATCGGCGCGAGCGTCCCGTCGTAGTCGCAGGCGACCAGCAGCCGGGGCGTGCGGGCTATTTGCACGATGGCGCGGCGCAACTCGGCGGGGAGTGCCTCGGCGGTCAACGCCTTCTCCTTGGGCTCAGGCAGGGTTTGGGCGGTCTGCGTGTCGGCGGCTCGCGGTGTGGTCGAACCGCGCGGTGTCAGTGGGCGTGCTCCGGGTCGAGTGCGTCGAGGAACGAGCGAGCCCACCGGTCGACGTCGTGGGTCAGCACTTGTCGCCGCAGCGCGCGCATCCTACGGCGACCTTCCGCTGGATCGATTGCGAGGGCCGCGTGCATGGCGTTCTTGACCCCGTCGAGGTCGTGCGGGTTGACCAGGAACGCGCTGGTCAACTCCGCGGCGGCGCCCGCGAACTCGCTGAGCACGAGCGCGCCGCCGAGGTCGTGGCGGCAAGCCACGTACTCCTTGCACACCAGGTTCATCCCGTCCCGCACCGGCGTCACGAGCATGACGTCCGCCGCGGCGAAGAACGCGCTCAGCTCCGCGCGTCCCACGGACTGGTGCAGGTAGTGCACGATCGGTCGACCGACCCGGCCGAACTCGCCGTTGATCCGGCTGACCACCTGCTCGATGTCGCTGCGCATCCGCTGGTAGTGCTCGACCCGCTCGCGGCTGGGCGTGGCCAGCTGCACCATCACGACCTCGTCCGGGTCGACCCGGCCCTCGCTCAGCAACTCCTGCAACGCGTAGAGCCGCAGGTCGATGCCCTTGGTGTAGTCCAGCCGGTCGACCCCGAGGATCACCTTCTTGGGGTTGCCCAGATCGGCGCGGATCTGGTTGGTGCGCGCGACGGTTTCCCGCTTGCGCGACAGCGCGTCCAGGCCCGCCGCGTCGATCGAGATGGGGAACGCGCCGACCCGGACCGCCCGGTCGCCCAGTTGGATGACACCGGGTCGGGTGCGCACGCCGACCGCGCCGCGGGTCGGCTCCAGGCCGAGCAGGCGGCGGGCCAGCCAGAGGAAGTTCTGCGCGCCACCCGGTCGGTGGAACCCGACCAGGTCGGCGCCGAGCAGGCCGCGCACGATCTCGGTGCGCCACGGCAGCTGCATGAACAGCTCGGTCGGCGGGAACGGGATGTGCAGGAAGAAACCGATGCGCAGGTCCGGCCGCAGCTCCCGGAGGATCGCGGGCACCAACTGGAGTTGGTAGTCCTGGATCCACACCGTGGCGTCCTTGGCGGCGACCCGCGCGCACGCCTCGGCGAAGCGGTGGTTCACCTTGACGTAGCTGTCCCACCAACCGCGGTCGAAAACCGGCGGCGCTACTACGTCGTGATAAAGCGGCCACAACGTCGCGTTGGAGAAACCCTCGTAGTAGTCGCGGACCTCGTCACCGGTCAACGACACCGGGTACAGCCGCAGGCCGTCCTCGGTGAACTCGTCCACGTCGACGTCGGCCACACCCGGCCAGCCCACCCATGCGCCGCTGTTGCGGCGCAGGAACGGCTCCAGCGCGCTGACCAGCCCACCAGGGCTGTGCTTCCACCGGGTGGTGCCGTCGGGCAGGCGCTCCAGGTCGACCGGCAGCCGGTTGGCGACCACGATGAAATCCGCACCGTCTTCGCTGCTCACGCCCGCCGCGCCTCCTCAAGACCGCCCAGCCCCGATTACCCGTTCGAGGCTATCCACTCGGGCGCGTCGCCGCGTCCTGCGACCGGTGCGTGTGCGGCGTGGCGACTCTCACGCGGCCCAGGGGTTTACTTCCCGGGCTTACTCCAGGCGCCGTTCGGTGGGACGCAACGGCCCGGACATCCGCGGGCCCGCGAGCTTGCGCTCCAACCGGCTCAGGCCGCTGCGCACCGGCTGCGCCAGGTACTCGCCGAGCACCACCCCGGCGGCCAGCGCCAAGGCGATCGCGGCGGCGAGCATGAGCGTGGGCAGGCCACTGATGTCGCGCAGCACGGCCAGTTCGTAGAGCGCGCGGTAGATGGTGAGACCGGGCAGCAGCGGCACCAGACCGGACACCGCCACCACCAGCGGCGGCATGCGGAACCGGCGGGAGATCACCCCACCGGCGAACCCGATCACCACCGCGGCGATGGCGGAGGCGGCGATCGTGCCGGAGCCGGTGAGCGTCAACGCGCCGTAGGTCGCCGCGCCGACCCCGCCCGCGACGGAGGCGACGAGCAGCGCGCGCGGCTTGGCGTAGCTGGCGAGGGCGAACAGGCCTGCCGACGCCGCGGCCGCGATGGTCTGCACCGGTAGACGAAAAGCGCTCGGCGGCAGCGGGTCGGCCAGCGGCGTGTAGGCCATGCCGAGCCAGATCGCGGTGTTGAGCGCGAGCACGACCCCGGTGATCAGCCCGGCGGTCATCAGCGAGATCTCCATCATCCGACCCGCCGCGGTGACGTTGTAGCCGGTGATCGCGTCCTGCACGGTCGAGACCACGGACAGACCGGACAGCAGCACGGTGATCGTGGCGGCGACCAGCACGGTCGGTTTGGCGGTGAGCACCCCGCTCGCGATCAGCGCCAGCGCCGCCCCCGTGGCCAGCGCGCCGCCGACCACCTGCTGGAAGAAGAACGGCAGCGCGCGCCGGTTGAGCAGCCGCCCGACCCGGTCGACCAGGGCGGTGACGACGGCGGCGGCCGCGGCCATGGGTGCCGCGCCGCCGATCAGCACGGTGATCGCCGCCGCCATGCCCGCGAAGGCCAGCGTGGCCGCCCAGCGCGGGTAGGGGTGCGGTGCGGTGGTGATGCGCTCCAGTTCGGCGCGTGCCGCCAGCACGTCGACGCGGCGCGCGGTGATCCGCTGGACGAGCGTTTCCACGTCGGCGAGCCGGGTGTAGTCCAGACCCCGCGAGCGCACCACGCGCAGCGAGGTGATCGGCGCCTCGTCGGTGCCGCGCTGGCAGGCCACGGTGATCGAGGTGAAGATGACGTCCACCTCGCAGTGCGGCAACCCGTAGGCCGCCGACACGGCCAGGATCGTCGCGGTGGCGTCGGCCGCCCCGGCCCCGGACGCCATCTGCACTTCACCAATCCGCAACGCCAGGTCAAGCACGAAGTGGACGGTGCGTTCCTCGGGTAGCGCCGGGCCGTACACGGCCGTGCTCTCCGAGTGGTGCACCGAATGCCCGTTGAGCTGGGTGTTCCCGTTCACGCCCGGCTTTTCCCGACCCTCGACCAACCGCCCCAACCCGAACGGCGCGCGCCGCGCGAACCGCACGATCCCGACCTCCTCAGCAGTCCGACGACACCACCGAACACCCACAAAGAGCACCCGTACCAGCCAGTCGACGGTCTCGGATCATGGGTCGCCCCGCAACCCCACAACCGTCTGGGCTTACGATTGGCTGTGATCCCCGGGCGGTGTCGACTGCCGGCATAGCTCAATTGGCAGAGCACTCGCCTTGTAAGCGAAAGGTTGCGGGTTCGAGTCCCGCTGCCGGCTCCACCCGGGAAGTCCTTTGTGTACCAATGGAAAACACCTTTCCGCACCTCCCCGACCGCCCGTTGTCCATGATCAGGTGTGCAACGGCGGCCCGGCCTGGGACGATGGTGGCTGGGACGACGACGGCGTCGTGCCGCTCGTCGAACTAGCGTGGGGGTAGACGGTGACCGTGGAACCGACGATCAGGGCCGGGGCCGCGACCGACGTCGGCCTGGTCCGCGCGGCCAATGAGGACAACTACGTCATCACGTCCACCGTCTACGCGGTGGCCGACGGCATGGGCGGGCACGCCGCGGGTGACGTGGCCAGCGGGCTCGCGGTCGCCGGGTTGGCCCAGCTCGGCGGGGACGGCCTGCCCCACCCCGACGACGTCCGCAAGCACATCGTGCGGCTCAACGGCGACATCCTCGCCGCCGCCGTGCGCAACCCAGAGCAGGCCGGGATGGGCACCACGATCACCGGGCTCTGCCTGGTCGAAGTGGACGGAGCCGTGCAGTGGAGCGTGTTCAACGTCGGCGACTCCCGCGTCTACCGCTACACCGGCGGCGGCCTGACCCAGCTCACCGTCGACCACTCCGAGGTCTCCGAGCTCGTCGCCGCCGGTGAGCTGAGCCCGGCGCAGGCCGCGGTCGACCCCCGCCGCAACGTCGTGACCAGGGCGCTCGGCTCGCCGATGCCCCCCAACCCCGACCTGTTCCCGCTCCCGCTGACCCCCGGCGACCGGTTCCTGCTCTGCTCCGACGGCCTCACCGGCGAGCTCGACGACGACACCATCGCGGGCCACCTGGCCGGGGTCGCGGACCCGCGCGAGGCGGCGGACGTGCTGGTGCGCGCCGCGGTGGCCGCGGGCGGTCGCGACAACGTCACCGTGGTGGTCGTCGACCACCTCGAAGAATCCACTTCCGACTGACGATTGTTCGAAGGCGCCGCCGCGCATTTCCGCATTCGCGGACGTCACCCTTCGTAGCTGATAACAGAGTTGTGCGAGGTGCGGGAGTTACCACCGTGACCGCGACGGAATGGGCTGAACGGAGCACTCTCCGTCAACCGCCGAAACAGCGCTCTGTGTTGTCCATCACGTCACCTGAGCGCGGGAACCCGGGTCGCCGCCCGGGAGCGCGCCCGGAACCGGAACCGGGTGTGGAACCCGACCCGGTGAATCTGCAACATTGTCCCCGCGCGACGCGATAGGGCCGGTTGACGGCTAGGGGACTCTGGCAGGGGACACGTGGGTTTTTTCAGGCGACACCGAACCGCCATCGCCTCCTCGGTCGTGGTGGCCGTCGGTGCCACGGCACTGGTCACCTTCGCCTTGTCGTCGACCGGGTACCCGGTCCGGCAGATCGAGCTGGACGACGGCGGCATCTGGGTCACCAGCGACCGCGACGGCCTCTTCGGCAGGCTGAACAAGCCGGTCGGCGCCCTCGACGCGGCCTTCTACCCGCCCGGCGGCACCCAGCAGACCTACCAGCTCGACGTGCACCAGGACGGCTCGGCGGTGGCCGCCCGCGACGCCGCGACCGGCAGGCTCTTCCCCGTCGACGTGGCCCGCGCGGTCGCCCTGCCCGAGCAGGGCTTATCCGTCGATGGTGACACCACCCTGGCGATGGCGGGCGGCACGCTCGCCGCGCTCGACCCGAAGACCGGCCGCGTGTGGGCCACCCGCGTCGACACCCAGGCGGGCATGACCAACCTGGGCACCCTCGACCCCGCCAACGCGCCGCTGGCCGCCGTCGACCCGGACGCCGCGCTCGCCGTCGGCGTCGACGGCACCGTGCGCGTGGTCGCCAAGACCGGCAAGGTCGCCACGATCCGCCCCGCCGACAACACCTTCGCCGAGGCCGACTACTCGACGCTGCCGCACCCGTTGCAGAGCGTGCAGGTCACCTCCGTCGGCGGCGACCTGGTCGTGCTCGACCCCGTCGGCCACAAGCTCGTGCTCCCCGACGGCCGCGAGATCCCCGTCGACACCGACGAGGCCGCGCGGCTCCAGCAGCCCGGCCCCGGGTCGGCCGCGGTCGTGCTGGCCACCAGCACCGACCTGATCTCCGTCACCATCGCCGACGGCCAGGTCAGCGTGCTCTCCGAGGCGGGCAAGGGCGCCCCGGCGGCGCCCGTCCGGGTCGGCAACTGCGTGCACGCGGCCTGGTCGCGCACCCCGGACGGCTACGTCCGCGCCTGTGCGGGCGGCAAGGCCGAGCCCGGCGGGCTCGCCGACCTGGAAGCCCTGGTCAAGCCGCTGTTCCGGGTCAACCGCGGGCAGGCCGTGCTCAACGACCTGGCCTCCGGCGCGGTCTGGGACCTCGACACCCGGCGCAAGGTCGACAACTGGTCCGCGGTGAAGCCGCCGCCGGTGCAGAACCAGAGCGACAAGACCAAGGACGACAAGAACACCGACGTCGTCAACGACAAGCCGCCGAAGGCCGTGGACGACAACCTCGGCGCCCGGCCCGGTCGCACCACCGTGCTGCACGTGCTCGACAACGACTCCGACCCGGCGGGCAACATCCTGTCGATCTCGGCCATCACCGCCCCGGACAACCCGGCGGTGAAGCTGGCGATCTCGCCGGACGGCCAGACCGTGCAGCTCACCATGCCCGAGAGCGCCGTCGACACCCGGTTCAAGTACACCGTCGACGACGGCAAGGGCCTCAACGCCACCGCCTCGGTCAACGTCGAGGGCCGCACCCAGGACCAGAACGAGCCGCCCGCGCTGCGCACCGGGTTCAAGGAGCGCGACTGGAGCGTGCCGTCCGGCGGGCTGCTGTCCATCGCCGCCACCACCGAGTGGCGCGACTTCGACGGCGACCCGATCGTGCTGGCCGACGCGCACACCGACGCGGGCTCGGTGACCACCACCCCGGCCGGGTTCGTGGAGTACTCCGCGCCCCGCGAGGCGGGCACCCGCCAGGTCGACTACCGGGTCACCGACGGCCGCGGCGAGCCGGTCATGGGCGAGGAGTCGGTCCTGGTGCAGGAGCCGACCGCGACCGCCGCGGTGGCCGCCGTGGCCGAGCCGGACGTGGTGCGCGGCCAGGTCGGCCGCCCGATCCAGGTCAAGCCGCTGGAGAACGACCGGCCCGGCTCCGACCCCAGCGACCCGCTGGCCCGGCTGCGGCTGGCCGGTGAGCTGGCCGCGCCGCCCGGCGCCGCGGTCACCACCGACCTCAAGACCGGTCTCGTGACCGTCGTCGTCGACCGGCCGGGCACGGTGTTCCTGGAGTACTCGGCCGCCTTCGGCAACGCGCCGTTCGCCAAGGGCGGCATCCGGGTCGACGCGGCCCCCGCGCCCGCCGAGCCGCTGCCGCCGGTCGCGGTGCCGGACAGCGCCGTGGTCCGCGCGCAGCTGCCGACGCTGGTCGACGTGCTGGCCAACGACGTCGACCCGTCCGGGGCGCTGCTGGTCGTGCAGTCCGCCGCGCCGGTGGTCGACGACCAGATCAAGGTCGCCATCGTGAAGGGCCGCTGGCTGCGGCTCACCGCGCTCACCCCGACACTGAGCCCGAACCCGCAGCTGGTCCGCTACACCGTGACCAACGGCCTGACCGGCGCGATCTCCGGCGAGGTCACCGTCACCCAGCTCGGCCCGCCCGCCGACGACACCCCGGTGCCCAAGGACGACTACGCGACCGTCCGCGCGGGCGACTCGGTCGCGATCCCGGTGCTGGACAACGACACCACGCCCGGTGGTTCGCCGATCTCGTTGCAGGCCAACGTCGAGGGCGCGCCCGCGCGCGGCCAGCTCTCCGTGGTGGGCGTGTCCAACCCGGACGAGCAGGTCGGTTCCGCGTACGTGACCGGCGGCGTGGTCCGCTACGTGCCGCCGTCCACGGTGGACGCGCCGGTCAAGGTGACGGTCAGCTACGTGGCGCAGAACCCCAACGGCGACCAGGCCGTCGGGCAGGCGCACGTGACGGTCAACCCGGCGCCCACCCCGGCCGCGCCGAACCAGGCCCCGGCCCCGCAGCCGGTCGAGGCGCGGGCGACCGCGGGCGACACCATCAAGATCATCGTGCCGACCAGCGGGGTGGACCCGGACGGCGACTCGGTCACCGTGACCGGCATCGGCTCGGCGTCCGCGCTCGGCCGGGTGATCGAGATCGGCGCCACCTCGGTGACCTACCAGGCGTACCCGACCAGCGCGGGCACCGACACCTTCAGCTACCTGGTGACCGACGCGTACGGCAAGTCCGCCGAGTCCCAGGTCCGGGTGGCCGTGGTGCCGCCGGGCGACCCGCAGCCCGCGGTCGCCGTGGACGACGTGGTGACCGCCGCCCCCGGGGTCCGGCTGGCCATCGACGTCATGGGCAACGACCTGCGCGCCCCCGGCGACTCGATCCGCGTCGAACCGCTGGCCGACCGCAACGCGAACCTGCCCGCGGGCGTCTCGCTCAACCCCGACTCCGGGCTCATCGAGCTGACCGCGCCCGAGCTGACCGGCAAGCCGCTGGTCGTCGTCTACGCCATCACCGGCGGCTACGGCGAACCGTCCACCGCGACGCTGACCGTGCGCAGCCAGAAGGACTACAACGTGCCGCCCATCGCGGGCGACACCTACGCCCAGCCCCGGCCCGGCGCGGGCACCGTGGAGGTCGACGTGTTCGCCGCCGCGGGCGACGTCGACGGACCGGCCGAGGAGCTGACCGTCGCGAAGGTGTTCGACGACGGCGCCACGCAGGCCGACGGCAAGATCACCGTGGCGGTCAAGGACTTCCCGCGCACCGTCGCCTACGAGCTGCGCGACGGCGGCGGCGCCACCGCGCTCGGCTTCATCCACGTGCCCGCCACCGGCAACGGCGCCCCCTACGCCAAGCCGGGGCAGAGCATCGACGTGCCCGCCGACGGCAGCAAGACCGTGGCCGTCGCGGACTTCGTCATCGACCCGGCGGGCAAGCCGGTCAAGCTGACGCTGGCCGACCACATCTCCGCCTCGCCCGCCATCGGCCTGAAGGTGCGCAACGACGGCGACCAGAACCTCGTGCTCACCGCGATCCCGGGCTACAACGGCCCGGCCGCGATCACCTTCGAGGTCACCAACGGCGCCACGCTGACCGACGGCACCACGGCCTACATCACCGTGCCCGTGCAGGTCGGCCCGGACGTGCCGATCCTGCGCTGCCCCACCGGCACGATCACGCTCATCGCCGGTGGCACGACGATCGGCATGGACATCACCTCGGTCTGCCACGTGTGGACGGCCAAGGTGGGCGGCGCCGCCGACCTGAAGTACACCGCGCGGTGGGCGAACGAGGCCCAGGGCGTCGACATCGAGGGCGAGGGCAGCCGCACCATCCGGCTCACCGCGTCCGGCGCGGCCCGCCCGGGCAGCAACGGCGTGCTGGAGGTCGGCGTGCAGGGCTCGCCCGCGAAGGGCACCCCGTTCTCCGTCAAGGTGATCGCCGCGCCCGCGCCGTCGATGTCGCCGGTGACCATCGACGGCATCAAGGCGGGGGAGACCGCCGAGGTCAACGTCGCCGCGTACGTGCGGTCGAGGCTGCGCGACCCGGTGATCTCCGTGGTGTCGGTGCACCAGGTCGAGGGCGGGTCCGCGACCGCGCTCTCCGACGGCGCCACCGTGCGCATCACGCCGAGCGGCGACTCGCACGGCACGATGTCCTTCGAGGTCACCGTCACCGACGTGGCCGACCGCAGCCGCGCGGACCGCAAGGTCCCCGGCCGGATCAGCCTGCGCGTGCTCGGGGTGCCGGACGCGCCGGGCACACCGGTGCCGGGCCGCACCACGCTCAGCCGCGTGGTCGAGCTGTCCTGGTCGACGCCCGCCAACAACGGCGCGCCGATCGAGGGCTACCAGGTCGACTACGACGGTGGCAGCCAGGCGTGCTCGGCGTCGCCGTGCACGATCAACGGGCTGACCAACGGCAAGCAGTACTCGTTCACGGTCAAGGCGCGGAACCTGGTCGGCTGGGGCAAGCCCAGCGCGGCGTCGGCACCGGCCAAGCCCGACGAGGTACCCGGCGCGGTCGGCGCGCTGACCGCGTCGGCACCGCGTGACGGCGCGGTACAGCTGAACTGGACGGCGCCGCACAACGAGGGCAGCGAGATCCTCAAGTACGAGATCAGTTGGACCGGCGGCGGACGCACCACGGTCCCGGGAGGCGCCACCGGCGCCACGGCGACCGGCCTGGACAACGACACCGTCTACACCTTCACCGTGGTCGCGGTGAACGGCCAGGGCCCCGGCCCGGCCGCGTCCACCACCGGCCAGTCCGCGGGCTCGCCGTCACGACCCGCCGCGCCGTCGTTCACCGCGGCGCAGTCGGCCGACGGCAAGTCCCGCGCGGTGCAGGTCACGTGGGCACCGACCAGCCCCAACGGGCCGGGACCGGTCACCTACACGGTCAACCGCACGGGCGGTGGCCGCGACAAGGTCGTCTGCAGAGACGTCTCCGCCACCTCGTGCGCCGACGACGGCCTCGCCAACGACGGCACGATCTACACCTACACCGTCACCGCGACCAACTCCGCGCCCGGCGACGACCACACCTCCCCGCCCAGCCCGGGCGCGGAGATGGAGGCCACCGCCACCCCCGACCCGTTCGACGCGGGCTCGATCAAGGCGGAGCCGACCGGTGTGGACGGTCAGGCGAAGCTGACCTTCGACGCCCCCGCGTCGCACGGCCGCACCAACACGGTCACCTGCACCGCGGCCGGGGCCAGCTGCGGCACCTGGACCTTCGACCCGGACGGCAAGCAGAACGCGAGCTTCACGATCAACGGCCTGCCCAACGGGCAGCAGACGTCGATCTCGCTGCGCACCTGCAACGGCAGCCAGGGCGGTGCCTACGCGGGCGACCCGTGCAACGCCCCGGCGAGCACCCCGGTCACCGCGTTCGGCCCGATGAAGGACCTGGAGCTGACGCTGACCAAGACCGACGACGACGTCAACATCCGCGTCTCGGTCAACGCCAACGGCAAGCCCGCCAAGGTGCAGATCAAGTCCGCCAAGCTCACCGAGAACCTGACCACCGGCGCCGGTGACTGGGACTGGTCCGGCAAGGCCAACGCGGGCTACAACACCGAGTACAGCGTCACGGTCACGGTCACCGACGAGGACCGGCCCACGCTGACCGTGACCAAGTCGATCAAGACCGACCCGCCGCCGCCCGCGCCCACGGTCGTGATCAGCAAGGGCGCGGCCTGCGGCACCGAGGCCAACCCGTGCGACAAGGACAAGCCGACGGCGTGCACGGACGCCAGCTGCGCGTTCATCACGTTGGAGACGAAGTTCTTCCTCACCCCGGTGACGTGCACCTTCCGCGCCGACAACCCGGGCACCTTCACCAACGTCAACATGCAGCCCAACCAGAAGCGGCAGACCACGAACTTCTACGGGTCGCCGGGCACGAAGCTCTACGTCACCTGCGGCGAGGTCGAGGCCGAACCGCTCGTCTGGTGACCACCAGCGCTTTGTACACAGAGGACAGGAACGGGTTATGACAGCCACACCGGAGCAGGCGCAGATGTTCGCGCAGACCTTCGACCGGTTGGTCGCCAACGTCAGCGTCGCGATCGTCGGCAAGGAGCACGTGGTCCGGCTCGCGCTGACCTGCCTGCTCTCCGAGGGGCACCTCCTGCTGGAGGACTACCCGGGGACCGGCAAGACGATGCTGGCCAAGGCGCTGGCGCGGTCGGTGCAGGGCACCAACTCGCGCATCCAGTTCACCCCGGACCTGCTGCCCTCCGACGTCACCGGTGTGACCATCTACGACCAGCGGCGCCAGGAGTTCGAGTTCCACCGCGGCCCGGTGTTCCACTCCATCGTGCTCGCCGACGAGATCAACCGGGCCTCGCCCAAGACCCAGTCGGCGCTGCTGGAGGTCATGGAGGAGGGGCGGGTCACCGTCGACGGCGTGTCCCACGAGGTGGGCAAGCCGTTCATGGTGATCGCCACGCAGAACCCGGTCGAGCAGGCGGGCACCTACCGGCTGCCGGAGGCGCAGCTGGACCGGTTCCTGATGAAGACCAGCATCGGCTACCCCGACCACACCGCGACCGTGGCGCTGCTGTCGGCGGCCTCGGTGCGCGACCGGTCGGCGGCGGTGCAGCCGGTGATCAGCTCGCAGGTCGTCTCGCAGCTCGCGGCCACCGCGGACCGCACGCACGTGGACGCGGCGGTGCTGTCCTACGTCACCCGGCTCGCCGAGGCGTCCCGCACGCACGAGCACGTGCGGCTCGGCGTGTCCGTGCGCGGCTGCCTGGCGTTCGTGCGCTGCGCCAAGACCTGGGCGATGACCAAGGGCCGCAACTTCGTCACCCCCGAGGACATCAAGGAGCTGGCGCTGCCGGTGCTCGGGCACCGCGTGCTGCTCAACGCGCAGGCGCAGTTCGACGGTGTGTCGGTGACCGACGTGGTGGAGAAGCTGCTCGCCGACGTGTCGCCGCCCGTCGCGCGGGGCTGACGCGGGTGGACGGGTTTCTGGAGGCACTGCGGTCGGTGACGCCGATGGGCATCACCGTCGCCGTCTGCTCGGTGCTGGCGTGGGTCGCCGGTGGCGTGGTCGGCTGGACCGAGCTGGTCGTGGCCGGTGTCGCGGGCGTGCTCGTGTTCGCCGTCAGCCTGTTCTGGGCGGTGGGCCGGGCGGCGCTGGCGGTGCGGTTCGGGCTGGAGAAGGAGCGCGTCGTCGTCGGCGCCGAGGCGGCGTGCGTGGTGGAGGTCGCCGGTCGGCGCACCACCGGCCGGATGCTGGCCATGGAGCTGGAACTGGCGGTCGACGACGAGGTGCACGTGGTGGAGGTGCCCGCGCTGGGCACCGGTCAGGTGCACCGCGAGCTGTTCCCGATCCCGACCGACAAGCGCGGCGTCATCGCGGTGGGCCCGGCGGTCACCGTGCGCGGCGACCCGCTGGGCGTGCTGCGCCGCGCGGTGTCGTGGGGGAGCGTGCAGGAGCTGTTCGTGCACCCGGTCACCGTGCCGCTCGGCCCGATCGGCGCGGGCATGCTCCGCGACCTCGAGGGCTACACCACCACCGACCTGTCCACCAGCGACCTGGCCTTCCACACCCTGCGCGAGTTCGCCCCCGGCGACGACCGCCGCCACATCCACTGGCGCTCGTCGGCCAAGCTGGCCACCGGCGGGCAGGGCGGCGCGCAGTTCCTGGTCCGCCAGTACCTCGACACCCGCCGCGCGCGGCTGGTCGTCGCGGTCGACGGCGACGTGTCCGCCTACCCGGACCCCGATGACTTCGAGACCGCGGTCTCGGTCGCGGCCTCGCTGGCGCTGCGCGCGGTGGAGGACGAGATCGACCTGACGCTGTTCGCCGCGGGCCAGGTCGTGCACGACGCCACCGCCCAGCGCGCGCTCGACGGCCTGGCCCGGGTCCGCCCGGTGACCATGGGCCTCGACGACCTGGCCACCCGCGCGGCGAGCCTGGCCCCGGACGCGACCGTCGTCGTCCTGGTGGCCGGTGGGTCGCGCTCCTACGCGGACCTGCTGCGCGCGTGCGGCCAGTTCCCGTCCGACATCCGCCGGGCCGCGATCACCGTGTCCGCCGAGGGCAAGGCCGGGATCACCGAGGGCCCCGGCCTGACCGTGGCCTCGGTGCGCGACCTGACCGACCTGCGGGCCGTGCTCGCTGGAGGACCGCTCGGATGAGCAAACGCCCCTTCCTCACCCGCGCCGACCTCGCGGACGCGCTGTGCCTGGCGCTGCTGTTCGCGGTGGCGCTGGCCGGGTTCACCACCAGCTACACCGGGTTGCCGTTCCTGTGGACGGGCCTGGCCGGGTTGGGCATCGGGCTGTTCGTGGCCCACCTGTGCAACTACTGGCGCTGGCCGGTCATCACGGTCGCGGCGCTGACGGTTGTCGCGTACTTCCTGTTCGGTGGCGCGCTGGTGATGCGCGACCAGGCCATCGCGGGGGTCGTGCCGGACCTGGACACCGCGAAAGCACTCGTTCGGTCCAGTGTGGACAGTTGGAAGCAGCTGCTGACCACGCTGCCGCCGGTCGAGGCCAGCGGTCCGCTGCTGGCGATCCCGTACATCCTGGGCCTGGTCTGCGGCGCGGGCGGTTTCGCCTTGGCGCGCCGGGTGAAGGTCAGCGCGGCGCCGGTCATCGTGCCCGGGGTGGTGCTCGTCGCGGTGGCGCTGCTGGGCACGTCGAAGCCGGACTGGCCGGAGATCCAGGGCGGCGCCTTCGCCCTGGTGGCCTTGATCTGGACGTCCGTGCGCGCGCGCCGTCGTCGCCGCCCGCTGCGGGACGGGGCGCGTCGCGCGACCCGCGCGGTGACGGGTGCGGCGCTGGTCGGTCTGGTGGGGGCGGTCGCGGTGGTCGCGGTGCCGTTCCTGCCGGGGGTTGCGGGGCACCGGACGGTGTTGCGGGACTACGTGACGCCGCCGTTCGACATCCGGGAGTACGCCAGCCCGCTGGTGGGGTTCCGCAAGTACACCAAGAACGCCAAGCAGTTGTGGGACCAGGAACTGTTCACCGTCACCGGTCTCCCCGAGGGTTCCCTGGTCCGCATCGCCACCCTCGACGACTACTCCGGCACCGTCTGGGGCGCGGCCTCGGGCGAGTCCGCCGAACCGGGCACCGCCCGCCAGGGCTTCCAGCGCGTCGGGTCCCGCATCCCCGCGGTCGGTGACGGGCGGACGGCGACCGTGCGGGTCACCATCGGCGAGGCCTACGCGTCGGCGGTCGACGTCAACGCGTGGCTGCCGACACCGGGGTCGCCGACGGCCGTCCGCTTCACCGGCGTGACGGCGGGTACGCACTCGGACAGCTTCCGGTACAACCTGTCGACCACGTCGGGCATCGTCGCGGACCGGTTGAAGACCGGCGACACGTACACGGTCGAGACCGTTGTGGACACCGTCGAGGTCCCGGACGATCCGCAGCCCTACGGCCGCCCCGGGCTCCCGTCGTCGGCGTACACGTTCGTCGCGGCCAAGGCGGGGACGTGGTCGGGCAAGGAAAGCAACCTCGGCACGAAGCTGAAGGCCGTCGCCGCGTACCTGAAGAACAACGGCGCCTACAGCGACGGCGGCCCGGGCGAGACGGAGTACCTCCCCGGCCACAGCGTCGGCCGGTTGACCAACTTCCTGAACGCCCAGAAGCCCGTCGGCGACGACGAGCAGTACGCGTCGGTCTTCGCCCTGATCGCGAATCAGCTGGGCATGCCAGCCCGCGTGGTCCTGGGTGCCCGCCCGGGCCCGGATGGTGTGGTGAAGGGCGAGAACGTCCAGGCCTGGGTGGAAGTCCACCTCACCGACGGCCGGTGGGCGCAGATCATGAACACCGAGTTCATGCCCGACCGGAGCAAGAAGCCGGACCGAATCCCCCCGCAGCAGTACGAGAACACGGACGCCTCGGTCGTCCCCCCACCCAACACCGTCCACCCCCCGAGCTCCCTGACCGACTCCAGCCGCGTGGACCCGAACGTCGGCCGGTCGCCGTCGGTCAAGGGTGAGGACACGTGGGAGATCCCGGGCTGGCTGTCCACGGTGCTGGCGTGGGCAGGTCCCCCGATCCTGCTGATCGCCCTGATCTGCACGGTCATCATCGGCGGCAAAGCGATCCGCCGCAGCCGCCGCCGCAGGAACGGCGCCCCCGCCGCCCGGGTGGCGTCGGGGTGGCAGGAGGTCATCGACCGGGCCCGAGACCTGGGCACTGCGGTCCCGGCGGGTCTGACCCGCCCGGAGCAGGCCACCGTGCTGGGCAGCAACGCCCTACCGGTAGCCCGCGCCGCCGACGCGACGGTCTTCGGCCCCGCAGACCCAACGGACGCCACGGCCGCCACCTACTGGAAGTCGGTGGACGACCTGCGCAAGAAACTCGGCGCGGACGTCTCCCGCCTCCGCCGCCTCCGCGCGGCCCTGAGCCTGCGAACCCTCCGCTCCCAGACGTGAGAAGGGGCCCCACCCGATGGGTGGGGCCCTCCGGCAGCAATGCGGTCGAAACCGAATGATCGGCCATGGGGATTTGCCGCTCGAACCTTCGCTCAAATGTGGAGATTCGCGGCCCGGCGGCCTGGCTTGCATTGTGCGCGAAGCGGTCAAATGGAGTGGCGCAGATCCGGTGATCGACCCGCAGCTTGGTGAGTCTTACTCGCCTTCGCTCCTAGCTTTGCCCGCTCGGCAAATGGGTGACCCCTGTTGACCGCCCCCACCCCCACCCCTAGCTTCGCCCTGTGGGGCGACTCGTCATCAGGGGCTTCGGATTTGTCCTGGTCTACGAACTCGTGCTGGGCAACACCGCTGTTTGGGGCGCCGACCTCCCCAAGTGGATCCGGTTCGCGCTGCCCCCGGTCTGGGACCTCGACGGCATCTGGCTCATCTCCCCGCTCCTCTTCCTCCTCTCCGTCCTAGCCGCCGTAGTCCTGGTAGACCGCTACGCGCCCGGCACCGAAGCCCGCAGAGCCTGCTGGCTCGCCGTGGCGATCGGACTGGGTGCGGCGGCGGGTCACACACTCTGGTTGATCTGCTTCGACACTTTCATCGGCGACCTGAGACTCGAAGAAGGCGAATCCGACTTCGCCTACGCCCTGATCTCCTCAATCACCTCCAGCGCCCTATTCGGCATCACCCTGGGCGCACTCGCCGCTGGTTTCGTCTATTTCACAAGAAACGCCCAACGACCAATCAAGAAGCACACCCACCACAAGGGGGCGGGCCCAGTGGCCGACCTGGACAGCTGGCCCCACGGCCCCACCGAGGCGACCAGGCTCCTGTGCGGCGCCGTCTACTGGGAGCCCTGGTTCGCCGACCGCGTCGTGCGGAACCTGCTCTCTTCCCGCGTTCGTGCCGTCGCGACCTCTCCTGGGGTTTCCACGACGCTCGTCCTCCGGCACGCCCTCACGGTCTACCGCCTGCGGATGGACCTCGAGGTCCGGTTGCTCCTCGCCTTCATCGCCACCGTCCTCCTGGTCATCATCAGCTGGTGGCTGCTCATCGCCGGTCTCCTCGGTGGCGCCGCCCTCCTCACCCACCACTGGTACACCCTGCGCCGTCGGGTGCACGAGCTGTTCGACCCGGAGGAGTTCGCCGTCGGTGCCGGGGAACCCGATCCGCCGCCCGCGTGGACGGCTCAGCGGTTCCGGGAGGTCGAGGCGGCCGAGCGCGGCAACGTCACCGTGTTCAGCGGGTTCCGCCCGTTCGTCGGGTACGGGGCAGCGGAGGCGGGTTGGTCCTTCTCCCTGCCCATCCGGCCGTCGCGCGATCACGTGGCGAAGCGGGACTTCCGCCCCTTCGCGGCCGACGAACTCACCACCCGAGTCCGCCACCGCCTATCCGCGATCGGCGACCCCGACGGCATCGGCGATCCCTTGACCGTCGCGGTGGAGGAACGCGTCTTCGTCGACGGAACCTCCCTCGACGAGCGCTTCCTCCCCGACCGCACCCACGTCCCCGACACCTCCCTGGACCACGACCTGGTGGACGAGATCGTCGCCGACCCCGGTGACGCCGCCCGCTGCTACCTCGTCGCGCACGTCCCCTCGTGGGGTGGCCTGGTCGTCGCCAGCACGTTCCTCCGCTTCTCCACCAACGGCCACATGCTGCACGCCGAGTGCGAGCGCGCCGTCCTCCGGCCGATCGGCTCGAACCTGCGCATCGACGAGCACGGCGTGGAGGTCGTGAAACCCCACGAGTTCGTCGACAAGTTCCTCGGCTCCATCGGCACGGCCATCGGCAGGCTGCCCGCGGCGCCGTTCGCGCTCGTCCGCTACGCCTTGCTCGGCCGCGTCCTGGGCAAACAGGCCGCCCGCGAACAGGACCAAGCACTCGACGACCAGCTGTTCGACTACGGCACCGCCTTCTCGGTCCGGGAATCCGCCGCGGGGGGCAACTTCTACAACCAGTTCCAGCGCCGGGACGCCGAGAAGGGCGTCAAACTGGTGGAGCAGCACGTGTTGGAGGCGGTCATCGAGTTCCTGGAGGAGCGCGGCGTGGACACCGCCGAGCTGCGCAGCAGGCAGACCACGATCCTCAACCAGGGCGTCATCCAGACCGGCGGCACCAGCAACGTCGGCGCGCTCGCCGTCGGCGACCAGGCGCAGGCCAGCAGCACCGCGGAGGCGAGATGAGCGAGAACCCCAGCGTCAACAAGGGATTCCAGGTGTTCGGCGGCACGGTCAACACCGGACCGGTGGCCATCGGCGACAACGCGCAGGTCCACACGGGACAGAGCCCGGTCGAGTTGGTCGACGCCATCCGCAGGCTGCTCGCCGCGCGCGACGACCTCCCGCCCGAGGCCGCCGAGGTGACCGAAGAGGTCGCCGACGAGCTCGGGCAGGAGACCGTCGACAAAGGACGGTTGGCGCGGCTGCTCGACACGCTGGTCAAGCTCGTCGCGCCGGTCGAGCCGGTGGCCACCGCCGTGAGCGACCTGTCGAACGCGGTGGCGGCCATCAGCTCCTAGTGCCTCGGGGCACTACGGCCTGCTGGTCAGGTACCCGCCCATGTGCTTGAAGTACTCGTGCGCGGGCAGCTCCGCGCCGTCCGCCGTGCGCACCCGGGTCACCAGCAGCGCGTGGTTGCGCCCGCGCCGCGACTCCGGGCCCGACACGATCGCCACGCCGTCGCCCTCGCGGTAGAAGATCCGGCCGTTGGTGCCGCCGTACTTCGCCGCCGAGACCCGCGCCTCGACGATCTCCAGCCGCTTGCCGCGGTGGAAGCAGTACGCGCTCGGGTACGGGGCGGACTGCGCGCGCACCAGCCGGTCCAGCTCGTCGGCCGACCAGGTCCAGTCGATGCGCAGGTCCTCCGCGGCGCGCTTGTGGAAGAAGCTCGCCTTGGACCGGTCCTGCTTGGTGAACTCCGTGCGCCCCGACGCGATCTCGGCCAGGCCGTCGACGGTGATCGGGCCGAACAGCGCCAGCGTCTTGGCGAACAGGTCGGCCGAGGTGTCGCGCGGGCCGACCGGCACCGCGCGCTGGATGACGATGTCGCCCGCGTCCAGCACGTCGTCCATCATGTGCGCGGTCACGCCGACCTCGGGCTCGTTGTTGATCAGCGCCCAGATCAGCGGGGAGAACCCGGCGTAGGCGGGCAGCAGCGAGTCGTGCACGTTGAGCGTGCCGCGCTTGGGCAGGGTGAAGATCCGCGGCGGGATCCACGTGCGCCAGTTGGTGGCCACGATGACGTCCGGGTCGATCGCGCGCAGCCGGTCGAACAGCTCGTCGTCGTCCGGCCGCTCGCGCACGATGACCTCGACGCCGTGCTCTGCGGCCAGGTCGGCGACCGAGTCGCTCCACACCTTCTCGTAGACGCCCTCGCCCGGTGGGTGCGTGACGACCGCGACCACCTCGTGCTCGGAGTCCAGCAGCGCCTGCAGGGTGCGGTGCCCCCAGGTCTGAAAACCGAACATCACGACCCGCATGCGGTCCCTCCCGGAAGTCTCGCCGTAGTTAGCCTCGCCTTGCTTAGGCTAGCCTCATCGGTCACCCGAAATGACCCACTGTTCGCCGGACCACACGCGCCCGGGTTATTGCGCCTGTGGACAGGTGTGGACCGACGCGTTGTCAAGCCGCCATCAGAAGTGGATCTATGCACAGGGCTGTCCCCAGCCTGGGGAAAACTCGGCGATCGAGGGGATTCGCCCGCGGTTCCCACCTGACGTGGTCGAACACCGGGTGAACGCGGGCGGTGCGCGCCGCGAACGGCCCCGGAGCACTCGGCTCCGGGGCCGTTTTCCGGCAACCGGCTACAGCCCGGCCATGATGTCGGTCTCGGTGATCCCCGGACCCTGGCCCGCGCGGATGAACCACTCGGTGCCGAACGAGCCCGCGAACGCCTCGTCCGGGATGGCCAGGAAGAAGCTGTCCTCGCTGATCTGGCTGGCGTGCGCGCGCATGGCGGCGCGCTTGGCGGACAGGTACGCCCGCACGTCGACCCGGCCGGTCAGCTCGGCCTCGGGCTTGCCGATCTCGAAGTCCTCCGGCGGGCCGAAGGTCTCGTCGCCCGCCGCCCTGGCCCGCTCGATGCCGCGCTTGATCTCGTCGCGGTTGGCGGTGGCCTGGTAGACGCGCGGCGTGCCCGCGATCTCGGCGGCGCGCAGGCCCACCCGGTGGACCTGGATGTGGTCGGGGTGGCCGTAGCCGCCGTTGTCGTCGTAGACGGTGAGCACGTCCGCGGACTCCTCGACCAGGATCGCCGCGAGCCGGGACGCCGCCTCCTCCACCGAGGCGGTCCAGAAGGTGCCGGGCGCGTCGTTGGTCGGCTCGCCCATCATCCCGGAGTCGGTGTAGCCCAGGAACTCCACGCGGGACGCGCCGAGGATCTCCGCCGCCTTGTGCGTCTCGTCGACGCGCCGCTCGGTCAGGGTCTCGCCCGGGGCGAGGAAGCCGTCCTCCACCTCGCCGAGCTCGCCGCGGGTCGCCACGACGAGCACGACCCGGTGCCCCTCGTCGGCGGCCTTGCGCATCACGCCACCGCAGTTGATGCACTCGTCATCGGGGTGGGCGTGGAAGGTGACCAGTGTTGCCATAGCCCCAACGTACTAACCCGCACCGACAGGTCGCCCGGTGTGACCGGGCGGTTCGCGGAGGACGAACAGCACCGGGACTTGTGTAACGGTGAGATAACGAGGGCAACTGGTGGCCGCGACCGAGCGTGCTCCTGGTGTCAGCGGCCCACACCGGGCCGTAGGGGATCAAGGAGAGCGGATGTCTTTGCACCGAACCGGTTTCCCCGCCCGGGCGAAGCTCGGGGGACGGAGGTGACCGCGCTCGCCGACCAGGGCATCGGGGGAACGGCGGCCACCGGCGACCTGGCCGACTTCGCGGAGTTCGTCGGCACCGCGATGCCCGGGCTGCTGCGCTACGGGTACGCGCTGACCGGCAACCCGCACGACGCGGCCGACCTGGTCCAAGGGGTGCTGGAGAAGGTCGGCGCGCGGTGGGCGTCGGTGCTGCGCAAGGACGGCGACCCGATGGCGTACGCGCGGCGGGCGATGGCCAACGCGCACGTCAGCCGGTGGCGGCGGACCCGGCGGGAGAACCTGGTGTCCGAGGTGCCCGACACGGTCGCCGCGGGCGCGCGCGACGCGTTCGAGAACGAACCGCTGTGGCAGGCGCTGCGCACACTCCCGCCGCGCCAGCGGGCGGTGATCGTCCTGCGCTACTACGACGGGCTGTCCGAAGTGGAGATCGCGCGGGCGCTGAAGGTCACCGCGGGCACGGTCAAGAGTCAGACGAGCAAGGCCATGGCGACGCTGCGCGGCGTGCTGGCGACGACCTGGGAAGGCGAGGGCACGGCATGAACTCCGAGGACTTCGACAAGGTGGACGCGCGGCTGCGGCGGCTCTTCGCCGACGACCGGCTCGACGTGCCGGTGCGCCCCGGCGCGACCGAGGCCGTCGTGCTCGGCGCCCGCCGGACGCGCAAGCGTCGGATGACCGTCGCGGCGAGTGGCGGTGCGACCGTGGTCGCGCTGCTCGTCGTGGGTGGCGTGCTGCTCAACGGGATCGGCGCGGCCACACCGGTCACCCCCGCCGACGGCGGCTCGCCCCCGCTGGTCACCACGACGGAGCTCACAACCCCAGGTCCGCAGCCGACGGTGACCGAGCCGCCAGGGCCCGAGACGAGTCCCCGGACGACGGTGACCGAACCGCCCACGACGGTGACGGGTCCCCGGGCGACGGTGACCGAACCGCCCACGACGGTGACGGGTCCCCGGGCGACGGTGACCGAACCGCCCACGACGGTGACGGGTCCCCGGGCGACGGTGACCGAACCGCCGGTCACGGCGACCCGGCCTTAGCAACTGGCGTGCAGCCCGGCGGGAAGTGAACGCGGAGGGGACGGACCAGTGGTTCGTCCCCTCCGCGCGTCCGGGGGCTACGCCGTGATGCCCTGGACCGCGGGCGCGGCGGACGAGGTCTCGACGGCCGCCGGGGCGGGCTCGGGAGAGCCGTTGACCACCGAGTCCAGGATCTCGCCGACGCGCACGGCCGTGGTCGACAGCAGGGTCGCGGTCAGGCCGTGGCTGTGCTCGGAGCCCTGCACGTAGATGCCCGCGCGCACCCCCGGCACCGTGCGCAGCCGGTAGTCCCGGTCCACGACCGGGCGGCCGTCCGCGTCCTGCTCGCACACCGACGCGGCCCGGCCGAGCAGGCCGAACACGTCGGCGGGCAGGAAGCCGGTGGCGTAGACGACCGCGTCGCACTCCAGCGTCTCGGTCTCCCCGGTCGGCAGGAACTGGATGGTCACGTACACCGCCTCGTCGGTCTCGCGCGCGTAGGTGACCCGGGAGGCGTTGCGGATGTCCAGGCGCTTGCGGCCGGTGACCTTCTCGCGGTACTCGCGGCGGTACAGGTCCTCGATGAGGTCCATGTCCACCACGGAGTAGTTGGTGTTGCGGTGGTAGTCCAGCAGCAGCCGCTTGACGTCCTCGGACGCGCCGTGGAAGTGGTCGACCGCGCGCGGGTCGAAGATCCGGTTGGCGAACGGGCTGTCGTCCGCGGGCGCGTAGCCGTAGCGGGAGAACACCGCGCAGACCTGCGCGCGCGGCAAGGCCGTGTGCAGCTCGGCGACGGTCTCCGCGCCGCTCTGCCCGGAGCCGACGACCAGCACCCGGTGCGGGTCGGACTTGGCCAGCGCGCCGACGCGGTGCATGAGCTCGATGTTGTGCCAGACCCGGTCGGTGGTGACCGCGTCCTCGGGCAGCTTCGGCCGCAGCCCGGTCGCGATGACGATGTTGCGCGCGCGGACCGAGGTCACCGCTTCGTCGGGCGCCTCGGGGTCGCGGTAGAGCACGTCGAAGAACTCGGTCTCGCCGTCGACCTCGACCGGGCGCACGGCGACGACCTCCGCGCCGTAGCGGACCTGGTCGGACACCCGCGCCGCGGCCCACTCGAAGTAGTCGTGGAACTCGGTGCGCAGCGGGAACATCGTCTTGTGGTTGATGAACTCGGCCAGCCGGTCGCGGTCGCGCAGGTAGCACAGGAAGCTGAAGTCGCTGGCCGGGTCGCGCATGGTGACCAGGTCCTTGAGGAAGGACACCTGCATGGTCGCGTCGTCGATGAGCATGCCGCGGTGCCAGCCGAACGCGGCCTGGCGTTCCAGGAAGACCGCGCGCACGGGTGCGTCGGGGGTGCGCTCGTTGTGCTCGCGCACGGCGATCGCGAGCGCCAGGTTGGACGGTCCGAAGCCGATCCCGACCATGTCGTGCACCTCGTGCGGCAGAACCTCGCTGGTCACTCGCGGTCCCTTCGTCGATCGGCCAAAACCAGGTAAGGCTAACCTAAATAGCGACTCATGGGGAGTTCATGGGCGACGGCCGGACGTGGCCGGCATCTCCTCCGAACACCCGGCGCAGGGCGTCGGCGAGGGTTTCGACGGTGTCCGCGCCGACCACCGCGGGGTCCCCGGTGATGATCAGTCTGGCGTCGGCCGAACTGGGCCTGACCAGGGCGAACCGGACCAGTGAAGTCCACTCGGGAGCGGTCGCGCCGGTGGCGTCCCCGGCGCCCGGGGCGGCGTACGCCCGTGTTCCCACTTGGCGTCGACCGGTGGTGAGAATTGGGTGCGCGGAAGCCAGTCCGGCAAGCGCTTGTCGGACCGCTCGATCGTTCGTGTCGCCCGGGACGGCGATGACCACCTCCACGTCCCGGGGCGCGTCTGTCGGCAACGGGAGAACTCGGCGCGCTTCCGCCGCCAAGCCCGCGAGGGCGGCGCACCAGGTCCGGGCGAGGTCGGCGACCGCGCGTTCGGCGAACGACGCGGCGCACCACGTCCAGGTCGCGGTGACCAGACCGTCCTCGATCTCGGCGCGCACGTCGATGGCGTGCGTTTGGCCGGCGGGTGCTCGGAAGGCGAAGCCGACGGTCCCGGCCGCGGGTGCCGCGGCGAGCCTGCCGACCGTGTCCGACAGCCCGCCGGGCCCGGGCACCGACAACGCGGCGCCGTGTCGCGGACCCCACGCGGCGACCGCGACGACCAGCGCGGAACGCAGGAGGTCGGCGGTGTCGGTGGCGTACAGCGCGGGCGCCGCGCCGAGCAAGGCCGCGGTGTCGCCCGGGTCGAGCGCGCACCGCAGCTGCGGACGGGTGAGCACGGGTGGACCGACAAGAGTCTCCACTGTGGACGGATTCGCCTCCTCGTCGACCGGTACCCCGATAGTAAGTTAGGCGACCCTTACCTATCAAGTGGCGTGCGTCCCCAACGGGTGACACCCCGCGCCCGGCACCCCCGGCCGCGCGGGCGCCGCCGGTAGGTTCGCCGCATGTCCGACTTCGACGACATGGTCCGCCGCGCCCAGGCCGATCTCGCCGGGCACGTGCTGCCCGCCCTGCGCGCCCGGCTCATGGCGCAGCCCCGCGAGTGGCTGGTCGACCAACTCCTGGCCGAGGCGGCGGCGAGGTTGGGTGGGGTACCGGCCCAGCGCCCCGGCGAGTCGGGCCACCTACCGCGCCCCTTGACCCTCGACGAGCAGGTACTCGCAGAGCACACGGCGCGTCTTGGCGCGTTCGACACCAGCGCGTGCCTGGTCGACCCGCCCCCGCCGGGCGGCGCCATGATCGGCCCCGCCCAGCGCACCGCCCACGGCGAAGACCTCCTCCGCCTCGCGAAAGACCTGCTCTACGCGGCCCTCTTCGGCGAACCCACCCACGGCGTCCTCCTGGACCGCGTGCGCCAAGAGTCCATCACCCTCACCGTGCCCAGGTGGAAGGCGGAGGTCTTCACCTTCATCCACCGAGGCCCCACCGACCTCGACAGCGACGGCGCCATCCACCTCTCCTACGGCGAAGTGGAACCCGGCGTGGTCAGCGACGCCGTGGTCGCCGCCCTCCGCGTCATCAACCGCCTGGAGATCAACGAGGAAGTCCTCTACGCCCGCATGATCGAACAGGGCCAGGGCACCCTCATCTGACGGCGGCTAGCGCCACCCGTGGGTACCGTTGGCTGGGAGTCCCGCTGGGGAGTGGCGGGGATCCGCGAGCGAAGGAGATCCATGCCGTACGAGGCCGCCGCCAGCCGCTACGACGACACCGCTTATCGCCGTTGTGGGCGGAGCGGGCTGCTGCTCCCCCCGATCTCCCTCGGTCTCTGGCACAACTTCGGCGACGACCGCCCCCTCGACACCTCCCGCGCCATCCTCCGCCG
Organism: Actinokineospora auranticolor; assembly: GCF_041897805.1. GTDB lineage: Bacteria > Actinomycetota > Actinomycetes > Mycobacteriales > Pseudonocardiaceae > Actinokineospora > Actinokineospora auranticolor. The sequence continues at coordinate 503,596 of NZ_CP154825.1, forward strand.
CGCCTTCGACCTCGGCGTCACCCACTTCGACCTGGCCAACAACTACGGCCCCCCGTACGGCAGCGCCGAAGCCAACTTCGGCCGCGTCCTCGCCACCGACCTCAAGCCCTACCGCGACGAACTGGTCATCTCCACCAAGGCGGGCTACGACATGTGGCCCGGCCCCTACGGCGACCACGGCTCCCGCAAGTACCTCCTGTCCTCTTTGGACCAATCCCTGACCCGTCTGGGCCTCGACTACGTAGACATCTTCTACTCCCACCGCTTCGACCCCGACACCCCGCTCGAAGAAACCGTCGGCGCTCTCATCTCCGCAGTGCAGCAAGGAAAAGCCCTCTACGTAGGCGTCTCCTCCTACTCCCCATCCGCCACCCGCCGAGCAGCCGAGATCCTGCGTGGCGCAGGCGTCCCACTCCTGATCCACCAACCGTCCTACTCGCTGCTCAACCGCTGGGTGGAAGCGGGACTCCTCGACACCCTCGACGAACTCGGGTCCGGCTGCATCGCCTTCTCCCCGCTCGGCCAAGGCCTGCTCACCGACCGCTACCTCGACGGCATCCCGGAAGGTTCCCGCGCCAGCCGCCCGTCCTCGCTCTCCACCGAGCTCCTCTCCGACGAGAACCTCGCGCGCGTGCGCGGTCTCAACGAGATCGCCAAGAGCCGCGGCCAGTCCCTCGCCCAGCTCGCCATCTCCTGGGTCCTGCGCGACCGCCGGGTGACGTCCGCCCTGGTCGGCGCCAGTTCCGTGGCCCAGTTGGAAGCGAACCTCGCCGCCCGCGACGCGCCGCCGTTCACCGACGACGAGTTGGCCGCCATCGACCGGTACGCGGTCGACTCCGGCATCGACCTGTGGCAATCCTCCCGGACGTCCGGTTGATCCGTTAACACGCCACCGACGAGGAGGGCAACCGTCCTGTTGCCCTCCTCACCGGTGATCCGGTGTATCCCCAGGTAAACCCGCGTGTCGGCAAACCGCTCGCCCGGTCCGCCCGCGGCGCCGCTGTTACGTTTCCTGAGTATGTCCGGGGAAACGCACGACATCACCATCACTGAACCGTCCACTGCGGACGGTTCCGAGCTGTGGCGGATCGCCCGCGATTCGCACACCCTCGACCTCAACTCCTCCTACGCCTACCTGCTCTGGTGCCGCGACTTCGCCGCGACCTCCGCGGTGGCCACCAAGAACGGGCGGCCCGTCGGGTTCGTCATCGGGTTCGTCCGGCCCACCGAGCCGGAGACGGTCGTGGTCTGGCAGATCGCCGTCGACGCCGACCAGCGCGGTCAGGGCATCGCGGGCAGATTGCTCGACCACCTCATCGACCGCATGGCCGCGCAGGGTGTGCGCAACCTGGAGACCACCATCTCGCCCGGCAACGGCGCCTCCATCGCGTTGTTCCGCGCCCTCGCCGAGCGACTCGGCGTGGGCCTGCGGCGGGCGGACCTGTTCGCCGAGGCCCACTTCCCCGACGACCACGAGCCGGAAGACCTCTACCGCATCGGCCCGTTCACCCGGATCCGCGAGACCGTCCCGGTCTGAAACCTCGCCAGGAGAAATGAATGAGCGTGTTCGAGACCCTTGAGTCCGAGGTGCGCAGCTACAGCCGCGGTTGGCCCGTGGTGTTCGAGCGCGCCGTCGGCGCCCACATGTACGACGAGTCCGGCAAGTCCTATGTGGACTTCTTCGCCGGTGCGGGGGCGCTCAACTACGGCCACAACAACCCGGTGCTCAAACAGGCGGTCGTGGACTACATCCTGCGCGACGGGGTGACCCACGGCCTGGACATGAACACCGTCGCCAAGCGGGACTTCCTGGAGTCCTTCCGCGACATCGTGCTGCGCCCGCGCGACCTCGACTACAAGGTCATGTTCCCCGGACCGGCGGGCGCCAACGCCGTCGAGGCCGCGCTGAAGCTGGCCCGCAAGGTCACCGGCCGCGAGTCGGTCGTCAACTTCACCAACGCGTTCCACGGGATGACGCTGGGCGCGCTCTCGGTGACCGGCAACTCGATGAAGCGCGGCGGCGCGGGCATCCCGCTGGTGCACGCCACCCCGATGCCCTACGACAACTACCTCGACGGCCGGGTGCCCGACTTCCTCTGGTTCGAGCGCCTGCTCGCCGACAGCGGCAGCGGCCTCAACGAGCCCTCCGCGGTGATCGTGGAGACCGTGCAGGGCGAGGGCGGCATCAACGCCGCGCGCATCGAGTGGATCCAGGGCCTGGCCGACCTGTGCGAACGCCACGGCATGCTGCTGATCGTCGACGACGTGCAGATGGGCTGCGGCCGCACCGGCCCGTTCTTCAGCTTCGAGGCCGCGGGCATCACCCCGGACATCGTCTGCCTGTCCAAGTCCATCGGCGGCTTCGGTCTCCCGCTCGCGGTCACCCTGCTCAAGCCGGAGCTCGACGTCTGGGAACCCGGCGAGCACAACGGCACGTTCCGCGGCATCAACCCGGCCTTCGTGGCCGCGAGCGAGGCGTTGCGCACCTACTGGACCGACGACACCCTGGAGAAGGGCACGCTGGCCAAGGGCGAACAGGTCGAGCGGGTACTGCTGGGCATCGCCGAGCGCTACCCGGGCGCGGACCTGCGCGCCAAGGGGCGGGGCCTGGCCAGGGGGCTGCGCTTCACCGACGGCGCCACCGCGGGTCAGGTGTGCCGCCACGCCTTCGAGCGCGGCCTGCTCATGGAGACCTCCGGCCCGGACGGCGAGGTCGCCAAGGTCATGCCGCCGCTCACCATCACCGACGACGAGCTCGACGAGGGCCTGCGGATCCTGACCGACTCGGTGTCCGCGACCCTGAGCTGAGCGACCTGGAGGCCGACGATGATCGTCCGCACGCTCGACGAGATCACCGACACCGACCGCGACGTCAAGACCGCGAACTGGCGCAGCAAACGCATCGTCCTCGGGGGCGACCGCGTCGGCTTCTCGGTGCACGAGACCACGCTGTACCCGGGCGCGGTCAACGACTTCTGGTACGCCAACCACATCGAGGCCGTCTTCGTCATCGACGGCGAGGGCGAGCTGCTGAACAAGGAGACCGGCGAGACCCACAAGCTGGGCCCCGGCTCGATGTACCTGCTCGACGGGCACGAGCGCCACCAGCTGCGCCCGATCACCCGGATGCGCACGTTCTGCGTCTTCAACCCCCCGGTCACCGGCCGGGAGGTGCACGACGAGAACGGCGTCTACCCGCTGATCACCGAGGAGGACCGGTGACCGGCACCCCGACCGCCGAGGAGGACCGATGACCATCGCCGACGTCCGAATCGAGGACCACTACCGCACCCGCACCGCCGAGCCGCTCGGCCTGACCGACCGGCCGGAGCCGACGGTGCACCCCGGCGTCGACGGCCCGATCGACCCGGCGACCCTGGCGTCGCACGAGGCGCGCGGCTATTCGGTCTACGACAACCTGCTCAGCGCGGGCGAGGTCGAGGCGTTCCGCGCCGAATTGGACCGGCTCACCCGCGACGAGGCCCTGCGCGCCGACGAGCGCACGATCGTCGAGCGCGCCTCCGCCGAGGTCCGCTCGATCTTCGAGGTGCACCGGGTCAGCGGCCTGATCGCCGAACTGGTCCGCGATCCGCGGGTGCTCGACCGGGCCCGGCAGGTGCTGGGCTCGGAGGTCTACGTGCACCAGAGCCGGGTCAACTACATGCCCGGCTTCCAGGGCAAGGGCTTCTACTGGCACTCCGACTTCGAGACCTGGCACGCCGAGGACGGCATGCCGACGCCGCGCGCGGTGAGCATGTCGATCGCGTTGACGGAAAACTACCCGTTCAACGGCGGCCTGATGGTCATGCCCGGCTCGCACCGCACGTTCGTGCCGTGCGTGGGGGAGACCCCGGCCGACAACTACAGGGCTTCGCTGACCGAGCAGGAGATCGGCGTCCCCAGCCGGGCGCACATCACCGCGCTGGCCGCCGAGTGCGGCATCGACCAGTTCACCGGTCCGGCGGGCTCGGCGCTGCTGTTCGACAGCAACATCATGCACGGCTCGGGGAACAACATCACGCCGTTTCCCCGGTCCAACATCTTCGTGGTTTTCAACTCCGCGGAGAACGCGCTGGTGGACCCGTTCGCCGCTCCGGCGCCGCGACCGGACTTCATCGCCGCCCGCACGTTCACACCGCTGAGCCGCTAGTTGGCTCGTGCGTCGAGATGACCGGGGGTGACCCCCTTGTGATCTTACGTGACCTGAGTGTTATCGTCGGGTGCGCTCCGCGGCCGGTTGATCGAGAGCTGGTCGGGGTCCCACTCGGGGTGGACCCGACGTGCTGTTGACCAACACCGCGGAGTACGGCCCCGCCCACCGACCCGGGAATCGGTGCGTGCGGGGCCGACCCATGTGCGGCCACCCTGGGCTGGGCCGGTCCGCATCGGCGGGCCAATTCCGCGGGGCTCGCCCACCTTCCGGTAGCGAATACGCCGGGTGTCGTATTCGCACCACTTCGTCCTTCCTAGCGGTGATCCCCACCCGCCTTTGTCGTTTCCCCGCTGTTGCGGTCTGTGTGCCCCCATTCGCGGATAGGCCGGTTATTCGCCGACCCCACTTCGCGTTACGCCATACGGTTGACGACCGCGCTTTTCGGTCCGCCGGTTGCCGGTTCGTCCTAGGTTTGTCATAGGGAGCGCTGAAACCGGCTTAGGGGAGCCGGTCCGATCGGGGGGTGGTACCGAGTGGCGCATGTCGCGCTCGCGCGTCCGGAGCAATCCGGACCGCGGTTTTGCGTGCTGGGCCCGGTTTGCGCGCTGGTGGGGGAGAACACGCTGGTCCCCGGGGGGCCGGGGCTGCGTGGGATGCTGGCGATGCTGCTGTTGGAGCCCAATCAGGTGGTCTCGGTCGAGCGCGTCATGGACGTGCTCTGGGACCACGAACCGCCCGCGACCGCGCGGACGATCGTGCAGGGGTACGTGTCCAGGCTGCGCCGTTGGATGTCCACAGTGGACCCGACGCGGGAGACCAGGATCCAGACCTCCGGCCCCGGCTACCGGCTGGTGGTCGACGAGGCCCGCATCGACGTCGCGCTGGCCCGCGAACTGCTGGCCGCCTCGCGCGGCAGGCCCGCCGCCGAGCGGGCCGAACTGCTGGCCAGGGCCCAGGGCCTGTGGCGCGGACCGGAGCTCTCCGGCATCGGCGGGCGGGTGCGCGCGCCGGAACTGGCCGAACTGCGGCTCACCGTGCTCGAGGCCCGCATCGACGCCGACCTGGAACTCGGGCGCCACGACGAGGTGATCGGCGAACTCGCCGCCCTGGTCGACACCCACCCGTTCCGCGAACACCTGGTCGGGCAGCTGGCGCTGGCGCTCTACCGCTCCGGCAGGCGCGCCGCCGCGCTGGAGATCTACCAGCGCTTCGCCCACCGCGCCGCCCGCGAACTCGGCCTCGACCCCGGTCCCGGTCTGCGCGAGCTGCACAGCCGGATCCTGCGCGACGACACCGCGCTGCTCCAGTCGCGCCCGCCCGCGGTGGTCGCGCCCCGGGTCGGCGTGCTCACCCCGGCGCAGCTGCCCGCCGCGCCGAGCGGGTTCACCGGCCGCGAGCCGGACCTGGGCTGGCTCGACGACGTCCGCCTCGGCGCCGACGGCACCGCGCCCGCAATCGGCGTACTGGTCGGGCCCGCGGGGGTCGGCAAGAGCGCGCTGGCGGTGGTCTGGGGCACCCGGGCCGCCGGGGAGTTCCCCGACGGCAGGCTCTACGCCGCGCTGCGCGGGTTCGACCCGGACCACGAGCCGGTCGAGCCCGCCGAGGTGCTGGCCCGGTTCCTGCTCGCCCTCGGCGTGGCCGCCGAGCACATCCCCGAGGACCTGACCGAGCGGGTCACCTTCTACCGCTCGCTGCTCGCCGACCGCAGGCTGCTCGTGGTGCTCGACGACGCCCGCGACTCCGACCAGGTGCGCCCGCTGTTACCCGGCGCGCCCGGCGCGATGGTGCTGGTCACCAGCAGGCGCAGGCTCGACGGCCTGGTGACCGACGGCGCCGCGCTGCGCGTGCTCGACACCCTGCCGCCGGAGGAGGCCGAGGCGGTGATCGCGCACGCCGCCGGGCCACCGGCCGCGGACGAGCGCGACCTGCGCGCCCGGCTGGCCAAGCTCTGCGGCCACCTGCCGCTGGCGCTGCGGATCGCGGGCGCCCGGTTGGTCGTCAGTCCACAGTGGTCACTCCAGGAGCTGGTCGACGAACTCGCCGACGAGCACACCCGGCTCAGCGCGCTGCGGGTGCAGGACGTGGACACCGGCGTGCGCGCCGCGCTCGACCTCACCTACGGCGGCCTCGACGCGGCCCAGGCCGAGGCGCTGCGGCTGCTCGGCGCGGTGCCCGGCCCCACGGTCGGCCCGCACCTGCTGGCCACCATGGTCGCCCGCTGCCCGCACGACTCCGCCGTCGCGGGCGAGGACGACCGGGTGGCCGCCGCCCGCGACTGGCTGCGCGCGCTGGCCGCGCTGTTCCTGGTCACCGAGACCGACCTCGACGTGTTCGGCATGCACGACCTGGTCCGCCTCTACGCCCGCGAACTGGGGCCTGACGTCGACCTGCTGCCCGTGGTGCTGCGCTACTACCTGGTCGCCGCCGACATCGCCCGCAGGCACCTGCGCGCGGTCGCCGACGACCTGGACTACGCCGACGGCCACCAGGACGTGCCGCGACCGCGGATCGCGGGCCGCGAGGAGGCGCTGGCCTGGTTCGAGCGGGAGTGGCCCAACCTGATCGCCGCCGCCGAGGCGGGTGCCAAGGCGGGCCTGCACACCGAGGTGTGGCAGCTGGCCAGGATGGCGGGCGACTTCCGCCGGGTGCGCTCCCGGCGCGACGACTGGGAGCACGTGCTGCGGCTGGGCCTGGAGTCCGCGCGGTCCGCGGGCGACCGGCGCGGCGAGGTGCTGATGCGGCTGAGCCGGTGCGTGCTGCTGACCCGCTTCGACCAGGAGGACGAGACCGTCGCCGACGCCGAGCGCGCGGTGGCGATCGCGACCGAATTGCGTGATTCCAAGCTGATGGCGATGGGCTTCAACACCGTGGCGGGCGCCCTCTACGGGCAGAAGCGCTACGGCGAGGCGCTGGCCGGGTACCGCAAGGCGCTGGAGCTCTCCGGCCGCGCGGGCTACCGGCTGGGGGAGGCCAACCTGCTCAACAACATCGCCCAGGTGCACCGCAACCTCGGGTCGCCGTCGGAGGCGGTGGGCCCGCAGGCGCAGGCGGTCGCGATCTTCCGCGAGGTCGGCGACCACGGCTTCGTCGGCCACGCGCTGGCCAACCTGGCCGAGTTGGAGCACGAGCTGGACCTGGCCGAGGCGGCCGAGTTGCACGCCCGCGAGGCCATCGCGACGGCCGAGGCGCACGGTCTGGACCTCACCGAGGCGTTCGCCCGCGAGGTGCTGGCCCGGGTGCTGCGCGACCGCGGCGACGTCGGTGCCGCCCGGGTTGAGCTGACCCTGGCGCTGGAGCTGTACCGGCTCGTGCAGTCACCGGCCGCCGACGCCGTCCAAGCGGGACTGGCGGCACTGTCCAAGGACGTTTAGTGAACGCTTAGCCGTCCGGGTGCGACGGCCGGCACGCTTTCCGCCCAGGGTGACTGTCGCCACGGTCACCCAGGGCCGCGGCGGGAGAGTCATGGGGGATGCGGCCCGATGTACCGGCCGGCACTCTCGGGGGAGGGAGAGCCGGCCGGTCGTCGTTTCCGGCCTTCCTCGGGGGTTGGGGCTTAAACCCGTGTGTCCGCGCGGAAAGGTCGCAGCTCAGGCCGCTTGGGGGCGAGACCGTCCCCCAGGGACTCGCCGCGGATCTGCCTGCGCACCCACGGGATCAGGTGGGTCGTGGTCCAGGTGATGTCGTCCTGGCGCAGCTGCAACCACGGCCTGCGCTGCTCCATCGGCAGCGGTTCCCGCCAGTCCTCGACGACCGGGACACCGAGCACCTCCGCGGCCCGCAACGCGATCCGGCGGTGACCCTCCGTGGAGAAGTGCAGCCGGTCGTCGCACCAGGACCGGCGGTCGTGCAGCACGCCCATCGACCACAGGTCGACCACCTTGGCGCCGTGCCGCTCGGCGATCGCGCGCAGGTGTCCGTTGTAGATCGCGACCTTGCCGCGCACCCGGCGCAGCAGCGGCTGCACCTTCGGGTCGGGCCCGGTGAAGATCAGCACCTCGCTGCCCGCCGCGCGCAGCGCCGCGACCGCGGTGTCGAACAGCGCGCCCACGTCGTCCACGTCGGTGCCCGGGGTGATGATGTCGTTGCCGCCCCCGCACAACGTCACCAGATCGGGTCGCTCGGCGACCGCGATCGGCACCTGCTCGTCGATGATCTCCCGCAGCAGCTTGCCGCGCAGCGCCAGGTTCGCGTACTGGAAACCCGGCCGCTGGTCGGCCATCACCTCGGCGAGCCGGTCCGCCCAGCCCACGTACTCCTCCGCGCCCCCCGGCGCCGTGTCGTCGCGCTTGTCCCCAACGCCCTCGGTGAAGCTGTCCCCGACGGCGATCCAGCTGTCCCACCCGTGCACAGCCGCCCTCCCCTTCGCGCACCCGGCCGTAACCTGCCCTACAACAACTAAACACGTAGGATGCCCCGACATTCCCACGGGCCGCTACTTGTTTGGCCACAACCACAAAGCGAACACCACACGTCACGGCCGGTAGGCGGTGGCGGGAAGGGCTGGTTAGGGCTACCTAACCAAACCGGCGTGCGGCAGTCTGGGCGGGTGACCGACGCGCGATCCGATTCGCTGTCCGAGCTCCTCGGTGGCCGCCGGGGCGCGGTGGACGCCACCATCCCGCCCCTGGCCTTCGCGGTGGGCTGGCTGGTCTCCGGCAACCGCGTCGAGTGGGGTGCCGCGGCCGCGCTGCTGGCCGCCACCCTCGTCGCGGCCTTCCGGCTCAACCGGGGCGGCAAGGTCACCGCGGTCGTCGGCAGCATCCTGGCCGTGGTCGCCGGGTCCCTGGTCGCGCTGATCACCGGGCGGGGCGAGGACTTCTTCGTGGTCCAACTGCTCTCCAACATCGCCAGCGCGCTCGCCTGGGCCATCAGCATCCTCATCCGCTGGCCGCTGCTCGGCGTGGTGGTCGGCACCATCCTCGGCCAGAAGACCCGCTGGCGCCGCGATCCGGACCTGCTCCGCGCCTACAGCCGGGCGAGCTGGGTCTGGGTCTTCCTCCAGTACACCCTCCGCACGGCGGTGTTCGCGCTGTTCTGGTGGACCGGCAGCGTCACCGCCCTGGCCGTCTCCCGGGTCGCGCTCTCCTGGCCGCTGGTCGCGGTTGTCGTCGCCGCCAGCGCCGCGGTCCTGCGCAAGTCGCTGCCCCCCGACCACCCCGGCCTCCGCCACCCCCGCGCACCGGAGTTGGCGGATAAGTCCCAGTAGGGCCTCAGATCCGCGGTCGGGGCGCGTCCGGGCCGAAGGCGTCGACGGCGGCCAGCCAGGCGGCGCCGAGCGCGGGGTCGGGGGCGTCGAGGAGTTCCCGTCCGGTGAGGAGTTCGCGGACGCGCGCGCCGACCGGGGTGCGCAGCACGCCACCGGCCAGCACGATCGGGCCGCCGCGGTGGACGTCGAGCACCTGGCCCGCCAGGGACTGGGCCGCGCGCTCCAGGATCCCGGCGGCGACCGGATCGTCAATCGCGGCAAGGGAAACCAAAGGGGCGAACCGGGCAAGTCGGATGGGCCGCTCCCGGTTGACCGCCGCGATCACCTTGCCGCTGGCCAAGGCCGAGTGCGCCACGGGCGCGTCGACCGCCTCGAGCACGGACAGCGCCAGCCGACCGAACGCGGTACCCGCCATCACGGCGCGCAAGGTCGCCCGCACGGCCTCCCGGCCGATCCAGAACGCCGAGCCCTCGTCGCCGAGCAGCCAGCCGTAGCCGCCCGAGGTCGCCACGCGGGCGCGGTCGGCGATCCGCACCGCGATCGACCCCGTGCCCGCGATCAGCACCGCGCCGTCCGGCGCGCGCGTCCCCGCCGCGAACGCCACCTCCGAGTCGGTGATCAGCCGGGGGCGCATCGACGAGAAGAACGGCGCGAACGCCTGCTGGACCGCTGGGGTGTTGAACGCCGAACCCGGCATCCCCAGCACGCACGCGAGCAGCTCGTGCCGACCGAGCGCGGTCGTCGCGGCCTCGGCGACGTTGCGCGCGGCCTGCTCGGCGCCGTTCGAGTGCGGGTTGCCGCCGCCCGCCGAACCCCGCCCGACCACGGCGCCGGACTCGTCGAGCGCCACCGCCTCGCTCGACGTCCCGCCCACGTCGATGCCCAGGGCGACCCCGGTCACGACCCCACTACTCCGTTCGGCGTAACATGGTGGAGCCCGCTCCGCTCCACCCCCTCGGCGGAGCGGGCGCTGAAGCATTTCCTCCCGCCACCCACCCCCACGTCCCCGCCCGGCATCGTTCCCGACTTGGCGGGGTGGTGGTCGAATCGCTCCGGCAGCGTCGTTGGCTTGGTGCGCTCGTTCGGCGCCACCCCCGGCCGGGGAGCGCATCCGCGGGGCGGGGAATCGGACCGACGCGTGGTTGTCCGCACCGGCCCAGTCTAGGAAGTGATCACCGGATTCGGGTGACCTTCTTCTGCCCGCACTTCTGCCCGCGTTCCCGTCCGTGTGTTCAACGATCCCCGCGACCGCGTGGCCGTCGCACCGCGCGCCCACGCGGTCTCGATCGTCTCGATAAGGTCGGGTGGGCCACCGCCGCGGCTGACGTGCTCGCTCCGCCGGTGCGCCGTCCACGGCCGCTCAGGCGGTAAGGTCTAGACCAATCACCCCGGGTGGGCGGCCCGCCGCGCCCCGCGAGCCGGTCACGGTCGGACCAAACCGGCGGGGTGTGATCGCGTGGGACACCCCCGACAAGGCATTCTGTTAGGTGTCGGGCGCAAGACTCAGGAGGGACGCCATGCTGGAGATGTCCACGGCCGACGGGTCGGACACGGTGGCGCGCGTGCAACGGGAGCCCAAGTACTGGGGTCTCAAGCGCCACTTGCTCGACCTGCTCGGCTCCATGCCTCCCGGCTCGCCCATCCCAACCGAACGCTCACTGGCCACCGAGTTCGACGTCTCCCGCACGACGGTCCGCCAGGCCCTGGCCGAGCTGACCGTCGAGGGCAGGCTGCTGCGGGTGCAGGGCAAGGGCACCTTCGCCGCGGAGCCCAAGGTCGCGCAGCGGCTGCAGCTGTCCTCCTACACCGAGGACATGCGGGCCCAGGGCCGCGAACCGTCGTCCAAGCTGCTGGAGGTCTCCGAGATCCCCGCCGAGGCCGACCTGGCCCGGTTGCTCGGCATCCGCGCGGGTGCCAAGGTGCTGCGCCTGCACCGGCTGCGGCTGGCGGACGGGGAGCCGATGGCCATGGAGACCACGCACCTGCCGCTCGGCCGCTTCCGCGGCCTGCGCAGGCACGTCAGCGGGGGCGGGTCGCTGTACCAGGTGCTGCGCGAGCGGTTCGACGTCGAGATGGGACACGCCGAGGAGACGATCGAGACCGCGCTGGCCGGTCCGCACGAGGCGGAGCTGCTGGGCGCGGATGTGGGGATGCCGATGCTGCTGCTGTCGCGGCACTCGTTCGACACCGACGAGCGCCCGGTCGAGTGGGTGCGGTCGGTGTACCGGGGCGACCGGTACAAGTTCGTGGCGACGCTGAACCGGCCGACCAAGTAGCCGGGTGACCGAGGTCCGCTGGGGCAGTCCCCAGGCCCGCGGCGTGCTGGCGACCACCGTCCTCGGCTCGGGGATGGCGATGCTCGACGGCAGCGTCGTCAACGTCGCGCTGCCGCGCATCGGGGTGGAGCTGGGCGCGTCGGTGGCCGGTCTGCAGTGGATCCTCGACGGCTACCTGCTGGCCCTCGCGGCGCTGATCCTGGTCGCGGGGTCCCTCGGCGACCGCTACGGCCGCCGGCGGGTGTTCCTGGTCGGAGTGGTGTGGTTCGGTGCCGCGTCGGTGCTGTGCGGGCTGGCGCAGGACACCGGCACGCTGGTCGCCGCCCGCGTCCTCCAGGGTGTCGGCGGCGCGCTGCTGACCCCGGGTTCGCTGGCGATCCTCCAGTCGACCTTCCACCGCGAGGACCGGGCCCGCGCGATCGGCACCTGGTCCGGCCTGGGCGGCATCGCCGCGGCGGCGGGCCCGCTGGTCGGCGGCCTCCTGGTCCAGGCCTGGTCCTGGCGGCTGGCGTTCCTGGTCAACATCCCGGTGGCCGTCGTCTGCGTGCTGCTGGCGCTGCGCTCCGTGCCCGAGTCCCGCGACCCCGAGGTCACTGGTCACCCGGACGTGGCGGGTTCGGTACTGGGCGCGTTCGGGTTGGCCGGGATCACGGCGGCCCTGGTCGAAGCACCGGCCCGCGGTGTGGACTGGCTGGTCGCTTTGTGTGCCGTGGTGGGTGTGGGCGCGCTGGTCGCGTTCGTGCTGTTGCAGAGGCGTCAGCGCGCGCCTCTGGTGCCACCGGTGCTGTTCCGCGGTCACACGTTCGTGGTGGCCAACGCGCTGACGTTCGCGGTCTACGCGGCGCTCGGCGGCGTGATGATGCTGATGGTCATGCAGTTGCAGACCTCGCTGGGCTACTCGCCGACGGCGGCGGGGGTCGCCGGGCTGCCGATCACCGTGATCATGCTCCTGCTCTCGGCCCGCGCCGGGAAACTCGCCACCCGCTTCGGCCCGCGCTGGTTCCTGGTCGTCGGACCGCTGGTGGTGGCCGCCGGGATGCTGCTCATGCTCCGGATCGGTCCGGGGGCCTCGTACGTGGGCGCGGTGCTGCCCGCGGTGCTGGTGTTCGGGTTCGGCTTGGCGGCCGTAGTGGCACCGGTGACCGCGACGGTCCTCGCCGCCGCCCCGGACCGCTACGCAGGCGTGGCGTCGGGCGTCAACAACGCCGTCGCCCGCACGGGCAGCCTGCTGGCGGTGGCCGTGCTGCCCGCCGTGGCAGGCCTGACCGGCGAGGCCTACGCCGACCCGGTGGCGTTGACGAGCAGCTGGCGCACGTCCCTGCTGGTGTGCGCGGGCCTGGCGGCGATCGGCGGCTTGCTGGCGCTCAGTATCCGTGACAACGTCCTGGCCGCCACCCCCGAACCGACCCCGGCCCCCCAACCCGGCGAGTGCTTCCACTGCGGGGTCGAGGGGCCACCGACGCACGTCGTGCCCGCTAGGGCTTGAGCAGGTCCGCGAAGACCTCCGGGTCGACGTTGCCGCCGCTCAGCACGGCGACCGTCTTGCCCTTAGGCAGCTGGTCCGCGTGGTGCAGCAGCCCGGCCGTGGTCACCGCACCACTGGGCTCCGCGACCAGCCGCGCTTTCCGGGCCAGGATGGGCACCGTCGACCGGATCTCCTCCTCCGTGACCGTGATGATCCCGTCGACCAGCGACTTCAGGTGCGCGAAGGTCAACTCCGACGGCTGGCTGCGCAGCCCGTCCGCGATCGTGCGGTTGCGGTCCTCGACCGACCACGACACCCGCTCGCCCTTCGCCAGCCCCTCGGCCGTGTCCCCGGCCAGCGCGGGCTCCACCGCCCAGACCTGCGCCTGGGGTCGCAGCCCCTTCACCGCCGCCGCGATCCCGGACATCAGCCCACCCCCGCTGACCGGCACCAGCACCAGGTCCACATCGGGCAGGTCCGCGACGATCTCCAACCCGATCGTCCCCTGCCCGGCGATCACATCCGGGTGGTCGAACGGCGGCACCAGCGTCGCCCCCTCCCGAGCCACGATCTCCTCCGCCACCACCTCCCGCTGCCCGGGCTTGACCAGCACAACCTCAGCCCCATGGGCCCGGGTGGCCGCCACCTTCACCTTGGGCGTGTCCTCGGGCACCACGATCCAAGCGGGCACCCCGAACACCTTCGCCGCATAAGCGACAGCCTGCGCGTGGTTGCCACTCGAGTACGCCACCACCCCCTTCGCCCGCTGCGCGTCCTCGATCCGGGCCACGGCGTTGAACGCCCCCCGGATCTTGAACGACCCCACGGGCTGCAAACTCTCCGGTTTGATCCACAGTGGACGATCGGCCCACCCGCACGGCACCAGCGGCGTGCGCACGGCGGTCCCCGCGATCCGCCCGGCGGCCGCGGTGATGTCATCGACGGTGACAAGGTTCACCACCCCAGTGTGCACCAAGTCCACTATGGACAACGCGGTGTAGCGAACCTCACCTCGACCCAACCCCCGCAACGCGCGCCGCGTCGCCCCGGTTGAGACCACGAGGGGCAGACCAGCAGAACGGAACCATGACCAAGGAAAACGGACTCCGCATCAGCCAGATCGCCGCGGGCGCCCTGGCCGCCGCCACGGCCGCCGTCCTGGGCTCCACCCTGGGCCTGGCGGGCACGGTCACCGGCGCCGCCATCGCCAGCGTCATCACCACCGTCGGCGGCTCCCTCTACCTGCGCTCCCTGGAGCGCACCACCGAGGGCGTCCGCTCGGTACACGCCAAAATCACGACCCGCAACGGCTCCGTCGTCTCCACCGACGTCTCCACCGACCCGCCGGATGCGGACGACGTCGAGGAACCGACCCCCGACGGGCCGACTCCGGCGAGCCGCCGCCCGTGGGCGCTGGTCGCGGGCGCCGTCCTCGCCTTCGTCCTGGGGATGGCGGTCGTGACGACCCTGGAGTTCGCCCGGGGCGAGTCGCTGTCCGGTGGCCAGGGCACCACTGTCGGCAACCTCGTCCAGCCCCGCGAAACCCCACCCCCGACCACTACGGTCACCGTCCGCGAAACACCGACCACCACACCGTCGGTCCCGCCGACCCTGCCGCCGACGATGCCCTCGGAGACGGGAGTCACCTCCGCACCCCCGACGACCACAACCGAGCCACCGGCGACCACGACCACCCCGCCGGTCACGTCGACCACCCCACCGACAACGACGTCCACGCAGGTCACCCCGCCGCCGACCACCACCACAGCGCAGTCGCCCGCCTCCAACCCAGCGGGCGTAGCACCTTGAGTCAGCGCACCGTGAGCCTCACCCGCGCAACGCCGACGACAACGCCTCCGCCGCCGCCTTCGGGTCCGCCGCCTCCGTGATCGCCCGCACGACCACCACCCGCCGCGCCCCGGCCTCCAGGACCGACGGCAACCGCCCCTGGTCGATCCCCCCGATCGCGAACCACGGCCGCTCGACCTCAGTCGCCGCCGTCTCCCGCACCAACTCCAACCCCGGCGCCGCCCGCCCCGGCTTCGTCGGCGTCGGCCAGCACGGCCCCGTGCAGAAGTAGTCCACCCCCGGCTCCGCCGCCGCGGCCACCGCCTGCGCGAAGTCGTGCGTCGACCGACCGATCACCACCGCGTCCCCCACCACCCGGCGCGCCACCGGCACCGGCAGGTCGTCCTGACCCAGGTGCAGGACATCCGCCCCCGCCGCCAGCGCGACGTCCGCCCGGTCGTTCACCGACAGCAACGCCCCGTGCGCCGCGCACACCTCCGCGATCACCGAGAGCGCCCGCAGTTCCGGGCCCGCCTCCAACCCCTTGTCCCGCAACTGCACGATGTCCACCCCGCCCGCCAGCGCCGCGTCGACGAAATCGGCGAGGTCTCCGCGGTCGGTTCGGGCGTCCGTGCACAGGTAGAGGCGTGCGTCGGTGAGCTTGGCCCTGATCTGGTCCCCGTCTAGTCCTGGCATGGAGTTGACGCTAGCGCCTGCGCTACGGTGGGGGTCGGTCGCACGGGAGTCCGGTGAACGGGCTGAGAGGGAGCTGCGTCGCTCCGACCGTCGAACCTGATCCGGGTCATGCCGGCGCAGGGAGCGTGGTGACATGAGGCAGGCAAGGCACATCGCCGTCGTGGGTGGTGGCGTCATCGGGTTGTCGGTGGCGTGGTGGTTGGCCGACGCGGGCTACCCCGTCACACTCGTGGACCCCGAACCGGCGCGTGGCGCGTCGTGGCTGGCGGGGGGCATGCTCGCGCCGGTCACGGAGTCGTGGCCGGGGGAGGAGGACGCCCTCGAACTGGGCAGCGCGTCCCTCGACCGCTGGCCCGCCTTCGCCGCCAAGCTCGCCGAAGCGGCCGACGACCCGGGCCTGCGCCGAGAAGGCACCCTCGCCCTGGCCGTCGACTCCGCCGACGTCGGCACCCTCGACCTCCTCGCCGACCACCTCCGCGACCTGGGCCGGGACGTCACCCGTCTCACCCCTCGGGAACTCCGGGCACTCGAACCCGGCCTCTCCCCGAGCGTCCGAAGTGGACTGCACGTCCCCGGCGACCTGGCCGTCGACAACCGGGCCCTCCTCGACTCCCTTTACTCCGCTTGTGTACGAACAGGTGTGGACTTCGTCACCCAACAAGCGCGTACAATCGATGGCGGCGCGGTGCACCTCGCAGACGAGTCCACTGTGGAATGTGCGGCAGTGGTCCTCTCCGCGGGCGCCTGGAGCGGCCGGCTGCACCCGGCGCTGAGCGTCGTCCGCCCGGTCAAGGGCGAGATCCTCCGCCTCAAGGCCCGCCCCGGCACCCTCCCCGCCCCGACCCGCACCATCCGCGCGCACGTCGAGTCCCGCCCCGTCTACCTGGTCCCGCGCGCAGGCGGCCTCGTCCTCGGCGCGACCCAGCACGACGTCGGTTTCGACGAGGAGGTCACCGTCGGCGGCGTCCGCGACCTGCTCCGCGACGCCGAGCGGGTCCTGCCCGGCATAGCCGAGTACGCCCTCACCGAGACCGCCGCCGGTCTCCGCGCGGGCAGCCCGGACAACCTGCCGATCATCGGCTGGGTCGCGCCGGGCGTGCTCGCCGCGACCGGCCACCACCGCAACGGCCTGCTGCTGGCACCGGTCACCGCCGAGGCCGTGCTGGCGCTGCTGCGCGAAGAAGATGTCCCGGCCCGCGTCCGCGCGGCCGACCCGTCCCGGTTCGGTGTGGGAGTCGCCCGATGAGGATCCAGGTCAACGGCGCCCGGCGCGAGGTCGCCGACAGCGCCACCGTCGCCGAGGTGCTCGACGCGCTCGGCATGCCCGCTGCGGGCATCGCGGTCGCGCTCGACGGCGAGGTCGTCCCGCGCGCCGCGCACGCCGCGACCCCGGTGGCCGAGGGTGCCGTGCTGGAAGTGCTGACCGCCGTGCAGGGAGGCTGACGTGGACGACCCGCTGATCATCGCCGACCGGGAGTACACCTCCCGCCTCATCACCGGAACCGGCGGCGCCGCCAACCTGTCCGTCCTCGAGCGCGCCCTGGTCGCCTCCGGCACCGAACTCACCACGGTGTCCCTCAGACGCGTGGACACCGAAGGCGGCACCGGAGTCCTGGAAATCCTGCGCAGACTAGGCATCGACCCACTGCCCAACACCGCGGGCTGCCGCACCGCCGCCGAAGCCGTACTGACGGCCAAACTCGCCCGCGAGGCCTTGGGCACCAACTGGATCAAACTGGAGGTGATCGCCGACGACCGCACCCTCCTCCCTGATCCCCTGGAACTCCTCGACGCCGCCCAAACCCTGGTGGCAGACGGTTTTGTAGTTCTGCCCTACACCAACGACGACCCGGTCCTGGCCCTCCGCCTGGAGGAGGCGGGCTGCGCGGCGGTCATGCCCCTCGGCTCCCCGATCGGCACCGGCCTGGGCATCCGCAACCAGCACAACATCGAGTTGATCGTCGCCCGCGCAGGCGTCCCGGTCATCCTCGACGCGGGCATCGGCACGGCCTCCGACGCCACCCTCGCCATGGAACTCGGCTGCTCAGCGGTACTGCTGGCGACCGCGGTCACCCGAGCCGCCGACCCGGAGAAGATGGCCACCGCCATGCGCGCCGCGGTCACGGCGGGTCGACTCGCCCGCTCAGCAGGCCGGATCCCCCAACGCTTCTGGGCCCAGGCCTCCAGCCCACCCCGGTAGCTCCCGCTCGTACAGACTCGTAGGCCACCGCGCACCCGGCGGGTCGTAGGTTGTTCTCCACCAACGCGTCCTCAGCCAACGCGTCCTCAACCAGCAGAGCTTCCCCGGCCGCGATCTGCCCCGAACGGACTCCACCGGAAACCGCGACGGCCACTGGTCGACGCCCCGCCCCCGCAACCAGGCAGCCGCCTCCCCGAGCAGGTCGAGCAGGATGTCTTCCTCGCCCGCCAGCGCAGGCCGGATGGTGAGGTCCCCGAACAGCGGCTCGGCCCGATCCAGGATCGCCACACCCAGATGATCCCCTGCCGGTGATCCCTACCGCAGCCGCCGAGCCGTCTCACTGATCAGGGCCAGCGACTCCTCAGGGGACAGCGCGCGTTCCTCGATCGCCCGGCAGTCCTGTTCGTAGCGCTCGACATCCTCGCTGCGGTGCAACCAGACAGAACACTGCCGACCGGTGACGTAGGCGGTCCGCAGGTTGTGCGCGTTGAGCACGCTGAACGACCCGTCGACCCCTGGATGCCACCCGAGCCCGAGCCCGAACACCCGAAGCTCCACAGTGGGCAACCGCGAGACGACAGCCAAGTGCTCAAGCTGCTCGTGTGCCGTGGCGGTACCGCCGATGTGCTGGTTGAGGGCAGGCGCACCGAGGAAGACGCGGAGGTTGACGGGCTGAGCCCCGCTGAGGATCCGGGACCGTTCGCGATGAGTGACCCGGTTGCCACCCGCGGCGGCGATGGCCTCGGCGGTGGCGGGGGTGTGGAGGAGGTCGGGGACGAGCATGGGGGAGACGATGGTGGCTTCTCGGGCGCGCTGCTCGAAGTCGATGTAGGCGTCGTGCTGGGCGAGGCGGTCGTGGGGGTCGGTGGTGAGCCAGGAGGTGTTGTCGGGGTCGCGGGCCAGGCCGGTGGCGTAGTGGAGGGCCTGACCGCGGACGCCCAGGACGCCGAGGATGTAGGTGAGTTGGTCGAGGGCGGGAATGCGTTCGCCGATCTCCCAACGGCACATGGTGGCGGTGTCGCGGCCGATGATGCGGGAGAGGTCCTTGAGGGAGAAGCGCTTCTGGGTGCGGGCTCGCCGGATCACCCGCCCCAGCGCGAACGACTTGGGACTGTTGGTGCCCACTTGGACTCCTCTGCGGGAAGGGGGTCAACCGGAGAATCCCGGTCAAGATGCACCATAAACGTGCACGTGCAGATTGGCCAGCGGAGTCCCCCATCCGGCAGACTGTTGGTCACCTTGAGTGAGTGGAGACCGATGACCCGTCCAAGTCCGACAGCAGCCCGCCGCCAGGTAGGCCGCGCTCTCGTCGAACTACGCGAGGCCGCCGGGCGCACCCGCGAGGACGCGGCCGAGATCCTGGAGTGCTCGCCGTCGAAGATCAGCCGGTTGGAAACCGGTCTGGGTGCGCCATCGGCGGGTGACCTGGCCTTGCTGCTCGACCTCTACCACGCGACCTCTGAACAACGAGCGGAGGTGCAGGACCTCTCCCGCGCCGCGCGTCAACGGCGCCCGCGCACAAACCACGGCGTCGCTGTCCCGGGCTGGTTCCGGCGATATGTCGGCCTTGAAGAGGCTGCTTCTGAGCTGCGCACCTACACGGGTGAACTCATCTCGGGCCAACTTCAGACCGCTGACTACGCCCGGGCGTTGATCAGTTCATACCCGCCCAACCAACCTGCGGATGTGGAGCGGCTTGTTGAGGGGCGCATGGCGCGAGCGGCCATGCTGCACAAACCCGATGCGTTGCATCTCTGGGCGATCATGTCGGAGGCTGCGCTTCGCATCCTGGTGGGTGGTCGTGTCGTGATGCGCGATCAACTTGCGCACCTCCTGGAAATGGCCGAGTTGCCAAGCGTCACGATGCAGATCGTGCCGTTCGGACGCGGAGCGCACCCGGCGATCGGATTCGCCTTCTCTGTGATGCGGTTTCCAGATGGCGGTAACGACGTCGTGTACCTCGAAGAACTGACCCTTGCGAGCTATCTCGACCGTGCCGACGATCCGCAGCGCGAGGCCTACGTGACTGTCTGGGAGAGCACTGTGAAGGCAGCATTGGATGCAAAAGAGTCGGTGCGACTGGTGGACAGTGTGCGGCGGGAACTGTGATGGTCGGTGGGAGTTGAACGCTGGCGGCGCTGCACCTTGCCGGTGTGATCAGCAATAATAGGAACCCCGGCCGGTCCTGCGCATCGCTGTTCGCGCGCTGGTCCGGCCAGTCAAGCGGTAGGAGGTGTTTCATGTCCGACTCGCCTGTACAGGGCTGGCGGAAGTCTTCCCGTTCTGGCAGTAACGGCTGCCAGTGCGTTGAGTTGCACTCGGGTGGCGCGATCCGCGACAGCAAGAACCCCGGCCCGACCCTGCGCGCCGACATCAGCGCGCTTGTCCGGCTGGCCAAGCGCTCGTAGGCCCGTCTCGCCCTCGGCCCTCGGTCGGGGGCGAGGCTGCCCGTTCGGCGACTTCCCGCGACCGTCACAATGAGGTATGACGACAACGGCCGCCGAGTCCGCCGCGGGGGACGTGCCAGCCCGCCTCTACCTCGCCATCGGGCGCCTGTCGCGGGCGCTGCGCCGGTCCGGGGCCCCCGGACTGGGGCACGGCTCCATCTCCGCCCTGTCCACACT
This sequence comes from Actinokineospora auranticolor, assembly GCF_041897805.1. Taxonomy (GTDB): domain Bacteria; phylum Actinomycetota; class Actinomycetes; order Mycobacteriales; family Pseudonocardiaceae; genus Actinokineospora; species Actinokineospora auranticolor. Next base: position 524,004 of record NZ_CP154825.1, read on the forward strand.
GGTCAACTGCGGCGAACTCCGACTCGGTGACCTCGCCACTAAGGAGGGCGTCGCCGCCCCCACCATGTCACGCATCGTGGCCAGTCTGGTCGACTCGGGTTACGTCGTCCGCGAACCGGACCCGGGCGACCGGCGCGCCTGGCTCGTCCGCGCGACCGCCGACGGCGAACGCATCGTCTCCGGCGTCCGCTCCACCCGCGTCCACGAGCTTGGCCGCCGCCTCGACCGCCTCACCCCCGAGGACCGCGACCGCCTCGTCGCCGCCATCCCCGTCCTCGAATCGCTACTCGCCGACTAGGAACTGGTCCGCGTCCGGCAGCCGCCACCGCGGCGACACCGGCCCCACGCCCCCACCCAGCGGGTACGCCGCCCGGACCGACTCGACGATGAACGCCTTCCCCGCGCGCACCGCCGACACCATGTCCGCGCCCTTCGCCAGCGCCGACGTGATCGTCGACGCCAGCGTGTCCCCGCTGCCGTGGGTGTGCCGCACGTCGTAGCGCGGGCCGACGAACTCGGTGAACTCCGAGCCGTCGTACAACAGGTCCAGGCACTCCGGGTCGTCCCACAGGTGCCCGCCCTTGACCAGCACCCACTTCGACCCGTACTCGGCCAGCGCCTTCGCCGCGTCCCGCTGCTCGGCGCGGGACCGAACCTCGATCCCCGTCAGCAACCGAACCTCATCCAGGTTCGGCGTCACCAACGTGGCCCGGGGGAACAGCTCGCCGCGCAACGCGTCCAGCGCGTCGTCGCGCAGCAGCGGGTCGCCGTGCATCGACGCCGACACGGGGTCGACGATCAGCGGCGTCGCACCGCCCAGTCCAATATGGACCTTGTCGCAGGCCGCCGCCACCGCGGAGATGATCTCCGCGGTGGCCAGCATGCCCGTCTTCGCCGCCTGCACGCCGATGTCGGTGGCGACCACCTCGATCTGCGCGGCCACCACCTCCGGCGGGATCGTGTGCACCCCGGTCACCCCGAGGGAATTCTGCACAGTCACCGCCGTGATCGCGGTCATGCCGTGTACCCCGCAGGCGAAGAACGTCCGCAGGTCGGCCTGGATGCCCGCGCCACCACCGGAATCCGATCCGGCGATGGTGAGCGCGCGCGGCGGCGTCGGATTCATCAGTTCTCCTGGCTCCGGTTCTCCTGCCCCACGACCGGAAGGTACACCTTCTTGCCGTGGTCGGCGAACTCCTCGGACATCTCCGCCATGCCCGCCTCGATGGCCTCCACAGAGGACAGTCCACGCTCCTCGGCGTACTTCCGGACGTCCTGCGTGATCTTCATCGAGCAGAACTTCGGCCCGCACATCGAGCAGAAGTGCGCCGTCTTCGCCGGTTCCGCGGGCAGCGTCTCGTCGTGGAACGAGCGCGCGGTGTCCGGGTCGAGCGAGAGGTTGAACTGGTCGGTCCAGCGGAACTCGAAGCGCGCCTTGGACAGCGCGTCGTCGCGCTCCTGCGCGCGGGGGTGGCCCTTGGCCAGGTCCGCCGAGTGCGCGGCGATCTTGTACGTGATCACGCCGACCTTCACGTCATCGCGGTTCGGCAGGCCGAGGTGCTCCTTCGGCGTCACGTAGCACAGCATCGCCGTGCCCAGCCAACCGATCTGCGCCGCGCCGATCGCCGAGGTGATGTGGTCGTAGCCCGGCGCGATGTCCGTCGCGAGTGGACCGAGGGTGTAGAACGGCGCCTCGCCGCACAACTCCTCTTCCAGGCGCACGTTCTCGGCGATCTTGTGCATCGGCACGTGGCCGGGGCCCTCGATCATCACCTGCACGTCGTGCGCGCGGGCGATGTGCGTCAGCTCGCCCAGTGTCCGCAGCTCCGCGAACTGCGCCTCGTCGTTCGCGTCGGCGATCGACCCGGGGCGCAGGCCGTCGCCGAGCGAGAACGTCACGTCGTAGGTGCGCAGGATCTCGCACAGCTCCTCGAAGTGCGTGTAGAGGAAGCTCTCCTTGTGGTGCGCCAGGCACCACGCGGCCATGATCGACCCGCCGCGCGAGACGATGCCGGTGACCCGCTTCGCGGTGAGCGGCACGTACCGCAGCAACACGCCCGCGTGCACGGTCATGTAGTCCACGCCCTGCTCGCACTGCTCGATCACGGTGTCGCGGTAGACCTCCCACGACAGCCGCGTCGGGTCGCCGTCGACCTTCTCCAGCGCTTGGTAGATCGGCACGGTGCCGACGGGGACCGGCGAGTTGCGCATGATCCACTCGCGGGTCTCGTGGATCCGCTTGCCGGTGGACAGGTCCATGATGGTGTCCGCGCCCCAGCGCGTCGCCCACACCATCTTGTCGACCTCGTCCTCGATCGACGACGACACCGCGGAGTTGCCGATGTTGGCGTTGATCTTGACGTGGAACTTCTTGCCGATGATCGCCGGTTCGGACTCGGGGTGGCACCGGTTCACCGGGATCACCGCGCGCCCGATCGCCACCTCCTCGCGCACGAACTCCGGCGTCACGCCCTCGCGCTCGGCGCAGAACCGCATCTCCTTGGTGATGATCCCCGCTTTGGCGTAGGCCAGCTGAGTCACCGCGCCGTTCACCGGTTCCCGCTCGTCGACCCAGGGCTGCCGGAGCTTGTCGAGTCCACTGTGGACGTCGATGGTGGCGGTCGGGTCGGTGTACGGGCCGGAGGTGTCGTAGATGTCGAGGTGTTCGCCGTTGGTCAGCTCGACCCGGCGGGCGGGGACGCGCAGGCCGTCCGCGGTGTCCCGGTAGACCTTGTGGGATCCGGAGATCGGCCCGGTGGTGACGGTGGGCCGCACGGAACGGTCGTCAAGAGCGGTCACGAAAGATCCTCCCTACGCCGGCATTACCCGGTCAGGTTCATCGGTCGGCGGCACCGGGTCCGTGTGACTGGACACCAGCCGCCCTCTCAGCCCGCCATGGCGCGAGCTCCCGCGGTTTCGGTATTCGGTTGTCCCGGCTGACCCTAGCCGGTGAGCCACTATGGTTCCACCATGCCGCTGCCGTACCCGCCCGGAGCCAGGGCCCTGGCCCGACCGCCCGCGGTGGAGCCGTGCCCGGCCTGCCGAGCGCCCCTGGGACGCGGCTACCCGACCTGCCTGACCTGCGCGGACAAGGTCGACGCGCACTGGCAGGCGGACTGGGTGGCGCTGCTCGCCGCCACCGGCCCCGACGCCGACGAACGAGACCTGGCCACCACCGTCCTCCGCGCCACCCCCGGCACCCACCCCTGGACCTGCACCGACTGGGCCATGCGGCTGCTGCCCTGCCCGGCCTGCCGGTCCGAACTGGGCACCGGCCCGTCCTGCGTGCACTGCGCGAAGTCCGACCAGGCGCGCTGGGTGTGGGACCACACGGCCCCGGCGGGCGCGATAACGGCGAACGAGCACACCCTGCGCCTCGCGGTGGCGGCCCTGCGCGGGGCCGACCACCACCGGGACAACATCCTGGCGTACTGGCGGCTCACCCTGCCGTTCCTGCTGGTAGGTGAGGTCCCGACGCCGGTGGAGGCGAGCCGGATCCGAGTCCACCTGCTCGCGGGCCTGGGTGAGGACCTGGCCGAAGCAGGCAGCCTGGCCGAGATGTCGACCCTGACCCCCCTCCCGTGGCGCTCGGCCTAACTGGTCACGGCCAGCTTCACCCCGAGCCCGATCAACACGGCCCCGGACGTCCGCTCAAGCCGAACGCGGTGCCTGCGCAGCCACCCCATGACGCGGTTGAGCAGGGCGATGATCAGCAGGTACCAGCCGGTGTCGATCACCACCCAGAGCGCGGCGAGGGTGATCAGCGCGCCCCGGCCCGCACCGGGCTCGACGAACTGCGGCAGGAACGAGATCGCGAACACGGCGAGCTTGGGGTTGGCCAGGTTGACCAGCAGCCCGGCCCGGAACCCGGAGCCACTGGTCGGCACCTCGGGCTCATCCGGCTCATGCCTCCCGAAGAGCGCCTTCACCCCGAACCAGACGAGCACGGCCACACCAACGACCCGAAGCCCCTGGTAGGCCACCTCGGAAGCCACCAACAACACCGACAACCCCAACGCCGCGGCGACGGCCCAGACAGCGACGCCGACCTCCATCCCCGCCACCGTGGCGAGCGCTCCCCGACGGCCGCCGCGGATCGACTGTCGCAGCAGCATCGCCGTACCCACGCCGGGGACCATGGCGAGGATCAGGGAGGCCAACAGGAACGCGAGGAAGCCGGACCAGGTCATACCCGCAGATGATGCGCCCACCAGCCCGAACCGGCCATCGGATTTCCCCCGCCCCGGTGACCCCCACCCCGCCACCAACCAACCGCAAGCTCGACGACTCTCACCAGCCGTCCGCTCGGGCATCCGCAGCCCCGCCCTCCTCCGGGGGTAGCTCTGCTCCAGAGTGCTATTCATATGTCCTACCGGACGAGTCGGTAGAACTCGAGTGTTGTGATGATCCGAATGATCGCGGGGAACTCTCGATATGGCCCTCTATATCGGGTGAGACCATTTTCCAGTGTTTGACGTGGGCGATGCATCGTTCGACCGTGGCTCGTCTGGCCGCTCGCCGATCGTGGGTGGATCCCTTGGTCGGCGTCGAGATGGCCAGGAGTTGTCCGTCGAGGTCGGACATGACCTGGACGTTCGGTCCGGATCGGCGCCCTGTGTCGGAGTGGTCGTCCCGGTGACCAGCGCGGTCGCCGGTGGGGAGTGGGGTGCCGTCGATGATCCCTACGCGGCCGGTCAGCACGCCGGGAAAGGGCGGGACGTGAAGGCATGACGCTTGGTCGATCAGTGGAAGGAACCGGCGGAAGACGCGCGAGACGGTGGATTGGTTCACGCCGACGAGGTCGGCCGCGACCGTGTGGCTCATGTTCTGGCGGGCCGATGTCAACGTGAGTACCACCGACCTGAACACGCCCAGGAGTGGGCGTCGACCACGCGCCGAATCGGCGCCGATGATCTGATGTGCACGGGAGACCAACTCCACGATCCGACCTCGATCAAGCCCCGTAGCAGACTGATACCGCAACGGCCCCACCTGTAGGTCGGATTCTGCGAGAGGAACCCAATTCTACCGGCTGGGGCCGTTGTCCTTTTCAGCGGAGATCAACCCTGTGAATAGCGCTTCCAGTCTATCGGCGTTGGACCAGCGGGAAGGGGCGCGCGAAACCCTGTGGACAACCCAAGCCCATGTGGACAACGGGTCTAGACCAAAGCGCTGATCTTCGCGGCCGGAGAAGGCAGAGGTCAGGAGGCGAAGGGGTCCTCGCTGTTGGCCGGGTCCCATTCGTTGCCCGGTACGCCCCACTTGTTCGCCTTGATCATCCGCTTCGCTTCTTTGGTGTGGCGGCCGGTCAGGCGGTCCAGGTAGAGGTAGCCGTCGAGGTGGTCGGTCTCGTGTTGGAGGCAGCGGGCGAAGAAGCCAGTGCCCTCCACCTCGATCGCGTTCCCCTCGATGTCCTGCCCGACCACCTTCGCCCACGCCGCGCGGCCGGTCGGGAAGGTCTCGCCCGGGACCGACAGGCAGCCCTCGAAGTCGTCGTCCGGGTCGGGCATGCCCTCGGGGATCTCCGAGGTGGTCAGCACCGGGTTCACCACCAGCCCCCGGTGCACCACGCCCTCGTCGTCGGGGCAGTCGTAGACGAACAGCCGCAGGTCCACGCCGATCTGGTTGGCGGCCAGGCCGACACCGTGGGCCGCGGCCATGGTCTCGAACATGTCCTCGACCAGCACCTTGAGCTCGTCGTCGAACCGCTCGACCGGCTTGGTGGGGTGGTGCAGCACCGGGTCGCCGACGATCCGGATCGGGTGAACTGTCATGGGTCCAGGGTAGTTAGGACAGCGCCGGGACGCGCCGCCGACGTGACGATCACATCCGGTGGTGACGTGGTGTAATGGCGCGGGCGGGTCACCGACTCAGGTGATCTTCGTCCGGACGAGCGCGGAGCCGACCGTGAGGCGAGGAAGACTAGATGGACGCCGCTGAGATGCCCTCCGGGCCCGAGCAGCCGCCCGGCGCCGGGCTCAGCGAGCGCGAGCGGGCGATCCTGGCCTTCGAACGGCAGTGGTGGAAGTACGCGGGCGCCAAGGACCAGGCGATCCGGGAGCTGTTCGAGATGTCGAGCACGCGCTACTACCAGGTGCTCAACGAGCTGATCGAGAAGACCGAGGCCCTGGCGGCCGACCCGATGCTGGTCAAGCGCCTGCGCCGGATGCGCGCCACCCGCCAGCGCGCCCGCTCCGCCCGCCGCCTCGGGATCGACCCCAGGTGAACCCCGTCCCCTTGCGACACGAGGAACCGCGCGATGACGACTGACCCCGGAGGCTCGGCCCGCACCGGTCGGGTCGTTGGCCTGACCCTCCTCGCGGTCGCCGCGGCCTCGGCGGTGATCGGTGTGATCACCCTGCTCGACGGCGACGACACCGGCGGCGGCCAGGCGGCCACCACCCCGCCCGCGGTGACCACGACCACCGCCCTGCCCATCCCGCCGAGCGGCGACCTGACCACCTCGGTGCCCACCCCGTCGAAGCCCGCGACCACGGCGCCCACCACGACCTCGGCACCGGCCAACCCCACGACGAACCCCCCGGCGGGCACCCCCACCCAGCAGCCGACGCAGCCGGGCCAGCAGCCCGGCGCCCCGACCGAGCCGTTGCGCGTCTACAACAACAGCACCATCGAGGGCCTGGCCCACCGCGCCGCCAACGATCTGGCCGCCAAGGGCTGGCAGATCACCCAGGTCGGCGCCTACCGCGGTCTCATCCCCCACACGACGGTGTTCTACGAGCCCGGCACGAGCCAGGAAGCCGCCGCGCACAAGCTGGGCGACGAGTACGGCTTCCAGGTGGAGCCGCGCTTCGACGGCATCAAGGACGCCAGCCCCGGCCTGATCCTCATCGTCACCAAGGACTACGGAACCACCCGGGACAACAACAAGTAGTCCCGGTCCGGGAGCGCCGTTGGGCGGTATCCGGACGGGTTATTGGCCCCTGACCCCGGCGACCGCGCCGCGCGAGACTGTTCGCATGTTCGCCCTGAGCCGCGAGGCCGCCGTCGTCACCGTCCTGGGATCGTTGCTCGTCGGGCCCGGGGCCATCCCGGTGAAGCTGCACGGCACCCGGCCCGCGGGTCCCGCGGGCTACGCCGACCTGCACAACACGTCGTCGCGCGAACTCGACCTGAGCGGCTGGACGGTGCAGTCCTGCGCGGGGAGGCAGATCACGGACCTGGCCGTGCTGCCCGACAGCACCCGACTCGAACCCGGCGCGCACTACGTCATCGCGGGCCTCGACTTCGGGGGCACCGCCGACCTGTACGTCGGCGAGGTCGCGGGCGACGGCTACCGGCTCTTGGCCGCCGACGGCTCGGTGGTCGACCGGGTCGCGGTGTCACCGCAGTCGCCGTGCCGCGAGGCCGAGCACGCGCCGGACTGCGGCGGCTGGGCGCTGAGCCGCGACGCCACGAGCACCGACACGGACAACAACCGGCGTGACTTCGCCTGCGCACTGCCACTGGGGTGACGGTCCACTCCGAGCACGTGGACCGTCCGCGGCCCGACGAGCCGGGTGAACCCGTGAGCGGCTCCCGGGACACCGTCATGCTGGCCATGCAGCGGCTGGTGTCCCGTTGGGCGGTGCGCGACGCGCTCGGCGCCAGCAGGCTCTTCGCCGACACCGTCGACCTGTGGGTCTCGCCGATCCCGCGCGCCCCGTGGCCCCGCGCCGCGGCCAACCCGCGCGAAGTGGAGTCCTTCTTCATCGCCGTCACCGCCGCCGTCGAACCGGTCCGCATCACCGCGCGCGGCCTGGTGGTGGACCGATCGGCGGCGGTGTTCATGGGCCGAATGCGGGCCAGGGTCCCCGCCGGTGGACCGCTGGTCGACCACGACTTCGTGCTCTCCATCGCCGTCGACGGCGACCTGATCAGGCAGTTCCGGCTCTACCTCGACACCCGATTGCTGGACGCGGCATTCGCCGGTCGGAATGCCCGCCATATTCCCCGGGTATCACCGTGATGCTTTGTCTGAAAGCACGGTGAGTGCCGGCAGTATCGCCGTGTCACATCCCGATGAGAAAGGCGGAGCTGTGCGTCGAGAACCACAGGACGCGTCCCGGGAGCGAAGACTGGCGCCGATCAGCGAGGTGTTGCCGCGGCTGCGGCGCGAGCAGGGCCTGACCCAGGACGACCTGGCGACCAGGCTGCTGGAGGTGTCCGGGAACGAGGCCATCACCCGAGAGGCCGTATCCCGGTGGGAGCGGGGGAAGCGGATACCTGGCCCGTACTGGCGGGACTGGCTGGGGCAGGTGCTGGAGGTGCCGCGCCCCGACCTCGACCTGGCCGCGGCGTCGGCGCGCCGGGACAGGCACGCCGACCATCGTGGTCTCGTCGGATTGTCCGGCCGGTAATGCGGAATTGGCCCCTTACTCCGGGGCTCGCAACTGCGGCATTGTTGGTGTCACTGGGAACTGTCGATCCCGGTTCCGAGAATCCAACAACCATTCGAAAGGTTTTCCCATGCGTCGATTCCTGACCGCCGCCGTGATCACCGCCACCCTGGCAAGCGGCGCCGCCGTGGCCCTCTCCTCGGTCGCCACCGCGGCACCGGACAGCGCCCCCCTGGTGTCGTCGACCGTGCTGGTCAACGAGGTCGCGACCCGCGGGCCGAACGGGGCGCAGGACGAGTTCGTCGAGATCCGCAACGTCAGCCTCAACTACATCGACCTGTCCAACTACGTGCTGCGCGTCTACAGCTCCACGAACGTGCTGGTCGACACCATCCCGCTCATGGGGATCCAGCTGGCGCCCCGGAGCAACCCCGGTGAGTTCGTGACGCTGCTCGGCCCGAACTTCTCCGGCACCGCCGACGGCCAGACGCTGCCGTACGCCATCCCCGGCCTCGTCGGCATCCCCGACAACGGCGGCGTGGCGATCTACTCCGTCGGTGGCGCGAAGGTGGACGGAGTGGCCTTCTCCGCGGGCGCGAACAACGCTCGCGAAGGTGCCGCGGCGCTGTCGCAGGTCACCGTGGACGACCAGCTGGCCGCGGCCAACGGCCGTGACGTGGTCAGCTCCGACACCGACAACAACCAGCTCAACTTCAGCAGGCACGTGCGGACGCCCGGCGCCCTGAACTGACGTCGAGTCCGTCCGGCGCGTCCGGTGGGCGACCCCCGCACCGGACGCCACGGGCCCCGACCGCGATCGCGGTCGGGGCCCGTGGCGGCTTGTCGCCGACGGCGACTTGCCGCCGTGGTGAACCGTTTACCAACTGCGCACGTCGGCTCATCCTCGGACAAACCCTGTTCGAGGAGGCCACATGCCCCCCTTCTTGCGTCTCGGTACCGCGGTCGCCCTTGTCGCCACCGCGGTCACCTACTACGGCGCCGCACCCGCCCAAGCAGCCCCACCTGATCGGCCCGCCGCCGCGGCGGGCACGCGGATCACGCTGATCACCGGTGACGTCGTCGACTACCGGGAGTCGGACGGCACGGTCCGGGTGGAGCCCGCGACCCGCGCCGACGGCACCAGCCCGACGTTCACCACGATGTCCACATCGGACGGTGTGTTCGTCTACCCGTCGGACGCGGTCGGGTTGGTGACTTCCCACAAACTGGACCCCGAGCTGTTCAACGTCCGCACCCTGCTGCACGACGGCAGGCAGGACACCGCCACCGGCGCCATCCCGGTGATCGCCCGCCCCGACGGCCGCCCGACCTCGCTGGTGCCCAGCGTCCGGCTCGCGCACGCGCTGGCCGTGAAGGTCGACAAGACCCGCGCGCCGCAGTTCTGGCGGTCGCTGACCACCGACACCCTCGGCGTCGCGGAGGTCTCCCTCGACCGCAAGGTCGAGGTCGCGCTCGACCGCAGCACCCGCCAGGTCGGCGCGCCCGCCGCCTGGGACCTCGGGTTCGACGGCACCGGGACCAGGGTCGCGGTCGTGGACACCGGCATCGACGAGACGCACCCCGACCTCGAGGGTCGGGTAGCGGCCAAGGCGGACTTCAGCCCCGACGGCGATGGTGAGGACCACTACGGTCACGGCACGCACGTCGCCTCGATCCTCGCGGGCACCGGCAAGGCGTCCGACGGCCGCTACCGCGGCATGGCCCCCGGCGCGACCCTGGTCTCGGCGAAGGTGTTCGACGGCACCGGGACCGGCGACATGTCGCAGGTCATGGCGGGCGTGGAGTGGGCCGTGGCGCAGAAGGTCAAGGTCGTCAACATGAGCCTCGGCGCCGGGATCACCGACGGCACCGACCCGCTCAGCGAACTCGTCGACCGCCTCTCGGCGGAGACCGGCACGCTGTTCGTGGTCGCCGCGGGCAACTACGGCTCGGCGGACCGCGCGATCAGCACCCCCGGTGCCGCCGCGTCGGCGCTCACCGTCGGCGCGGTCGACCGCGAGGACAAGCTGGCCTGGTTCAGCAGCCGCGGCCCCCGCCTGCGGGACGCCTTGGTCAAACCCGAGATCGTGGCACCGGGCGTGGGCATCGTGGCGGCGCGCGCGGCGGGCACGTCGATGGGCGACCCCGTCGACGACTCCTACACCGCGGCCGAGGGCACCTCCATGGCCACGCCGCACGTCGCGGGCGCGGCCCTGCTGCTGGCCCAGCAGCACCCGGACTGGACGGGGCAGACCATCAAGAACGCGCTGGTCTCCACCGCGGCCGACGTGGGCGCGAAGTGGTACGAGCAGGGCGCGGGCAGACTCGACGTGGCGCGCGCCGTGCGGCAGTCGGCGACCGGGCTGGCGTCGGCGAGCTTCGGCAAGGTCGACGGTGGCGACTCGACCAGCCGCACGATGACCTTCACCAACAACGGTTCGACGGCGAAGACGCTCGCGCTCGACCTCGGTGTGCAGTCGTGGGACGGCAAGCCGATGCCGAAGAACGAGATGGTCCTGGGTGCCAAGGCGGTCGCGGTCGCGCCGCGCTCCACGGTGCCGGTGACCGTCACGGTCAACCCCGAGGTGGGCCCGGACGGTGTCTACGGCGGCACGGTCGTGGCCACCACGAGCGACGGGGAGTCCGTCCGGACCCCGGTGAGCACGTACAACGCCCCGGACCTGTTCCCGGTCTCGGTGCGCGTGCTGGACTCGGCCGGTCGGCCCGCCCAGCAGACGGTGGTCCAGCTCATCGACGACGCCCTCGGCACGTCCCGGCCCAACGACCCGTTCCTGGCCGACCTCACCTACGCCGTGGACCTCGTCGACGGCGAGGGCAGCGTGCAGTTGCCGTTCGGCACGTACTCCGCGCTGGGCTCGGTGACCGAGCGCGGCGTCGCGGTGCGGCGCTGGACCGGGCTGAGCGCGCCGGAAGTGCGGGTCGACAAGGCCACCACCATCACCCTCGACGCGCGGTCCGCCGTGCCCGTGGAGATCGGTACCACGGTGCCCACCGACCAGCGGGACCGCACGGTGGCCCTGCGCCGCGTGCTGCCCGCGATGGCCGGTCGCGATGGCTACATCACCGAGGTCGGCACCAGTGCCGGGCCGAGCGGTACCGAGGTCCGCGTGACGCCGTCGGCTCCGGCCAAGGTCGGGGCGATCAGCCTCCAAGACCACGCGACGCTCGGCACGGCCGCGGTTGACATGGTGGTGGCGGGACAGCGGTACACGCCGACCTACGACGTCCCCACGGTGACCTCGACCTGGCCGGGTGGCCACGAGGTCCCGGTCGTCGCGCCGGGTGCCGCCGACGCCAAGGGCAAGGCGGTGCTGGCCAAGATCGCCGTGCCGCCGAACGCGCCCGACCCGGTCGCCGCGGTCAACCAGGCGACTTCGGCCGCCGCCCAGGCCGCGGCCAAGGCGGGGGCGGCGGCGCTGGTCACCTACGTCGACGCGCCGGGCGCGCTCCCGGTGGCGCTCACCGCGCCGCCGCTGCCGGTGTTCGCCCTGGGCAACGCCGAGGGGGAACGGTTGCGGGCCGCGACCGGGCCGCTGACGATCACCGTGCGGCCCGCGCCGGACGCGATGTTCAACCTCGACGTGCTCGACCGCAACGGGGTGCCCAAGCAGCACTCGCGCACACTGCGGCCGGACCAGCTCGTCGCGACCCGGACCACCTACCACGCCGACCAGCCCGGCGTGACCGCGCAGAAGACCTACTACGCCTTCCCCAACGGCCTGTGGAAGACGCAGTTCAACCAGGCCGTGCGCATCCCGGTGCCGGGTAGCTGGACCGAGTACACCGGCCCGGGTGACCCGGGGGTGGTGTGGAAGCGGGTGGTGACCGAGATGGCGAACCGCGCCGCGCTGTCGATGAACCAGCTCAACACCTACCAGCCGACCGAACGGACCCGGCCGGACGAGCACTGGTTCGCCGCGCCGCTGCGCGCCACCGCCGCGCAGCTCGGTCCGGACCACCCGGCGCGGTACCCGGCCGCGGAAGGCCGGTGGCGGGTGCTGTGCTCGAACTGCCGGGAGGGCGACCTGTTCACCCCGGCTCTACAGTGGACAGACGGCACCGGGTACGTGGGTCCGTACGAGAACGCGAAGTACTTCACCACTACCACGGCCCGGCTCTTCCGCGGCACCGAGGAGATCAAGCCGCTGCCGGAGGACATGGCGCTGTTCCCCAGGTTCCCGTTGCTGCCCCAGAGTGCGGTTTACCGGCTCGATGTCACAGACGCGCTCGCGGGGCCCGGTCAGAACGGGGCGCCGAGCACGCCGTTGCTCGCGCACGCGACCAGGACGGACACGTCGTGGACGTTCACCTCGGCGCCGTCGACGGTCGAACCCCCGTCCGGCTACTCCTGCCTGCACGGCACGAAGTGCGCGTTCCAGCCGCTCATCCAGCTCGACTACCGGCTGGGCCTGTCCCCGGACAACACGCTGACCGCGCGCACCTTCGACGTGGCCGCCGCGCAACCGCTCGGCGCGCGCAACGCGGGCTCGGTGGCCTGGGTCCGGGTGGCCACGTCGACCGACGGGAAGACCTGGCAGGACGCGCAGGTCAAGCCGTCTGGCGGCGGTGTCTGGACCGTTACGGCACCGCGGACCACCGGTGACGTGTGGCTGCGCACCGAGGCCCGGGACAGCCTCGGCAACACCGTTGTGCAGACCGTGCAGAAGGCCTACCGCGCGGGATGAGGTGGATGGGGCCGCGCCCGGGGTGGCTTCCGGGCGCGGCCCGCCTCACCGCGCGGGCGGCAGGTCCACGGGCACCCAGCCCTGTTCCGCGGCGCGCAAACCCGCCTGGAAGCGGGTTTGCGCGCCGAGCGCGTCCATCAGGTCGCGCAGCCTGCGCTGGAAGGTCCGGTAGCTCAGGCCGAGTTGCTTGGCGATGCTGCGGTCCGGCAGCCCGGCGGTGAGCAGGGTCAACATCCGCGAGTCCACAACGGACAGTTCGGGCGTGGTGTGCACGGCGAACGGCATGGCGTGCTTCCACAGGCTCTCGAACAGCTCGCCCAGCGCGTCGAGCAGCGTGCACGGCCGCACCACCAGCGCCGTGCCGAGGTCGGGCGCGGTCGAGTCGAGCGGCAGGATGCAGCGCACCCCGTCCACCAGGATCATCTTCAGCGGCGCGTCCGCCACCACCCGGGCCTGCTCGCCCAGCGCTACCCCCGCCTCCAGGTCGGCCTCCAGGTGGTGCAGCTCGACCGCCGACCGGTCGTAGACGCCGCGGAACCGCACGCCCCGACCGAGCAACTCGCGCTCGACCGGGTGCAACACCGACGGCGGCTGCGCGTACGGCGGCTTGTCCACGAACCGGACCTCGTCGACCGCCGACCGCATGAGCTGCGCGGCCCGCTTGCTGATCTCCTCGCCGCCGCGCACGACCTCCAGCAGCTCGGCCGGGTCGACGTCGCGCACCTTGCGCCGCTGCCACTCCCGCAGCTCCGCCTGCAACGCGCGGACCCGCTCCAGTTCCCGTTCCCGGCGCAGCACCAGCCCGCCCAGCCCCACCTCGGGGGCCACCGCGGTGAACCGCGCGGGCCTGCCGCTGGACCGGCTCACCAGTTCCTTCGCCACCAGCCCGCGCAGCACCGAGCCGAGCCTGCCGACATCCATGCCGAGCCGCGCGCCCAGTTCGGTCGTGGTGCCGGATTGGTCCAGCAGCGCCCGGTAGACCTCGACGTCGACCGGCCGCAGATCACCCTCCGCCATTGCCTCGATGATCCACCGACCGCGCGGGCCGCGCATCCCCCGTCCCGGTCGAGATCGGGTGTTCTCCCACGGATACCGGGGAATTCACCGATCCGCCTTGCGGCGCAGCGATTCCCTGACAGAAGGCCCCTAGACGGGTTCCCGCGCGCTCGGCAGACTCGGAGGAGTGTCTGCGACGAGGCAAGCACTTCTGGGTGCGGCGGTGGTCGTGTTCGACCGCATGGGCTACCGCAGAGCCACTGTTGACGAGGTCTGCACCATCGCCGGGGTCACGAAGGGTGCGCTGTACGGTTGTTTCGCCTCCAAGCGCGACCTCGCACTCGCCGTGCTCGACCACGAGGAGCGCGCGCTGATGACCGCCCGCGCCGCGCTGCACGGGCGGCACCGCGCGCCGCTACAGGTGTTGGTCGACCTCGTGCACGTGCACGCCCGCCAACAGGTGACGGCGAAACTGCTGTTCCAGATGCCCGGCTACCAGACCCGCGCCAGGTCCCAAACCCGGCGCTGGACACGTGCGGTCCACGACCTGTTGCAGGAAGCCCAATACCGGGGCGAACTGCGCGCGGCCGTCGACCTGAACCGGGCGGCGGGCGCCATCGTCACCGCACTGGTAGGAGTGGAGCGGATGGGGCTCGCACTGACCACTGAGGACGAACCGGCCGTCGGCGTCACCCGCGCGCTGCGCACGTGGCTGACCGCCCTGGCCCGCCCCGAAGCCCTGCTGCGGCTGCGGTGGGGTCCACCGCGCGACATCGGCCGGACCTGACAGTCGACGGAGGTGCAGTGTCGTGGTTGAACGCGCACAAGGCCCCCGAACCCGGGCCCGCCTGGTCACCGCCGCGATCGACCTGTTCGACCGCGACGGCTACGAGGAGACGTCCCTGGACGCGGTGTGCAGGAGGGTGGAGTTGACGAAAGGGGCGCTGTACAGGCACTTCCCGTCGAAGCAGGCGCTGGCGGTGGCGGTCGTGGAGGACTACCTGGCCCACGCCCACCAGGTCCGGGGCCGGGCCTGGGCAGCGACCCGCGACCCGGTGCTGGCCCTGGTGGACGCCACCACGGAACTCACCGAATCCGCCCGAACCACCCCACTTGTCCGCGTAGCCGTGCGGCTGGTGATCACGGCGGAGTTGTTCGACCTGGTGGCGGGAGCCCACTTCCTCGGCCTGGTTGCGGTTGCGCGGGACCTGCTGGATGAGGCCGTGCTCGTGGGAGAAGTGCGACCGACGGTGAATACGACGGAGGAGGCCATGGGCATCACGGCGATGCTCATCGGAGCCCAGACTCTGGCGGTCCTGATGCCCGCGGACTGCGACATCCCGGCCCACGTGACCACCGACTGGGCCCACCGACTCGACCGGGTGCTGCTCCCCAGGCACCGCGACCGAGTAGCCCGCACGGCCCACGCCCTGCACCACATCTGCGGCTGAGCTGAGGTCCACTGCGGACTTCGGAAACCGTCCACCGGCGGACCACCATCCTTCTCCGACCACCCGCCGTCCGCCGCTCACGAGACACCGTCCGATTGGAGCGGACTGCGGACATGATGTCTCGTACGCCGGTCATACCGGGAGATCGGCGAGTGGCCGACCCGGATGTCGGGTAGTGCCAAGACGAAACTCCGGACGGCGTCGATAGCCGATGCGGTGCCTTGGTCCACGTCGCGGCCGTGTGCCGTGGACAGCCCCGATCGGTGGTCGAGTTTGGCATGGCGCGGCCGGTGTGGGTGCGGCCAAATTGGCCGCGGAGCTGGCTGTGTTGTGCCGAGGACCCGGCTGAGGGCAGGTGCGGCAGGTGGGTGCCCACGGTCGACCTGATCGATACTCGCACCCTGTCGATGGCCTCGTCAGGCTGCGCGGGCACGAGCACGCGTCCCGCGCCGAGGTCTTCGATGGTCCGCTCGGCGCGCCGGTGACCATGGGCCTGCTCGAGCTGCCTCGAACCACCTCCGTGAACCCGGCGCGGCGAGTTGTCGGTGGGCAGCTACCCGGCTGCGGTCGAGATGGTGGCCGCAGGCAGCGGCGACCTTGGGGGTGGTTGGGGCGGGCGAGTGAGGTCCGGTGCGTCGTGATTGGCGGGCAGGGTGGCCGCGCAGGGGCACGGAGTGAGTGAAGTGGGTGGCGGGTGAGAAGAGGTGGAGCGGGTTGGACGGGTGGCTAGGGGAGCAGGGGCGGGCGAGGGCGCGGTGAAGCGGCCCGATGATCGTTGGGCCAGGCCAGGCCAGGCCGAGCGGGCCAGGCCGAGCGGGCCAGGCCGAGCGGGCCAGGCCGAGCGGGGCTGGGCCGAGCGGGGCGGGGCCGCGCGGGGCGGGGCCGCGCGGGGCGGGGCCGCGCTGGGCTGGGCCGCGCTGGGCTGGGCAGGGCAGGGCCGGGCAGAGCTGGGCTGGGCCGCGCTGGGTAGGGCAGGGCCGAGCAGGGCTGGGTGGGGTTGAGGCCGTCAGGGTCTGGCAGGCGGGGTGGGCTGTGGGGCAGGGCGGGCAAGGGGATGGACGGGGCGAGTGGAGTGGCATGTGGGCGAGCAGGGGTGGAGTGCGGCGGGGGTGGGGCATGGGTGGCTAGGGGGTGCGGGAGTTGGCGAGGGGCGAGGAATGTGGGCGCGGTGAAGCGGCCCGCCGGGGTGGGTCGGGCTGGGTGAGGTTGGGGATTGGGGTCGTCGGGGTGTGGCGGGGGCGTGGGTGGGCAGGAGGCGTGGGGTGAGTGGAGCGGGTGGGTGGAGTGAAAGGGGTGGAGTGAGGCGGGGGTGGGGGATCGAGGGCTAAGGGGTGCGCGAGTTGGCGTAGGCCTCGAGGGAGGCGAGTTGGGCGGGGTCGAGGGAGGGGCGGACGTTGGTCCTGGCCTTGGTGAGGTGGGCGGTGGTGACCACGGTGGCGTCGAGGGATTCCCGCATGGCGGTGAGGGCGGCTTCGCGGATTAGGGCGGAGCAGTCTGCGGCGGAGTAGCCGTCGAGGGATTGGGCGTAGGTGTCCAGGTCGACGTCGTCGGCGAGGGGGGTGTTGCGGCTGGTGGCGCGGAGGATTGCGGACCGGGCCTCGGCGTCGGGTGGGGGGACGTAGATGAGGCGTTCCAGGCGGCCGGGGCGGAGCAGGGCCGGGTCGACCAGTTCGGGGCGGTTGGTCGCGCCGACCACGACCACGTCGCGGAGGGGTTCGACGCCGTCGAGTTCGGTGAGCAGGGCGGCCACGACGCGGTCGGCGACGCCCGAGTCGGAGGACTGGCCGCGGCGGGGGGCGAGGGCGTCGACCTCGTCCAGGAAGATGAGGGCGGGGGCGGCTTCGCTGGCGCGGCGGAACAGTTCGCGGACGGCTCGTTCGGACTCGCCCACCCATTTGTCCATGAGTTCGGCGCCCTTGACCGCGATGACGTTGAGTTGGCCGGTGCCCGCGAGCGCGCGGACGAGGAAGGTCTTGCCGCCGCCGGGTGGGCCGTAGAGGAGCACGCCGCGCGGTGGGGCCACGCCCAGGCGGGCGAAGGAATCCGGGTAGCGCAGCGGCCAGAGGACCGACTCGGTCAGCGCCTGCTTGGTCTCGACCATGTCGCCGACGTCGTCGAGCTGGATGTCGCCCGCGCGCACGGTGTCCGAGGTGCTGACCGAGGTGGGGCGGACGGTTTCCAGGGCGCCGAAGACGTCTTCGGTGGCGATGCGGGGGTCGCCGTCGCCACTGTGGCGCAGCGCGGCGCGGATAGCGGCTTCACGGCGCAGGGCGATGAGGTCCGCCGCGACGAAGCCCGGGGTGCGCTCGGCCAGCGCCGGGAAGTCCACACCGGACTCGACGGGGAGATCGCGGAATAGGACGCGTAGTAGCTCGGTGCGGTTCTTGCCGTCCGGCAGGGGGAGGCGTAGTTCGCGGTCCACCAGTTCGACGCCGCGCAGTCGGGGGTCGACCGCCTCGGGGTGGGCCGTGGTGGCCACCAGCGCGACGCGGGGGGTGCCGATTGCCGAGCGCAGTGCCTCCAGCACGACCGTGGCCAGGGGCGGTGGGGAAGTGGCGGGTAGCAGCGCGTCGACGTCGTTGATCATCAGGATGGCCGCGCGCCCGGCCGCCGAGTGCTCGCGGACCGCGCGGATCGCCGCGTTGACCCGGCTCGCCGCCGCGTTCGCCTCCAGCACCGCCACCGTCGGCCCGACCAGCTCGACCACCTCGGCGTCGATCGAGTGCGCCACCGACCGCACCACCGTCGCCTTGCCCACGCCCTCCGGCCCGGTGATCAGCACGCCGAGCCGGGGCGCCGCGCCCAGCTTCGCCAGCAGCTCCGGCCGGGTGAACGCCAGCTCGAACCACTCGCCCAGCTTGCGCGCCGCGTCCGTCGAGCCCACCAGGTCGGCCAGCGGCACCGGCACCGGCTCCGGCGCCTCGACCACCTCGTCCGCCAGGTCGACCGGCTCGGCCGACTCGACCACGGCCGCCGTCACCTGACCCGCCCCGGCCTGACCGACCGCGGGGGCCTGCCCGCGCTCGCCCGTGCGCACCCCGTCGCGCCAACCGACCACAGTGGACGGGTGGACCGTGACCGCGCCCGACGGCTCGACCGCGGTGATGGTGAGCAGCTCGGTCGTCCACGTCATCCCGATGGCGCGCGAGAGCTGACCCCGCACCCCCGGCACGTCCGCGCCCGGCGGCGGCGCGAGGTCCTGCGGCAGCAGCGACACCGCGTCGCCGATCGTCAACACCTTGCCCAGCAGCGCCAGGCGGACCGTCTCCGGTGTGAGCGACACCGACGCCAGGCGCGACCCTGCGACCGTGACCGACCGCGCGGCGGTGACCTCCACAGGGGACACCACCACCTCCGCGCCCTCGGTGACCCCGAGGTTGGACATGGTGACGTCGTCGAGCAGCACGACACCCGTGGCGCCCGCGTGGTCGCCCTCGGCGGCCAGGGCGGCGCTGATCCGGGCGCCGGTGAGCCGCACGGCGTCCCACTGGCGCAACCCGAGCGCGCCGAACACCTCGGGGTGCAGGCGGACGACACCGCGGCGGGTGTCGAGGGCCGACGGCGAAAGGCGCGCCGTCAGCGTGATCTGAGCAGAGAACGGTGATCCCACGACGTCGAGACTAGAGGGTTCGCGCCGATCGCAGAGAAAGTTGTCCACAGGCCCCGATGTCACTCCTGCGAGTGATTGCGTCAGCGGGTCTTGGACTCGCCGGGGCGCTGGTGTTTGCGCAGGCCGGTGCGGCGCCAGCCGCGGGTGCGCGGGACCGGGCGCGGGTCCTTGGGCAGCGCGATCTGGTGCTGGTCGCCGTTGCGGATCGGCCGCATGACGGCCCGGCGGGCGGCGCCCGCGACCCGGCGCAGCGGCGGGCGCAGGCCGAGGCGGCGGCTGGAGCCGTGCGCCCGGCGGATCGCGCGGCGCTCGCTCGGCGGCACGGCCCAGGCCTCGGGGTGCTTGGCGAGCCACTGCTTGCGGCGCACCGCGTAGGGGATGTGCAGCAGGTACAGCGCCAGGATCAGGCACAGGGAGATCTGCGGGTAGGTGATCACCGCGGCGGCCAGCAGGCCCACGCCGACCAGCAGCGGCGCCACCGCGCGCGGGGAGACCTTGATGGTCTTCACCGACAGCGTCGGGATGCGGCTGATCAGCAGGGCCGCGATGGCGACCGTCCACACCATCACCGCGGCCTTCGACTGCCACCAGTGCCCGTGGTCGCCGAACTCGTTGGTCAGGATCAGCGGCACCAGCGCCAGCAGCCCGCCCGCGGGCGCGGGGACGCCGACGAAGAACTCCTTGGCGTACAGCGGCTGCTCGGAGTCGTCCAGCAGCGTGTTGAACCGCGCCAAGCGCAGGATCATGCAGACGGCGAATACCAACGCCACGACCCAGCCGACCCGGTCGCCGCCGAACCGCCAGATGTAGATCATCAGCGCGGGCGCGACGCCGAACGAGATCGCGTCGGCCAGCGAGTCCAGCTCTGCGCCCATCTTGCTGGTCGCGTCGAGCAGCCGGGCGATGCGGCCGTCGAGGCTGTCGAGCACCGCGGCGATGGCGATGGCCGCGATGGCGGCGCTGTACTGGCGGTTGAGCGTGAACTGCACCGCCGACAGACCGGCGCACATGGCGAGCACGGTCAGCGCGTTCGGCAGCAGCCGGACGCCGGGCGCTGTCGGGGCCATGGTCAGGCCCCCGACGGCAACTCGGCCAAGATGGTCTCCCCACCGATAGTGCGCTGTCCGGGCTCTACGAGCACACGGCTGCCCACGGGCACGTAGAGGTCCACACGCGACCCGAAGCGGATCAGGCCGTACGTGGCGCCCGCGAGCACCTTGTCACCGTCGGAGACCTGACAGATGATCCGCCGCGCCACCAGCCCCGCGATCTGCACGACGGCCAGGTCCTGGCCGTCCTCGGTGCGCAGGTGCAGGCTGTTGCGCTCGTTGACCTCGCTGGCCTCGTCGAGGTCGGCGGAGAGGAACTGGCCGGACTTGTGCACCGCGCGCACCACTTCGCCGGAGGCGGGCACGCGCTGGACGTGCACGTCGAACACCGACAGGAACACGCTGACCCGCAGCATCGGCGCCGAGCCCAGCTCCAGCTCGGCGGGCGGCACCGCCTCGACGACGTGCGACACCGTGCCGTCGGCGGGCGCCACCGCGATCCCCGGACGACGCGGCGTGACGCGCTTGGGCTCGCGGAAGAACCACGCCAGCCAGGCCGTGAACACCGCGCTGAGCACACCCGCCCGCCGCGACGCCCGGCGCACCGCCAGCGTCGCCGCGATCGCGCCCAGGATGAAGGGCCTGCCACCGGGGTGCACCGGCGGGATGATGCTCTTGGTCAACTCGACGGCGTGCTGGAGCGCGCCTGCCTTCTGGGGCTGCTGAGCGGTCATCTGGTCGCTGGTTCCTCGCGAGTCGGCCGGATTTCCGCACACGCTACGCCAACCGGGCACCTGCCCAGGAAGGTAGCCACCGCCTGGGAAAGCTTGAGGCACCCGATATCCGCGTGCGCGCCCCCCGACGGCGGACACGCGAGATCGGGTGCCTCAAGATCGAGCGCCCCGTACGGAGCGCACCCAGTCTAACCGGGCAGGACTTGGGGATCAACGGTCTCCGTGGGGAAATGACCATCCGAACCACAAACCTGTTGCCGACTTTCAATCAAGAAGTACCAGGTCAACCTCGTCGCCGACCTCGACGCGGTCCACGCCCGCCGGTATCTCGATGAGGCAGTTGGAAGCCGCGAAGGAGGCCAGCAGGTGGGATCCCGGCCCACCCACCGGGACGACCTCCACCTGACCCGCGTCGTGGCAGCCTCGTCGGTACTGCACGCGCCCCGAGGGCGAGGACATCGCGACGGTTGTCTTGGCGCGGGTACGCGCTCGGTCGACCCCGGTGTGCCCGAGCGCGGTCAACAGCGCCGGGCGCACGAACAACTCGAACGACAGGGCGGCGCTTACCGGATTGCCCGGCAACGTGACGACCGGAAGCCCCTCGAACACCCCACGCCCCTGCGGCCCGCCCGGCTGTACCGCGACCCGGACGAACTCCACGCCATGACCGTCCAAGGCGTCCTTGACGACCTCGTAGGCGCCCGCGCTCACCCCGCCGGACGTGATGAGCAGGTCCGCCTCGGCGGCGTGAGCGGCGATCGTCGACCGGAAGGCGTCCACGTCGTCCGGGACGAACCGCAGCACGGTGGCCTCACCGCCGATCTCTTGCACGGCCGCGGCCAAGAAGACGCTGTTGGACTCGTAGATGTGCCCCGGCGGCAACGGCTCCCCAGGGGCGACCAACTCCGAGCCCGTCGACAAGACGAGAACCCTCGGCGGACGACGCACGGGCAGTTCGCCCACCCCGATCGCCGCTGCGAGGCCCAGTTGGGGTGCGTGCAGAACAGTGCCCGCCCGCAGCACGACAGTGCCTACCGCGACGTCTTCACCGCTGAACCGCACATGGGTCCGTTCGGTTACCGACACATCGATACGTACGACGTCCGTACCGCCGTCTGTGTGCTCCACCTGCACTACGGCGTCCGCACCGGCGGGCATCGGCGCACCGGTCATGATCCGCTGCGTGGTTCCCGGCGCCAACGGCCGCACATCGACCCGCCCCGCCGGGATGTCGTCGGCGACCGGGAGCCGGACCGGTTGGTCCGCGCTCGCACCGGCCACATCGGACGCGCGAACCGCGTACCCGTCCATGGCGGAGTTGTCGAACGGCGGCAGCGACACGCCCGACACCACGTCCTCGGCGAGCACCAGGCCGACGCACCTCCCCAGCGGTCGCGGCGCCACGGGCAGCCGCGGCACCAGGTCGACGATCTCCTGCCGGTACTCGCGCGGGGTCAGCCCGCGCCTCGCTACGGTCACGGGGCCATCTTGCCCGTCCGACCGGCGGGTATGCCGGAACCGGACGCGGACGCCGGGGAGCGGACGTTAGGCTCGCGGGCGTGTCGGAGGACCTCACCGGGCGTCGCCTAGGGCATTACCGCATCGACGGTGTGCTCGGTAAGGGCGGGATGAGCGTCATGTACCGGGCCACCGACATCAGACTCGGCCGCAAGGTGGCCCTCAAGGTCATCGCCGAGCACCTCACCGAGGACCCCGAGTTCCGCGAGCGGTTCGTCGACGAGGCCCGCAACACCTCCGCGATCGACCACGCCAACGTCGTGCCGCTCTACGACTTCGGCGAGACCGACGGGCTGCTCTACATCGCGATGCGGCTGGTCGACGGCTCGGACATGGCCAGCCTGATCAAGGACGGCCCGTTAGCCCCGCAGCGCGCGCTGAACCTGCTCGGCCAGGTCGCCGAGGCGCTCGACAACCTGCACGAGCGCGGTCTGGTCCACCTCGACGTCAAGCCGGCCAACGTCCTGGTCACGACCCGCGAGTCGGCCACCGAGCACATCTACGTCGCCGACTTCGGCCTGACCCGGCGCGGCGCGACCGGTCACCGCACCCGTGGCGGGGACTTCCTCGGTTCCCCCACCTACGCCGCACCGGAGCACCTGCGCGGTGAGCCCGTGGACGGCCGTACCGACGCCTATTCGCTCGCCTGCGTCCTTTTCGCCTGCCTGGCCGGTCGACCTCCCTTCCAAGGACAGGTCGCGGAGGTCATCCAGGGACACCTCAACCGGGAGCCACCCACCCTCACCGACTTCGTGGCGCTACCGCCCGCGATCAACGACGTAGTGCGTCGCGGCATGGCCAAGAGCCAAGCGCAGCGCTACAGCAGCTGTCGCGAACTGGTGGCAGCCGCTCGTCGAGCGCTCGCGGGGGCACAGCAGCGACCGCAGCAGCAGCGGAACCCGAACGCGACTCTTGTCGAACGACCGCACTTCCCGCCGTCGGGGCCGCAGCCGATCCAACCGGAGCCCATGCGGCTGCGACCGCCCACACCGGTCGGCACGAACACCTACGACCCCTTCGACGCGGTCATCACGCGCAAGAAGGGCAAGAAGAGGTGGTTGGCCCCTGTGATCGCCGGGGCCGTCGCGGTCGCGGCCGTCGTGACCGCTGTGATCCTGTTCGCGGGTGGGGGTGGTTCGGGTGGCGATTCGCCCGAGACCAGCACCACACCGACGCCGCCGATCAAGGTCGGTCCAGAGGGGACCTCGGACCGCCCGACCACCCGGCCGAGCCGTCCGACCAGCACGACCCCGTCCCGGCCGACCACCCGCCGGACCCTCCCGCCGATCACGATCGTGCCACCCCCCTGAGGCAGGTTCCTTGCACTCCGGGGGTGAGAGTGCTAAAACCGGAACTGGCACTCGGGGTCCCCGAGTGCCAGAAGGTCGGGACGGTGAGGCCGGCGGCGCAGTCCGCCAGGTCGTCCGTCGCGGGCACCGAGCCTGGCCGCGCTACGTGAATCCATCCGATGGAGGACCACACCGCAATGGCCAAGTTGATCGCGTTTGACGAGGAAGCGCGTCGCGGTCTCGAGCGCGGACTGAACACCCTCGCCGACGCCGTCAAGGTGACGCTCGGCCCGAGGGGCCGCAACGTCGTGCTCGAGAAGAAGTGGGGCGCGCCGACCATCACCAACGACGGCGTCTCGATTGCCAAGGAGATCGAGCTCGAGGACCCGTGGGAGAAGATCGGGGCCGAGCTGGTCAAGGAGGTCGCGAAGAAGACCGACGACGTCGCCGGTGACGGTACGACCACCGCGACCGTGCTCGCCCAGGCGCTGGTGCGCGAGGGTCTGCGCAACGTCGCCGCCGGTGCCGACCCGCTGTCGCTCAAGCGCGGCATCGAGCAGGCCGTCGAGGCCGTCATCGAGCAGCTGCACAAGTCCGCCAAGGAGGTCGAGACCAAGGAGCAGATCGCGGCCACCGCGTCCATCTCCGCGGGCGACACCACCATCGGCGAGCTGATCGCCGAGGCCCTCGACAAGGTGGGCAAGGAAGGCGTCATCACCGTCGAGGAGAGCAACGCGCTCGGCATGGAGCTGGAGCTCACCGAGGGCATGCGCTTCGACAAGGGCTACCTGTCGGCGTACTTCGTCACCGACCCCGAGCGCCAGGAAGCGGTCCTCGAGGACCCGTACATCCTGCTGTTCGGCTCCAAGATCTCCTCGGTCAAGGACCTGCTCCCGCTGCTGGAGAAGGTCATGCAGGCGGGCAAGCCGCTGCTGATCATCTCCGAGGACGTCGAGGGCGAGGCGCTGGCGACCCTGGTCGTCAACAAGATCCGCGGCACCTTCAAGTCGGTCGCCGTCAAGGCCCCCGGCTTCGGCGACCGCCGCAAGGCGATCCTGCAGGACATCGCCACCCTCACCGGTGGCCAGGTCATCAGCGAGGACGTCGGCCTCAAGCTCGAGAACGCCGACATCGCGCTGCTGGGCAAGGCCCGCAAGGTCGTCGTCACCAAGGACGAGACCACCGTGGTCGAGGGCGCCGGTGACGCCGAGCAGATCCAGGGCCGCGTCAACCAGATCCGCGCCGAGATCGAGAAGTCGGACTCCGACTACGACCGCGAGAAGCTCCAGGAGCGCCTGGCGAAGCTCGCGGGCGGCGTGGCCGTCATCAAGGCCGGTGCCGCCACCGAGGTCGAGCTCAAGGAGCGCAAGCACCGCATCGAGGACGCGGTGCGCAACGCCAAGGCCGCCGTGGAGGAGGGCATCGTCGCCGGTGGCGGCGTGGCCCTGCTGCAGGCCGCCGAGGCCGCGTTCTCCGGCCTGAAGCTGGAGGGCGACGAGGCCACCGGCGCCAACATCGTCAAGGTCGCCGTCGAGGCCCCGCTCAAGCAGATCGCGGTCAACGCCGGTCTCGAGGGTGGCGTCGTGGTGGAGAAGGTCAAGGGCCTCCCGCAGGGCCACGGCCTCAACGCCGCCACCGGCGTCTACGAGGACCTGCTCGCCGCGGGCGTGCCGGACCCGACCAAGGTGACCCGCTCGGCGCTGCAGAACGCCGCGTCGATCGCCGCGCTGTTCCTCACCACCGAGGCCGTCGTGGCCGACAAGCCGGAGAAGGCAGGCGCGGCTCCCGCGGGCGACCCGACCGGCGGCATGGACTTCTAAGCGAGTCCCGCCACCACAGCTCCACCGGCAGGGCCCGGTCCGCGACGCGGACCGGGCCCTGCCTTTTCACGTTTCGCTGATTCACCCGGCGGGAAGTCTTGCCGCGCGCCCGGCCGGGTGCGCTAGATTGAGGAATCGCCATAAAAAATAGCCCCGTTCCCATGTGGGAAAGTGGCTATGCGGAGATTATAAGGCAATTGGAGGACGAGTGTCAACCGAGCTCGACGTGGAGCAGGAATACGTCACCATGCTCTACGCGCACCTCGACGGGCTCCGGGCCGACACCGACTCCAGGCTGGCCACGACCCTGCGCGAGAGCAGCAGCAGCCCCACGGCGATGACCCACCGGGACGCGGCCACCGCGCACTACAGCGAACTGCTCGCCCAATACGGCGCCGTGGAGAACGGGCTGTGCTTCGGCAGGCTGGATTTCACCGACGGCGTCCGTAGTTACATCGGCCGCATCGGCCTGTTCGACACCGAAGGCGACTACGAACCGCTGTTGATGGATTGGCGCGCGCCCGCCGCGCGGCCCTTCTACCTGGCCACCGCCGCGTCCCCCGACGGGGTGCGCAGGCGCCGCCACATCCGCACGTCGCAGCGCAAGGTCACCGCCGTCGACGACGAGGTGCTCGACCTCGGCGCGGGCGGCCGCGACGCGCACGACGGCGTCACCGGCGAGGCCGCGTTGCTCTCCGCGCTCAACGCCGCGCGCACCGGCCGGATGTCCGACATCGTCGAGACCATCCAGGCCGAGCAGGACGAGATCATCCGCTCCGGCCTCAACGGCGTCCTGGTCGTCCAGGGCGGGCCGGGCACCGGCAAGACCGCCGTGGCGCTGCACCGGGCCGCGTACCTGCTCTACACCTACCGCCAGCAGCTCTCCCGGCGCGGCGTGCTGATCGTCGGCCCGAACGCGACGTTCCTCAAGTACATCGGCCAGGTCCTGCCGTCCCTCGGCGAGACCGGCGTCCTCCTGCAGACCGTCGGCGATCTGTACCCCGGGGTGCGCGGCACCCGCCCCGAACCCGCCCGGGCCGCCGAGATCAAGGGCCGGATCGACATGGTCGACGCGCTGCGCAAGGCCGTGCACGACCGCCAAGAGCTGCCCGATGAGCCGATGACGCTCATCGTCGAGCGGGAGGAGCTGACGCTCGACGCCCCCACGGTGAAGGCCGCCCGCACCCGCGCCAGACGCTCGCGCAAGCCGCACAACGAGGCCCGGCCGCTCTTCGCCGAGGAGATCGTCGCCGCCCTCACCCGCCAGGAGGCCGAGCGGCTGGGCGCGGAGTTCCTCGACGCGGGCGACCTCGCCGACATCCGCCGCGAGATGGCCGCCGACCCGGTCGTGCAGGACGCCATCGAGACCCTGTGGCCGCAGCTGACCCCGCAGCGGCTGCTCACCGACCTCTACGCCGCCGCGGACCGCCTGGCCTCCGCCCTCCCCGACCTCGACGAGGCCGACCGCGCGCTCCTGCTGCGCTCACCCCGACTCGGCTGGACCGCCGCCGACGCGCCGCTGCTCGACGAGGCCGCCGAACTGCTCGGCGTCGACGACCGGGCCGAGCGCGCCGCCGAGGCCCGCCGCCGCCGCGACGAGCAGGACTACGCCCAGGGCGTCCTCGACATCCTGCAGATGGAGGACGACGCCGACCCCGACATCCTCACCGCCTACGACCTCATCGACGCGGGCAGGCTCGCCGAGCGCCACGACGACGAGGACCACCGCACCGCCGCCGAGCGCGCCGCCGCCGACCGGAGCTGGACCTTCGGCCACGTCATCGTCGACGAGGCCCAAGAGCTGTCTGCGATGGCCTGGCGGGTGCTGATGCGCCGCTGCCCGTCGCGCTCGATGACCCTGGTCGGCGACGTCGCGCAGACCGGCGACCTGGCGGGCACCGACACCTGGGCGGGCACCCTGGCGCCGTACGTGGCTGACCGCTGGCGGCTGACCGAGCTGACCGTCAACTACCGCACGCCCGCCGAGGTCATGGCGGTCGCCGCGGACGTGCTGGCCGAACTCGGGACCGGCCTGGCGGCGCCGCGCTCGGTGCGCGAGACCGGTGTCGAACCGTGGCGCCTGCGGGTGGACCCGGCGGAGCTGGCCGACACCGTGGCCGGGCTGGCCGCGGACCAGGGAGCCGGCACGTTGGCCGTGATCGCGCCGTCGGCGCTGGTGGACGAGGTCGGTCGCGCGGTGCTCGGGCGCGTGCCGGACGCGGGGTTGGGGGACCGGCCGGAGCTGGAGAGCCGGGTGGTGGTGCTCACCGTGGCCCAGTCGAAGGGGTTGGAGTTCGACGCCGTGCTCGTCGTGGAACCCGCCGCCGTGGTCGCCGGGTCCGAGCGCGGCCGCAACGACCTGTACGTGGCGCTGACCAGGTCGACCCAGTGGGTCGGGGTCGTGCACGCGGCCGAACTGCCCGCTGCGCTGGCGAACCTCGTGGAGCGTGCGGTCTAGCGCGTCAGCGCCTCCACCGCACTTTTCCGCTACCGCCGGCCGAGCACACCAAGTCGGGAACGGTGCCGGGTGGGGAAAGAGGGGGTCTTACAGCTCGACGGTGGGGGTGACGACGGTGCGGGGTTTGGGGCCACCGTTCATGCGCACCAGGATCTGCGTAGTGCCACGGGGGACCTCGGTCAGCACAAACCGACCGCCTTCGTCCGCCGTAGTGGCGGAGGAGCCGTGGTCCGCGACGCGCACCTCGACGCCGTGCTCACCCGCGGGCACCAGCCAGCCGTCGATGCGCTGCTTTTCACCGGTTCGGGTGACGTTGACCATGACCGTCAGGTCGCCGACGAAGAACGTGATGGTGCCCGGGGCGCCACCGCGCACACCGACCAGCGAGTGCGACTCGGCCCACCGCGCGGCCTCCAGCTCGACCTCGGCATCGATGTCCTCGATGGCGATGGCGAACTGGGCCCGCGCCACGAGACCTGGTGGCACCGGGTCGAGCTCGTCGACCAGCCTGGCGACCTGCGACAGCCAGTACTCCTGCTCGGCGGGTTCCATCTCGTAGTCGTCCATGGTCCTCATCTGCCACCATCCCCATCGTGGTACAGCGCGCGCAGGGTGTTGATGCACCGCCCCCGCGTCGGCCCGATGCTGCCGTGCGGCATCCGCAGCTGTTCGGCCACGACGCGGTACTCGGCACGACCGGCCAGCACGGTCAGGCGCAGCAGCTCCTGGCAGCGCTGGTCGAGCTTGTGGAACGCCGACCACAACTGCCGGTCGCGTTCGGTGCGCAGTGCCTCGGCCTCCGGCATCGGCTCGGTGCTCAGCACGTGCTCGGCCACCTCGGGGGACAGCTCGACCTGGGCGCTGCCGCGCTGCCGGGTCCGGCTCGCCTCCCGGCGGGCGGTGGTGATCAGCCACCCGACCAGGGCCTTGGGTTCGGTGATGGACTCCACGTGGCGCAGCAGCGCCAGCCACACGGTCTGCACGACGTCCTCGGCCGCGGCCCGGTCGAGCCCGCCGCCTCTGGCGATGTGCCACACCAGCGGCGTCAGCTCGGCCACCAGGACGTCCAGCGCGGCCTTGTCGCCCGCGCGCGCCGCCAGGACGCACGCGGCGTGGCGCTCCGCCCCTTCCAGGCCGTCCCACGGCGGGTTGGTCCTTGCCGTGTGGAGCTCGGTCACCGCTCCCACCCCATTCTCCGTCTGCCGGGGTCGTGCATTCCGCTCGCCCTGCTCGCCTCGCCCGACGGTGCGGCCGTGCGACCAGGCACAGCCATCCTCACACGCGCGGGGGCGGCTGTCCGCCACCAGTGCCCTCAGACCGCGTGCAGGACGAAGGTCAGCGCCTGCCGCGGCAGCGGTTCCCACGGCTCGGCCAGCTCGGCCCGGAGTTCGTGCAGTCCGGTCGTCGTCACGTCGAACGCCAGTCGTCGCACCCCGGCGGCACCGGGGGCACCCGCGCCCACCGCCGCCGGGACGTGCTCGTCGGCGATCAGGCGCAGTGCCTCCGGCAGCCACCAGCGCCACCGGTAGCCGGTGGCCGTGGACTCCGGGAGCCGTAACTCGACGGTATCCCCCCGGTGCAACTCGGTTGGCCCGTCGGCGTCGCCTACCCCCAGGTGCACCAACGCCATGCCCCGCTCCTTCTCCCGGCCCGACCTCGAACCCCGTGGCCCAGGACGCGGTACGGCGGCTGGACGGGTCCCCTGCACCCGTCCAGCCGCCAGTGGTCCGCGCCTTCACGCCGACGTCCGGTCAACGCGACCGGACGCGCCCTCAGGCAGGCCTGTCCCCACAGGCCCTGGCACGGAGTCGGAGCACCCCCGGGCGCCGCACGACGCGTGCGGCCGCTGCCGCTGCGGGCCGTGGTCCATGGCGCTCTCCGTGGGGCGAGTAGTTTTACTCAGACACCGGAGAAGAGCGGCGAAGTCGGTCGTGGATACGTCCAGGATCTGTCAGGTTTGAGACGTGGCCGGATTGTGACGATCGGTTCGTCCCCCGTGGTACGACCGACGGGTCAGTCATCTTCCGGCATGATCAGCCAGCAGGCCAGGTAGATTATGGCGCCCGTGCCGAATCCGAGCAGGGTGGCGACCACCAGCAGGATCCGCACCAGGGCGGCGTCGAGGCCGAGGGTCTTGGCGATGCCACCGCACACCCCCGCGACCTTGCGGTCGGTGCGGGAACGGCGGAGCTTGCGGACCGCGGTCTGGGCTTCGGTGTACATCGTGTTCGTCATGGCACAAGAATCGCTGGTCAGCGGGCTCTTGCCATCGGGGATCGTCCCGGAAACCGGACTGGGGGTCCACCCTGGGGTCGGGTTAGGGTGGCCCGTATGCGGACCCCGGGTGAGCTTGCCGAGGCGCTGGACCGGGTCGGCTACCTGGCCGACGAGGGCCTGGCCACCGCGGCTTTCCTCGCGTCGAAACTGGGGAGACCGCTGTTCTGCGAGGGTGAGCCCGGAACGGGTAAGACGGCGTTGGCGTCCGCTTTGGCCCGTGCGTTGAATGTCGACCTTGTGCGGTTGCAGTGCCATGAGGGCATAGACGCCACCCAGGCCCTCTATGACTGGGACTTCCCCCGGCAACTTCTGCACCTTCGGGCAACGGACGGTCCGGGGCGCGAAGAGGACATCTATACGCGCCGGTTCCTCTTGGCCCGTCCGTTGCTGCGCGCGTTGGAATCGGCGCCGTGCGTATTGCTGATCGATGAGATCGACCGCGCCGACGACGAGTTCGAGGCGTTTCTGCTCGAGGTGGTCAGCGAGCACGCCGTCACGATTCCCGAGCTGGGCGAAATCCGGGCGGCCGAACCGCCACTGGTCGTGCTGACCTCCAACCGGACCCGCGAGGTGCACGACGCGCTCAAGCGCCGCTGCCTCTACCACTGGCTGGACCACCCCGACCTGGAGCGGGAGCTGGCCATCCTGCGCCGCCGGGTGCCCGGGGTGTCCGAGCGGCTCGCGGCCCAGGTGGTGGGCGCGGTGCGCAGGCTGCGGGCGGCGGAACTGCTGAAGCCGCCCGGCGTGGCGGAGGCGATCGATTGGGCGGCGGCGCTGCTGGCGCTGGGGCGCACGGAATTGGACGCGCGGACCGCGGCGGTCACCTTGGGGGCGGTGCTGAAGTACCGGGAGGACGCCGACCGGGTGACCGCGGCGGGCCTGGAAGCGGTCGTGGCGGGCTGATTCCCGCGCCGCGGAAAATGGGTCGCGAGCGTCGTGGCCCGCGGCGCATCATTGTTGTGGGAAAACCGAAAGCCGGAGGTCACCGCGTTGCGGTGGGCGGTTCGCCTACGCGACGTTGTGGCGGCGTCGCGCGCGGAACGCGGTCCATTGTGGACCACTCCGGTGTTCCCACGTGCTCACCTGGCGCGCCCCGCGCCCGGCAGGACTGCCGAGTGGCGGCGGGGGGCGGTGCGGTGCGGACCCGGCGTGACCCGGGTCCGCACCGCGCAAACCGTTCCTCAGTGCGGCAAACGGGGTAAGGCCGGGTTGTGCAACCACGCGGTGAACAGCTCGTCCAGCGGCCATGGTGTGTGCCGCTGGGCGAGCGTCACGAAGCCGTCGGTGGTCACCGAGCCGTGCCGGTTGGCCGAGGTCCACACCTTCACCAGCGCGAAGAACGCCGTCTCGCCCATCCGACGCCGTAGTGCGTGCAGGGTCAGCGCACCGCGCAGATAGACGCGGTCGTCGAAGAGGCGGCGCACACCCGGGTCGGACAGCTTCAGGTCCTGCGGCATCGCCGCCACCCGCTGCCACGCGCGATGTGCGTGCGCCTCCGCGGGCTCGCCGCCGGACACCTCCGACCAGAGCCATTCGGCGTAGTTGGCGAAACCCTCGTTGAGCCAGATATGGCGCCACTGCGCCACGGTCAGGCTGTTGCCGAACCACTGGTGCGCCAACTCATGGGCTACCAACCGCTCGCTGCCCCTCTTACCGTCGAGGTGGTTGGTGCCGAAGACGGACACGGACTGCGCCTCGATCGGCGCGTCCAACTCCGCGTCCACCACCACTACGCCGTACTGCTCGAACGGGTAGGGGCCGAACATCCTCTCGAACTCCACCAGCATCTGCGGCTGGCGGCCGAAGTCGTGCGCGAACCGGCCCGCCAACCGGGCCGGGATGGCCGCGTGCATCATCGGCACGGTGGCGAACGAGTACTCCGCGTACCGTCCGATTTGGACGCTGACCAGGTAGGTCGGGGTCGGCTGGGAGAGCCGGAACTGCCAGGTCGTGGTGCTGGCCGCGGACTGCTTGGCCTCCAGCACCCCGGTCGCGATCACCTGGTACGGGGTCGCGGTGGTCACCGAGATCCGGTAGGTGGCCTTGTCCGAGGGGTGGTCGTTGCACGGGAACCACGACGGCGCCCCCACCGGCTGGCTGGCCACGATCACCCCGTCGTCGAGGTAGTCCCACCCGATCTCACCCCACCGGCTCGGCACAGGGGCCGGGGAGCCGGTGTAGCGGATGTCGACGGTGAACCGCGCGCCGTCGGCCAGGGGCCGCTGCGGGGTGATGACGAGCTTGCGGCCCCGCTGCGCGTGCCGGACGGCCTTGCCGTCGACGGTGACCTTGCCCGCCCGTAGGCCGGACAGGTCCACACTGAACCTCGACAACGCCTGGGTGGCCACCGCGGTGATCCGGGCGCGACCGTCCAGCCTGCCCGGACCCACGCGGTAGTTCAGGTCGATGTCGTAGTGCAGCGTGCGGTAGCCACCGTTGCCGTTCTCGGGCAGGTAGGGGTCACCGGAGGTGCCCGCGCCGGGCTGCCCGGCGCGAGCCGGGTCAGCCTTGGCGCTCATAGGACTATTCAACATCACGCTAGGGCTGATCTCCACGCGTCAGCGCTTGGTCGTCCACGCGGAGATGGGGTTACCGAGCCAGCGGGTGCCCTCCGGCACGGACTCGCCGCGCATGACCAGCGAGGCGGGGCCGACCGTGGTGCGGTCGCCGATGGACGCGCCCGGCAGCACGATGCCGTGCGGGCCCAGCGTGCCGCCCGCGCCGATGGTGACGGTGTCCATGCTCATGATCCGGTCGTGGAACAGGTGGGTCTGCAGCACGCAGCCCCGGTTGACCGTCGCGCCGTCGCCCAGCCGGACCAGGTCGGCCTCGGGCAGCCAGTAGGTCTCCACCCAGGCACCCCGGCCGATGCGCGCGCCGAGGCCGCGCAGCCAGGTGTTGAGCAGCGGCGTGCCGTGCGACCAGGCGGCGAACCACGGCACCCCGAGCATCTCCACGAAGGTGTCCGCCAGCTCGTTGCGCCAGACGAACGAACTCCACAGTGGATGGTTGACGGTGCTGAACCGCCCCACCAGGGCCCACTTGGCCAGCGCCGCGACCACGCAGGCCAGCACACCGGCGCCGAGCAGCAGCACCCCGCCCAGCGTCAGGCCGAGCCAGAAGCCCAGGCCGGTCAGCGCGGCGGCCACGAGCACCGCCAGCGCCGCCGAGGCCATGACCGGCACGACCCGGCACAGCTCGACCAGCGCGCGGGCGACCACCAGCCGCCGGGGCGGGTTGAAGGTGGTGCTCTCGTCGCCGGTCTCCACCGTGCGCGGCAGCTTCATCGGGGGCATGCCGAGGTAGGAGGAGCCCGCCTTGGCCTTCTTCGGGGTCGAGGACAGCACGCCGACCAGACCGCGCTTGGGCACCGCGCGACCGGGGGCCGTCATGCCGGAGTTGCCGAGGAAGGCGCGCTTGCCGACCCGCGCGTTGTCGATGCGCAGCCAGCCGCCGCCCAGCTCGTAGGAGCCGATCATGGTGTCGTCGGCCAGGAACGCGCCGTCGCCGACCTGGGTCAGGCTGGGCAGGGCGAGGACCGTGGAGGCCTCGACGCCCTTGCCGACCTTCATGCCGAGCGCGCGCAGCCACACCGGGGTGAGCAGGCTCGCGTACATCGGGAACAGGCCGGTGCGGGCCAGGCCCATCAGCCGCTCGGTCGCCCACGCCTGCCACGCCACCCGGCTGTGCACGGCGTGCTGACCGGGACGCAGGCCGAGGGAGAGCAGGCGCACGGAGACCAGGATCAGCAGCGCGTAGGTCGCCATCCAGACCAGGGTGACCAGCGGGACCGCGATGAGCGCCTGCGTGGTCGCGGCGCCGAGGGTGGCCGTGCCGGTCAGGAAGGTCATCAGGATCCACAGCGCGGGCACGGCGGCCACGATCGGCAGCAGGCTCAGCGCGAACGAGGTCGCCGCGTAGATCGCCACCCAGCGCTTGCGGCGGGCGGGGCGCCTACCCTTGCCGTTCGCCTTGCCGCTGCGCGACGCGGGCGCGCCGGACCAGCGCTGACCAGGGGGAACCGTGCCCTGGACGCCCGAACCGGGGGCCACCTCGGCGCGCTTGCCGACGTGCGCGCCGGGGAACAGCGTGCTGCGCGCGCCGACCGTGGCGTGCGCGTCGATCCGGATCCGGCCGACGTGCAGGACGTCACCGTCCAACCAGTGCCCGGACAGGTCCACCTCGGGCTCCACCGCCGCGCCGCGGCCCAGCCGCAGCATGCCGGTCACCGGCGGGAGGGAGTGCAGGTCGACGTCGGGGGAGATGCGCGCGCCGAGGACGCGTGCGTAGTGGGTCATCCAGGGGGCGCCTTGCAGGCCCGCGGCGCCGGTGAGGTCCACTACGCGCTCAGCGGCCCAGATACGCAGGTGCACACTGCCGCCGCGCGGGTAAGAGCCCGGTTTGACGTTACGCAGCAGCAGACGGGCGGTACCGGCGGCCAGCGCCAACCGACCCCACGGGCTCAGGAAGACCAACCAACCCGCGAACACGAGCCACCACGACACCTTCGGTGCCCACGGCAGACCGACGAGGTTGTTCACCGCGGCCAACGCGACAGCCCACCGCGCACCGACGACGGTCAGCATCGGCAGCGTGAGGAGCGTCTGCGCGATCTGTGCCCGTCGCGGCGTGGGTAGCACTACCCGGTCGGTCTGGGCGCTCGCAGCAGCAGCGTCGATGTGCGCGGCGAGCTTGCCCAGCGTCGGGTTCTGGTACAGGTCGGCGACCGCGATGCCGGGGTGCTGCTCGCGGATGCGGGAGACCAACTGCGCAGCGCCGAGGCTGCCGCCGCCGTTGGCGAAGAAGTCGGCACCCGGGCGGCTCACGGCCACCCCGAGCAGGTCGCGCCACAACCCGGCCAGCCACCGCTCGGTGTCGGTGAGCGCGGCCGTGTCCACCTCGGAGGTGTCCAGGTCCAGCGGCCACGGCAGGGCGTTGCGGTCGACCTTGCCGGAGGTGCGCGTCGGCAGCGTCTCGACCTCGGCGATCAGCGGGACCAGCGCGGCGGGCAGCGCGGCCCGCAGCCGCTCCACGGCGGCGTCCGCGTCGAACCCGGGCTGGGCGACCACGTAGCCGACCAGCAGCTGGTTGCCCGCGCCGGTCTGCCGCACGGCCGCCGCGGCGCCCGCCACGTTCGGCAGCGCCTGCAGCGCGGCGTCGACCTCGCCCAGCTCGATCCGCCTGCCGCCGAGCTTGACCTGCTCGTCGGCGCGACCGAGGAACAGCAGGCCCTCGGGCTCGGCCTTGACCATGTCGCCGCTGCGGTACGCGCGGTCCCAGGCCAGCGCGGGCAGCGGGGCGAACTTCTCGGCGTCCTTCTCCAGGTCGAGGTAGCGGGCCAGGCCCGCGCCGCCGATGACCAACTGGCCGGTCTCGCCCATCGGCAGCAGCTCACCCGCCTCGTCGACCACGGCCAGCTCCCAACCGTCGAGCGGGAGGCCGATGCGGACGGGGCCCTCGCCGGTCAGCGGGGCGGCGCAGGCCACCACGGTCGCCTCGGTGGGGCCGTAGGTGTTCCACACTTCGCGACCGGGCACCGCGAGGCGCTCGGCCAGCTCGGGCGGGCACGCCTCGCCGCCGAAGATCAGCAGCCGGACCGCGTCCAGCGCCTCGCCCGGCCACAGCGCGGCCAGCGTCGGCACGGTGGAGACCACGGTCACGCCCCGCTCGACCAGCCACGGGCCCAGGTCGACGCCGGTGCGCACGAGGGCGCGCGGGGCGGCGACCAGGCAGGCGCCGTTGCGCCAGGCCAGCCACATCTCCTCGCAGGAGGCGTCGAAGGCAACCGAGAGGCCCGCGAGGACGCGGTCGTCGGCGGTGATGGGCTCGTCGGCGAGGAAGAGGTCGGCCTCGGCGTCGACGAACGCGGCGGCGCTGCGGTGGCTCACCGCGACGCCCTTGGGCTTGCCGGTGGACCCCGAGGTGAAGATGATCCACGCGTCGTCGTCGGCCGTGGGGGAGCCGGGGACGCCGGTGGGGGTCACGCGCGGGGTGATGGCGCGGTTCGGTCCGATGACGACGCAAGCGTTTGCCTCGTCGAAGACCAGGTCGGCGCGCTCGTCGGGGTCGTCGAAGTCGACGGGGACGTAGGCGGCGCCCGCGGTCAGGACCGCGAGGATGCCGATGTAGAGGTCGGCGGTGCCGGACGGCACGCGGATGCCCACGCGGTCGCCGCGGCCGACGCCCGCCTGGACCAACCGGGTGGTGAGGGTGTCGACCTCGTCGCGCAGGGCGCGGTAGGTCAGGACGGTCGTGCCGTCGTCGATCGCGTCCGCGTCCGGGTTGCGGACGGCGGTCTCGGTCAGGACGTCGACGAGGGTGCGCGGGGCGCTCTCGGGGCCCGCGCGGAAGACGGCGAGGCCTCGGGCGGCGGCCTCGGCGAGCGGGTCGGCGGAGTCGAGCAGAGACGGCGAGTGATCGATCATCGTCATCGCGTCTGACGCATTTCTCACCTTTTCGGTGGTGTCCTTCGACTGGTCCGCGACCGTCCCGGGCTGGGCGGGCGCGTCGGAACGAGCACGTTACCGGCCTTTCCATCGACCTGTCGCATCGATCCATTACCGACGTGTCGTGATTCACATCCTTGTGGCGCAACGGTTTTCCTATCGGATCTCGATATCGTGATCCGATATTTAGTCTGTTTACCGGCTATATACAGCAGTTATGACTACTTATCGGCAGTCGATATCGGTGTGCGATATCGTGGAGCGATGGATGTGGTCCGAGAGTTCGCCAACGGGGCGCTGCGGCTGCGGGTGCTCCGCTACGCCGCTGTCGCCGAGGTCCACGGCGCCTTGCTCGCCGAGGACCTGGCCGCGCGTGGGCACCGCGTGTCGCCCGGCACGCTCTACCCGCTGCTGCACCGCCTGCAAGAGGCTGGATTGCTCAAGTCGCGCACGGAGGTGGTGGACGGCCGACGTGTGCGCCGGTACCGGACGACCAAACGAGGTAAGAAGGTGTTGGCGGACTGTCGTGCGGTCCTCGCCGAACTGGCCGAAGACATGGCGTGAGGTGCGGCTTGGAGGATCCCCTGCCCGGGCTGGTCGGGTTCGCCGCCGCGGTGCGCGCGGCGGGGGTGGCTTGCGGCCCGGAGCGGGTCCACGCGTATCTCTCGGCGCTCGAGCTGCTTGACGTCGCCGAGGTCGGACAGGTGTACTGGGCGGGCCGCGTGGCGTTGTGCGCCGAGCCCGACGACCTGCCGAAGTACGACGCGGCCTTCCGCGCGTGGTTCGCCGGTGAGATCCCGCGCCAACCGCGCCCCGGTGGGCCTAATCGGCGCAAGAGGGCACATCTGGCCGCTCTTGCGTCCAACGGCGCTGGTGCGGGTGAGGCCAAGCAGGTGGACCGTCTGGCCAGCTCCACCGAGGTACTACGGCACCGCGACATCGCCGAACTGACCGAGGCCGAGCGCGCCCACCTCAGGGAGATGATCGCCCTGCTGCGCCCGGAGCCGCCCCAGCGGACCGGCCCGCGTTGGCGGCCGGACAGGCGCGGGCGGGTGGACGACCGGCGCGTGCTGCGGATCATGCGGGCCAGCGGCGGCGAGCCCGCCCGGCTGGTCCACAAGCGCCGTCGTCCCAGGCCACGGCGGGTGGTGCTGCTCATCGACGTCTCCGGGTCCATGCGCCCCTACGCCGACGCGCTGCTGCGGTTCGCGCATGCGGTGGCCCGCCGCGCGCCTGCCGAGGTCTTCACCCTGGGCACCAGGCTGACCAGGCTCACTCGCCAACTGCGGCAGCGCGACCCCGAACTCGCCTTGACCGCCGCTGCGCGCGCGGTACCCGACTTCGCGGGTGGTACCCGGTTGGGCGAGAGCGTGCGGGCGTTCCTCGACCGCTGGGGACAGCGCGGGGTCGCCCGACGCGCCGTAGTGGTGGTGTTCTCCGACGGGTGGGAGCGCGGCGACGTGACGTTGTTGGGCGACCAGATGGCCAGACTGGCGCGGTTGGCCCACCGCGTGTTCTGGGTCAATCCGCACGCGGGTTCACCGACGTACGAGCCCGTGCAGTCCGGTATCGCGGTGGCGCTACCGCACGTAGACCGGTTGCTCGCGGGCCACAGCGTGGCCACGCTCGATCTCCTGCTGCAAGAGGTGCGCCGTGCGTGACGTACTCGATGGACTCCTGCGCCACTACGACACCGGGGAACCCGCTGCGCTGGCCACCGTCGTGGCGACCTTCTCCTCCGCACCCCGCGCGCCAGGCGCGGCGATGGTGGTCGCGGCCGATGGGACCGTCGCGGGCAGTGTGTCCGGCGGGTGTGTCGAAGGCGCGGTCTACGAGGTGGGACGCGACGTGCTCGACACCGGTCGGCCGGTGCTCCAGCGCTACGGTGTCAGCGACGACGACGCCTTCGCGGTGGGCCTGACCTGCGGCGGGATCATCGACATCTACGTCGAGCGGGTCACCCGGGAGGCGTTCCCCGAGCTGAGCGCGCTGGCCACGTCGGTCCGGGACGAGGAACCGGTCGCACTGGCCACCGTCGTCTCCCACCCCGATGAGGCCAGGTTGGGTAAGAGGGTCGTGGTTTGGCCTGACCGAACGCTTGGCAGCACGGGGTCCGACCGCGTCGACGCGGCGATCATCGACGACGCGCGTGGGCTGCTGGCTTCCGGGCGCAGTGGGACAGTCACCTACGGCCCGGACGGCGAGCGGCGCGGTGAGGGCATGACGGTGTTCGTGAGCACCTTCGAGCCGCCGCCCCGGATGCTGGTCTTCGGCGCCATCGACTTCGCCGCCGCCATGGCGCGTATGGGCGCCTTCCTGGGTTACCGGGTCACGGTCTGCGACGCCCGACCGATCTTCGCGACCGCGAGCCGCTTCCCCAGCGCGCACGAGGTCGTCGTCGACTGGCCCCACCGCTACCTCGCGGC
The DNA here is from genome assembly GCF_041897805.1 of Actinokineospora auranticolor. Taxonomy (GTDB): domain Bacteria; phylum Actinomycetota; class Actinomycetes; order Mycobacteriales; family Pseudonocardiaceae; genus Actinokineospora; species Actinokineospora auranticolor. The sequence continues at coordinate 563,123 of NZ_CP154825.1, forward strand.
GGAACTGGTGGCAGGGCGCGTGGACGAGCGCACCGTCGTGACCGTGCTGACCCACGACCCCAAGTTCGACATCCCCGTGCTGGAGATCGCGCTACGCAGCGATCTCGGCTACATCGGCGCGATGGGGTCCCGGCGCACGCACGAGGACCGGCTGGCCCGGTTGCGCGCGGCGGGCGTCGGCCCGGTGGAACTGGCCCGGCTCGCCTCGCCCATCGGCCTCGACCTGGGAGCGCGCACGCCGGAGGAGACCGCCGTGTCGATCGCCGCCGAGATCATCGCCACCCGGTGGGGTGGTGGCGGGCGCCCGCTCTCCGTCCTCTCCGGACGGATCCACGGCTGATCTCGCAGCTCAGCGGGGTAGTGGTGGGTTCAAGATCGCGAGTTGTCCACAGGCGCCGGGGTGGGGGCTTGTGCGGATGCGCCGACCAGGGGCAGGCTCGTCTGTGAGCCCGATCACCCCGCTCCCACCCAGTCTGGAGGCCCGATGCGGATCACCGTCACGGTCGATGGAACGGCCTACACCGACGACGTCGAACCACGCCTGCTGCTCGTGCACTACCTGCGCGAGGTCGTCGGCAAGACGGGCACCGTCGTCGGGTGCGACACGAGCAACTGCGGGTCGTGCACCGTCCACCTCGACGGGCGCAGCGTGAAGTCCTGCTCGGTGCTGGCCGTGCAGGCCGACGGCCGCGAGGTCACCACGGTCGAGGGGCTGGCCAGGGACGGGGAGCTGCACCCGGTCCAGCGGGCGTTCCACGACAACCACGCGCTGCAGTGCGGGTTCTGCACCCCGGGGATGATCATGCAGGCGATCGATCTGCTGGCCGACGACCCCGACCCGGACGAGCGGGCCGTGCGGCACGGGCTCGAGGGCAACCTCTGCCGGTGCACGGGCTACCAGAACATCGTCCGCGCGGTCCGCGACGCGGCCCACCGGATGCGCCCCGGCGCGGGTCCGGAGGCCGAGCGGGTGGCGGGCCAGATGGTGGGTGGTGAGTGATGACCACGACCGCCGAACCCGAGGTCGGCCGCGCCCGGCTGCGCAAGGAGGACGCGCGGCTGGTCACCGGCCGCACCCGCTGGACCGACAACCTCACCCTGCCCGGCCTGCTGCACCTGGCGTTCCTGCGCAGCCCGGTCGCGCACGCGCGGATCACCGCCGTCGACACCGAGGAGGCCCGGCGGATGCCGGGGGTCATCGCGGTGTTCACCGGCCGCGACCTGGCCGCGGCCCAGGGCAGCCTGCCGTGCGCGTGGCCGATCACCCCCGACCAGAAGGCGCCGCCCGCGCCGCCGCTGGCCGTCGACCAGGTCAACTTCGCCGGTGAGGCGGTAGCGGTGGTCGTCGCGCGCGGGGCGGCGCAGGCCCAGGACGCGCTGGTCGGCATCGACGTCACCTACGCCGACCTGCCCGTCGTGCTCGACCTGGCGAGCGCCGCGGCCGACAGCGACCTCGTCCACCCCGACCTGGGCACGAACCGGTCCGCGCGCTGGGTGTTCGACTCCGCCGAGGCGGGCACGGGCGGCGACGTGGACGCGGCCATCGGCGCGGCCGAGGTGCTGATCGAGCGCACGTACCGCCAGCAGCGGCTCATCCCGGCCTTCATGGAACCCCGGTCGGTCGTGGTCGACCCGACCGGCGAGCAGCTGACCATGTGGTCGGCCACCCAGATCCCGCACATCCTGCGGCTCATGCTCGCCCTCACCACCGGCACACCGGAGCACAAGGTCCGCGTCATCGCCCCGGACGTCGGCGGCGGCTTCGGCGGCAAGCTCCAGGTCACCCCGGAGGAGGTGGTGGCCATGGTCGTCGCCCAGCGGATCGGCAAACCGGTGAAGTGGACCGAGACGCGGTCGGAGTCCCTGCTCTCCGCCCACCACGGCCGCGACCAGCTGCAGAAGCTCACCCTGGCCGCCCGGCGCGACGGCACGGTCACCGGGCTCAAGGTGGAGCTGCTCGCCGACATGGGCGCGTACCTGCGGCTGGTCACCCCCGGCGTGCCGATCCTGGGTGCCTTCATGTTCAACGCCATCTACAAGTTCCCGGCGTACCGGTTCGAGTGCACGAACGTGTTCACCACCAAGGTCCCGACAGATGCCTACCGTGGTGCGGGCAGGCCGGAGGCGACGTACGCCATCGAGCGGCTGATGGACGAACTCGCGGTCGAACTCGGTCGCGACCCGATCGAGGTGCGCGAGCAGAACTGGATCAAGCACGACGAGTTCCCGTTCACCACGGTCGCCGGGCTGGAGTACGACAGCGGCAACTACGAGGCCGCCACCGCCCGCGCCAAGGAACTCCTGGGTTACGACGCGCTGCGGGCCGAGCAACGCGAACGGCGTGCCCGGGGCGACGTCGTCCAGCTCGGCATCGGCACGTCGACGTTCACCGAGATGTGCGGGCTGGCACCGTCCCGCGTGCTCGGCGCGCTGTCCTACGGCGCGGGCGGTTGGGAGCACGCACAGATCCGGATGCTGCCCAGCGGCAAGGTCGAGGTGGTCACCGGCTCGTCCGCGCACGGCCAGGGCCACGAGACGGCGTGGAGCCAGATCGTCGCCGACCAACTGGGCGTGCCGTTCGAGGACGTCGAGGTACTGCACGGCGACACGCAGATCTCACCGCGCGGGCTGGACACGTACGGGTCGCGCTCGCTGACCGTCGGGGGCATGGCGGTGCTCAAGGCGGGGGAGAAGGTCATCAAGAAGGCCCGGCGGGTCGCCGCGCACCTGATGGAGTGCGCCGAGGACGACCTGGAGTTCGCGGGCGGGCGGTTCACCGTCCGGGGCACCGAGCGGTCGACCGGCATCACCGACGTGGCGCTGGCCGTGTTCGCCGCCCACGACCTGCCGGACGGCGTCGAACCCACCCTCGACTCCGAGGCCACCTTCGACCCGGACAACTTCTCCTTCCCGCACGGCACCCACCTGTGCGCGGTCGAGGTCGACACGGAGACCGGCTTCACCCGAATCCGCAAGTACGCCTGCGTCGACGACGTGGGCAAGGTGGTCAACCCGATCATCGTCGAGGGCCAGGTCCACGGTGGCCTGGCGCAGGGCATCGCCCAAGCGCTGTACGAGGAAGCCATCCACGACGAAAGCGGAACCCTGACCACGGGAACCCTGGCCGACTACCTGGTCCCCTCCGCCGCCGACCTCCCGCACTTCGACACCGACCGCACCGAAACCCCCTCCACCACAAACCAACTGGGCGCCAAGGGCGTCGGCGAAGCAGGCACGATCGCCTCCACCCCAGCCGTGGTCAACGCGATCGTCGACGCGGTCCGCCACCTGGGCGTCAACGACGTGGAAATGCCTTGCACCCCATACCGAGTCTGGGCCGCCATCAACGGCGCCAACCCAAGCACCCCATCCACCACACCGGCCCCCGGCGGCGGCCTGGGTTCCGTCACCCCGACCGAGCCCACCGGAGGTACGGCATGACCCCCACAGCGCTCGCCCGGCTCACCCCGTCCAACGTCCCAACCGAACTCCCACCGCTCGCCGTCACCTCCCGCTTGGGCACGATCCCCTCGGCGTTCGTCCACCCCACCCTCTCCATCGCCCCGGCCGAACTCCCACTGCTGGCCGCCGGTGGCGCTGTGCTCGACGCGGTCGCGAGCGCATCGCTCCCATGGGGAGGGCTTGGCTCCCGTCACACCATCGAATCCACCGGAGGTGCGGCGTGATCCCCGCGGCGTTCGACTACCTCGTACCCTCCACTGTGGACGAAGCGGTCCGGCTGCTGGCCGACGCGGGCGAGGAGGCCAAGATCATCGCGGGTGGGCAGAGCCTGATCCCGGTGCTGCGGCTGCGGCTGGCCGACCCGGGCAAGCTCATCGACCTGGGCCGCATCCCGGAGTTGCGCGGCATCCGCGACGACGGCGACGCCATCGTCATCGGCGCGATGACGACCCACTACGACGTCCAGCGAGATCCCCTCGTGCACGATCACGCCTCGCTACTACGACTCGCCACCGACACCGTTGCCGATCCGCAGGTGCGGCACCAGGGCACGCTCGGTGGCGCCGTCGTCCACGCCGATCCGGCGGGCGACCTGCTCGCCCCGGTCCTGGCGCTCGACGCGGAACTGGTGGTGTGCGGCATGGACGGTCGCCGGTCGGTGGCCGCCAAGGACTTCTTCGTCGACTACTTCACCACCGCCCTGCGCCCGGAGGAGATCCTGGTCGAGGTGCGCATCCCCAAGCACACCGGCTGGGGCGCCCACTACGAGAAGTTCAACCGCGTCGCCCAGGCCTGGTCGATCGTTGCCGTCGCCGCGACCGTCCGCGCGGAGAACGGCGTCATCACCGACGCCCGCGTCGCGCTGACCAACATGTCCTCGATCCCGGTCCGCGCCCACGCCGTCGAAGCCGCCCTGATCGGCGGCCCGGCCAGCCCCGGGGCCATCACCTCCGCCGCCGCCCACGCCGCCGAGGGAACCCGCCCGACCAGCGACACCAACGCCGACAGCACCTACCGCCAACACCTGGCCCGCGTCCTCACCTCGCGCGCCCTGACCGCCGCCGTCGGCGCGTAGGGGGAACCGTGGAACTCGAACACCGCTTCGCCGTCCCCGCCGACATCGACACCGTCTGGACCGCACTCCTCGACCCCGAACGCGTCGCCCCCTGCCTGCCGGGCACCACCCTCACCGGCGTCGACGGCCCCAGGTTCACCGGCACCGTCAAGGTCAAACTGGGCCCGATCTCCCTCCTCTACCGCGGCACCGGCGAGTTCACCGACCGCGACGACGGCAGCTACCGCCTGGTGATCAAGGCATCCGGAAAGGACGCCAAGGGCAACGGCACCGCCGCCGCCACCGTCACCCTGACCCTCACCGCCGACGGCCCGGACTCCACCACGGGAAACGTCGCCACGGACCTCACCATCACCGGCAAACCCGCCCAACTCGGCAGGGGACTGATCTCCGAGGTCGGCGCCCGACTCCTCGACACCTTCGCCACCAACCTCGCCGACACCCTCACCACCCCGGAACCGGCTGCCACTCCCTTACCCGATCAGCAACCCGAAGCCCCAGCCAACGACAAGGAGGACATACCGACCAGCTCCACCCCGGGCGACGGCCCACCGCCCGCGGGCGAACGGGACGAGCACACCCCGGCCGCTGCCGAGCCCGACCACCCCGCGGCGGAGACCGAGGGGCCGCCGGCTTCTGCCGACGATCAGCCACAGCCGAGTGCGGCGGACGACAGCACCCCGGCTGCCGGGCAGCCCGGTCAGGCCACGGGGGAGTCCGCCACCAAGGCGCCACCGCTGCGCGCGGTCACCCCGGAGGCCGAACCCATCGACCTCCTTGAATACGCGGGTGCCCCGGTCGGTCGGCGGTTGCTGCCGGTGGTGGTCGCCGTCGCTGTGGCGCTCCTCGTCCTCTTCTGGCGTCGGCGGAGGTGAGGTCACACGGTCGGTGAAGCCCTGATTCGGCTGGCCACTAGGGTTGGGTCGCAGCGATGCTGCGATGTCACGGCCCGGAGTTCGGTTCGAATCAGGGAGTGCTCGTGCGCGAGATCGCGTTGTTCGGCGGTAGTGCCCACCCGGAGCTCGCCGCGGAGATCTCGGCGCAGCTGGGGGTGCCGCTGCGCCCGGTGAAGGTGGAGCGGTTCGCCAACGACTGCATCGAGGTGCAGTTGCAGGCGAACTGCCGCGAGCGCGACGTCTTCCTCATCCAGCCGCTGGTGCAGCCGGTGCAGGAGAACCTGGTCGAGCTGCTGCTGATGCTCGACGCCGCCCGCGGCGCCTCGGCGGCCCGGACGACGGTCGTGCTGCCCCACTACGCCTACGCGCGGTCGGACAAGAAGGACGCGCCGCGGATCTCCATCGGGGCCCGGCTGGTGGCCGACCTGATGGTCGCCGCCGGTGCGAACCGGGTGCTGGCGATGACCCTGCACTCGCCGCAGGTGCACGGGTTCTTCAGCGTGCCCGTCGACCACCTGCACGCGCTGAGCGAGCTGGCCGGGCACTTCCGCAAGCTCGACCTGTCCAACACCACCGTCGTCTCGCCCGACCTCGGCAACGTCAAGGAAGCCGCCCGCTTCGCCCGCCTGCTCGGCGTCCCCGTCGCGGCCGGGGCCAAGCAGCGCTACGCCGACGACCGGGTCGCCATCTCGTCGGTGATCGGCGAGATCGACGGCCGCGACATCATCGTCCTCGACGACGAGATCGCCAAGGGCAGCACCGTCATCGAACTCTTGGCCCGCCTGCGCGAACACAACGTCCGCTCCGTCCGCGTCGCGTGCACGCACGGCCTCTTCGCCGCCGGGGCCCTCACCCGCATCGGCGCGCACCCGGAGGTCCTGGAGATCGTCTGCACCAACACGGTCCCCCTGCACGAGCGCTCCGACAAGCTCACCGTCCTCTCCATCGCCCCCGCACTGGCCGAAGCCGTCCGCCGCATCCACAACGGCGAATCCGTCAGCGCGCTCTTCGATGCCCAATGACCAAGCCCGCCACTGAGATCGCCGCTGTTCGACCGGCCGCGCGGTTCGCCGCCTGCCTCGCGACCGCCGCCGCGTTCCTCTCCGCCTGCACCGGGGACCCCACCGTCGGGCAGGTGCCCGACGAGCCGACCGGCACCACAGCCGCCACCGGCGGTTCGGTGCAGCCGTCGACGCCTACCGCCAAGCCCGGTACATTCACCCTCATCGCGGGCGGCGACGTCCTCATCCACCCCGCCCTCACCGAACAGGCCACCAAGGACGGCGGCGGTTCGCGGGACTACGGCCCGCTGCTCGCCGGGATCAAGCCCGCGCTGGACGCCGTCGACGTGGCCGTCTGCCACCTCGAGGTGCCGATCGCCGACAAGAGCGGGCCGTTCAAGGGGTACCCGCAGTTCAGCGCGCCGCCGGAGCTGGCGCCCGCGCTGGCCACGACCGGGTTCGACACCTGCTCCACCGCCTCCAACCACACCCTCGACCAGGGGCCGACCGGCGTCACCAACACCCTCGACGCACTCGACGCCGCGAAGATCACCCACACCGGCTCGGCGCGCAGCCAGCAGGAGGCCGCCACGCCCCTGATCCGCGACGTGGCCGGGGTCAAGGTCGGTTTCCTGTCCTACAGCTTCGGCTTCAACCAGGGCACCACCCGCCCGGCCGCCACCCCGTGGCTGGCCAACCTCCTCGCCCCCGACGCCGTGCTCGCGGCGGCGCGCAAGGCGAAGCAGGCGGGCGCGGAAGTCGTCGTCGCGAGCCTGCACTGGGGCATCGAGGGCCAGCACAACCCCAGCACCGACCAGCAGCGCATCGCCAAGCAGCTGCTGAACGACCCGTCGATCGACCTGATCATCGGCCACCACGCGCACGTCGTGCAGCCCTTCGAGAAGATCAACGGCAAGTGGGTCACCTACGGCCTCGGGAACCTCGTCGCCCGGCACGAAGAACCCAAGGGCGACACCGAGGAAGGCGCCCTGGCCCGCTTCCGGTTCACCAAGTCCCCCGCCGGCTGGACCGTCGACCGCGCCGAGTACCTCCCCACCCTCGTGGACCTCGGCCCACCCATCCGCCTCCGCGACCTGACCCACGACACAACCGTCGACCCCATCCGAAAAGCAGCCGCCCTCGAACGAACCGACGACGTCGTCCTCAGCCGCAAGGCAGGCGAAGCAGGCCTGACCCGCCCCACCTAAGCCGAACAAGATCAACCCCGCCGGAATCCCCCGTTTTCAACGCTACCGCGCGCCACCAACCAAGAGAATCCCTTGGCGGCGCGCTGTGGATGGCTCGGGCGCATGTGGACAACTCGACGAGACGAGCGTCCGGTGACCGGGAAAAGCCGGAAGGGCTTGACCTCAAGGGGTCGATGCGCCGGGCATGGGATGATCTTCGTGGATGAGTGATCGGAGATCGTGTGGTTGCGCTGCGGGCCATGATGTGCAAGGCCCTGCGGTCGGGCCGGGCGAAATAGGTGTCTCCGTCGGCGAAGCGGCCCAGGCGCGACCTGATCGTGGGCGTGGTCAACATCGGCGAGCGCCTGAAAGAGGCCGGCGACCGTGCCGTGCCTGGCTTCTGGGAGGGCGACCTCGTCCTTGGATCCGCTTGCGAATCCCAGATCCTGACCCTGGTGGAACGGCTGACGCGGTTCGTGATGCTGTTCCGGGTCCCGCACGACCGGTCCGCGGACCGGATCGCGAGTTCAACGGTCGCCCTCGACAGGCCCTGGATTGGGTACAAACCCGTCGAGAAGCTGAACGAACTGCTGGTCAAACACGGTGGCGCGACGACCTCTTGAGGTCAAGGGTCCCCCGTTGTCAACGCTACCGCCCGCCGTCAAGCAAGAGGAACCGTTGGCGGCGCGCTGTGGACAACTCGGGCGCATGTGGACAACTCGACGAGACAAGCGTCTAGTGATCGGGACAGGTCGGAGGATCCCCCGATTTCAACGCTACCTTCCTCGTTGGTCAGCGGGGAATACCTTGGTGTTTGTTGGTGGACAAGTCGGGGTCATGTGGATAACCGGCCAGGGACGCGGTGCGCCAATACGCTTGCGGTGCACTGGGATCGCGCCTCAGCGGGCTGGTGGTCTGTGGACAGGTAGCGGCTATGTGGATAGCCGGCCGGGCCTCGATCAGCGCGTGGCGAGGTCGTGCAGGATCGCGTCTGTGAAGGGGGGCCACGCCGCTATCGCCCAGTCGCCGAAGGGGCGGGTTGTCAGGGTGACGCAGGCGGCTTTTGCGGTCGGGTCCACCCAGAGGAAGGTGCCTGATTGGCCGAAGTGGCCGTAGGTTTCCGGCGAGCTGGTTTTTCCTGTCCAGTGTGGACTCTTGTGGTCGCGGATCTCGAAGCCCAGGCCCCAGTCGTTCGGTTTCTGCATGCCGTAGCCCGGCAGCACGCCGTTGAGGCCCGGGAAGGCGACGGTGGTCGCCGCCGCCAGCGTCTCCGGGGACACCAGGGTCGGGCGCTGCAACTCCGCGGCGAAGCGGGTCAGGTCGGCGCAGGTGGAGACGCCGCCCGCGCCTGCTGAGCCCGGTAGGGACGACGTGACCATGCCGAGCGGGTCGAAGACGGCTTCGGTCAGGTACGTGGCGAACGGGATGGACGTGGCCTCGGTGATCGTCTCGGCCAGGACCTCGAAACCCGCGTTCGAGTAGATCCGACGGGTACCCGGCTCCGCCTGCTGGGTCCGCGTGTCGAAGGCGAGGCCCGCGGTGTGGGCGATGAGGTGCCGGACGGTCGCGGGACCGGCCTGCTGGTCCCACTCCACCGCCCCCTCCTCCACCGCCACCAGCACCGCGTAGGCCGTCAGCAGCTTCGTCACCGACGCCAAGGGGAACTCCCGCCCCTGGTCGCCGACGCTGCCCACCACCACGCCGTCCGCCGTCACCACCGCGGCCGCCGCCGCGTCGACGGGCCACCGCCCCACCAAGTCCAGACCCTGCATGCCCCGACCCTATGAGAGGGTCGGTCTGCCACGATGCTCGGTGTGTTCGCCGAGCAGTCGCGGGTCTACGCGATCCCCATGCGCACCCGGTTCCGGGGTATCACCGTCCGCGAGGGACTGCTGCTCCGGGGGGACGCCGGGTGGGGTGAGTTCTGCCCGTTCCACGACTACTCCGATGCCGAGGCCGTGCCGTGGTTGGCCAGTGCGCGGGAGGCCGCTGAGCACGGGTGGCCCGAGCCGGTGCGCGACCGGGTGCCGGTGAACGCCACCATCCCCGTCGTCGACCCGCGGCGCGCCGGGGAGATCGCGGCCGCCTCCGGGTGCGCCACGGCCAAGGTCAAGGTCGCCGATCCCGGGGCCGACCTGGCCGACGACGTCGACCGGGTGGCCGCCGTGCGGGACGCGCTCGGGCCCGGCGGCAAGGTGCGGGTCGACGCGAACGGCGCGTGGGACGTCGACACCGCGGTGCGGGCCATCCGCGACCTCGACAAGGCGGCGAACGGTCTGGAGTACGTCGAGCAGCCCTGCCGCACGATCGAGGAACTCGCCGCCGTGCGCAGGCGGGTCGACGTGCCCATCGCCGCCGACGAGTCGATCCGGCGGGCCGAGGACCCGATGCGGGTCGCGGTCGCCGGGGCCGCCGACATCGCCGTGCTGAAGGTCGCGCCGCTGGGCGGGGTGCGCCGGGCGCTGGCGGTGGCGGAGGCCTGCGGGCTGCCGTGCGTGGTGTCGTCGGCGCTGGAGACCAGCGTCGGTTTGGCCGCGGGCGTGGCATTGGCCGCCGCCCTGCCGGAATTGGATTACGCCTGCGGTTTGGCGACTTTGTCCCTGTTGACCTCCGATGCCGTTTCGCGCCCTTTGCGCGCTATCGACGGATGGATTCCCGTTCTGCGCGAAGCGCCCGCGCCGGACACCTTGCGCGAAGCGGACGACGACACCCGGGATCTTTGGCTGTCCCGACTCGGGCGGGTTTCCGCCCTTGTTCGTCGATTTTAAAACGTGAGCAAGGCGCATTTTAGTGGCACCAGGGACTGGAGTGTCCCTGGTGGCCGGTGAGGCGCTGTACTAGCTGTTCAGTGCGCTGATTATCGGTTCAGCACGGTGTATGAACATGTCCTCTGAGTGGTAGTGCTCGAACTCGTAAGCGGCTCTGCGCGCCTCGATGATCGCCTGACGCACGCGGGCCATCGCGTCCTGAGTCGACTTCTGTTCCGGAATCGGCAGCGGTAGTGTCATGACGGCGTACCTTCCCCCGCCGCGACCGAATCAAACCTCAACCCGGGATTTGTGGCCCCAAAAGGTCATCGGCGTCGCAGATGCGGTACGCGTACCCCTGTTCGGCCAAAAACCGCTGACGGTGCGCGGCGTATTCCGTGTCCAGTGTGTCGCGGGCGACCACCGAGTAGAAATGCGCCTGCCGACCGTCCGCCTTCGGCCGCAGCAGCCGCCCGAGCCGCTGGGCCTCCTCCTGCCGCGACCCGAACGTGCCCGACACCTGCACCGCCACCGACGCCTCGGGCAGGTCGATCGAGAAGTTCGCGACCTTCGAGACCACCAGCGTGCGCAGCTCGCCCCGGCGGAACGCGTCGAACAGCTCCTCGCGCTCCTTGTTCTTCGTCGACCCCTGCACGACCGGCGCGTCCAGCTCGGCGCCCAACTCCTCCAACTGGTCCAGGTACGCGCCGATGACCAGCGCGGGCTCGTCCGGGTGCCGGTCGAGGATGGACCGCACCACCGGGATCTTGGTGTGCGCGGTGGAGCACAGCTTGTAGCGCACGTCCGCCTCGGCGGTCGCGTACTGGAGCCGCTCGTTCTCGGTGAGCGTCACCCGCACCTCGGTGCACTCCGCGGGCGCGATCCAGCCCTGCTGCTCGATGTCGCGCCACGGCACGTCGTAGCGCTTCGGCCCGATCAGGGAGAACACGTCGCCCTCCCGGCCGTCCTCGCGCACCAGGGTCGCGGTGAGGCCAAGCCTGCGGCGGGACTGCAGGTCGGCCGTCATCCGGAACACCGGGGCGGGCAGCAGGTGCACCTCGTCGTAGACCACCAGGCCCCAGTCGCGGGAGTCGAACAGCTCCAGGTGCCGGTACTCGCCCTTGGACTTGCGGGTGATCACCTGGTAGGTCGCGATGGTGACCGGGCGGACCTCCTTGCGCTCACCGGAGTACTCGCCGATCTCCTCCTCCGTCAGCGACGTCCTGGCGATCAGCTCCCGCTTCCACTGCCTGCCCGCCACGGTGTTGGTGACCAGGATCAGCGTCGTGGCCTGCGCGTGCGCCATCGCGGCCGCGCCGACCAGGGTCTTGCCCGCCCCGCAGGGCAGCACGACCACCCCCGAGCCGCCCGCCCAGAACGACTCGGCGGCCAGCCGCTGGTAGTCGCGCAGCTGCCAGCCGTCCTCGACCAGGGTGATCGGGTGCGCCTCGCCGTCGACGTAGCCCGCCAGGTCCTCCGCGGGCCAGCCCACCTTGAGCAGCACCTGCTTGAGCCGCCCGCGCTCGCTCGGGTGCACCACCACGGTGTCGGCGTCGATCCGCGCGCCCAGCATCGGGGTGATCTTCTTGTGCCGCAGCACCTCCTCCAGCACCGCGCGGTCGATGGAGGTCATCACCAGGCCGTGCGCCGGGTGGTTCTGCAGCGTGAGCCGCCCGAACCGGCCCATGGTGTCCACGATGTCGATCAGCAGCGGCTGCGGCACCGGGTAGCGCGAGTAGGTCGACAGGGCGTCCACGACCTGCTCGGCGTCGTGCCCGGCGGCCCGCGCGTTCCACAGCGCCAGCGGGGTCACCCGGTAGGTGTGCACGTGCTCGGGGGCCCGCTCCAGCTCGGCGAACGGCGCGATGGCGGTGCGCGCGGCGGCCGAGCTGGGGTGGTCGACCTCCAGCAACAGGGTCTTGTCGGACTGCACGATCAGCGGGCCGTCGGTCACTTGTCCCTCGCTCCTGCGCTCGGCTTGACTCGCAATTGTCGCAAATTCGGTAAGAGGCGTGCGCGGGCACAGTTCGGTAACCGACGGCCATCGGCGCCTACCGGCCCGCTACCGTCCACGGGCCCACACGCCAGCCGTCGACCCGGGGTAGCGCATGAGCCAGCCAGACGAACCCGAGGCCACTCCCGTAGTGGACGCCGAGCCGGTAGAGGCCACCGGTAAGGCCGAAGACCCTGTGCAGGCGGTGGACACCGAGGAGCCCAAGAAGCGCGGTCTGATGCCGTTGTGGGCCGTCGCGCTGACGGCGGTGCTCATCGTGGCGGGCTCGTTCGTGCTGTTCCGGTACGTCTTCAACGGCTCCTCCTCCGAGGCCTGCGCGTCGGTCACCGGGGTGGGCGACGCGGCCAAGGTCGAGTTCGTCGACTGCGACGACGACAACGCCACCTTCCAGGTCGCCACCCGCAAGCCCGCGAACACCCCGGGCTGCCCCGAGGGTGCCTACCGGGAGATCCCCCGCCCCGACGAGCTGCTCTGCCTGGTGCCCAACTTCGTCGCGGGCAACTGCTACGTGCCCGACGACCCGAACCAGGCGTTCCGGGTCGGTCGGTGCGAGGACGCCCTGGCCATCCGCATCGTCAAGGTTGTCGAGGGCACCTCCGATGCCTCCGCCGTCTGCCCCGAGGGCAACGGGCTCGGCTACCCGGAGCCACCGACGGCGGTGTGCGTCTCGACTCCGATCGCCGGACGCTAGTCCGGTTCGGTCATAGTTCTCACACACCGTGATGGGAACTATCTGGTCAAAACGCTGGTCCGCCGTTCGAGTGAACCGCTACTGTGCGTCCGCCACACCGCTCGAGGTTCGCACTGGGGGCCGGTGTCGCACTACTTCCGGTAAGAACCAGCAAGAGGTGTCAGCATGTCCAACCCGCAGCAGCCGGGTCAGTTCAACGCGCCCCAGGGTGGCCCGCAGGGCGCTCCCCTTCCCCCGCCGCAGGGCGCCCCGGTGCCGCCGCCGTACCAGCCGCAGGCCGGTGGCACCCCGCCGCAGGGTTTCCCGCCCGCCCCCGGCGCTGTCCCCCCGCCGCCCGCCAAACGCGGCGGCGGCAAGCTGGTCCGCATCATCGTCGCCATCGTGGTCGCCCTCGCGGGTATCGGCTTCGCCGCCTACCGCGCGATGGACGACGTGGACACCGCGGAGGCCGGGGACTGCATCCAGCTCAAGAGCATGGACTCGTCCAACAACGTCGATCTCGACAAGATCGACTGCGGCAGTCCGGATGCCTCCTACAAGGTCGGCAAGAAGCTCGATGGCAGCGGTGCCAAGTGTCCCGAGGGTGACTACGACGAGTTCTACAAGTCCGGCAGCAGCGGCTACAAGGTCTGCGTCTACTACAACGCCGCCAAGGGCGACTGCTTGACGGACCTGAAGACCAAGCCGCACAAGGTCGCCTGCACCGCGGCCCACGAGGCCGAGGTCGTCGAGGTCGTGCAGGGCAAGAGCGCGGCGGGCACCTGTGCCGCCACCCTCCCCGAAGACGACGCGGTGGCCGAGCAGAACTTCTCCGAGCCCCCCTTGACGATGTGCTTCCACGCCAAGGCGTGATCTGACGATCGAGGGGCCCACCGGATTCCGGTGGGCCCCTCGATCGTTCCTCTACGTGTCAATCGGACATTTCCGTCCTTATCGGACGCGGGCGGGTGCGCTCGTCAGCAGACCGGCCACCCTGGCCCGCAGGTCCACGAAGGCGTCGCTGGACCGCGTGGTGATCTGGTCCCGGTGCTGTCCCAACGGGACGTCCAAGTCCGCCACTACGGTCGCGGGCGACTTCGACAGCACGAGCACCCGGTCACCCAGGTACACGCTCTCGTCGATGTCGTGGGTGACCAGCAGCACCGTCGTGTCCTGCTCACGGCGCACACGCAGCAGCAGGTCCTCCAACTCGAACCTGGTCTGCGCGTCCACCGACGCGAACGGCTCGTCCATCAGCAGCAGCGACGGCCGGTAGGCCAGCGCGCGCGCAATCGCCACCCGCTGCTGCATACCGCCCGAGAGCTGCCACGGGTACTTGCGACCCGCCCCGTCGAGACCCACCGCCGCCAACGCCTCCGCCGCACGCGTAGTGCGGTTTCTGCGCGTCAGCTTCCGCAGCGGGAACTCCACGTTCTTGGTCACCGACAACCACGGGAACAACGAGCGGCTGTAGTCCTGGAACACCACGGACAGGTCCGACGGCACCCCGTCGACCGGGTTGCCGTGCAGGCTCACCGACCCGCGGGTGGGCTTGATGAGCCCCGAGATGGTGCGCAGCAGCGTCGACTTACCGCAGCCCGACGGTCCCACTACGCACACCAGCTCGCCCGGGTCCACGGTGAACTCGAGCCCGTCGATCGCGGTGTGCGTGCCGTCCTTGCCGCGGTAGGTGTGGCCGAGGCCGCGCACCTCCAACATCTTCATCGCTAGCCTCCGGTGGCCAGTGCCCGCGCCTCGAGCGAGTGCCGCGGCTGCCACGCCAGCGCACGCCGCTCCAGCAGCAGGAGCAGGGAGTTGAACAGGTAGCCCAGCACGCCGAGCAGCACGATCCAGGCCCACATGCCGGGTGCGTCGTAGTTGTCCTTGGCCAGTGCGAGCTGGTAGCCGATGCCGTTGAGCGAGCCGACCAGCTCGGAGATGACCATCAGGATCAGCGACATCGACAGGCTCAGCCGCAGACCCGCGAACACCTTGGGCAGCGCGGACGGCAGCACGACCCCGAGGAGCCACTGCGCCCGCGACAGCTTGAACACCCGGGCGGTGTCCACCTTGGTCGAGTCCACCCCGCGCGCGCCGTCGACCGTGTTGAGCAGCACCGGCCACACCGCGCCGAAGATGATCACCGGCAGCTGCATCCGGGTGATCCCCACGGTGGCGGCGAAGAACGGCACCAGCAGCGGCGGCGGGATCGAGCGCAGGAAGTTGAACACCGGACCCAGCGCCAGCCGGGCGGTGTTCGACCGGCCGAGCAGGACACCCAGCACGACCCCGATCACCGCCGCGACCGCCCAGCCCAGCAGCAACCTGCCGATCCCGGGGACGATGTCCTCGGTGAGGCTGTCGGAGGACCACAGCCGCACCGCGGCCTCGGCGATGGTCGACGGCGGCGAGAAGTACGGGTGCGCCGCGGCCCGGGTCAGCAGTTCCCAGACCACGACCGCGACGGCGAAGACGATCCACCGGTGGGCGAAGCGCAGCAGGCGGTTCACCGCTCACCACCCCGCGGCAGGCTCCAGGCGAACAGCCTGCGGTGCAGCCACTCCAGACCGAAGTTGGCACCGAGGCCGACCAGGCCCGCGATGACCGTGCCCGCGAGCACGTCGTCCATGTTGAGCCCGCCCGCGCTGGCCTCCAGCACGAACTGCCCGATGCCGACGGTGCCGCCGGAGAACAGCTCCGTGCTGACCACCACCGCCAGCGCGATGGCGAACGAGAGCCGCACGCCGGTGAACACGAAGGGCGCCGCGCTGGGCAGCGCCACCCGCCGCAGCACCCCGAACCCGCCGGTCCCGAAGGCCCGCGCGGTCTCGGTGTGCAGCGGATCGATCTCGTCGAGGGCGTACATGGTGTTGAACAGGATCGGCCACAGCGCGCCGAACACCGCCAGCACGATCTTGGTGTCCGGGCCGGTGCCGATGGTCACCACGGCCAGCGGGATCAGCGCCACCGACGGGATCGGCCGGAGGAACTCGACCAGGGTCATGACCGCGTGCCGCACCGGCGGCACGCTGCCGAGCACCAGCCCGGCGGGCACCGCGACCGCGATCGCGATGCCGAGGGCGATCAGGGTGGCCAGGACGGTGGCCACCAGCGCCCGTTGGAATCCGGTCTCACCGAGCAGGGTGACCACCCTGGGCAGCACGGCGCTCGGTGGACGCAGGTAGTAGCCCGGAACCAGATCGGTCCGGCTGGCGACTTCCCACACGGCGAAGAAGCAGGCCAGACCGATCAGGCTCACCGCGGCTCGTCGAGGAGCTGCGCTCACAGTCTTGTACGGCTCCCGGGGCGGCCCCGGGAGCCCGCCTCCAGACCTACTTGTTGGTGGCCGGGCTCAGGATCATGGCGGACACGTCGAGCTTGCCCTTGATCACGTCGAACTCCTGCATCAGGTTCGCCACGCGCTGGATGCGGTTGGCCTCCAGCGAGGTCGAGTAGGTGGCCACGGTGACCAGCTTCGCGGTCTCCTGGTCGACCTTGGCGTACTTGACGAACATGGGCTCGATCTTCGACCGGTCGGTGGCCTCGGACTGCGCCTTGGTCAGCGCGCGCTGGAAGGCGGCGATGGTCTTCGGGTTGGCGTTGGTGAACTTGCTCACCGCGACGTAGCCCGACATCGGCATCTCGGCGGTGGGGCCGGACGCGCCGTCGAAGACCGGCACGGCGCCGACCTTCTTCATCGCGGTGGTCACCCACGGCTCGACGACCACGGCGCCGTCGACGGTGTGGTTCTGCATCGCCGGGATCATGTCGGGGAAGCTCATCGGCACGAACTGCACCTGCGAGTAGTCCACGCCCTCGGTCTTGAGGATCGACATCGGCGCGAGGTCGGTCATGGTGTTGCGCTGGGTGATGGCGATCTTCTTGCCGGGCGCGTCGGTCGCCTTCTTCAGCGGCGAGTCCGGCAGCGCGACCACGACGATGTGGCCCTGCTTCGCGGTGAGCGCGTCCGCGACGATCTTGAAATCAACGGTCTTGGTGCTCTGCGCGAGCAGCGGCGCCGGGTACGAGGCGAACGCGATGTCGATGTCGCCGCCGGTGGCGCCGTCGATCGACGCCTTGCCGCTGGCGACCACGACGGGCTCGACCTCGAGCCCCTCCTTGGCGAAGTAGCCCTGCTCCAGGGCGTAGTAGAACGGTGCGACATCGACGACCGGAAGGACGCCGACCCGGATCTTCGACTTCTCCACAGCGCCACCGGTGTTCTGCGTGCCGGTGGAGCCCGCGTCGTCGCCGCCGAGCAGCCCGCATCCGCTCAGCGAGGCGAGCAGGGACGCGGTGAGCAGGGCGATCGGCAGACGGAGCCGGGCGATCCGTCTGGTGGCAACGCTTCGAAGCATTAGCTGACTCTCCTCGTAGGAGGTGGGTTTTGTCGAGGTGCTAGCTGTAGCCCTGCGGCACACGCCGGACGCACTCTAGAGACAGTCGGGTGCGTGTCACAATGAGTGTGCGCAAGATGCCATGCGGTGAACTCTCTCACTGAATCGGGTAACGCCGTTGACCCAACCGGGCGAACCTTGCCGTGCCCCTGACCAGGGGTTACGTTCCGTAGTGGGGCGTCTAGGCTGATAGTGATTGGTCATCCATATGGGCGAAGGTAGGCATGGAGAAATCCACCACTACATCACGCCGAGAAAATGTTGTCGGGCCTAACTAACGGACACTGGCTGTGATGATGCCCTGGAAGGGTTACATCGTGACCGTGAGTTCGCTACCTTCTGTGCCCACAGTGCAGGCACTCACCTCTTAGTGGTGGCGAGGGGAGCGGTCGTCGTGCTCGCGAGTAACGTTGGGCCGTCCCGGTCCGACATCTTGCGGCGGCCGCTACTGCCCCGAGTGGCCCGCGAGGGTCGGTACCTCCACTGGGGTAGTTGTCCGTTGGAGCAGGCCTGCTGAGCGACGGGCTACTGGCTCGGATGCAGGGAGTGTGCTGGCAGTGCCCGATCACACCACTGGGGTGGTCTCAGGCCCAGGGAAAGACGGTGGTGCCGCCGTGGCAGACGTAGACAGCGAGGCGGTCATCGCGAACGCCCGCCCCACCGGTCGCAAGACCGTGGAGGGCGGCTCGCGCTGGAAGCTCCGCAACTGGCGCCTGCGCACGAAGCTGGTCGCCGTCCTCATGGTGCCCGTCATCACCGCGGTCGCGCTGGGTGTGCTGCGCGCGACCGAGGACCTCAAGCGAGCCGACACCTTCGAGCAGGCCGCCGCCAGCGTCACCGCGACCCTGGACGTCATCGCGCTGGTGCACGAGATGCAGACCGAGCGCAACCTGATGGTCTTGTACGTCGCGGGCGGCCGCAAGGGCGACTCCGGCAACGTGCAGGGCCAGATCCAGCGGACCAACGCGTCGCTGACCAAGCTCAGCCAGACCGTCTCCAAGACCTCGACCACCAACGGCGACCTGCTCACCTCGCTGAGCAGCAGGCTCGGCGCGGTCGAGGCCATCCGCGACGCCGCGCAGAACAGCCAGTACCCCGACGTCGCGGTCTACCAGTCCTACACCGCGCTGCTGGAGAACGTGCTGGCCGCGGGCTCCGAGTTCACCGCGTCGCTGGCCCAGCCCGAGATCTCCCGGCTGGCCGCCGCCTCGCTGGCGATCGTGGAGGCCAAGGAGTTCCTCGGCCGCCAGAACGCCATCCTGATGATCGCCGCCGCGCGCGGTGCCTTCCCGGCCGGTCTGCTCAACCAGGCCCGCGCCGCGGAGGCCAGCTACAACGCCTCCATCGCGACCTTCCGCGCCAACGCGGACAACAGCGAGGCCCAGTTCTTCTCCGACACCTTCTCCGGTGCCGAGGTCGACGACCGCGAGCGGCTCAAGCAGACCGCGTTCGTGCACGCCGACAAGGGCACCACCGTGGACGTGCCGGTCACCCGGCTCTCCTCCGACGCCACCGCCACCGCGGCCTCGCTGAAGAAGGTCGAGGTCACGCTGCTGGCCAAGCTGCGCAACCTGGCCGCGCAGTCCGCCGACGACGCCAAGACCAGCGCCTGGCGCGACTCGCTGATCGTGTTCTTCGCGATCCTCGCCGCCCTGGTCGTCACCTTCATCGTCGCCCGCTCGCTGCTGGTGCCGCTGCGCGTGCTGCGCCGCGACGTGCTGGACGTGGCGAACCGGCGGCTGCCGGAGACGGTCGGCCGGATCCTCGCCGACCCCGACCCGGTGGAGGCGGCGAAGAACGCCGTGGAGCCGGTGCCGGTGTTCACCAGGGAGGAGACCGGCCAGCTGGCCCGCTCCTTCGACGCGGTGCACGACCAGGCGGTCCGGATGGCGACCGAGCAGGCGCTGCTCCGCGACAACATCAACTCGATCTTCGTCAACCTGTCCCGCCGGTCGCAGACCCTGGTCGAGCGCCAGCTGTCGCTGATCGACCGGCTGGAGCAGGACGAGCAGGACCCCGACCAGCTGGCCAGCCTCTTCGAGCTCGACCACCTGGCGACCCGCATGCGGCGCAACTCCGAGTCGCTGCTGGTGCTCTCCGGCTCCGGCCTGAGCCGCCAGCTGTCCCGGCCGGTGCCCGCCGCCGAGGTCGTCGGCGCGGCGGTCTCCGAGGTCGAGCAGTACGCCCGCATCGAGGTGCTCTCCGCCCCCGAGGTGGCGGTGCAGGGCCGCGCGGTCTCCGACCTGGTCCACCTGATCGCGGAGCTGCTGGACAACGCGACCTCGTTCTCCGAGCCGGAGAAGAAGGTCTACGTGCGGATGGCCGTGACCCGCAAGAAGGAACTGGCCATCCAGATCACCGACTCCGGCGTCGGCATGAGCGACGACGAGATCGAGGCCGCCAACGCGCGCCTGGCCGACCCGCCCGACCTCGACGTCTCGGTGACCAGGCGAATGGGTCTGTACGTGGTCGCCCGGCTGGCCAAGCGGCACGAGGTCAAGGTCCGGCTGCGCGACAACGAGGACATCGAGGGCGGTCTGATCGCCCGGATCACCGTCCCGTCCAACCTGGTGCAGACCTCCGGGTCGGCCCAGCCGACCAGCATCGTGGCGCAGACCCCGAGCCTGGGCGACACCGCGGTCAAGGCCAGCGGCATCGCGGGCGCGTTCAGCGGCGGCACGCCGCGGTCGCGCACCGAGGGCGCGGGCCTGCTCGCGGAGTCCCAGGTCGACCGCCCGGCCGAGCAGGTCGCGGGCTACCCGGCCTTCGACCCGACCGCCTTCGGCGCCAACGGCAACCCCGAGGACACCGGCGGCTGGGGTCCGCCCGCGTCCCCGGAGGAGATCAGCGCCCGGCTCAACGGGCACCTGGTCGACGACCAGATCACCGGCTCGCTGTTCGGGCTCCCGCTGCCCGAGACCGCGCCGGACGCCGACCACGACGACGCGGGCACCTACAACCCGGTGACCCCGCGCGACGAGCAGCCGCGACCCGACCGGGGCGTCGACGCCCCGACCGAGCGGCTGCCGATCTACGAGGCCGTGCTCTCCCAGTGGTTCGAGGCCGGTGACACCGGGTCCACCCCGCCGGTCACCAACGGCCACACGCTGGACGACGAGGACACCGAGCCCGAACCCGCGCACACCGGCGAGGAGACCCAGGTCACCGAGCCGGTAGCCGCCCCGGTCGAGGACGCGGACGGGGACGAGGCCCCCGAACCGCAGCCGGAACCGGAACCGGAGCCCGAGCCGGTGACCGCCAAGGCCGACGCCTGGCGCTCGCCGGGCGACGACGGTTGGCAGCGGGCCCGGGCCCTGCTCGACACCTCGGCGGAAACCATCACCACGGCGGGCCTGCCCAAGCGCGTCCCCAAGGCGCACCTGGTTCCGGGCTCCGCCGCCCCCCGGGAGGAGACCACCGCGGAACAGCCCGCGGTGCCCCCGCTGCCTCCACGTTCGGCGGACGCCGTCCGCGGCCGCATGTCCAGCTTCCAGCAGGGGGTCCGGCGTGGCCGGCATGCCCTCATCGACGCCTACGCTGGTGACCAGACCGGTTCAGACGAGAGCCGCCAAGACGAGGAGCAGGAGTGACGACCGCGTCCGTACAGCAGCCCGGTAGCTTCGGGTGGCTCATCACCGACTTTGTCCGCCAGGTGCCCGGCGTGGCGCACGCCGTGGTGGTGTCCGCCGACGGGCTGCTGCTCGCGGGGTCACAGGGCTTGCCCCGAGACCGCGCCGAACAGCTGTCCGCGGTCGCCTCCGGTCTGGTCAGCCTGACCGCCGGGGCGGCGAGGTGCTTCGAGGCAGGTGGCGTCAACCAGACCGTGGTCGAGATGGACCGGGGCTACCTGTTCCTCATGTCGATCTCCGACGGTTCGTGCCTGGCCGTGCTCGCCGCGCCGAACTGCGACATCGGCCTGATCGCCTACGAGATGACCCTGCTCGTCGAGCGGGTCGGCCAGCAGATGACGCCGGAGCTGCGCGCGCAGCTCCAAGGCGCGCAACGCAGGTAGCAGCGGGCGAAACGACCGGGGTGAGACGAGATGAGCACGGGCCGCAGACCCACCAGCCGACGCGCCGAGGACGACTTCTCCTACCGGGACCTGTTCGAACCGGAAGCGGCTTTCGGCGACGCGGAGTTCGAACACCCCGGCGAACAGCAGGACGAGCCTGATCGGAGGCTGGCCGACATGTCGGAGCGAGGTTGGGACGAGATGTCCGAACCGGGACTCGGCGAGCCGCCGAACCGGTTCGACATCGACGGGTTCCGCGCCCGCCTGTTCGGTGGGCCGAGCGCCACGCTCTACGGCGACCCCGGCATCCCCGCGCAGTCGGACTGGGACAGCAAGGAGATCCCCGCCGTCCCGGCCGAGCCGGAACCCGAGCTGGAGCTCGAGATCCCGGACCCGGCCGAGCTCGCCCCGCACGAGACCGGCTCCCTGGTCCGCCCGTACACCAAGACCGGGGGCCGCACCCGGTCCGACTACGATCTGGCGATCGAGGCGCTGGTGTCCACCAGCGACCGGGGCAAGCACCCCGACGCCGCCGTCCGGCCGGAGCACCGGTCGATCTGCGGTCTGTGCCTGGACACCCGCTCCGTCGCCGAGGTCGCCGCCCACCTCCGGCTGCCACTCGGGGTGGCGCGGGTACTGATCGGTGACATGGCCGGTATGGGCCTGGTCTCGATCCACCAGAGCGGCATGGTCGTCGGTGACCGGCCGTCGATCGAATTCATGGAAAGGGTGCTCAGTGGGCTCCGCAAGCTCTAGTCCTCTCAGCGCGCGCGGCGCTAACCCACAGCCGACCACCTCGGCCAAGATCGTGGTCGCGGGCGGGTTCGGCGTGGGCAAGACGACCCTGGTCGGGTCCGTCTCGGAGATCGTCCCGCTGACCACCGAGGCCGTCATGACCGAGGCCAGCGTCGACGTCGACGACCTGTCGTCGACGCCGAACAAGGTCACCACCACGGTCGCGATGGACTTCGGCCGCGTGTCGCTGGACTCCGACCTGATCCTGTACCTGTTCGGCACCCCGGGGCAGCACCGCTTCTGGTTCATGTGGGACGACCTGGTGCGCGGCGCGATCGGCGCCATCGTGCTGGTCGACACCCGCCGCCTCGCCGACGCCTTCGCGTCCATCGACTTCTTCGAGGACCGCGGGCTGCCTTACGTGATCGCGCTGAACTGCTTCGACCGGGTTCTGCACCACCGGATCGACGACGTCCGCGAGGCGCTGACGGTGGAGCCGACGGTGCCGATCGTGACCACGGACGCGCGGGACCGGGACTCGACGAAGGAAACGCTGATCACGTTGGTGGAGCACGCGATGCACCAGCGGATGTCGCGGGCGGTCTGAGATTTCTGGTTGCTGTGAGGAGCCCCCGGTTTCGGGGGCTTTTCGCTTTTTCGGGGGTTGTCCACAGGCTTGATCGTCTTTGGCGCTGGGTGTCGGTGTGCGTCGGTAGGATGGTTACCGGGGGCCGGAGGCGTGGGTTGATCTTGCTGGCTGTGTCTGTTTTGGCTGGTGGGGTGGGGGCTTGGGCGCGGGGTGTTTCGTCCCGGCGTGGTTGGGTTCTTGTGATCGTGTGGAGGTTCTGACCTAGCGTGGTCGCGTTCTTGTGATCGCGTGGACGTTTTGACCCAGCGTGGTTGGGTTCTCTCGTGGTCCTAGCGCGAGTTTTCGAGCGTTGCTCGATGGGGTGAATTGTCTTTGCGCGGGGCCCCTACGAGCCTGCGGTGGGGAAGAGCGGTGGGATGGGCAAGCCACCCCACCTGCGGGAGAGCTTGGCAGGCTCGTCCCCCCACACAAAGACAATCCACACCCATCGAGCAGTTCAGACGGGCGCGGTGGGTTCAGTGGTGGGTCAGGCTGGCAGACGTCGAGGGCCGGCGGGTTCGGCTTGGCGGGGTGGGGGAAGTTGCGGGGGCGCTGTGGTGGGTGGGGGAGTGCCGCTTGAGTGGGTAGGTGGGTTCGGTTGGCGGGGCTGGGGAAGTTGTGAGGAGGCTGCGGCAGGTGGGCGAGGGTGGCTTGGCGAGGTGGTTGGAGCCGCCAGGCCGAAAAGGGAGCTGGCCGTGGCTGCGACCAAAGGGTGAGTTGTCGCAAGGGGTGCCTGGGGCGAGCTGGGGTGTGAGGGTTAGGACTCGACCAAGGCCGCTGTGGTGATGCGGTGCAGTGGTACCCGCCGGATCTCGTCGGTTGACGGGTCGCGGCCTTCCAGTACGCCGCCGCCGATGCGCTGGGGTTCCAGGACTCGTTGGCTGGCCACGCCGTGGGCGTCGACCACGCCGACCCAGACCGCTTGTCCTGCGCGAGCGGCTTCTTGGAGCAGGGCCATGGTTTGTGCCGTGTTCGCGCCCGCGCCCGCCGACGCGGTGACCGATCGGCCCCGCTTGCTGTCCGCCGCGCGGTCGCCCGCCCGCATGGCCAGGACCATGTCCGAGACCTGTTCGTCGTCCGGTTGGCGGCTGGCCACCTTGCGCACCGCGCGGACCGGGGCCTGGATCCGTCGGCCGGTGGGGCGCAGGTCGACGACCTGGCCCTCGTTGTCCTCCGCCGCGGGCGCGAACCCCAAGGCCCGCAGCTCGTCCAGGATTTCCAGCAGCGGCAGGGGGCTGACCAGGACCGTTGGCGCGATTTTGCGCAGTCGCAGGGGGGCCGCCGCGGCGGAGGCCGCCACCTCGGCGATCAGGGCCGGGTCGTCGCAGCGCAGGAAGGACGTGGCGGCGCCGCCGCGCAGCCTGCCGTGGCGGCGGGCCACGTCGTCGATCATGTAGGTCAGGGACTGCGGGACCGGGGTCTTCGACTTGGTGCGGAACAGGTCGTGCAGGTCCCCGGCGGTGCGGCCCGCGTCCAGCGCGCGGCGGACCGTGGACTCGCTGACCCGGTAGACCGTCGCGCTGCCCGCCGACTCCACGTCCGCGACCTCGTTGACCAGTGCCGCCAGGTGCGGCTCCAGCGGGCCGGGGGCGACGACCGTCAGGTCCGCCTGCACCAGCACGTGGTCGATCGGCTCCGGCAGCGCCTCCGCCATCCGCTTGGCCGCGGCCGCCGCGCCCTCCTCCAGCAGGGCGCGGCCCGGGCCGGTCAACGCGCCCAGGGCGACGATGCCCAACGCCGTCGCCTCGGTCAGGGTCCAGCGCACGACCTCGTCGCGCAGCCGCCCGCCGCGCCGGGGGGCGCGCCAGGCCAGCAGGGCGGCCAGGTCGTCGGGGTCGGTGACGCCGGTGCCGGGTTTCAGGTCCGCGAGCACCCGCAGGACCCGGGCGCGCTCCAGCGGCGCCACCGGGCGGCGAAGGTCCTCCGACAACGGGGCGAGCAGCCGCTCCTTCGCGTCGCGGTGGCCGCCGATGCCCGGGAGCCGGGGCAGGTCGAGCCACGCCGAGGCGAGGGCCGCCCACCGGTTGGCGGGGGAGGCGGTCAGCCACACGTCGCTGTGGTGGGTGGGGACGTACTCGGGGTTGGCGGACTCGTTGTCGGCCACCAGGGACGCGCCGACGGCCACCTCCACCAGGACGATCGCCTCGCGCTCGCCGATGTCCATGACCTTGGTGAGCTTGCGCAGGTCGCGCACGCCAAGACCGCCGGACTTGAGCACCGGGGGCGGGTCGTCGGACCACATGCGCAGCAGGGTCTCGGTGTGCCGGATGATCTCCAGCGTCGCGCCCGCCCCGGTGGAGTCGACGGCCTTGTTGGCCTTGGTGCGCAGCGCGGGCTCTTCGAGGACAGGCGCCCGCGCGCCCTTCAGCACCAGACCGACCTGCTGGGGGAGTTCGACGGTGTTGGCGTCCACGCGCGTGAGGAGCCCCCGGGCCAAGAGGCGCTGGATGGGGGTCTTGGCCTCATCGAGGGTCGGTACGGTCGCCGCATCCCGGGTGTTGCCTATAGGGCCGTTGGTCGACAGACGCGTCAAGATGCCGCGTTCGTCCTCGGGTAGCGCCAACAGCGCAGCTGCGATGTCCACACCGTCCAGGGCCGCCGACGGCCTACCGAGCCCGGTGGGGACAAGACCGCCCGCCTCCCGCGCAGCGGGCACCAGCGACACCGCGTTGTCGGGCCCCCAGGCGACGGCCAGCGACCGGAGCCGGTCCACCGCCTCCGCCAGCCGCATGGAGCTGACCTCGACACCGACATCGAGCCCGATGGCGCTAACCGGCGCACGGTCGGCACCGAGTGCCAAGAGCGCGTCGAGCACCACAAGGGTGAACGTGTCGAGCCCCTCGGCGGCCCGCGCCACCGAGGCCCGCGACGCCGCCCGGGTGGCCAGCACCGAGGTGTCGGCCGGACGGGGGGTGGCCAGGTCGGGGCGCGCCCGCAGCACCGCCGCCAGGTAGGCGTCATCCTGGGTGCGCAGCCAGTCGGTGAGCGTGGTGCCGGACACCCTGACCACGGTATACGGCCGCCCGGTCCGATAGCCTCATGAGGCACGCGCGGGTGTGCGTGAGCCGAGGAGGAGCCGTGGGCAAGACCGCCAAGACCGACCGCATCGACCCGACCTGGGCGGGCGACGACGACAAGGGCTCCCACCCGGTCACCGAGCTCACCTCCGACCGCCAGGGCGCGCTGTCCCCGTTCGGCGACATCACGTTC
Source organism: Actinokineospora auranticolor (assembly GCF_041897805.1). Lineage (GTDB taxonomy): Bacteria > Actinomycetota > Actinomycetes > Mycobacteriales > Pseudonocardiaceae > Actinokineospora > Actinokineospora auranticolor. The sequence continues at coordinate 589,157 of NZ_CP154825.1, forward strand.
CCGCTGGAGACGATCCCGTACGTGCACCCGGAGACCAAGATCAACCGCTGAGGTCGTTCGGCCGTCCCGCGTCTCGACCGGCCAGGCACCCGTGCGCACCCGGCTCAAGGGCTGTGCGCCACGGGGCTAGGCTTTCCGGGTAAATCTGTGAATTGCAACCCACCCCGGAGAGTCGCATGCCCGTTCCCGGTCCCGGTTACTCGATCACCGTCCGGGTCGAGGCGCCGCCGTCGGCGAGCGCGGCCGGGGACCTGACCAGCGCGGTGGGCCGGGTCGGCGGTGTGATCACGGCGTTCGACGTCGTCGAGTCGCACAGCGACCGGGTGGTCGTCGACATCACCTGCAACGCGATGTCCGCCAACCACGCGCGCGACATCACCGAGGCGCTGGAGTCGCTGCCCGGGGTCGCGGTGCGGAAGGTGTCCGACCGGACCTTCCTCATGCACCTCGGCGGCAAGATCGAGGTCACCGCCAAGGTCGCGCTCCGCAACCGCGACGACCTCTCCCGGGCGTACACCCCGGGTGTCGCCCGGATCTGCCAGGCCATCGCCGAGAACCCGGACGACGCGCGCCGCCTCACCATCAAGCGCAACACCGTCGCCGTGGTCACCGACGGGTCCGCCGTGCTCGGGCTGGGCAACCTCGGCCCGGCCGCCGCGTTGCCGGTGATGGAGGGCAAGGCCGCGCTGTTCAAGAAGTTCGCCGGGGTCGACGCCTGGCCGGTGTGCCTGGACACCCAGGACACCGAGGAGATCATCCGGGCCGTCGAGCTGATCGCGCCGGTCTACGGCGGCATCAACCTCGAGGACATCGCCGCCCCCCGCTGCTTCGAGATCGAGGCGCGGCTGCGCGACAAGCTGAACATCCCCGTCTTCCACGACGACCAGCACGGCACCGCGATCTGCGTGGTCGCGGCCCTGCGCAACGCGCTGCGCGTGGTCGGCAAGGACATGTCAGCCGTCCGCATCGTGGTCTGCGGGGTCGGCGCGGCCGGGTCGGCCATCATCCGGCTGCTGTCCCAGCGCGGACCGGCCGACATCATCGCCGTCGACATCGACGGGATCGTGCACCGCGGCCGCGAGAACATGGACGCCAACATGGCGTGGGTCGCGGCCAACACCAACCGGGCCGACGTCTCAGGCCGCCTGCACGACGCCCTGGTCGGGGCGGACGTGTTCATCGGCGTCTCCGCGCCCAACCTCTTCGGCGCCGACCAGGTCGCCACCATGGCCGAGGGCGCCGTGGTGTTCGCGCTGGCCAACCCCGACCCGGAGATCGACCCGCTGGAGGCGCAGAAGCACGCCGCCGTGGTCGCCACCGGCCGCTCGGACTACCCGAACCAGATCAACAACGTGCTGGCCTTCCCCGGCGTCTTCCGCGGCCTGCTCGACGCCCAGGCGCACGGCATCACCGACGCCATGCTGCTCGCCGCGGCCGACGCGCTCGCCGACATCGTCGACGGCGACCGGCTCAACCCGTCGTTCATCGTGCCGAGCGTGTTCGACGCCGCGGTCGCCCCGGCCGTCGCCGAAGCCGTGCGCAAGGCCGCCACGGCGGGCTGACCCGCTCGACCCGCCCCCGCTGTGCCCGTGTCCCACCCTCCCGCCCACTAGCATCGGTGGGGTGGGCGAGTTGAGCCATGTGGACGACACGGGCGCGGCGCGGATGGTCGACGTCACCGCCAAGGACATCACCGACCGGATCGCGGTCGCCAGCGGCGTGCTGCGCACCACGAGAGCGGTCGTCGACCTGCTCCGCCGCGACGGCCTGCCCAAGGGCGACGCGCTGGCCACCGCGCGCATCGCCGGGATCATGGGCGCCAAGCGCACGCCCGAGCTGATCCCGCTGTGCCACCCGCTGCCGCTCTCCGGCGCCAAGATCGACCTCGTCCTGGTCGAGGACGAGGTCCGGATCACCGCGACGGTCCGCACCACCGGCCGCACCGGCGTGGAGATGGAGGCGCTGACCGCCGTGGCGGTGTCCGGTCTGACCCTGCACGACATGGTCAAGGCCGTCGACCCGGCCGCGGTGCTCGACGCCATCCGCCTGGAGCGCAAGGACGGCGGCAAGTCCGGGACCTGGACCAGGGAGCAGGCATGACCCGCCACGCCCGCGTCGTCACCGCGTCCAACCGCGCGGCGAGCGGTGTCTACGAGGACAAGACCGGCCCCGTGATCGTCGCCTGGCTGCGCGACCGCGGCTACGAGACCCCGGACGCCGCCGTCGTCCCCGACGGCGAGCCGGTCGAACGCGCCCTGCGCGCGGCGGTGGGCGTCGACGTCGTCATCACGACCGGCGGCACCGGTATCAGCCCGACCGACCGCACCCCCGAGGCCACCCGGGCGGTCATCGACCACGAGGTCCCCGGCCTGGCCGACGCCATCCGCGCCGCCGGGCTGCCCAAGGTCCCGACCGCGGTGCTGTCCCGTGGGGTCGCGGGGGTCGCGGGCCGCACCCTGGTCGTGAACCTGCCGGGGTCGACCGGCGGGGTGCGGGACGGGCTGGGCGTGCTCGACGCGGTCCTGTCCCACGCCGTCGACCAGCTCCGCGGCGGCGACCACCCCAGGACCCCGACGCCCGCCGGGGCGCTCGTCGCCCGCGCGGACGTCAGCGAGTCCCCGATCTCGGTCGAGGAGCACGCGGAACTGGTGGAGAACGCGGCCGCGGGCGCGGTCGTCACGTTCGCGGGCGTCGTCCGGGACCACGACCGCGGCCGCTCGGTCCACGGGCTGACCTACGAGGGGCACCCCGGCGCGAAAGACGTCATCGCGGAGGTGGCCGCGGACATCGCGGCGATTCCCGGGGTCCGCGCCATCGCGGTGAGCCACCGGATCGGTCCACTGGCCATCGGGGACGTCGCACTGGCCTGCGCGGTCTCGGCGGACCACCGGGCGGAAGCGTTCGCGGTGTGCGCGCGGCTGGTCGACGAGGTCAAGGCGCGGCTGCCGATCTGGAAGCACCAGCGCTTCGCCGACGGCACCGACGAGTGGGTCAACTGCCCGTAGGCGTCAGTTCCGGACCCACAGGCAGAACGGGTGCCCGGCGGGGTCGAGGAACACCCGCACGTCCTCCTGCGGCTGGAACTCGGCCAGCACCGCACCCTCGGCCAGCGCCTTGGCCCCGGCCGCGCGCAGGTCCGCGACCTCGATGTCCAGGTGCGCCATCATCTGCTGCCGCCCGCCGCGCGTCGGCCAGGTCGGCGCCACGTACGCGGGCTCGGTCTGGAAGGAGAGCCCGGTCCCGCCGCCGGGCGGCCGCAGGGTCACCCAGTCCGCCTCGTCCGCACCGCGGGGCCAGCCGAGGAGGCGCTGGTAGAAGCCCGCCAGCTCCTGGGCGTCCCGGGAGTCGAGCACGGAGGCGGTCAGGGTCATCCACGGTCTAGATCCCATACCGCCAGGCTAGGTCGGTTCCGGAGGCCGCACCGAATGGCCCCTGACAACGGCTCGGCCCCCGCCGCTCCAACAGGGCAGGAGCGGCGGGGGCCGGGAAACGAGCCGGTAAGGCGCTTACTTGGTGGCGATCTTCTGACCCACCAGGATCAGGTTCGGGTCACCGATGAAGTCCTTGTTCTTCTCGTGCAGCGACTGCCAGCCGCCCGAGACACCCTGCTGGGTGGCGATCTTGGACAGCGTGTCGCCCGCGACCACGGTGTAGTCGCCGTTCGGGTTCGACTTCGACACGGCGGCGGTCGTCGCGGCCACGGGGGCCACCGCGACCGGAGCGGTCCGGGTCTCGGTCTTCGGCGCGGTCTTGGTGACCTTCTTCGGCGCCGTCGCCTGCTTCTTGGCGGGGGCGGCGGCCTTCTTGGGCGCGGAAGCCGACTTGGCCGACCCGCCCTTCTTGCCGCACACGGGCCACGCGCCGATGCCCTGGGTCTTGAGCACGTTCTCCGCAACGCGGATCTGCTCGTCGCGAGAGGCGTTGTGGGCGCTGCCCGAGCCGCCGTTCGCCTTCCAGGTGCTGGGGGTGAACTGCAAGCCGCCGTAGTACCCGTTACCGGTGTTGATGTTCCAGTTGCCGCCGCTCTCGCACTGGGCCACAGCGTCCCAGTTGACGGACTCGGCGGAGGCGGGGGTCGCGGCGATCGCCATCGGGGCACCGACCGCGACGCCTGCGACGACGACGCGAGCGATGGTGCGCTGGGCGGCGGTCTGCTTGCGGTGCTTGCCACGGTAGGACATTTGGGTCTCTCCTCCCGCGCCTGCGCTTGCCGCGCTGTGGGTTGGACCTCGTGGGCCCGACCGACCGGAGTCGGCCACCGCGTCGCGCACCGGGGTGCTCGTCGTGGTCCCTCGCCCCTGTCCGAGAGTTCGCTTTCGCTCGGGGTTGGTTCCCGAGAGCCCGCCGAACAGGGTTTGGCGCTGCGAACTCCCGGGTCTAGCGCGGCTGGTCGGGGCCAGCCGGAAGCGACGGTACGTAACGGTGAGGGGATTGGAAAACTCCACGGGGCGTGACCGTCGTCACAGTAACGGCGCGCAACCTTCCGCGATCCCTGGCGTTTAGCCAGGTCAGCGCGTCGCACCGGGCTGTTATTTGGCCGTGTCCAACCCGAGATAAATAACCGTCGGTGAGTTCTGGCTCACGTCTGTTCCCCGGGTACTAGGCCAACTGGGAACGGCCATCACCCGCCCGCGAATGGCGGCAGGACGTCGAGTCCGGTGCCGTGCGGCACCGGGGTGGCGCGGTCGCGCACGGCGACGCCGTCGAGCAGGAAACTGGCCGCGGCGAGCACCCGCGCGAGCCCGTCGCCGTGCCGGGCCGCGATGCTCGTCACGGCGTCCGCGACGGTCGCCCCGTGGGGCAGCGAGACCTCTTCTTCGTGCACGCCCGCGGCCGCGCGCGCGCCCGCGAAATACCGCACCCTCACGACCGTGTTCACACCCACCCCACCCCACCGCCTCTCCGGAGAAGTTCCCTCGTTCGGCCCCGCCCGGTTTCGCCCGTTCGGGTTACGGCCGGACCCGGGTCCGGCCGCCGATCGCGCCGAGTGGACTACCCGCCGATCGCGCTCATCGGGCGGATCGGCTGGGCGAACCCGGCCTCGTTGATCTCGTGCCCGGCGAGCTTGGCCCACATCGTGGCCCGCCACCGCCGGGCGACCTCCTCGTCGGGCAGCCCCGCGCGCAGCGGCGCCCGCAGGTCGGTCTCGGTCTGGCTGAACAGGCACGACCGCAGTTGGCCGTCCGCGGTCAGCCGGGTGCGGTCGCAGTCGCCGCAGAACGGCCGGGTCACCGACGCGATCACGCCGACCTCGCCGGGGCCGCCGTCGACCAGCCACCGCTCGGCGGGCGCGGCGCCGCGCGGGCGCGGGCTCGGCGTGAGCTCGAACTCGCGGCCCAGCGCGGTGAGGATCTCCGCGGCGGTGATCATCTCGGCGCGGTCCCAGCCGTGCTGCGCGTCGAGCGGCATCTGCTCGATGAAGCGCAGGTGGTAGCCGTGGTCGAGGCAGTAGCGCAGCAGCGGCGCGGCCTCGTCGTCGTTGCGCCCGCGCACCAGCACCGCGTTGACCTTCACCGGGGTCAGCCCGGCGTCGCGGGCGGCGGCCAGGCCGTCGAGCACGTCGGCCAGCCGGTCCCGGCGGGTCAGCTCGGCGAACCGCTCCGGCCGCAGGGTGTCCAGCGACACGTTGATCCGGTCCAGGCCCGCTGCGGCCAGCGCGGGCGCGCGGGCGGCCAGGCCGATGGCGTTGGTGGTCATGGAGATCCGCGGTCGCGGGGCCAGCGCGGCGGTCGCGGCGATGATCCCCTCGACGCCGCGCCGCAGGGTCGGCTCGCCGCCGGTGAACCGCACGTTGGTGACCCCGAGGCGCTCGACCGCGATCCGGACCAGCCGGACCACCTCGTCGTCGGTCAGCCGGTCCGCCCGGGGCATCCAGTCCAGCCCCTCGGCGGGCATGCAGTATGTGCAGCGGAGGTTGCACCGGTCGGTCAGCGAGACCCGCAGATCGGTCGCGACCCGGCCGAAGCGGTCGACCAGCAGTGGGGAATCCGGTCTCGGCGGGGCCCCCGGCGCCGACGCGGGGTCCTGCGCCCCAGTGCCGCGGATGCCGGGAAACCCGAGGTCAACGGCTGTCACCCGATCCAGGGTAGCCCTCGTCGCCGACCCGGTGGACACCCGGCGCGAGCGGTAGCTCACCATTCACCTCACACCGGGCAGCCGCGCCGCAGCTGCGGAACTAATGTCTCTGCCATGCCGTATTTCAGGGTCGCCGAGGCCGCCCGGCTGCTGGGGGTCAGCGACGACACCGTGCGCCGCTGGGTCGAGCAGGGGCACCTCGCCGCCGAGGTGGACGGCGCGGGCCGCAAGGTCGTCGACGGCGCGGTGCTCGCCGCGTTCGCCCGCGCGCAGGCCACCGAGGTGCCGGACCCGACCGGGGTCGGCCGCTCGGCCCGCAACCGGTTCGTCGGGTTGGTCACCGAGGTCAAGGCCGACGCGGTGATGGCCCAGGTCGAGTTGCAGTGCGGCCCGCACCGGGTGGTGTCGCTGATGAGCACGGAGGCGGTGCGCGAGCTGGAGCTGGTCCCGGGGTCGCTGGCGGTGGCGCTGGTCAAGGCCACGCAGGTGATCGTGGAGACACCGGACCGAGTGGTCCAGTCCACTCGGCACCCGGCGGCTGGGTAGCCTCTCGCCATGAGCGGCCGGTGGACCTACCTGATGGACATGGACGGGGTGCTGGTGCACGAGGAGCACCTCATCCCGGGCGCGGACGTGCTGATCAGCGAGCTGACCGCCGCCGCGACGCCCTTCCTGGTGCTGACCAACAACTCCATCTACACCCCGCGCGACCTGCGCGCCCGGCTCCTGCGCACCGGCCTCGACGTGCCCGAGTCCGCGATCTGGACCTCGGCGCTGGCCACCGCGAAGTTCCTCGACACCCAGCGCCCCGGCGGCTCCGCCTTCGTCATCGGCGAGGCCGGGCTCACCACCGCGCTGCACCAGGTCGGGTACGTGCTCACCGACCGCGACCCCGACTACGTGGTGCTCGGCGAGACCCGCACCTACAGCTTCACCGCGATCACCCGGGCCATCCGGCTGATCGAGGAGGGTGCCCGGTTCATCGCGACGAACCCGGACGCCACCGGCCCCAGCCGCGAGGGCTCGCTGCCCGCGACCGGCTCCGTGGCCGCGCTGATCGAACGCGCCACCGGCCGCGCGCCCTACTACGTGGGCAAGCCGAACCCGTTGATGATGCGGTCCGCGCTGCGCGCGTTGGGGGCACACTCGGAGACGACGCTCATGATCGGCGACCGGATGGACACCGACGTGCGCAGCGGATTGGAGGCGGGGTTGCACACGATCCTGGTGCTGTCGGGGATCTCCGGGGCGCAGACCGCGGACCTGTTCCCGTACCGGCCCACGCTGGTGCTCGACTCGGTCGCCGACCTGGTCGGCCACACCGCCGACCCGTTCGCCCAGCGGTAGTTCGGCCGGGGGTGGGTGTGGTCACGTTCGGTATCCGCTGGCCGTCGGGCTTGGCGATCACTGCGCGTCGCCGTCGCGGCTCCCCTATCGTCGTCGCTGTGCAGCAGGACAGCCCCGAGGCGGACGGCGCGGGGGCGACCTACGTGGTCGGCGACGTGCACGGGCACCGCGACGAACTGCTCGACGCCCTGCGCGAAGCCGGCCTGGCCACCGCCGACGGCGAGTGGGCGGGCGGGTCGGACCACCTGTGGTTCCTCGGCGACTTCGTCGACCGCGGCCCGGACGGCATCGGTGTGATCGACCTGGTCCGGTCGCTGTCCGACAGCGCCGCCGCGGCGGGCGGCCGGGTGGAGACCCTGCTGGGCAACCACGAGATCCTGCTGCTGGGCATGCACCGCTTCGGCGACGAGGAGGTGCCGTCGGACTTCGGCCCGCGCAGCTTCGCCCGCAGCTGGCAGATGAACGGCGGCAAGGGCACCGACCAGGAGGCCCTGACCCCCGCCCACGTCGAGTGGCTGGTCAGCCGCCCGGTCCTGGCGCTGGTCGGCGACCACCTGCTGATGCACTCCGACACCACGGAGTACCTGGGCTGGGGCGTGGACATCCCGACGATCAACACCGCCGTCGAGGGCATCCTGCGCTCGGACGACATCAGCCAGTGGTGGGAGGTCTGGCGCCGGATGACCACCCGCTACGCGTTCCGCGGCCCCGACGGGGAGCAGGTGGCCCACGCGCTGCTCGCGGCCCTGGGCGGCGAGCAGATCGTGCACGGCCACAGCGTGATCGCCGACCAGCTCGGCATCCTGCCGACCGAGGTCGACGGGCCGCTGCGGTACGCGGGCGGCAAGGTGCTGGGCATCGACGCGGGCCTGTTCGTCGGCGGCCCGTGCCTGGTCGTGCGGCTGCCGTGGGAGTCGGCGACCGAGGAACCGGACGAGGCTGACCGACCGGTCTCCCCAGTGGAACCGAGCTCCGACGAGCCCGCGGCGGCCGACGAGCCCGATGAAGCCGTCGAGGTCGTTGACGCCGAGGAAGTCGTCGAAGCCGAGGACTCCGCGGAGGTTGAGGAACCCACCGAGGCTGCCGAGTCCGCCGAGTCGTCCGTGATCGACGAGCCCGAGAAGCCGGGGACTAGCGCAACCGCTGACTGAGCGCGGCGACGTTCACCGCGTCGAACTCCCGCAGGAGCGCCCGAATCCCGCTCGCCGCCTCCCGGTCGGAGTGGCCGAACCCGAGCCTGCCCACAACGGTGTCCCACTCGAGATCGTCGTCGACCGCGGCCGCTAAGAGACCAAGCCCACGTCCACCCCCAACGACCTTGCCGAGCGCGTCCTGGTACCCCGGCCACCGCGTCGCCAACTCCGCCACCGCGATCAACTCGCACGCCCGGTCCACCGACGGCGCCCCATCGGCCAACGTCACCACGCGCAGGTAGAACTGCCACACCGTGATGAGCCGCTTGTACTCACGGACCGTCCCGCTCTCCTGCGCCGCCAACCGCCGCCGCAACACGCCCCGCACCACCGGATGCCGCTCCAGCGGCACCGCCTCCACCGCGCTCGGCGCCTCGGCGACGACCGGCACCGCAGTCGCGGTGTCGGTCGTGGACAGGTCGTCGCGCACGTCGAGCTCGCGCATGGTTCCGCGCGCTTGGTGCTGGACCGGGCCGAGGTGGTGGTCGAGCACCGGGCCGGTGGCCTCCTCGGCGATGGCGGGCAACCGGACCGGGAGCTGCACGAGCTTGCGCAGGAACGTCCACCCCGGACTCGGGTCGTGCGGGTGCCGGACCCGGCCGCCGTCGGCGAGGTCCCGGTAGGAGTGGTCGATGTGCGCCGCGACGGTCCCCGGGTCGAGCCCGATGACGAACCGCGTGCGCGGCAGACCGCCGCAGATGAACACGTTGATCGCGCTCAGCACCTCCGCCGTGGTGTGCGGGAGGCAGCGGTCGAGGTCGTCGATGAACACCACGAGGTGCCTGCCCGCGCCCGCGAGTTCGCCGAGCAGCTCACCCACGTCGTGCTGCGTGAGGTAGAGGTACCCGGACCGCGCGTGGTAATACGGGTCGCGCACCGCCGGGTCCGTCGGTGGCGCGGTCTGGGTGAACGCCCCGCTGGTCAGCGGCCCGTGGAACAGCTCGCTGGGCAGGAAACTCGCCGCCCGGCCCCGGAAGAACCGGTAGGCGGTGTGCGTCAGCCCCGCGACCAGCAGCGCGGCGGGCAGCAGCACGAACCAGCCCGGGGTCAGTCCCAGGAACCGGCCGCTGGACTGGTCGCGGGCCAGCAGGCTCGCGACCGGGATGCCCAGCGCCAGGGTGCCCGCGGCCAGCAGCGGCGACCTGATCCGCCGCCAGATCGCGCGCCGCAGCCCGGGCCGGTCGATCTTGCCGAGGTTGCGGGTGAACCAGAACCGCTGCCGCGACTCGGCGTCCGGGTAGACCGCGTCCTCGACCGCCTTGGTCAACTCCCGTGCCAGCCCGGCCCAGACCTGCTGGTCGGACTGGTACAGCCACGAGTTGAACTCCACGACCACCGGTGTCGAACCGGGCCGCGGCTCGCGCGCGGGTTCCGGCGGTGGCCTGCGCAGCAGCGCGCAAGCCCGCGCCACGCGCAGCGGCGGGTCCGGCGGCGGTGCCGCGCAGGTGCCGGAGACTTCCCGCTTGACCAGGTCCAGCAGCGTGCTCTTGCCCGAACCCCACGGTCCCTCGATGGTGACCACCGTGGGCCCGCGGTCGTTGTCCGGTGGCTCGCGCAGGGTGTCGGCGAGCACGGTGACCAGGTGCGCGCGGTCCAGCAGGTCCCGATCCGCGCGCTGGTCGCCGAAGCCCCGGATGCGCACCGGGCCGAGCCGGTCGGCGGTGTGGTCGCGCGCCGCCGCGTTGCCGACGAACGGCAGGTCCTCCTCGCCCCACCCGGTCAGCACGGGCAGCTTCCAGTCGTCCCGCGCCATGTCCGCGATCAGGCGGTCCGCGACCTGCCGGAAGGTGAGGGTCGGGGGACCACCCTCGATGCCGTTGGTCAGCACGTCCGCCAGCCCCGCGCTGTAGGCGCTGCCCGCGGCGGCGAGCAGGTACCCGCGCGGCGCCACCCCCACGGGCGCGTGCCGGGCGTAGCCGGTTTCCAGCGCCAGGTACGCGGTTTCGACGTCGCTGCTCGCGATCGCGTTGGTGAGCACGCTGACCGGGAACCACGTCGAGGTGACCCCGGACACCGAGGAACCCTGGGCCAGGTGGGTTTCGCCGTCGAGGTGCGAGTGCCCGGAGTAGTAGACGAGCAGCCGCCGCGTCCCGGCCACGGCCCACGCGATGGCGGCCACGTAATCGGGGCGTTCCGGTTCGGTCACCACCAGTAGACGGTCCGGGGTGACGCCGCACCGGTCGAGCAGCGCACGGCGCACCCGGTGCACGCGGCTGGTGGACAGCGGCATGGGTGAGAGCCGGTCCTCGGCCGCGTACCCCGCGATGATCAGCAGGACGCGGCTGTCCGGGGCCGCCAACGCCAGGTCCACGCGCCTACGCCGTGGGCACGATCCGGGAACCCAGCGGGACCAGGGAGATCGGGATCATCTTGAAGTTGGCGATGCCCAGCGGGATGCCGATGATCGTGACGCACAGCAGCAAACCCGTCACGACGTGGCCCAGCGCCAGCCACCAGCCCGCGAAGACGATCCAGATGAGGTTGCCGATGGCGGAGCCCGCGCCCGCGTCGCGGCGGGGCTCGATGGTCCGGCCGAAGGGCCAGAGGGCGTAGTTGGCGATCCGGAAGGAGGCCAGGCCGAACGGGATGGTGATGATCAGCACGCAGCAGATCACCCCCGCGATGACGTACCCCACCGCCATCCAGAAGCCGCAGAAGAAGAGCCAGATCACGTTCAGCAGTAGGCGCACGTGATCAGTGTCGCGCAAGTGGGCGGGGGAGTGTGGTCCGCTCACTAGGATCGGGTGAGCGGAGAGGGGACGCGCGCACATGGGCCTGGCTGTCGGTTTCGACCTCGACATGACCCTGATCGACCCCCGGCCCGGCATGGTCGCCGCGATGGCGGCGCTGGCCGCGGAAACCGGTTTCGACCTCGACGGCGAGCACTTCGCGGCCAACCTCGGTCCGCCGCTGGAGGTGGCGTTCCGCGGATTCGCCGTACCGGAGGCGCGGATACCGGCGCTGGCCACCCGGTTCCGAGCCATGTACCCGGAGTACGTGGTTCCGGTCACCATCGCGCTACCCGGCGCGGGTGCCGCGCTGGAATCGGTGCGCGCCGCCGGTGGCCGCACATTGGTGGTGACCGGGAAATACGAGCCCAACGCCGCGCGGCACATTGCCCAGTTCGGTTGGCACGTCGACGCGCTGGTCGGTAACCGCTGGTCGGTGGCCAAGGCCGAGTCGCTGCGCGAACACGGCGCCGCGGTTTATGTCGGCGACCACGAAGGCGATATGGCGGGCGCGCGGGCGGCGGGCGCACTCGCGGTCGGCGTCACAACCGGCCCGTGCACGGCCGAACAACTGCGCGCCAGCGGGGCCGACGCGGTTCTGACGAGCCTCGAGGAATTCCCCGCCTGGCTATCCGAGTACCTCAATACCGGTGGTTACCAGTCCCAAAAGCCCTTGTAGCCACGAGGGAAATCCCTCTACCCTGGCGAATAAGTGATCTAGCGGTTGCGGACCAACCGGACCACACCCAGCACCAGACCGGCGGGCAAGGCCATCGACACCGCCCACAGCCAAGAGGCGTGCCGGTCGAACAGGCTCAGGGTGAAGATGGCCACAACCGCCAGCAAGCCGAGGCCGAACAGCAGGAAAGCGACGCGCATCGGCAGGTCGCGGTGGGTCTGGGCGGTCATGGGAACAGGATAAGCGCCCCGTTCGTTTCGACCACCGCGAAGGCGGTGGTAACGCCTGGGCGGGGCTGAGGCGACTCAACTGCCGAGCCTCGGCGTGGCCTAGGCTTGGGGGACGCGTCCAGGGTGTGCGCCCGGGGCGCGTTCGCTTTGCGCGGGCGATGGGTCCGCGGCGCGCGGGGCGAGGCGACGACGTAGGGAACGGTGAGTGCTGTGCCGACCGGCAAGGTCAAGTGGTACGACTCGGAGAAGGGCTTCGGGTTCGTCACGCAGGACGGGGGCGAGGACGTCTACGTCCGCGCGTCCGCGCTGCCCGCGGGGGTGTCCGGGCTCAAGGCCGGGCAGCGCATCGAGTTCGGCGTCGCCGACGGGCGCCGGGGGCCGCAGGCGCTCTCGGTCCGGCTCGTGGACGCGCCGCCGTCGGTCGTCGAGGCCAGGCGCCGTCCCGCCGAGGAGCTGCACGGCCTGGTCGAGGACATGATCAAGATGCTGGAGTCCACCGTCCAGCCCGACCTGCAGCGCGGTCGCTACCCCGACCGCAAGGTCACCAAGCGGATCGCCGAGGTCGTCCGCGCGGTCGCCCGCGAGCTCGACCCGTAACCGGCGGCTACTTCTTCCGGTCCAGGTCCCCCTGTAGCACCCACATGCCCGTCGTCGCGGGCCGGTTCGCGTCGGGGAAGGCGACCTTCTGCACGATGACCATCAGCAGCGTGTCGTCGTCCGACGGCAGGTCGAGGGTGAACGCGTGCTGCTTGGCCTGCGGGAAGAAGAGCTTGCTGCTGCCGTCGATGATCCGGCCCTCGCCGTTGGCGTAGGAGAACGTCACGCCCCAGGGGCTCTCGGAGATCTCCGACGGCACCGAGATCTGCACCGTCTTGCCCATGCGCATGCGCAGCGAGCCGAAGACCGGGGTCTTGCAGCCGCGCAGCACACCGTCGGGGCAGTTCGCGTTCACCGGTCCGACGGAGACGCTGTTGCCGTCGGAGTAGAAGGTCACCTCGGGCTTCGGCGGCGGGGCGCACCCGGCCACCACCGCGACGGTGACGCAGGTCAGGGCTGCGGTGAGGACTCGGCGCACGGGGCTGACCCTACGTGTCCTCACCGGCCGGTCGCGCCGCGGGCCGCGCGGGGCCGAAGCGGCGCAGCGCGGCTGCCGCGCTCGCCGCGCCCTGCCCGCCGAACCCGGGGATGAGCGAGCCGCCGCCGCGAGTCACCAGCGTCTGCGCCAGACCGACCCCCAGCATGATCGACACCACCAGGAAGCCGACCCACCAGATCGGCGGCAGCAGCACGCCGACCGCGCCGCCGAACACCCAGCCCAACTGCAGCACGGTCTCCGAGCGCCCGAACGCCGACGCCCGGGATTCCTCCGGCAGCTCGTCCTGGATCACCGCGTCGAGGCTGTTCTTCGCCAGCGCGCTCGCCACCGCGCCGACCAGGCCGACGACGGTGGCCGCGAAGATGCCCGCGGTGATCGTCGCCACGACCGTCGCGGCCAGCGCGCCGATGACGCAGCCGAGCACGAGCTGCTCGTGGTTGCGGACGTGCACCCGCGCCCCGATCGCGTTGCCCGCGAAGCTGCCCAGCCCCGCCGCGCCCGCGATCAGGCCGAGCAGCAGCAGCTGCTGGAACGGCTCGGCCTCGTTCTGCGCGCGCACGGCGAACGCGGCGAACATCATCAGGAACCCGGTGAGCACCCGGATCGTGCCGTTGCCCCACAGCGACACCACCACGTGCCTGCCCATGGGTCTGCGCTTGTTCGCCGTGGGCAGCGGCATCCGGGCGCTGATCGACGCGGGCACCTCGCCCTCGGTGACCTCCACCCAGGCGGGGATCTTCAACGCCTGCACGGCACCGACGCCGCAGATCAGGACCGTGAACCACAGGGCGCCGGGCGAGCCGAAGATGTTGGCGAACAACGCGGCGACACCACCCGCCGCGGCACCGGCCCCCAGGCCGAACACCGTCAACCGGGCGTTGGTCTTGGCCAGCGTGGTCTCCGGCGGCAGCACCCTCGGGGTGATCGCCGCCTTGAGCACGGTGAACGACTTGGACAGCACCATTTTCCCGAGCGCGGCCGGGTAGAGCATCCAGTCGTCGAAGTGCATCGCCATGATCAGGCACATCAGCGCCTGCCCGGCCGACGCCGCGCACATCGCCAGCCGCCTGCCGCGCTGGAGGCGGTCGAGCATCGGGCCGATGACCGGCGCCAGCAGCGCGAACGGGGCCACGGTGATCAGCAGGTAGAGCGCGACCTTGCCCTTGCTCTCGCCGCTGGCCGCGGAGAAGAACAGGGTGTTCGCCAGCGCCACGGCCATCGCCGCGTCACCGGCGTAGTTGAGCATCGTGGCGTAGGTCAGCGAGGTCAGGCCGGACTTGTCGGCGCCGTCGGCGTTCGCGGCCCTGCGGAACGCGGTCATCGCCTGGCTGGTCAGCTGCTTGCTGCGCAGCGCGGCCACGCGGGTGACGGTCAGCTTCTTCGGGTAGCGCGGCGGGGGCGGCTCGTCGCCCCGGTAGCGGTCGACCTCGGTCCGCTCGTGGCGGTCGCCCTCCTCGGGGTCACGACGGCGGTCGTAGCGGTCGTCGTACCGGTCTTCGCGCCTGTCGTCGCGGCGGTCTTCGTAGTAGCGGTCGTCGCGGCGGCGGTCGTCGTACCCGGTGCCGCTCCTGCGGGACTGGTCGTACGGGTGGTCGTCGTACTGGCCCCGGCCGTAGCGCTCGGGGTCTTGGTCGCCGTAGGTCTCGTAGCGCGACTCGGCGGGTTCCGCCATCCGCCTCGTCGTGGCGCGCGGCGGCGGCAGCGGGTCCGGCCTGCGGGGCGCGTGCGGGGGCACCGGGTTCTGCCGGGGGATCCCCTTGGTCGGCGGCTCCGGCTCCCGCCAGCTCGGCTGCTGGACGTTCGCCCAGCCCCGCTTCGCCTTGCGGCCCGAACGGCGGCCGGAGGGCGGCTGATCTGCGGGGTTGTTGCGAATCACGTCGTCCATCCTGCCGTACCCGGTGGCTGTCCGGGGGATCAAGCGGTCGTTGTTCCGACGTCGCCGGGGCTTGTCAGGTTTCTGTCACCGGGCGGCCGGGTCGAATCTGATCCGGAACAGGCGGGGCCACAGCTTGCCGGTCACGAGGAACTCATCGGTGCCGGGCACGGCGGCGATACCGTTGAGTACGTCCGCGTTCGCGCGTTCATCCGGTCGCAGTAGCCCGCTCAGGTCGGCCTCGGCCGTCACCGCGCCGGTGGCGGGGTCGATCCGCACGATCCGGTCGGTCTGCCAGACGTTGGCGTAGACCGCGCCGCCCGCGCACTCCAGCTCGTTGAGGTTGCGCACCGGGCCGTTGGCGTCGTGCACCCGCACGTCACCGACCTCGGCGAAGGTGCCCGGGTCGCGGAAGGCGAGCCGGTCGGTGCCGTCGCTCATGACCAACCGGCCACCGTCGTGGCACAGGCCCCAACCTTCACCCGTATAGGTGACTCGTCGGCGTTCGGCGAGGGTCGCCCGGTCGCGCTCGACGGCCACGCCGTCGCGCCAGGTGATCTGCCAGATCCGGTCGCCGACGACGGTGATGCCCTCGCCGAACATCTCGGCGGGCAGGTCGACGCTGCTCTGCACCGCCCCCGTGGCCGGGTCGACCGCGCGCACCTGCGACTTGCCCACCAGGCCCGTGCCCTCGTAGAGCACGCCGTCGGCCAGTTCGAGGCCCTGGGTGAAGGCGCCCTTGTCGTGCGAGACCTCGCCGAGGACCCGCGGCGTCAGCACGGTTGCGCCCGCTGCCGGTGCGGGTGTGGGAGAAGCGGAGGAACAACCCGCGGCCAAGCAGCCGAGCACGGCGGTGGTGATCGAGGCGATCGAGCGGGCGCGCACCCCACAAGCGTGACACGGCTGTGTGAGCCGTAGCGGCCGTGGGGCACAATCAGCCGTGATGACCTCGACGCCTGCACCAGAAGCCGCGACCGACCCCGCGCTGATCGCCGCGGTCGAGTTCGCGCGGGCCGCCGCACGGGAGCAGGCCGGGACCGAGGTCGGCGCGCACGTCGAGGTGCGCGCCGAGGACTCGGCTTCGGCGACGCACCTGTTCGAGGCGGACAAGACCGGTTACCGCGGTTGGCGGTGGGCGGTGACCGTCGCCGTGTCCGCACCGGACACGGACGTGACCGTGAGCGAGGTCGTGCTGCTGCCCGGCCCGGACGCCCTGGTCGCCCCGCCGTGGGTGCCCTGGCAGGACCGGGTCCGCGCGGGCGACCTCGGCGTCGGCGACCTGCTGCCGACCGCCCCGGACGACCCGCGCCTGGTACCCGCGTACCTCGAGTCCGACGACCCGGAGGTCGAGGAGCTGGCCATGGAGGTGGGGCTCGGCCGCGTGCGCGTGCTGTCCCGCTTCGGCCGCCTCGACGCCGCCGACCGCTGGCAGACCGGCGAGTTCGGACCCGGCTCCGACATGGCCCGCGGCGCCCCCGCGGCCTGCGGCACGTGCGGCTTCTACCTGCCGGTGGCGGGTGCGGTCGGCGCGGCGTTCGGCGTCTGCGGGAACGAGCTGGCCCCGGCTGACGGGCGGGCCGTGCACGCCGGGTACGGCTGCGGCGCGCACTCGGAGGCCGAGGTCGAGCAGATCTCGCCGGTCCTGGTCGCCGACCTGATCTACGACGACGCCCAGCTCGACGTCGAGGCCACACCGCTGCCCGAGCCGGTCGAGGGCGGTCGGTCCGACGACTCGCTCGCTACCGAGGCCGACGGCCCGGCGTCGGTGGCCGCCGAAGCCGATGAGCCCGCCGCCGACGAGCCGCAGTCCGCGGTCGTCGCGGAGACCGAGCCCGACGAGGTGATCGAGGCCGCGGCGGACCAGGCCGAGGACGCGCTGGTGCAGGCTGAGCTGGCCGACGAGCCGTCGGGTCAGC